>CAZVUM010000004.1:40515-74452 GCA_964629575.1 uncultured Acidimicrobiales bacterium | reverse complement strand
ATACGACACTGCCCTCCGATACGACACTGCCCTCCGATACGACATTGTGATCAGGAACGGCCTGGTCGTGGACGGAACCGGAGCACCCGGCCGCATCGCGGACGTGGCGATCAGCGGCGAGCGGGTGGTCGCGGTCGGCGAGATCGAGGGTGCCGGCGCCCGCGAACTCGACGCGACCGGCAAGGTGGTCACGCCGGGCTTCGTCGACATTCACACCCACCTCGACGCGCAGCTCGCGTGGGACCCCATCGGCTCGAGCTCGTGCTGGCACGGCATCACCTCGGTGGTGATGGGCAACTGCGGTGTCACATTTGCACCGGTCAAGACCGAGGACATCGAGTACATCGCCGAAGTCATGGAGAGTGTCGAGGACATCCCCAAGGACTCGATCATGCAGGGCCTTCCCTGGGACTGGCGCAGCTACGGCGAGTACCTCGACTTCCTCGACCGCATGCCCAAGGGCATCAACGTCGGCGGCATGGTGGGCCACGTCGCCGTGCGGTGGCACGTCATGGGCGAGGACAGCCTCGACGAGACGCCCGCCAGCACCGAGCAGGTCGCCCGGATGTGCGAGCTGGTCGATGAGGCGATGGGCTCCGGTGCGCTCGGCTTCTCGACCTCCCGCACCCTTTTGCATCGCACGCCAGACGGTCGTCCGATTCCCGGCACGTTCGCAGACGACGACGAGCTCTACGCCTTCGCCGACGTGCTCGGCAAGCACGGCCGCGGCGTGTTCGAGTCGGCGCCGCGCTTCGAAGCAGCCGGTCCGGACTTCGCAGGTGGAAAGCACGAGATCGAAGTGCTCGGCGAGATCACCCGCCGAAGCGGGCGCCCGTCGACGTTCGGCCTCGTGTACTCGGCTCGCAAGCCCGAGATGAGCGACATGGTGCTCGGCTACGTCAGCGACGAGAACGAGGCAGGAGCCCAGCTCCGCCCGCAGACCACCTGCCGTTCGATCGGCGTCGTCCTCGGCATCCAGCACCGGACCCCCTGGGACCGAGCTGGCGACACCTGGCGGTCGATGCGGCACAAGACCGTCGACGAGAAGCTGGCGATGATCCGCGATCCCCAGACCCGTGCACAGATGATCGAGGAGGCGACGAGCGATGTCGCGAACTCGACGGGGATGGCGGGATCGCTCGTCGACCTGAGCCGCCTGTATCTGCTCGACGCGACCGATCCCAACTACCGCGTTGGCCCCGACGAGACGCTCGAAGCCCAGGCCGCAGCCCGTGGGATCAGTCCCGTGGAGCTGTTCCTGGAGGAGACGGACCGCAGCGACGGCGCTGTGATGCTCAGCCTTCCCGTCCTCAACCAGGACTTCGACGCCATCGAGCGGATGCTCGAGCACGACTCGGTGGTGATGGGTCTGGCCGATGCGGGCGCCCATGTCGGCCAGATCATGGACTCCAGCCAGCCCACGTTCTTCTTGAGCCACTGGGTGCGCGACACGGGCCACTTCACCCTCGAGGAAGGCATCCGTCGTATCACTTCGGACACCGCGGACCTCTTCGGGCTCAGCGATCGAGGACGCATCGTCGAGGGCGGGTACGCCGATGTCAACGTGATCGACATGGACGGGCTAGCACTGTCGGGACCGGAGTACGTGCACGACTTCCCCGGTGGCGCGGGGCGCTATGTCCAGCGCGGTGCGGGCTACGACTACACGCTCGTGAACGGCGAGGTCTTCATGGAGCGCGGCGAGCACACCGGTGCTCTGGTCGGACACACGCTGCGCAGCACCGACTGAACGGACAACCCTACGGGGCTGCCGGCCACGCAGCGACCGACCTGTAGTGTTGCCCCTCATGCCGTCAGCGCCTGAGATGAACATCGACACCGACACGATCTACCGGGTGACCCTCGGTACCTCCAAGGGCACGATCGTGATGGACCTCGATCCACAGCTCGCCCCCAACTCCGTGAACAACTTCGTCAACCTGGCGAGAGACGGCTACTACACCGGCCTCACCTTTCATCGTGTCGTCCCGGACTTCGTGATCCAGGGTGGCTGTCCCGAGGGCAGCGGCCGTGGTGGTCCCGGCTATCGCTTCGAGGACGAGCCGGTCAGCGGTGAGTACACGCTCGGCGCGGTGGCGATGGCCAACGCAGGCCCCAACACCAACGGCAGCCAGTTCTTCATCTGCATCGACGACTGCACTCGCAAGCTCGACAAGGCGTACAACCTGTTCGGTTTCGTCACCGAGGGCATGGATGTGGCGCTGACGATCGGCGTCGGCGACACGATGGACGCCGTCGAGATTGCCGAGACGGCACGCGGCTGACGCAGGTCCGTCCACTATCGTTGCCCCAGGCCGACCCAGGGGGAGCGATGAGCACATCCAACGACACCGACGCACCAGTTCTGTACGACGAGGACGACGGCGTTGCCATCATCACGTTGAACCGGCCAGAGCGCCTCAACTCGTGGACGGGTGAGCTGGGCTCTGGCTACTTCGACGCCCTGGATCGCGCCGCGGCTTCGACCGAAGCGCGCTCCATCGTCGTCACTGGTGCAGGTCGAGGCTTCTGCTCGGGTGCAGACATGGACATGCTCCAGGGCATCGGCGGCGGTGCCGGAGGCGATCGACCCCGGCTGCGCGACGAGCGCCACGACTACGCACTCACCATCCCCAAGCCGGTGGTCGCCGCGATCAACGGCGCGTGTGCGGGGCTCGGCTTCGTGCACGCCATGATGTGCGACATCCGCTTCGCAGCCGAGGGAGCCAAGTTCACCTCGGCTTTCGCCCGCCGCGGCCTCATCGCGGAGCACGGCGTGTCCTACATGCTCCCGCGCGTCGTGGGCCCCTCCAATGCGCTCGACATACTCATGAGCGGGCGGGTCTTTCTGGCCGAGGAGGCCAAGGAGATGGGCGTCGTCAGCCGGGTCTACGCACCGGAAGAACTGCTCGACGCAACGATCTCCTACGCCCGCGACCTCGGCACGTACAGCGCACCGTGGTCCATGGCCCAGATGAAGCGCCAGGTGTGGGGTCAACTGGACATGGACCGAACCTCGGGCCTCGAGGAATCGAATGCGTTGATGGCACAGTCCCTGAAGCGCCCCGACTTCAAAGAGGGCGTTCAGAGCTTCGTCGAGCGGCGAGACCCCAACTTCGAGCCCGTCACCGGCGACTGATCCTGCCGAACCCCCGAGCTGAGACCGCGCGATGAGCTCCACGCTCGCGGCGTTCGCGATCCTCGCGTGGCTCGCCTATCTGGCGAGTCGCCTCCTCGCGCGCCGTCACTTGCCCGAGCTGGTCGCCTTTTTGCTGGTCGGCGCGGCTCTCGGTCCATCGGGGATCGAGCTGATCAACGAGCACGAGCTCCAGTCGCTTCGGCCGATCACCGAGGTTGCGCTCGCGGTCCTGATGTTCGTGATCGGGGAGCGAGTGTCCACCCGGGCTCTTCGTGCGGCCAAATGGACGGTGACCACTGGCGTGGTGCAGTACGCCCTCAGCGCCGTCGCGGTGTTCTTCGTCACGCGAGCCGTGGGCGCAGATCGACCGGTGGCGCTGCTGTTGGCGGCACTGGCCGGGGCCGGCGCCCCGATGACCATCGCGCACATCGTGTCGTCGGTGCGCGCCGCGGGGTCCTATCCCACGGGGGTCGTGGGGACCCATGCGGTGTCCGACGCGCTCGCGACCGTCACGTTCGCCGCGGTGTTGCCGATCGCGACGATCCTGGCGGACCAGGACGCCGATGTCTCGGCTGCAGTGGTCGACTTCATTCAGCTCGGGATCGGCGGCACCGTTCTCGGGCTCGTGGGCGGCTGGATGATCAGTCGCCTCGGGTTCCAGATCGAGACGTCTGGCGAGCTTCTTCTGTTCGTGCTGGTGCACATCCTGCTGGGTTGGTCGGTCGCGGAGTGGCTCGAGATCTCTCTGCCCCTTGCCGCCCTGGTCGCGGGAGCGACGGCGGCGACGGTGTCTCCCGAAGTGTTCTCGGTCCGCCTGTTCCGTACGATCAAGACCATCGAACAGCCGCTGTACCTGCTGTTCTTCGCCCTCGCAGGGGCGTCCATTCACCTGGACGATGTCACCCAGGTCGGCGCGGTGGGAGCCGCGTACATCCTCGTCCGGGTGGCGGCGAAGATCGTCGGTGGCCTCTTCGGAGGGCTGATCGGAGGCCTGGGCTGGCGAATGTCGCTGCGGCTCGGGGTCAACCTGACGCCACAGGCGGGCGTGGCCGTCGGTCTGGCGGTGCTCGCCAGTGAGTCGGTGCCCGGGAGTGGCGTCGAGGCCGCGACGGTGGTCCTCGGGTCTGTGGTGTTGTTCGAGCTCTTCGGGCCGATTCTCGTCGCCCGTGATCTGCGGGGTTGGGCGACCGATTCCGATGAGGCGGATGAGACGGACCCCTCGAAGGTCGAACTCCCCGAGCGGGTGCTCATCGCCGCTCCGGTCGAGATCGAAGTGCCGGAATGGCTGGTCGATGTCGCCGAGCGATGGCGCAGCCAGCTGCACGTGCTCATGCCCGCCGAACCCGACGACGAGGTCGTCGCACGCCTCCGCGAGAGGTGCGCGGCCAAAGACGTCGACTTCCACATGAGCTCGCTGCGCACCGAGAGCTTCACCGGAGCCGTCGTGCGGCAGCGCGCCGAGGTGCGGGCCGATCTCGTGGTGTTGTTCGCACCCCGCCCGCAGGGTTCGACCTCCCGTCTCGTGCTGTTTCCCGCTGAGCGCATCAGCCGCCAGCTTGCAGTGCCGGTGCTGACGTTCCCGATGAACACCGAAGGACCACCGGCGCCCGAGATCGCAGCGCGGCGGTGGCCCTGGCTCGGTTGAGCCGCGCCCATTCGGATCCGAGTCAGGGGAGGGCGAGTGCGGGCGAGACGGGCCAGCCCTCTCGCAGCGCGATGGCGGCGTCGACCTCACCAGGGAGCTGCAGGAGCGGCGACAGGGACCCTGAATGATCGAGCGAGCGCAGTCGTCGCACGGTGCTGTCCACCTGATCCGCGTCCCGAACCGGATGCCGGCCCTCGAGGTCGAACTCGCCCGGCCAGACCTCGGCCACCCACACCTCACCCCTCCGGGGCGCCTGCCCGAACCCGGTGTCGAACGGGAACACGCGAATCTGTGGCAGTGCCTGACGGAGCCGTCGCAGCCAGCCCAGGACCATGAGGAACTGGCCTCCCACCGACGCTTGATAAGCGAGCTTCCAGGTGGACTGCACCCGGAGTCTCCGTGCCCTCATCGATGCTTCGCAGGCTCGGAACTCCTCGACCTGTCCGTCCCATGGAAACGGCGGACGGGTTGCGGACAATCCCTCATGGCGCTGATTGGGCGGATGTCCCCAGAAGGGGCCGTCGCTCCGGCCGGCCATCTGGTTGAGGACGGCCGCAGCAGCGAACCGGTTGTTGCGGTTGGCGTCGTCATCGTCGACCAAGCCGTCGATGAGGGCCACGAGGTCATCCCAGGGCGCTCCCGGGTGGACGAGGCGGTCCAGCCCGGTCGCGGGGAGGCTCAGACTGGCGTCGACGCCGACCAGTGTGGCTCCCTTCTCGCTGGAGCAGCGCTCGGCGAGGAGCGCGCCGGCAGCTGTGCGAGTGGAAGGGTTGTCCAGCGTCACGTCGGCCGGCGAGCCGCCCTCGGCGCCCCCGGTGTCCGCGACCCAGATGCTGTTGGATCCGGTTGTCGCACGGCTGGCTGCGCTCCAGTCGACGCAGATCCATCGATCGAAGAGAGTCACTGCACGGTGATGTCGAGCCGCCGGTACTCGTCGGCCAGCGAGAGCACGGTGTCGACGTAGGTCTCGCTGCGGTTGTAGCTGAACACAGCGCGACGGGCACCCTCGGCGGTGAGGACCTCCCCGCCCGCACAGAGATAGGCCGCCGCGGCAGTCGCCGCGTCGTAGAGGTTGTGGGGGTCGGCGATGCCGTCGCCGTCGCCGTCGCGGCTCCAGCGAGCCCACGTCGTGGGGATGAACTGCATGGGACCCACCGCACGGTCGTAGACGGGATCGCCGTCGAGGCGACCGCCATCTGTGTCGCGGATCTCGCGCGTGTTGCGTGTGCCGTCGAGCGCAATCCCGATGATGTCGTCGGCGGTCTGGCCGGCGACGTCGAGAGTGCTGTCACCGTAGGTGCCGTGTCGGGATTCGACCCGACCGACACTGGCGAGTAGCGCCCAATCGAGGCCGCATGACGGCCTCTCGACGGCCCCATGGGCGGCGGCGGTCACGTAGGCCTCCAGAGCGACGAAGGTGAGATCGCTTCCGTCGACGGTGCCCAAGCGACGCTCGACGCTCGTGATGTGCTCCAGCTCGGCGAGATCGCCCTCGACCGCCTCTGCATCAGACATCGCCAGACCCACCTCGAGGCGCCGGCGAGCGAGCAAATCCCGCACCTCGTCGATCCCCGTCGTCGCTGCCGTCAGCTGACGGCTCGCGTTGTCATCGATCTCGGCTGCCGCCTCGAGGGTCCGTCGCCGCTGCGAAGCCGCAGCTTCCAGAAGCACAGCCTGCCGCTGAGCCTGCTGGTACACGGTCGGGTCGGAGAACAGCTCGAGGCCCTGAGGCCCCGACGATTCGAGGACGTAGCGGATCGCAGCCATCTCGTCGAGATCGGAACGCGCGGCGCTGCCGATTGCACGCGCCGCCTCGAGCTGGCCGGCGAGCCGCGGGATCGCCGACGTCATGCGATCCACGGCGACGAGCAGGTCGGGAATCGCGAAATCTCCCTGCCGGATCGTCGCCTCGGCCGACTCCAGAATGGCCCGAGCCTCTTCGAGTTCGGCCAGCGCGACGGTGTAGCCCTCGCTGGTCACGACCACGTCGTCGAGAACGACGGGTTCGGCAGTGTTGGAATCAGGGACAGTGTCCGCATCCTCGACGGTGTCCTCAGACGGGGTCGACTGGGCGAGCGCTTCTGAGCCGCCCACCGACGCGAGGACGAACAGGAGCGAGGCCATCCCGCCGAGCGAGCGGCGCATCGGGGTCATCGCACCTCTCTGTCGACCGCGCGGCGTCCCGAACGAGCGCCGACAGGGGTCGACGGTACCCAAAGCGGTCACGAACACCAGCGCGGTGGCGGCAGGTGGGCGACGCCGGTCACACTGGACGTCGTCCCGATGAGGAGATCCACATGTCCGAACGCGTCACCGTCACCGTCGAGGGCGGCATTGCCGACGTCCGGCTCAACCGGCCCGAGAAGCTCAACGCCCTGGACTCGGGCATGTTCCGCGCCATCGTCGAGGCGGGGGAGGCCCTGAAGGAGCGGTCCGACGTGCGGGCGGTGGTCCTGTCCGGCGAGGGGCGCTCGTTCTGTGCGGGCCTCGACCTCGAGTCCTTTCAGGCCATGGGCGACGGTGGCGACGAGCCCACAGGAGAAGGGCTCGCTGCGAACGACGGTCGGATCACGCATCTCGGCCAGCAGGCTGCCTGGGTCTGGCAGGAGCTACGCGTGCCGGTGATCGGTGCGATCAGCGGTCATGCGCTCGGCGGTGGGTTCCAGATCGCGATGGGACCAGACATCCGTCTTGTCCATCCCGACACCAAGATGTCGGTCCTCGAGATCCGGTGGGGCCTCGTCCCCGACATGGGAGCCTCCGTGCTTCTGCCGTCCTTGGTGGGCCTCGATGTGGCCAAGGAGCTCTACTTCACCGGCCGGATGATCTCGGGAACCGAGGCTGCCGAGCTCGGCGTCGCCACCCGGACCAGCGACGACCCGCACGCCGAGGCCATGGAGCTCGCCGGCGAGATCGCCTCGAAGAGCCCCGACGCGATCTGGCGCATGAAGGACCTGCTCAACGGCACGAGCCACCGATCGACGTCTGAGCGCTTCGCCGCCGAGCGGGAGCACATCGGCGCTCTCATCGGAACGCCGAACCAGCAGGAGGCCATCGCCGCGTTCTTCGAAAAGCGAGCACCCGAGTTCGACTGAGCGTCTCGCGGAGCGGTGCCCCTTCGGGAACCGGGCTCAGGTGCAGTACAGGTCGATCGCGGTCTCGATCAGCCCGGCGAACAACAGCCGACCATCCTCGCTGAGGTGGTAGCCGTCCGCGAGGTGAAACTCGGGTGGTCCGGCGAGGATCGACCAGCGGGCGACGTGCGTGTCGCGGCTGAGCTCGGCGACACGGCGGACCTCGCTGTTCACCCGTTCGAGACCAGGGCGGAACTCCTGGGTGTCGATCCACACAACGCATGGGGCGTCGGAGATGATCTGACCGATCTCGTCGAGGTGCTCGGCGAGCTCGTCGATCGGGGACGCCCAGTCGTTGGTCCCGAGCGCGATGACGACCGCGTCGGGCCGCGCCGCAACTGCGTTCGCGATGGCGCGGCGTCCCTGCGCGATCGTGCGCCCGGGTTCGGCATCGACGCCCACGACAGCGTCATGGAGCGCGGCGACGACGTGTGAGGTCGCGGAGGCGAGAAGCGAGTCGCCGACTAGCTCGATGCGGAGGACTTCGGGCAGAGATGACGTTGTCGTGGTCGGTGGAGCGAAACGAATCTGGGGTGGCGTCGGCACCTCTGTCGGCGGAGGCTGTATGGCAGTCGTGGCGGGCGGACCCTCGACAGTGGTGCTGAGGACATCTCCGCGTTCGCCCCGGGCTTCGTCGACCGTGCGGCCTCCGAGGGCGACAGCGATCGATCCCGCGACGATCGCCACGGTGGCGGCGTGGACCCACCAGGGAACGGGCGCCCCACGACCACGACGACGCCTCTCCACTCGGACATGGTCCCACGCGAGGGTGCCTCGCGGGCGGTACTGGCAGCCGAGCCACCAACCCTCCCGTTCGATCTGGAACACTTGCGGCGTGAGTTCCGATGTCGAGGCCCTCGTCGACGAAGCCCGCGACATCGCGCAGGCTGCCGGACGCCTGACCCTCGAGTGGTTTCGCCGCCCCGACCTGGCTGTCGACTCCAAAATCGATGGCACCGAAGTCACCGATGCGGATCGCGCGGCGGAGCGTCTGGTGCGTGAGCGCCTCGCTGTGAGCCACCCCGCCGACGCTGTGATGGGCGAAGAGGAGGGCGGTGAGGTCGTCGCCGGACGGCGGACGTGGGTCGTGGATCCGATCGACGGGACGCGCGGCTTCGTTCGAGGCGTTCCGCTCTATTCCACCCTGCTCGCCCTCGTGGATGCCGACGGGCCGGTCGTGGGAGTGATCGACCTCCCCGCGCTCGGGCTGACGATGGCTGCGGGACGAGGAATCGGTTGCTGGCTCGGTGAACACCGGTGTTCGGTGTCTGGGCACGCGGAGCTCCACGGGGCGCTCGTCAACACGAGCAGCTACGAGACCTTCGACGACCTGTCGTTCGCCGGGCTCCGCGACCATGGCGCGATGCTGCGGACCTGGGGTGATGCGTATGGGTACTTCCTCGTCGCCTGCGGGCAGGCCGAGGCGATGATCGACCCGATCTGCTCCACTTGGGACCTGGCCCCGATGCCGGTGATCATCGGTGAGGCCGGAGGAACCTTCACCGATCTCGACGGCCGCCCCTCGTTCACCTCGGGGAACGGGGTCGCCACCAACGGCATGATCCACGATGACGTCGTGACGCGTGTGAGCCCCGCATGACCGCACCCGAACGGGCCAGGAGCGAGCGCGATCGAATGCCCCGCTGGGTGCCGAGGGCGATCCTTTTGTTCCTGGCCGGAATCGTCGCGCTCGCGGTGCTGCAGTGGATGTTCTCGCAGCTCCGCAGCTTCCTCGTGATGATGCTCGTGTCGCTCTTTTTGTCGTTCGCGATCGAGCCGGCCGTCAACCGGTTGGCCAGGCGCGGATGGCGGCGCGGCCCCGCGACGCTCGCTGTCTTCGCGCTCATCCTCCTGGCGCTCGGCTTGTTCGTGATCGCGATGGGCTCGCTGCTCGCCGATCAGGTGACCAAGCTCGTCGATGAGACGCCGGGTTACATCACCGAGATCGAGACCTGGCTCAACGAGCAGTTCGACATCGAAATCGAGACAGATCAGCTTCTCGCGGAGTTCTCCGACGGCGGCGCTGCGGCGTCGTTGGCGTCCAACGTGGCGGGCAACCTGGTGTCGATCGGCGCGACGGTCGTGTCGATCCTCTTCCAGATACTGACGATCAGCCTGTTCACCTTCTATCTCGTGGCAGACGGGCCCAAGCTGCGCCGGCTGATCTGCTCGGCGCTCAACCCGGCAACCCAGACGTCGGTGCTGCGGATCTGGGAGCTCGCGATCGAAAAGACGGGCGCCTACATCTACTCGCGTGTGCTGCTGGCGGTGTCGTCGTTCATCTGCCACTGGATCGCCTTCGGACTTCTCGGGGTGCCGTTCCCACTTCCACTCGCTATCTGGGTCGGCGTGCTCTCGCAGTTCGTGCCAGTGGTCGGTACATATCTCGCGGGGGTGCTCCCGGCGTTGATCGCCCTACTCGACGACCCGATCAGCGCGGTGTGGGTGGTGCTGATCATCCTGCTGTACCAGCAGCTCGAGAACTACCTGCTGCAGCCGCGCATCACCGCGCACACCATGGCGATTCACCCCGCCGTGGCGTTCGGAACGGTCATCGTCGGCGCGTCGCTGCTCGGAACCGCCGGGGCTCTGCTGGCGATACCAGCGGGTGCCACCATCCAGGCCTTCGGGTCCACGTACGTGATCCGTCACGAGCTGGTGGACTCGGCGTTGTTGACCGACCCCGAGGAGATGCCGTCAGCCGAGTCGGAGGGTCTCGAGGGGCTCGAGGCGGGCGGCTCGAACAGCGGGGACCAGGCCGGAGACGACGGCGACGGCGATGGCCAGGAGGGCACCCCCGACCAGGAGTGACGGCTCCAGCACGAGCGTCCAGTCGCGATAGTCGGCACCCACCACCACGATTCCCGCTCCGAGGGCTGCACCGAGGAGGCCGCCGAGGACACCGACCACCATTGCCTCGAGCAGAAACTGGCCGGCGAGACGAATGCGTGAGTGTCCGACCGCCCTGCGGATGCCGATCTCCGCAGAGCGCTGAAGGACCGAGATCGACATGACGTTGGCGATGCCGAGGCCGCCGACGAGCAGCGCCAGCCCGCCCATGAGCAAGACGACGGCGCGCAGGGTCTCGTCGACGGCGGCGCTGGCTTCGAGAGCGTCGGTCGGAACCACCGGGGCGTCGATACCGCCGGGGCCTCCTGCGGTGATGACCGTATTGAGGAACACGGCGTCGTCGTCTCTGAGCTGAGCTGTTGGATCGACGCGGAACAGCGCCTGAGTCGGCCCTCCGTCGTCGTCGAAGTCCGTCGCCGCCGCAGCGAATGAGATGAACACTGACAGGTCGTAGCTCGGGACCAACGGCACAGGATCGAGCACCCCGGCCACCCCATAGCGGCGGTCGTCGATGAGAATCGTGCGCGCCTCACCGGGTAGAACGGCGAACGCCGCGGCGGCCTCGGCTCCCAACACGACGGTCCTGTGGCCGTCGAGCTCATCCCACGAGTCCAGCCACCGACCCCAGGTGAGCTCCACCTCGAGGACCGTCGGGAGCTCGCCATCGGCCGCACGCACCGAGATCGGCAGGACCTCGAACGCCTCGGCTGCGGCGGCATGGGGGAGAACCCGGTGCCCGGGGAGCTCGGTGACCACTGACACGGATTCCACGAGCGAGATGGAGAGCATCCGCTCCTTGGTCTCCTCGGGCAACCGGGGCAGCTGCCCCGGCTGGCTGAGACCGGCGGACGCCTGCACGGTGACCAGGTTGGTGCCGAGCTCGTCCAACGTGGCGTTGACGTCGCCCTTGGCGCTCTCGGTCAGCCCGACTGCTGCCACGATCGCTCCGACGCCGATGATCGGTCCGAGCAGGATGAGCGCGGTGCGCATCGGGCGGGCGAACAGGCCGCGCACCGCGACGAGAACCAGCTCGACGGTGCTTCTCACGGCTCTGCTCCAGTGTCCTCGACCACATAGCCGTCCCGCAGGCGGACCTGGCGATCCGCCCTCTCGGCCAGCGAGAGGTCGTGGGTCACCATGACCACCGCTCGGTTCGCGTCGGGCAGCGTCTGGAGCAGCTCCATGACGAGCTCGGCGTTGGCCGTGTCCAGGGCACCCGTTGGCTCGTCGGCCAGGATGATGCGGGGGTCGGTGACGAGGGCGCGGGCGATCGCAACGCGCTGTTGCTCTCCGCCGGACAATTCGACCGGGCGGTGTGTGGCCCGCTCGCTGAGGCCGACCTGGTCGAGCGCATCGAGAGCGCGCTGGCGGCGGTCGCGCCGCCGCAGCCGCCGATACAGCAGAGCGGTCTCCACGTTGCCAAGGGCGCTGAGATGGGGGATGAGGTGGAACTGCTGGAAGACGAAGCCGATCGAGCGGCCGCGCTCCCGGGTCCGTCTGGCATCTCGGGCCCGGCTCACGTCTCGGTCGCCGACACGGATCGTTCCCGAGGTCGGGCGGTCGAGGAGCCCGAGAAGCCCGAGCAGCGTCGACTTGCCGCTCCCCGACGGGCCGACGAGCGCGACGAACTCTCCCGCCTCGATGTGCAGGCTCACGTCGGCCAGCGCATGGACGGGGACTGCGCCGCCGTAGGTGCGGTGAACATCCTCGAGCTGGAGCAACGGAGCGGTCACCCGGTCCGGACCTCCACCACGACCTGCTCGTCGCCGTCGAGACCTTCGACGATCTCGACGAGCGCCCCCTCGGTGAGGCCCGTCGTCACCGGGACCCGAGCCAGGGTTCCGTCGCGCGTGAGGATCCGCACCTCCTCCTGTCCATCCCCGGAGAGCGACACAGCGGCGACGGGCACCACGAGGGCGTCCACGACCTCTTCGAGGACGACCTCGATCCGCACCGCGGTGCCCGCCACGGCGTCGAGGCCGCGGAGCAGCTCGACCTCGCCGCGGTACCGCTCACCGCTCTGGCCCTCGATCACCGCTGTGTCGGCGAGCTCGATGATGCGACCCGGCGCGGTCTCGCCTGTCGCAGGGACCTCCACAGTGGCAGGGAGGCCGGGCTCGAGGCGGCTCCGGTCGGTCGGATCGACCGAGACAGACACGCTGAGCTCGTCTTCCACGAGGACGAAGAGCGGCGCTCCTGCGGCGACGAACTGCCCCACCTGCAGGTCGATCGAACCGATGGTCGCGGGCCAGTCCGCTACAACGAGATCCGATGGCCGCAAGACCCCGTCGTCGGGGTACCCGCGCGACTCCTGCCAGTCTCGCAATGCGGTGCGACTACGACCGGTGAAGTTCTGGTCCACGATGCCCGGATCGTGGCCCTCGTCGAGGAGGAACTGTTCGAGCAGCTCGATGTCGGGTCCATCGGGCGATCGAGAGTCGAGCACGCGCCAGTAGGGGATCGTGCCGCTGACGGCGAGCATGGGCCGGCCGTCGACCTCCATGATGATGTCGCCCTCGGAGATCTGCTCCTCCTCTTCGATGCTGATCGCTGTGATCCGGCCGGCCACTGCGCTGAAGAGGGTGAAACGCTCGTCGCGATCGACGTCGCCGCGCAGGACGACGATGTCCTGGAGGGTCCGGCGTTCGACCTCGTCGACGACGATGACCTGCTCGTCGACGATCGGTTCGTCGTCTTCGGTCAGCACGACGATTGCGTAGATCGCGCCTCCGATGATGGCGAGCACCACGATCGTGCCGAAGATCTTCTTGATCACAGAGTGTCCTCTCGTCCTCTTGGTCAGCCGAGATCGAGGTCGAACCAGCCGCAGTCGCCCAGGTCGCGGTTGAACTCGTCCTGGCGCGTCTGGATGTCTGGCGGGAATGAGCTGGGGGCGAGGATGCCGTTCTGGTTCGGCTGGAGCTCACCGAACTCCCATCCGCGGTCGCGCATGCACTCGACGAGATCGCGAGCGTCCTCGTTGAGCGCCTTCTTCTGCGCCGCGGTGAGGTTCTGCTGCCGATCGTTCTGCTCCTGGAGAACGCCCGAGATGTTGGAGACGGCGTTGCAGGTGATCAGAGCCGAAATGTACGCCTGGTCGTCCGCATCGGGGTTGCCCTGTCCGGGGAGGCCGATGAAGCTGAAACCCCGCTCGTCCAGGCAGTTCCCGAAGGTGGTCAGCGCTGTGGACAGCCGGGTCTGGAACGAGCGGCCCGACTCCGTCACCTCCAACTGCTGGGCCTCGGTTCGGGTCCTTGTCGCGCTGCCGACCGCGCCGCCGCCATCGAGCAGCGCGGCGGCCTGCTCGGCAGACATCACCTGGATTTCGTCGACGCCCCGCACGGTCGTGGTCACCTGAACGGTCGAGTCGCCGCACGCCGCCAGAATCAGCAGCAGGGCTCCGAGAGCCAGACCTCGCGCACTCATCACGGGCGACGACGCTAGTGCGCCTGTGAGGGTTCACCCGCCTCGCGGCCGGGCTGCTGAACCGGCCCGGGATCGCCGCCACCGACCGAGCCCGCGATCGACGATCGCCTCGACCGGCAGTGCGCTCAGAAAGGCGAAGCCGAGGAGCTGGTAAGGGAACAGGATCGCCATCAGGACCAGGACACCGACGTGGAAAAGCCACGCGCCTCCGACCCAGAGCGGGCGAAGGCGCGACCGGGGAATCGCGGCAAGCGCGCCGATCTCGATCACCATCGACGCAGTGGCGAGGGGCGGGAACAGCCATCGGTACCTGGTCAGCCACCCGCCGAACGCGGAGTGGACGTCTCCGAGGAGATGCTTGCGGAGGTTGTCGTAGGCGACCTGGTTGCGCAGAACGTCGCCGGTCATCCAGTCCATGCCACCGTTGCGGATCTTGGCCCACGCGGCGATCGCGTAGCTGAGTACGGTCAGCAGCGTCATCAGCTGAAGCGCCCAGCCGAACGAGCGTTCGTCGGGAACCGGCTCGCGGCCGCGTGAATCGAGCGAGAACGCAAAGGCCGACGGGCTGAAGCCGAGGACGATCACATGCAGGACCATCAGGTTCTCGGTGTGCAGCACCTGCCCCCACGAGAGCCGGTAGGACAGAACCCAGAGCAGAAGCAGCGCGAAAGTCGGCCCGGTCCAACGGAAACGCCAACCCAGGGTCGCGGCCGCGCCAGTTGCCACGGTCGCGGCGATCGTCACGCCGACGACGAGCCGGGAGGTCGGTGCATCGACGAGGAGCGACACGACGCCGACGGGGTCGAATCGGTCGGTGCGCAGCCGCGTCACGGCCCACAGGTGCGTCGAGCGGATCGCGACATAGACGGTCGCGAATCCACACACCGCCGCTCGCACGTAGGCGAGCCGCCGCGCGGGAACCGGTCCCTCCAAGAGTGCGACCCTCATCGCGGGACCTCGCACTGTGTGTGGGTCACCGTCGTGAGCGGCGTGCGGTCTCCTGCGAACCATGCCACCGCGTCGAGGCGGTCTGTCACCACCTGCACTGCCAGTTCGGCGCGATCGCCGACGTTCGCCAACCTTCGGGCCACCTCGCGGCACAGTCCGGAGGCGCCGTCTGGCCCGGCGGCGACCGAGCGACGGACGAGCGAACCCGCGACGATCACTTCCTCGGTTCCTGCAATCAGCTCGGGCGACAGCGTCGTGCGCTCGCCCGCCGCGGTGATGCCGACGACGAGGTCGATGTCGGCGACCGGCGATCGGTTCTCCGAGAACATCGGGTAGGTGGAATGCGGGAACGAATCCCTGGGTGGCTGGCGAAGCACCGGCCATATGGTCACGCTGACCAGGATCAGAGCCAGAACAAGCGAGCGAACGGCATCACGGGGTCGCCTCCCAGAGGCTGGTGTGATCGCCGCCATGTGAGCATTGTCGCGGGCAGTAGCCTCCCGGCGTGACTCGGCGCTGGACCCGACGCAGAACCGTGGCACACCTGGCGGTGTGGATTCTCGGCGCTGCCGTGTTTCGGATCGCACTCGTGCCCGCTGAGGTCTGCCCGGCGGTATCGGTGCAGGACGTCGATGCCGCCATCGACAGCGCAGCTTCCTGGGCTGTCGACAACCTCGGTGAGGAAGGGCGCTTCCTCTACCGCTACGACCGGGTGGCGAACACGGTGTCGACCTCGTACAACCTGCCGCGGCATGCGGGCATGAGCACGGCGTTGTTCCAGGCCGTGGCGGCCGGACACACAGACCTCCTCCCGGGCGCGGACGCGTCCCTCGAGTACATGCTCGACAACCTCTTCGAACACGACAATTGGATCGCGTTCACGACCCCGGGTCGCAAGGTGAAGATCGGGTCCACCGGCCTCATGATCTCCGCGCTCGTCCACCGGCGCGTCGCGACAGGCGACGCGGTCCACGACGACGTGATCCGCGGTGCGGCGCGCTTCCTCGTCCAGCAGCAGGAGCCCTCGGGCGCCATGCCCGCATTCTGGGATCGCGACACCCAGGCCCCGACCGTCGGGATCTATGGGGCGTTCGGTACCGGTGAGGCGATGTGGGGCCTGGCTCTGGCGGGTCAGGTCTTTCCCGACGACGGTTTCACCGAGGCCGCGCGACGGACCGGTGCATACATCGCAGGCCATCGACGGATCGCAGAGGGCCACGAGCTGCGGCTCCCCGATCATTGGGCGTCCTATGGATTCGACAGCCTCGGTGGGTCGTCCACGGTGATCGAAGAGCGGTACGTGCAGCTGCTTGCGGCCGACTTCGCGGTGATGACCCGTGTCGAGTCGACGCGAACCAACGAGGGCCTCCGCCGCTGGTTGCGGTGGGGCCAGGCGCTCGGAGCGGGCCTCGGTGCTCTGGGCGAAGGTGTCGCCGGCATGTACCGGCTGTCGGCCACCGAAGAGGTCCTGCGTGACGATCGGGCGGCCCTGGCGGAGCATCTGCGTTGTATCGGGGGGATGTTGGTCGAGCGGCAGACCACTCCGGAGGAGGCGGCATCGGACCCGCTGCCGGAATTCTCCGCAGGAGCCTGGTTCCGCGACGGCGCCACTCAGGTGGATGACCAACAGCACACGCTGTCAGCTCTCTTGACGATCCGTGATGCGCTGCTCTTCCTCGATTCGCTGAAGGCCGACCGCGGCGACAGCATCGAGACGGCGGCCGCGAGGGGGAACCGATGAACCCGACGTCCGCTGACCGCCGAAAGGGTGAGCGATGAACGGGTTGGCGATCGTCCTTCTGGGTGTTGCCGTCGTCAACCCGGCGCGCGTCAGGTTGTTGCTCGGCTCCCGGCTGGCTGGAGTGCGCTCGAAGGCGGCCCTCGGAGGCTCGGTACTCGGCGTGGCCCTCGCTGGGGCACTCGCGTCGGTGGGCTCCCCCCTCATCGATGCGCTCGACGTTGCGCCGGAGACCTTTCGGATCGCATCCGCCATGGTGATCACACTCACTGGCTTGGTGGTGATCGCGGCGCCGGTCGGGACGCCCGAGAAGCTCCGTGGTGCGCCCCTCGACGTCGTCATCCCGGTTCTCTACCCGCTCCTCGCCGGGCCCGGAGCGGTCCTCGCCTGGCTCAGCCTGGGTGTCGACGAAGGTGTGTGGCCGACGGTTGGTGCAGCAGCAGTGGCCGGCGCGGCCACCACGCTTCTGGCTGGATTGCCCCTGGGGCGCCGTTCGGGATGGGTGGCCGCTGCCCGACTCCTCGCGACCGTCGTGGTCCTGCTCGGCGTCGCCCTCGTGATCGACGGCGTCCGCGAGGTCTGAGTCGGGCTTTTCTCTCTACCCGCCGCCCGAACGCGAACGCAGCAGCTCGACCATGGCTCCGTTTTCGGCGCCGTGGATCCAGACCTCGTGGGCGAACTCACGTAGGCGCGCCTCGTGGTCGACGGCGTGTGGGGCTTCGATCATCACGGCGACCTCGGCATCCCTCTCGAGCAGCACCAGGCTTCGCTCGGGTGTGGCCTGGAGGAGCTCGGCCCCGCGGGTGAGTGGCTCCGCGAGCTCGCGTTGACCGAAGACGTCGAGCATCCCGCCCGGCAGGTCGCGCACGGTGCCGTCGAGATGGACGTGCCAGCCTTCGAGCCCGCCGCGCCGGCGCAGGCCGCTCGCCCGAAGGCGCTTGACCAGATCGCGAGCGGGCACCCGCTGAGCGCCGAGGGCGAGGGCTGCAGCTCTCTCGTCCTCATGCACGTCGTAGTGGTCGCCTTGGAACCCGACCCGTCGTTTCCCGATCCGATGGGCGAAATGATGGAGTTCGTCGTAGCTCTCGTCCGACACGAGATGTGCCCACTTGCGTCCCCGCCATGGCCAGATGGGCTCGTCGACCAGTATCACGAGCCGACCACCACCGATTCGATGACGTCGTCATACAAGGAAACGACGCGATCCCACGAGAAGCGGTCGATGTGCCCGAGCGTTTGACGCTGATGTCGGTGGAGGTCGGACCGATTCTGGGAGAGCAGTGGGCGGAGGGCTGCGCTGAGCGCGCCCCGGTACAGCAGCTCACCGGACAGCTCTGGGGGGATGAGCTCGGGGTAGGCGAGTCGGTCGGGCAACAACGGACGGGCCCCGGCCGCGATCGCTTCGGCGACGGCGACTCCGAAGAACTCGTGGCGAGCGGTGCTCACGACGATGTCCGCCGTTCGGATCGCGGTGTCGTAGTCGTGGCGGTGCTGATGTCCCAGACACGCGATGCGGCCCGGCAAGGTGTCCACGAGGCGGCGCTGGGCCGCTCGCCCGCTGCGTTCGACCTCTCCGAGAGCGAGGATCTCGAAATCGAGACCGTCGCCGGCGAGTTGGTTCATCGCATGAACGAACCGTTCGGGGGCCTTGTCGTGGGCCCAGCGGTGGTTCCACAGGATCCGCGGCGGACCGGTGCCCGGCTCGCCGCAACCTTCGGACGTGACCCCCTGGGGAATCACCACGAGCTGTGAAGCGATCTCGGCGGCCCGATCCGCGGCCTCCGGGTCGGCGTCGTGGTGTTCGGCGGCGTAGGGGGGTAGGGCCTGCTCGAGGGCGCTCTTGTGGTGTCGGCTGGCGACCACGACAACGTCTGCGACCAGCATCGATCCCCAGTCTGCCGCCATCGCAGGAGACGCCTGCCCGCCCTTGGGGCCCGCGGGATACGCCACCTGCGTTTCGTGCGCGTACAGGACGCACGGCACCCCTGCGAGGCTCCGGCGAGCGTGACCCAACACGGCGGGCAGATCGATCGGGGTGCTCGCGATCAGGCAATCGATCGGATGGTCGAGGGCTTCGATCCGGCGGCCGAAGTCGACGGGGTTGGTGCGTAGGGCCCGCCGCCATCGGTCGTCGGTGCTTCCGATGACGTGAACTCGATGTCTCGAGTGGGCGGCGAGACCCTGGGCCCATCGCTGGTGCGAGCCGCGGTTCCACGGTTCGAGAAGCACCACGTCGAGCCCCATCCCCGGGACGCTATCGGCGCGTCGAAACGGATACAGGTTGGGGTTCAACACTCGCGGCCTTGTTCAGGCAAGACTGTCGCCCCGTGATGCCCCGTCGCCGCATGCTGTCGTGTGTTGCTGCACTGTCGCTGCTGGTCAGCTTGGCGGTGAGCGGCCACGCTCGGGCGTCCGACGGCGGACGTATCGAACCGATCGACGGTGCGGCGTATCGCGGCGACCTCGAAGGTGTGCAGATCAATGCGCCCATCGTGGCGATCGCGGCGACCTCGGATGGTGGTGGCTATTGGCTCGTGAGCGATGACGGCGGGGTCTTCACCTTCGGCGACGCGGGTTTCTTCGGATCGATGGGTGGCGCTGTGCTCAACGAACCGGTTGTGGGCATCGCCCCGACTCCCAGTGGTCTCGGGTACTGGCTTGTCGCACGCGACGGTGGTGTCTTCGCGTTCGGTGACGCCGGCTACCACGGGTCCACGGGTGCCATCGCGTTGAATCGACCGATCGCCTCCATCGCCGCGACGCCGACCGGTCTGGGCTACTGGCTGGCGGGCGACGACGGGGGAGTGTTCGCGTTCGGTGACGCGGTGTACTGGGGCTCGACGGGTGGCCTGATCCTCAACCGACCGATCGTGGGCATCGCTGCGACGCCGACGGGTCTCGGGTACTGGGTGGTGGCCGACGACGGCGGTGTGTTCACCTTCGGCGATGCTCGCTACTACGGGTCCGGCCCTGCCGATGGTCTGGACGGCGACTTCATCGCCCTCCTCCCGTCTGCGTCGGGTCTGGGGTACTCGTTGGTCGAGTCGACGGGTCGCGTGACGGCTCATGGAGACGCATCGGTCGCCGAGGTCGCGATGTGTGACAGCGGTCCCGCGCTCGTGGCAACGACCAGCGGCGCCGGGGCGCTCCTTCTCCGCCACGACATCGCAGTGCCGCCTGGCCCCGCGTCGTCGCAGTCGTCGGGGGCCGACAGCGCACACATCGAGGTCGAGCTCGTTCACGGGCAGGCGTGTCAGGCGCCTGTTGCGCCTACGCCCGGCCAGCTGATGTCCCCTGTGTCCAACCGGGTCGTCACGTCGCCGTTCGGTCTGCGTCGCCACCCCATCTGGGGCGTGACCCAGCTTCACGCAGGGATCGATCTCGTCCGGACCGGCGCCACCGCGGGCGCTCCTGTGGTCGCTTCAGCAGGCGGCACGATCGTGGAGATCGAGTCGAGGGTGGCCTACGGCACCGACGTGGTCATCGACCACGGAGATCGCCTGGCCACCGTCTATGCCCACCTGGCCGCCGTGTCTGTGTCGGTCGGTGAAGCCGTCGCCGCCGGCCAACAGATCGGCACCATCGGCTCGTCGGGATTCTCGACCGGAGCGCACCTGCACTTCGAGGTGCGGGTCGATGGCGTCCCGGTGGACCCGACTCCCTACCTCGACGCCCCGGTTCCTGCTGCCGTCGTCGCCCTGTATTGATCTGCCGCGGCACGGGCTGACGCCACCGCGGCAGCGGGGAGCCGCCCGCACGGCTCCCCGTCACGCCAGGTGTCAGTCCCTGTTGCCTCCGATGCCCTTGCGCAGCGCTTCCACCGCGGCCTCCCGAATCGGGATGAAGGCCACGATGGCAATCGCCATCGCCACGTCCATGCCGAACCGACCGAGCGCGAAGGTCTCGACGTTCGAACCGAACAGCTGGACCCCGTGCGTGAGCCCGTCATCCGCGTTGATCTGGCTGACTGCCACGAAAACGTAGGCCCAGATCAGGTTGAGTTGGGCTCCCAGGATCGGGATCCCCTCGAGCTGATCTTTGACCTTCACGGTCTCGAGTATCGAGTCGAGAATCGCCACCAGAGCTTGGAAGATCATTCCCAAGATGATGAGCGTCAAGATGGTTGCCATCATGTGCCAGTACCCCCTTTGTCAGTAACTGGCGCTGACCGGTGGAGGGGGGCACCGACACGTCGGGGCACCCCGCCGGTCAGTGACCGAGAGGGTAACCAAGCGGACGTTCAGTCAACAAAATATCCACAGGCCTGTGGAAATTGTCAGAATGCCTCGAGGTGCTCGAGCACCGCATCGATGAAGCCGAAGTTCTTCGGGGTCGCGAAGTGGTCGCAGCCGCGGATCTCGGTCAGCGAGCCGTCGGAGAGCCGCTCGAGAAGTGGATCGGCGGGCCCGGCGAAGTCCTCGGTTCCGAGAACGACGCGGACGGGATGTGTGATCTTGGCGAAGGCCGCGTCGTTGAGCGGGTAGTGCTTCCGGCGCATGAACGCGGCGAGTGCCTGACCGTCCTGATCGGGCTCAGCGGCGTAACGGGCGAAGGTCTGGGCGTGCACGTCGTCGGCCTCCGCGTCGCCCTGCACGCCTCGGGCGATCCGTTCGGCCTGCGCTTCGTCGCGCTCGAAGAGGTTGCGCCCCACGCCGGACACCACGAGCTTGCCGAACTTCTCCGGCGCGATGGCCGCCATGCAGAGCAAGGTACGCGCACCCATCGAGAACCCCACGCCGTCGAGCTGGCCATCGGGGAGCTGGGCGACCAGCCCTTCCTCCATGTCGGCGTAGGCCGCGGGGTCGTGGTGCTTCTCGGCGCTCCCGTGACCAGGGAGATCCCAGGCGATGACCTCGCGGCCAGCGTCCTGCAGGAGATCCATGATCCCCGTGGGTCGCCAGGTGGACTCCACTGAGCCCGTGAAACCGTGTAGGAGCAGAACGGGGTTCGCCATGGGCGGAAGTCTAGGGTGGCGCCGGACCAGGAGGCTGGGGGAGCAATGACGTCACCGGACACCGCACCGATCAGGATCGCCAACTGCAGCGGCTTCTTCGGAGATCGCCTCGCCGCGGCCAAAGAGATGGTCGAGGGCGGACCGATCGACGCCCTCACAGGGGACTGGCTCGCCGAGCTGACGATGCTCATCCTCAGCCGGATCCAGGCCAAGCGGCCCGGCGCCGGCTACGCCCGCACCTTTGTCCAGCAGATGGAAGAGGTAATGGGCCAGTGCCTGGACAAGGGCATCAAGGTGGTGTCCAACGCTGGTGGCCTCAACCCGGAGGGGTGTGCCGCTGCGGTGTCGGAGGTCGCAGACAACCTCGGGCTCAACCCCTCGGTGGCCTACGTCGGCGGCGACGACCTCACCGCCCGGCTTCCCGATCTGATGGCGGCGGGCAACGACCTCGCCCATCTCGACACGGGCCAGCCGCTCGGCGAGATCGCCGAGCGCATCGTGACCGCCAACGCCTACATCGGGTGCTGGGGGATCGTCGAGGCGCTGGAGCAGGGTGCAGACATCGTGGTGACCGGGCGGGCCACCGACGCTGCGGTGGTCGCCGGACCGGCGGCATGGCACCACGGCTGGGCCAGGGACGACTGGGATGCGTTGGCCGGGGCGATCGTCGCCGGACATGTGATCGAGTGCGGCGGTCAGGCGACGGGCGGCAACTACTCGTTCTTCACCGAGATCGAAGATCTGACCTACCCGGGGTTTCCGTGGGCCGAGGTGGCGGCGGACGGCTCGACCGTGATCGGCAAGCACGACGGAACCGGTGGCGAGGTGTCGATCGGCACGATCACTTCCCAGCTGCTCTACGAGATCCAGTCCGAGCGGTACATGAACCCCGACGTGGTCTCGCGTTTCGACACCATTCAGCTCGAACAGGTGGAGCGGGATCGGGTGCGGATCTCCGGAACACGCGGCGAGCCTGCACCGGCCCAGCTCAAGGTCGCGATGAACTACCAGGGTGGCTACCGCAACCAGATCGCGATCGGCCTCACGGGCCTCGACATCGAGGCCAAAGCCGAGTTGATCGAGCGGCAGTTCTGGAACCAGTGCCCCTATGGCCCTGACGACTACGAGACCGTGGTGCGCAAGTTCCTCCCGACGCACAAGGTCGATCCGGCCACCAACGAGGAAGCCGTCGCTGTCTACAAGATCATCGTGAAGGACCCCGACGAGCGAAAGACGGGCCGTGCATTCTCCAACGCCGGCACGGAGATCGGCCTGTGCTCGATTCCGGGGATGTTCGGCACCGGCGGTGGGCCCGGTCCCGGTCAGCCCTTCGGCGTGTACTGGCCTGCGCTGATCAACTCCGACCTGGTCCCGATGGACGTGGTCGTCGACGGCGTGAAGACCGTGGTCGACAACACCCCGCCGAGCGACGGTGGAACCGTCGAGGTGCAGGCCGTCGAGCTCCCGCCCGTGCCCGGCGGCGAGACGCGAGCGGTTCCTCTGGGCGTGCTGTACGGGACGCGGTCGGGCGACAAGGGGCCCAACGCCAACCTCGGGATCTTCGCCCGTTCGGCGGAGGCCTTCGCGTGGCTGTCGGATTTCCTCACCGTCGAGAAGCTCGCCGAGCTGATGCCAGAGGCGCGTGAGCACCCTGTGGATCGCTACGACCTGGCCAACCTGTGGAGCCTCAACTTCATCTTCCACGGCATCCTCGAAGAGGGCGTCGCCGCCTCGACCCGTCAGGACCCCCAGGCCAAGGCCCTCGGTGAATACCTCCGAGCCAAGGTCGTCGACATCCCGGTGTCACTGCTCGACTGACCCCGTTCTGCCAGCTTCCACGGTGACCGGGGTCACCACACAAGCTGGCAGAAGGGGTTATCGGCCCTGGATGTCGACCAGGGCGAGGCGGGGGCCGCGACGCGGGGGAGCGCCTGCCCCTTTGGCGAAGCTCTGGACCCGGGCCCGCTGCCCCCGGTAGGGCTCCAGGAGCTCCAGCATCCGCTCGTCGCTGGCCCGGCGTTCGCCGGCCAGATGCCACGACACGTACGACGGGATCCAGTAGTCGCCAACGATGACCGAATCGGGATCGCCCAGGGCCAGCTGGGTCACGATCGACGACGTCCACGGTCCGATTCCGCGAATGGCTTCGAGCCGCGTTCGGGCCGCGGGCCCTTCCATGGTCGCCGCTTCCTCGAGTCGACGATGGCGTCGACCGACCTCGATGATGATCTCGGCCCGTTTCCGCTCGATGTCGAGGCGGTGGAACTCCGCGTAGCCGAGCCCGGCGATGACGTCGGGGTCCGGGGGCAGCATGAGATCGGCGGGTGCGGGACCCTCGGGGCGCCGACCCCACCTTCGCAGCATTCCCTGCCAGCCGGCCTTGGCGTTGGGTCCCGGCACCTTCTGGCCCGAGATGGTGGGCAACAGGTGTTCCCAGATCGTCCCGGTGCGGGTCATCCGGGCGTGTGGGAACCGCTTGACCCAGCGGGCGACCACCGGGTCCGCGGGGACGAGCCGTGCGGGATCGTCGAGCGCGCCGAGCAGCCCTGGAACCTTCTCCATGGCCTCGGCAAGCCCCGGGCCCCACGCATCCACATGTGCGACGTTTCCGTCACGCCGGATCCGCAGCGTGGCCCGCCCCGAGGGCAGATCCTCGGCGCGCCAGAGGTCGGGTCCGTCGTAGGTGACCGGTCCCAGTGGCCCCTTGCCCCCCGTGCGACCCATGGAGCGCCCTTGATCGAGACGAAAGTCGAACTCGAAGCGCTCGCTGTGATCTGGAACGTCGTCGCGTGCGAGATGCACGACGTCAGATCAGCGCAGTGTCGGACGGCTCGGCGATCACCGGGTTGGAAAGCGTTCCGATGCCCTCGATCGTGATCGCGACCTCGTCGCCCGGACCCAGCATCTTGGGCGGATCCCAGTACAGGCCGACGCCTGCGGGAGTGCCCGTGGCGATCAGCGTTCCCGGCTCGAGGGTGAACGCTGTCGAGAGGTGCTCCACGATGTCGAAGCAGTCGAACACCAGATCGTCGGTGTTGGAGTCCTGGCGTACCTCGCCGTTGACCCGCGTGGTGAGCTGGAGCGCATGCGGGTCGACGGCATCGCCGGTGACCATCCAGGGGCCTGTGGGGCCGTGGGTGTCCCACGACTTGCCCATCAGCATCGTTTGGCTCGCCCGTTGCCAGTCGCGGACCGACACGTCGTTCATGATCGTGTAGCCGGCGATGACCTCGCTCGCCCGATCCCGTGGGACATGGCGGCACCGCTTACCGATCACGACCGCCAACTCGCCCTCGTAGTCGACTCGATCTGGGGCCGCGTTGGGGATGTGGATGCCCTCGCCGGGACCGATGATGCAGTTGTGGTGCTTGGTGAAGATCACCGGGGTGGTGGGCACGTCGCGCCCGCCCTCCTCGGCGTGGGCCCTGTAGTTGAGGCCGATCGCCAGAATCGCTGGGGGTGCACCGACGGGCGACAGCAAACGTGCCTCGCTCAGCGGTGTGGTGGCGCCGCTCGCGAGGGCAGCGAGCCCCGCCGGATCGTTGCCGACAGCGGCCAGAAGCCCGGGGAGATCGGTGTGGGAGACGTCGAGATCCACGAGGACCTCGGCGCCGTCCTGGTCGACCACTGCCGCGATGCGGGGGCCGGTGGCTGTCTCGTGTCGTGCGAGTCGCATCAGGCGACCCTAGGGCATCGGCGAGGAGCGCAAGCGGGTCCCACCACGTGTTCCTCAGTCGCGGCGTGGCAACTGC
Source organism: uncultured Acidimicrobiales bacterium (assembly GCA_964629575.1). Classification (GTDB taxonomy): domain Bacteria; phylum Actinomycetota; class Acidimicrobiia; order Acidimicrobiales; family Poriferisodalaceae; genus JAYPWI01. The sequence goes on along the minus strand of CAZVUM010000004.1, from coordinate 48,866 downwards.
CGATGGGGAATCGACGTCCCATCCGGGACTCGGCGATCGCGATCTTGTCGCCCGACGCGAACCGTGGCACCCTGGCCACTTGCAGCGTTCGTGGCGCCACAGCCCGACGAAGCAGCCGTGCCTCAGACAGGGAGTGTGCTCGTTCATGGGGTCAATGCGAATGCCGGATGCCGAGGGTGTGGAATCGATCAGCGATCCGATCACTGGGCTTCCCGATGACCGTTTCTTCACGCTGTCTGTCGATCGCAAGGTCGCTCTGGCCCGGCGCACGCTCAAGCCGGTGTCGGTCTGCCATTTCGAGATCGATGAGTTCGCCACCTTCGCGCCGTACCTCCGCGATCATGCGATGCGCGTGATGGCGCGAGTGGTCCGCAACACCCTGCGCGACTCCGACACCATCTGCCAGATCCGCCCCGGCGTGATCGCAGCGGTACTCGACGACACGGCAGAAACAGGTGCTGTGTGGGCCGCCGACCGTATTCGTCGGGCGCTTCTCGACACCCCGGCACGCGACGTCGTGACGATGTCGGCCGGTCTTGCCTGCTACCCCTCGCACGCGATGGATGCCGCCGAGCTGATCGACGTCGTCGATCGAGCGTTGGCCACCGCCCGGGCCCTGGGTCCTGGCCGCATCGAAGTGGCCGCGATCGCCAACTGAGTCGTCTGAGCCCCGAGCGGCTCCGACATCTCGAACACGGGTCGCACCGGGCGGGTAGATTCGGCGCGCTCTGGAGGCTCCGATGCAACACGAGTACGAGAATGTCCTGGTCGATGCCCCTGCCGACGGTGTGGCGCGGATCACCCTCAATCGCCCCGAGCGACTGAACGCCCTGACGTTCGACCTCGTCGAGGATCTGCACCGTGCGCTCGACGACGTCGACAGCGACCACGACGTGCGGTCGGTGATCATCACCGGAGCGGGCCGTGGATTCTGTGCCGGCCTGGATCTCACAGGCTTCGGAGCGGTGCCGGGGACCGAGGACTTCGGTCGACCCCAGCAGGGCATGGCCACTCAGCAGTACATCGCCGAACTCGTCCATCACATGCGAGACGTCCGTCAGCCGATCATCTCGGCGATCAACGGCGCGGCCGCCGGGGGAGGCTTCGCGATCGCGTGCGCGAGCGACGTTCGGTATTGCGCCGAATCGGCCAAGTTCGGCACCGCGTTCGTGCGGCTCGGCTTGAGCGGCTGCGACATCGGTGTCTCGTGGATGCTGCCCCGCCTCATCGGAGCGTCCCGCGCGTGGGAGCTGCTGCTGACCGGCCGGGTGTTCGACAGCGCGGAGGCGGATCGCATCGGTCTCGTGAGTCGGGTTGTCCCCGACGATGATCTGATGGACGTCTGCCTCGGCGTGTCGGAGGAGATCGCCGCCAACAGCCCCTTCGGCGTGTGGATGACGAAGGAGGTCATGTGGGCCAACCTCGAGATCCCGAGCCTCCGCGCCGGCATCGACATCGAGAACCGCAACCAGATCATGGCCAGCCAGACCGAGGACAGCCGTGAGGCGATGAGTTCGTTCCTCAGCCGTCGGCAGGTCCAGTGGAAGAACCGCTGAGCCCAGGCGTCGTTGCCGCTCACGATCGGGCCGATGCCGCCGGCGAGGACGGCTACATCGATCCCGGCGGCGGCCTGTTCGTCTTCACCGCCGGGTACCACCTGCGGCGGGGTTCGTGCTGCGACAGCGGCTGCCGTCACTGTCCATATGGGCCACCCGCCCCCTGAGGTCGGACGGTTGAAGGGTGTTCAATAGCCGGCGACGCCGCCCGTGAGGGCGCGCGGATCGCTGGCGCCGCCGAGCGACTCCTCACCGACCTCGATCAGGTGCGCGTGACCGAACGCGCTGCTGTGCCTGCCGACCCGTGACACGCGATGACCGAGGTCGGCGAGCTCGGAGTCCAGACCGTCGGCGTGACCTTCGAGCTCCACAACGATCTCGTCGGGGTCGGTCCACGTGTGGAACCCCGTTGCGCTGGCCCCCGCAAGTCGCCATCGCCCTGCGGCCAGAGCGCGCCCTGGGCTCTCTCCTGTGTGGAGGAGGCGGGCGAGGAGCTGGAGGAGGATCTGGGGCTGGGTGTCGCCCCCCATGGTGCCGAGGACGTACCGCAACGAACCGTCGAGGCGCTGCACGAGCGCCGGGGCGAGGGTGTGCGGCGGGCGGCGCCTCGGTCCGTACTCGGCAGGGTGGCCCTCGATCACGTTGAAGCCGAGGCCGCGGTTGTGAAGCGAGATGCGGGTCCCGGGGAGCAGGACGTTGGCGCCCCATCCCGACGCGTTGCTCTGGATGAGCGACACGCCCATCCCGTCCGCGTCGGCGGTGGCGAGGTAGATGGTGTCGCCATCCGAGGTGTTGAGACCGAGCCGGCTCGTGGTCGTGCGGTCGATCGCAGCGGCCCGCGGCCCGAGGCGCGCCTCGCTCACCAACGTGTGGCCGTCGGCCCCTTCGTGCAGCGCGTCGGGACGGTCGTAGCCGGCCTGCTTGGCGGCTTCGATCAGCAGGTGGCTGAACGCCGGATCAGAGCTGTCGCTGGGGAGATCGAGCCTCGACGCGATCCACGATGCGGCCAGGGTCAGGTAGCCCTGCGAGTTGGGCGGCACCGTCCACATGCGGTGACCCCAGGCCTCCACGGCGATCGGCTCGACCCATTCGGCGTTGTCGAACGCCAGGTCGTCCTCTGTGTACTCGCCGTCGCCGAACTGCAACAGCGCGCGCCCGAACTCACCGAGGTAGTGGGCGTCCCGGCCCCCCGCCACGATGGCCCCCAGCGCTCGCGCGACGCCCTCACGTCTGATCCGCTGGCCGGTTCGGGGTGGGCCGGCGCTCAGGTAGTCCTCCGTGTTCGGCAAGCCCTGGAGCTGGTGGGTCGCTGCGGCGCACTGCGGGCCGATCGGAAAGCCGTCGCGAGCCAGACCGATCGCGCTCGCCACCACGTCGCCGAACGGCAGTCGCCCGTGACGTCGGTGCAGCGCGAGCCACCCGTCGACGCAGCCCGGCACGGGGATGCTGCGCGCATCGCCACGGAACGGCATCTCGGTGTGGCCTTCGTCCCTGAGACGTTGCGGGTCGGCGCCCGAGCCGGCGCGACCGCTGGAGTTGAGGGCGTCAGGTGGCTGTCCGTCCGCATGATGAACGAGGGCCCACAGGTCGCCGCCCATGCCGCACATGTGCTGGGAGGTCACGGCGAGTACGGCCGATGTCGCGATGGCCGCATCCGCTGCGTTGCCACCTGCTCGGAGCGCGGCGATGCCGGCCCCGCTCGCCAGATGGTCGATGCTGCACACCATTGCGTTGGGTGCATGGCGCGTGACGTACGGGACTTCGATCGGTGCGCTCACCGGGCCGAAGCTACCCCCCAAACGTCACCTCGCCAGGCCTCACGCGGCCAGGCCTCGCCCGTCGAACACATCGAGCAGGACCTGCAGCCGGTCGGTCATGATCCCGTCGATGCCGAGGTCGAGCAGCCGGTTCATCTCCGCGGGGTCGTCGATCGTCCAGACGTGAACCGCGAGGCCCAATCGGTGAAGGCGCGTGACGAAGCGGGCGTTCACGATCGGGATCCCCCGAAAACTCACCGGAACCTGTGCGCAGCGTGCACGGAACGAGCGCAACGGCAGGCCCGCGCTTGCCAGCTTCATCTTGAGCGTCTCCCGAGGGCCCGCGCTCATACAGATTCGCTCTCCGAACGCGTCATGGAGGGCCTCGAGCCGAGCGTCGGAGAAGGAACCCACGCAGATGCGATCCAGCGCGTCGAGTCGCCGGAGCTCTCTGATCAGCGGCTCGACCGCATCGTCGCTCTTGGGATCGATGTTGACCCGGAGATCCGGAAAGGTCGTCAGGAGGTCGGCGAGAAGAGGGATCGGCGCCAGCCCCCCGACCCGCGCCTCGGAGACCTCGGTCCACGTCATCTCGGAGATCACTCCCGAGCGGTCGGTGACCCGGTCCAGCCGGTCGTCGTGGAACGCGATGAGCGCCCCATCGGCCGTCACGTGGACGTCGGTCTCGACGTACCGGTACCCGAGCGCCACCGCAGCTGCGAACGCGGGCATCGTGTTCTCGGGATGATCACCCGCACCACCGCGGTGTGCGATGGCGATCGGCCCCTCGTTGTCGAGATAAGGGTGAGTGCTCACGGAGCCAGTATCGCCGCCGCAGTGCTCAAGGCGGACGCAGCACCTGCCGATCCTCACCCGACTCGACGGATGGGGTGACGATGATCAAACGCGCGACCGCAGCGATCGCGGCTGTTGCTCTTCTCGGCGGTGTGCTCGCGCCGGGCGCGGCTGCCGAATCGCAGGACACCCTCGATCAGCTTCTCGAGACGGTCGGGTTGTCGCAGGAGGACCTTCCGCCCGAGCTGGTGGAGGAGATCTCCGACAAGGTCGACGAGCTCGTCGACGACGGTGTCATCGACGAGGAGAAGGTCGACGAGGTCGCCGAGCTGCCCGAAGAGGAGCGTGAGGAGCTCATCCGCGAGCGGGCCAACCACTCCCACGGCCTCGCGCACGCAGTGGTGCGCTTCCTCGGCGCGAACGGTGTGGAGACCGAGACGGGCGAGATCAAAGACGCTCTGGCGGAGTTCCTGGCCGACTACATGGCCGAGAACGGCCTCACGCTGGCCGAGGACGAGACCGACGAGGGCGACGACGGCGACGGCCTGAACCTCCGCAAGATCTTCATCATGTACCTCGAGGACGAGGGCGAGATCGAGGTCACCCAGGGCAAGCTGCGCCAGGCCCTGGTCGAGAATGGCTACGGGCCCACGCCCGAAGAGGCCGAGGCGCGGCGCGCCGAGCGCGAGGAACGGACAGCCGAGCGTGACGCCAGACGGGACGAGCGGCGGGCCGATCGCGCCGAGGACCGCGGCGAGAACCGCAACGAACGGGCCGACGAACGCAAGGACCGTCGCGAGGATCGCCGTGAACGACGCTCTGGCGGGGACGGGAGCGGGGACGACGGCGTCGAGGACGCACCCCTGCCCCCCGACGACGAGACCGACATTCCAGAGCCGCCAAAGCTCGAAGAACCCGATACCCCGACCGATGAGGAACGTATGCCGGACGACGGCGTGGAGGACACGCCCGAGCCCGACACGTCGGTTCCCGGAGGCGAGTCCTGATGATCACCAAGCCCCCACGTGTGGCCCGCGTCGCCCTCGTCGCGGTCGTGTTCGCTGCTCTGGTCGCGCTGAGTGCATGCTCGAGCGGTGTGACGCCGAGCGGCGCCGCGTCGCAGGAGAGCGAGCAGGAAACGCACGTCCTCGAGGAGTCCGCCGCCACGAAGGCTGAGGTGCCGGTGGGTCTTCCGTCGGTCGCTGCCGGCCCGGAGGAGTCGACTCCGGCGATACTGCCTGACGAGTCCGACGAGCAGCACGAGAGCGACCCGACCGCGGAGCCCGAGGGCTCTGTGTCGGGCATCGACGCAGCCAACGTCATCGCCGCCGCCCTCGTGATCGCCGCGGGTGGCGACATCGAGCAGGCGATCCTCGAGGGGCAGTTCACGATCGCCGAGGTGGATGCCGCCGTGGAGGCGATCGAGAGCGGCACGCTCGGCGACTACGTCGGCTGACCCTCGATCAGGTCGACGCGGCGCGCCGGTACGCTGCGAGGCGTCATGGATGCAGACGACGCGCGAAGCAGCCGTGAGCGATTCGCCCACGTCGTTCGAGGCGACCCGCTCCCGCTCGATCTCGCGTGCTTGTTGATCTCGTCGCACTGCGGCCAACACGACACAGACGTCGAGGCGGCTCGGGACCGCCTGGACGAGCTCGCAGCTGCTCTGCCCGAGCCGAGCCTCGATGGGCTCGTCGGGCTGCTGTTCCACGATCTCGGCTTCGCCGGCGAACGCGAGGTCTACTACGACCCCGACAACAGCTATCTCGATCTCGTGCTGGAGCGCCGTACTGGCATCCCCATCACGCTCTCGGTCCTCGCCATCGAGGTCGGTCGTCGAGCTGGGGTGCCGCTGTTCGGCATCGGAATGCCCGGGCATTTCCTGGTGGGGCACCGAGGCGATGACGACGTGTTCATCGACGCGTTCGGCGGAACCGTGATCGACGCCGCTGGTGCGCAGGAGCTCTTCGAGTCGATGCAGCCAGGTGTCGCCTTCGAACGGTCGTACCTCGCCGAAACACCCCCGCAGGTGATCGTGCTGCGGATGCTGAACAACCTGCGGATGATCCATCACCACTCACGCAACAGCACTGCCCTGGCCTCGGTGCTCGAGCTGCTCGTGTGCCTCGACGACTGTCCGCTCGACGAATACCGCCAGCTCGCGACCGCTCTCGAGCGACGCGGCCGGGTCGACGACGCAGCGCGCTACCTCGAACAAGCCGCTGATCGCTATGGCGGCACCGACGCCGATCAGCTGCGAGCCGCGGCCCGTCGCCTCTGGGCCCGGCTCAACTGACCGCGCAGCCCCAGCGTGTCACGATGAGCCCGTGATCGATCGGGACATCAAGCGTTCGTTGGGGCAGATGGCCAAGGGGGTGCAGGTCGTCGGCGCCGCTCACGATGGCCTCCACCGGCTCTACACCTCGCATTGGGTGTGTCAGGTCTCATTCGAGGACCCGGTGGTCATGGCGAGCGTGTCTCCCAAGCACGACACTCACCCGCTGATCGTCGCTTCGGGAGCCTTCACGGTGTCGATTCTGGCCGGTGACCAGATCGCCGAAGGCCAGTACTTCAGCTATCCGGGCCACAAGTTCGAGCATCGCTTCACCGACTACGTGGAGGTGATCGACGACCGGCCATATGTCCCCAACGCGATGGCGTACCTCGACTGCGAGGTCGTCGACTCGATGATGATGCGCGACCACGAGCTCTTCTTCGCCGAGGTCATGGCTGTCCGGGAAGGGCGCCTCGGCGAACCTCCCCTCACGTACTCGTCGCGGCACGGTTGGCGAATCGCATCAGAACGGGCACGAGAGCGCGGCTCCTCGGTCCGCGACGAGCTCCTTGGGCGACTCGCTGCGGAGAGCTAGCGTTCCGGAGCGACTTTCGGGAGGAAACATGGCCGACGCAACGTCCACCGAGGAGCGCCACGCGCTCGGGCTCGTCGACGACCTGCTCTCAGATCACGACCCACAGGGCGACCGGGTGGACTTCATGGGCGCCCAATTCGACCTGGGACTCGCCTGGATCCATTTCGACGAGGGCTACGGCGGTCTCGGACTCAGCCCCAAGGTGCAGGGCGCGGTCAACGCGAGGCTCGCGCAGGTCAAGGCGCCGCAGTGCTTCCCCCTCAACCCGATGGGGTACGGGATGTGCGGGCCGACGATCTACACCCACGGGTCCGAGGAGCAAAAGAAGCGCTACCTGCGCCCGATCTTCACCACCGAGGAGCTCTGGTGCCAGCTCTTCTCCGAGCCGTCCGCCGGAAGCGACGTCGCCGGGCTCACCTCCCGCGCGGTTCGCGACGGAGACGAGTGGGTCGTCAACGGACAGAAGGTGTGGACGAGCCTCGCGCACGCGTCCCGCTGGGGTTGCCTGGTGACCCGAACCGACCCCGAGGCCCCCAAGCACAAGGGACTCTCCTACTTCGTGGTCGACATGCACCAGCCCGGCGTGGAGGTGCGACCGCTACGCCAGATGACCGGCGGAGCCGAGTTCAACGAGGTCTACTTCACCGACGCGCGCATCCCGGACAGCGAACGCCTCGGCGATGTCGGCGACGGCTGGCGCGTGGCACTCACCACGCTGATGAACGAGCGGGTCGCGATCGGCGGCGCCCAGGCACCCCGCGGATCGGGGGCCATCGCAGTCGCCGTCGAGGCGTGGAACGCCATGCCGGAGCACCGCAAGGACATCGCCACCCAGGACGAGCTGATGACGCTGTGGAGCAAGGCCGAAGCGGCACGCCTGACCAACATCCGCGCCTCCCAGAACCGGGCCAAGGGCGACCCTGGCCCCGAAGGCTCCGTCGGCAAGCTCGCGTTCGCCGAGAACAACAAGGACATCCACGCCTTCACCATGCAGCTGCTCGGCGCTGACGGGATGCTCTATGGCAGCTACGACATGGAACGCGACGCCACCGCTGCGGCCAGCCCCCAGCAGATGTTCCTGCGCTCGCGAGCCAACTCGATCGAGGGCGGTACCTCCGAGGTGATGCGCAACATCCTCGGCGAGCGCGTCCTCGGTCTGCCCGGCGACGTCCGCACCGACAAGGACCTCCCCTTCAACGAAGTGCCCCATAGCTGAGTGTTTGCCACGGCTCGTCGCCACTTCGTGGCTCCTCGCTCGTGGATTGCCATGGCCCCTCCCGCGGCTCACGGCTTCGCCGAGTCGCCGCTCGCCGCCACTTCGCCACTTCGTGGCTCCTCGCTCGTGGATTGCCATGGCCCCTCCCGCGGCTCAC
>CAZVUM010000004.1:0-40415 GCA_964629575.1 uncultured Acidimicrobiales bacterium | reverse complement strand
TGGATTGCCATGGCCCCTCCCGCGGCTCACGGCTTCGCCGAGTCGCCGCTCGCTCTCCCGCGGCCCATAGCCCTTTTGGGTCTGTCGTCGTACCCTGTAGGGCATGAGTAGCAATGCTTTTCTGACCGAGCGGCACCTGGAGATCGGCAACGCTGCAGACCGCGGGCCGATCGTCTCGGACCGCGACACCATGCGCATCGGTGGCGTCGCCAGCGCAACCGCAGTCTTGCTGGTCCTGCTCGTGGGATCGGCTGTGGCGGGGTGGAACGCCGTCGATGTGATCCCTGGCGCGGGCGCCCGGCTGCCCGGCTGGATCTTCATCGCTCTCTTGGGCGGGCTGGGCCTGCTCATCCTCAGTTACTTCAAGCCGGCCTGGGCGAAGGTCATCGCCCCCGCATATGCACTCGTCCAAGGACTCATCGTGGGCGCGCTCAGCCACGTGTACGAGTTCAGCTACGACGGCATCGTGCTCCAGGCAGCGATGCTGACCGTCGCGATCTTCGCCTCGATGCTCTTTCTGTACGGCACCCGCATCATCCGGGTGACCGACCGTCTCCGTCGCGGCGTCGTCGCAGCGACGATGGGGATCATGCTCGTCTACGGGGTGCAGCTGCTGATGTACCTGATCGGCGTCGATCTCGAGGTCCCGTTCCTGCACAGCAGCGGGCCGATCGGCATCCTCATCAGCCTGGTCATCGTCGGCGTGGCGGCGTTCAACTACCTGCTGGACTTCGATTTCGTCGAGCGAGCGACCAAGGCCGGCGCACCCAAGGATCTGGAGTGGACCGCAGCTCTCGGGCTACTCGTGACCACTGTGTGGCTCTACCTCGAGCTGCTGCGCCTGCTCGCCAAGATCCGGGACTGAGGAGCTGAGTCAGTCGCGGACGGCGAGCTCGGGTCGTCCACGGAAGTGAGTGCGCTCGTTGATCGCGATCACGCTGCGGTGGCCTCGGCTCGACGCCATCACCCGGCTCACCGACGTGTAGTCGACGTCGAAGCGCATGAAGTCGTCGATCGAGAAGTCCAGGCACTGGGCGATGTACGCGTTCACCACCCCGCCGTGGCACACCACTGCGACCCTCTGGCCTGGGTGATCCACCACGATCTGCTCGACGGTCGTCACCACGCCGCGCACCCACCCATGTGGGTCCGCGACGTCTTTCATGAAATCGCCGGACGCCATCTTGAGCCATGCGTCTCTGTCGGTCGCCCGCAGGACCTCGGTGGGGACGTAAGCGGTCGAGTCGCGGTCCATCTCGCTCAGCCCCTCCCTGATCTCGGCCTGGAGGCCCAGCACCCTCTCCAGGGGGGCCGCCGTCTCACGGGCTCGCTGCATCGGACTCGAGTAGATGGCGTCGATGTGCTCCTCGGACAGCCAATCGGCCATCGCCTGAGCCTGAATGTGGCCGATCTCGGACAGGGGGGGATTCGCAGGGGTTCCGTCGTCGGTCTCAACGTGTTGCGGGCGCCCATGGCGAACGAAGATCAGCTCCACGTCGCTGGACCCTAGGACGCTTCGCCCTCCCGGGGCGATCGCGGCAGCCCGTGGTCGTCTCTGTACCGTTGGTGCGATGGCACGACGCACGAAGATCATCGCGACGATCGGTCCGGCTTCCGAAGACGAGCGGACGATTCGCCAGATGATCCTGGCGGGGATGAACGTGGCGAGAATCGGTCTCGCCCACGGCACCCTCGACGAACAGATCGCCAAGTACGAGAGGGTGCGATCCATCTCGGCCGAGCTCGGCCGCCACACCGGGATCCTCATCGACCTTCCTGGCCCCAAGGTGCGGTGCGCACAGTTCCCCGAGGGTGGCGTCGAGCTGCACCAGGACGATTTCGTGAACCTGGTCGTCGATCTCGAGATGAGCACAGCGGAGACGATCGCGGTCGACTACGAGAGCTTGCTCCTCGACGTCCACGTCGGTGACCGACTCGCGTTCGGCGACGGCAACGTCGTCGTCACGGTGGAGGACAAGTCGCCCGACTCGCTCAAGGCGCTCGTCGTCCACGGCGGCCACCTCGAGGGCCGCCCGGGCCTCCACATCCCGTCTGATCGGCTGCGCATCAGCTCGCCGACACCCCAGGACCTGCGAATGGTGGACACTTTCGTCGAGCTCGGCACCGACATGATCGCTGTGTCCTTCGTTCGATCAGCCCACGACATGCGCCGCGTCGGCGTCGAACCTGCGCCCCGGGGGCCGCTCCTGGTCGCCAAGATCGAAACCAAGGCAGCAACGGAGAACCTCGAGGGCATCATCGAGGCATCTGGGGCCGTGATGGTGGCTCGCGGCGACCTGGGTGCGGAGTGCAACATCGAGGAGCTCCCGCACCTGCAGAAGCGCATCATCCGCGAGTGCATCGCCCTCGGTCGGCCGGCGATCACCGCGACCCAGATGCTTGAGTCGATGGTCCAGTCACCGATTCCGACCCGCGCCGAGGCGTCAGACATCGCGAATGCGGTGTTCGACGGAACGTCGGCCGTCATGTTGAGCGGCGAGACGGCGATCGGTCGCGATCCTGTCAACGCGGTCGCGACGATGTCGCGGATCACCGAGCGAGCCGACGACCGCTTCGACTACACGGCCTGGCGGCAGAACATCCAGGCGATCCGTCGGCGGGCCTCGGCTGACGCCACCTACCTACGCGTGACCGACGCGCTCACGATGGCCGCGGCGCGGGCTGCGGTCGAGCTCGACGCCAACGCGATCGTGTGCCTGTCGAGCTCGGGCTTCACCGTCCGTTCGGTGGCCCGCTTCAGGCCGACGATGCCCGTGATGGGTATGACGTTCGACGACCGCACCGCCAACCAGCTGGCGCTGTCGTGGGGGACCCAGCCCGTCATCTTCACCGAACAATCGACGCCCGCCGAGACGGCGAAGGAAGCGGTCGCGACCGCGGCGAGAATCGGTGCGGTGCGCGCCGGCGACACGGTGGTGGTGGTCTCAGGATCGCGGTCGGGCGGCCATGCCACCGATACGCTGCGCGTGATCACCGTTCCCTGATCGCGTGCCGGCACGCGAGACGGTTCGAGAGCTGGCGGTGTACCGCCACGAGGGCGAAGGGCCCCAGATCGTCCTCGTGCATGGAGCGATGGACAGGGGCGCCGGAATGCTGCGCGTGGCGCGCCGGCTGCGGGGACGCAGCGTCGTGCGATATGACCGTCGAGGCTATGGCCGTTCGCGCCAGGCACCACCGACAGCGAGATTCGCGGACCAGGTCGCGGATCTGGCGGCCATCGTGGGGGAGCGCCCGACGATTCTGTTCGGGCACAGCTATGGCGGGGTCATCGCGATGGCCCTGGCGACCACCGGGGACCCCAACATCGTGGGCGTTGTCAGCTACGAGGCGCCCCGCGGGTGGGAGGACTGGTGGCCAGATCCACCGCCACCCGACGTGGAGCCGGCCGATGCGGCCGAGAGCTTTCTTCGACGCATGATCGGCGACGAAGGATGGCTCGCCCTTCCGGACCGGACCCGCGCCGACCGGAGGGCCGAAGGGGCCGCGATGGTGGCCGAGCTACGCGAACACCAGGTTCAGCGCTACGACGCGACGTGCATTCACGTCCCGTTGATCGTCGGGCTGGGAGCCGAGTCGGGCGAGCGAGCCCACAGGGCAGCCCTGCTCACGGCCGAAGAGGCGACTCACGGCGAACTGCATGAGATCGCGGGGGCCGGGCACGGTGCCCCGTCGACTCACGCCGGCGAGATGGCGCGGCTCATCGACCTCGCACACCCGCGCTGAGTCGGGACGAGCGCTGGTCAGGGCTGTTCGGAGAGCTGGAATCGGTCCTCGCCGCAGAGCGGACCGTCCGGAACCTCGACGTCTTGGCCGAACAACCGGCACGAGCAGGTCTCCTGGCAACTCTGGAGATCGCTTCGCTCGAACCAGATCGCGGCGAGGAGGCCTCCGACGAGCGCGAGACCGACCACCATGGTGAGGATTCGCTGAACGAAGCGGGCCACGACGAGCCCGGCCACCACCAGAGCCGCCATCGCTGCGAGCGTGAGCCATTGCAGGCGGTCGGCGTCCAGCCATTCGGGCAGGGTCGCAGCTGGTGAGACGAGCACCACACCGAGGGTACGGAACCCGCTGGGTAGAGTCAGGTCATGGCCGATCAGCCCATTCATCTCACGCCCTCCGGCCCACCCACGACGGTGATCGGCCCCGCCGACCCCGACGCGGTCGCCGCATTGTCGGCTGCGTTGAGCCGGCCGGCCGAAGAACGCAAGGCTGCCGTCGGCGACGTGGTGGCGGTCAACCCTCGATTCCTGGACGGGTGGGCGGCACTGGGCTCGCTCGCCGATTCCGACATCGAGGCCTACGCGTACTACCGCGTCGGCTACCACCGGGGTCTCGACACGCTGAGGGGCGCAGGGTGGCGGGGCAGCGGCTATGTCCGCTGGACGGAGCCGACCAACCACGGTTTTCTCCGGTCGCTTCTGGGACTGCACCGGGCCGCGGCTGCGATCGGTGAGCAGGACGAGCAGGACAGGTGCGCACAGTTTCTGATGCAGCTCGACCCCACTGGCGTGCCCGACGGCGAATGAGCTCGCTCACGTGACTACCGTCGGAGCTGTCCTCTGCGGCGGGCTCTCGAGCCGCATGGGGCAGGACAAGGCGTCCCTCGACCTGGGCGGCCGGCCGATGGGTTCATGGGTTGCCACGGCGATGAGGGATGCGGGCCTTGCGCGCGTTGTCGCCCTCGGGGGTAGCGCCGAGCTGGGCCTCGAGGTCGTCGCCGATCCACCGGAGATGGCAGGCACGGGTCCTCTCGCTGCGCTGATCGCAGGGCTCCGGAGCGAGGGTGACATCCTTGTGTGCCCGTGCGATGTGCCAACGATGACGGCCGAGGCGATCGGTTCGATCCTTCGGGCGGCCCACGGCAGCGACGCCTTGGCCGTGCTGGGCTTCTCCGATCAGCTCGAGCCCCTCATCGGTCTGTACCGCGCCGAAGCGCTCGACCTGCTGGTCCAACGCCGTGCCGACGGAGCGCGGGGCCCGAAGATGGCGTTGCGTGCCCACGAGATGACGACCGTGGCACTGCCGCGGGAGGTCGTCCGCAACGTCAACACCCCCGATGATCTTGCAGCGGTCGAGGTGATTCTGGGCGCTCGTGGTTGATCCGCCGAAAGCGATCGCCTCCAGACCGCTACCGGTACCCTGAGCAGTCCGTAGAGGAGGAACGCGTGGAGGTACCCGAGATCGACGTCCATGAGTTGGCTGACGCCCTGAAGGGCGGAGCGCACCTGATCGACGTGCGCCAGCACGACGAATGGGTCGAAGCGCGGGTACCCGACGTTCCGTTGATCCCGTTGGATCAACTCGTCGATCGGGTCGCCGAGGTCCCGAACGACGGTCCGGTCTATGTGATCTGCCGGAGCGGTGGTCGCAGCGCCCAGGCCTGTGAGTACCTGCGAGCGACGGGAATCGACGCAATCAACGTCGCAGGTGGGACCCTGGCGTGGGTCAGCTCGGGTCGTCCGGTGGCTGTGGGCGACGCGTGAGCCGGCGGCGGCGCCGCCTGGCCCCTGCCTCGGCGCTCGAGCACCAATGGATCGCCGACCAGTCCGTGTTCGATTCCTTGGTCGACGACCTTCTCACGGCCGATCGCATCGCGATCGACACCGAGTTCCACCGCGAACGCACCTACTGGCCCCGGGTGGCGCTGGTCCAGATCGGAGTCGAGGACGAGATCCACCTGATCGACACCCTCGAGGTCGACATCGCACCGTTGGCAGCGGCCATCACCGGGCAGGCCACCGTGGTGATGCACGCCGCAAGCCAGGACCTCGAGGTACTGGACCGATCGTGCGGCACGATCCCGCGGGACCTGTTCGACACCCAGATCGCGGCCGGCTTCGTGGGGATGTCGACCCCGTCGCTCGCGAGCCTCGTCGAGCGCTATGTGGGTGAGCGTCTTCCCAAGGGCGACCGTCTGACCGACTGGTTCGAGCGCCCGCTTCGCGACGCGCAGCGGTCGTATGCAGCGAGCGATGTCGCGCACCTGTTCACGATCCACGATCTCCTCGTCGAAGAGCTGGAGGAGCGGGGACGCCTCACCTGGGCCCTCGACGAGTGTGAGCTGGCCCGGACGCCGGCCCGGCCCGCCCTGCCGACCGAGCTGGCCTGGACCCGGATCAAAGAGGCTCGTCACCTGCGGGGAGGTGCGCGCGCGATCGCATCGACACTCGCCGATTGGCGCGAGCGGACCGCGCGGACCCACGACATCCCGCCGCGGTTCGTCCTCTCGGATCTCGCGGTGGTGGGAATCGCCCAGCGGGCGCCGTCCACACCCGAAGAACTTCGCAAAGTACGAGGTGTCGACGGGCGGTTTCTGAAAGACGGTGGTGCGCGGGCGATCCTCGAGGCGGTGACCGAGGGCGGGCAGCTGTCGCCTGACGAGGTGCCGGTGCTCGAGATCGATCAGGGTCCTGCCCTGAGCCAGGAACTTCGCCCTGCGGTGACGCTCGTGTCGGCCTGGATCGCCCAGGTCGCCAAGGACGAGCACCTCGACGTCACCCTGCTCGCCACACGGAGTGACATCACCGACATCCTGCGTGGTGCCCCTGAGGCCCGCCTCGCCACGGGGTGGCGGGCCGACCTTGTCGGCGGCCCCATTCGTGATCTGGTCGACGGGCGGGCGGCGCTGGCCTTCGAGCGCTCGGGCCGGCTGGTGCTGGAGCAGCGCGCCGCGCTGACCAGCGATTTCGAGGCAGCCGGCACAGGCGACCTCGCTGCCCACCCAGAGTGAAAGTGGTCACCCACAGTAGGAAACGTGCTGCGCCTTTTCACTGAAGTTCTGCTAGAACTGAAGAGGTTGTCATCGGAAGCGGCACAACCGATGGGCCAAGACGCCCCGTCGAGCCCCGCACGAGTCTGAGGACGAGGAGTCATCGGTGAAGAAGGGTCGCCACCGCCGGTACGAGGAAGCGCGCAAGTTCCAGCGCGACACGGCCAGCCAGTTCACCGTGGAGGACTTCGACTTCGATGCCACGGATCCGTTCTCGATTCGCGAGGACGACGTTCGCGAGGACGACGAGATCGTCGATTCGAGCGAGCCATCCGAGGACGACGAGTTCGAGGACGTCGCGGACAAGTACGACGATCACTACGCCGAGCTGGCGGCCAAGTACGCGGACTTCGACACCAAGAGCGACCGGGACACCAACAGCGACCGGGACACCAACAGCGACAGGGACTGACCTCGGGTCCCGGGTAGCCGCGAGAGCCGGCGCTACCGGGGCGTCACGCTGAGCAGGCCTTGGGTGACCCACGCGCTCGCAGGGCGCGGGAACATCATGTCCTGGATCAGCTCGAACATCTCCGAGCAGCGCCGTTCGTTGTCGATCGGCCGACAGAGCCCGTTGGTGAGATAGACGACGGTGAGTTTTTCGTCTGGATCGTGCAGTGCACGTCCGGTGCGACCGGTGTGTCCGTGGGCTCGATAGCCGAGCGATCCACCGAACGCGGCAGCGGTCTGGAACCCCAGACCCCACGGCACGGCTGCGCCACCGAAGTGGTGGTCGCGGAGCCCAGCGCGATGGGTCGCGGTGAGGAGCGGTCCGGTGCCTGCGCTCTCGAAGAGCGGATGTCCCGGTGCGTTGAGAGCGTCGTAGAACGCGGCGAGGTCACGCGCTGACCCGAACCAGCCGATGGAAGGATCTTCCTGAGCGAGGTGCCAATCGAGGTTGTGGATGAGGTCGGCTCTGTAGGGCACGCGAACACGCTCGCCGTCGTGTTCTTCGGATGCGTCCCAGCCGGCCCAGTGCACGGGTCCCAACAATGCGCCGAGGCGCTTGGCCGTGGACGCAGAGATCCCAAGGGCGGCGCCGGGCATCCCGGCCGCCCGCCAGACGTGCTTGTGGAGCTGCTTGGCCAGGGAGCCTCGCCCGGTTCGACGAACGATCTCCGCGAGGATCCGCCATCCCGACGTGGGGTGAAAGGCCGCCCGGTGACCCGGTACCGATTCGGCGCGATAGGCGCAGATGAAGTCGACGGCGTCGGAGTGTCTGATCTCACGATCACCGAGCTCGGCGCCTGGGAAGCCGCCCATGTGGGTGAGGAGGTGGCGGACGGTGCAGGTCTCCTTGCCTGCGCCGAATCCCGCGATGACCTTGTCGACCCTCAGATCGAGGTCCAGCTTTCCGGCCTCGATCAAGCGGCCGACCAGGACCGCGAGCTGGGGCATGCCCGCCTCGTACCAGCGCAGGACGTGCGCGCCGGTCATCGGCTGGCCGGTGACCGACTCGCCGTCAGCGAGGTCGACGATCGTCTGGCCCTGGTGGCTGATGACGAGTTGGGCACCGAGCTGGAGACCACGCTGCCTGTGGTCCTCGAGCAACGCGCGGATCTGGGCGTCCATGTTCGGCCTGTCGACCGGCCGCCGGACCGGGTAACAGCTCAGGACCGCCTGCGGACAACCGGATGGGGCAACAGCTGGGTACGGGCAAGGCGTTCGTCGAGTTCGGCCTCCAGCCAGGAGTACACCGTCGGTCCGCAGATGGCGCGGAGCTCGAGCCCCATCTCTTTGTACACGGGCCGCTGACCGACATGGGCCACGGACTCATCTGTGCACCACCACCAGACGTCGGTCTCTTCGCCGCCCCAGTCGCGCCGCTCCCACTCGCGAACCATCGTGTAGATGTGGCCCGTGACAGTCTCGTGGTCCTCCCGCCGCACTGGCGCCTGCCAGCAGATCTCCGGCTTGACCTCCATGTGGGGTCGCCCGGTGTCGGTGGCGAGCTGGTGAAAAGCGCACCCTGCGCCGGCAGGGTGATCGGGACGGTTCTGGAACACGCAGGCGCCGCCGACAACGCGGGTGCGCCACCAGCCGTCGTCGTCCTGCCAGAGGGGGCCTCCGAGCTCTTCGGCCTCGGCGCGTAGCTGCCATGTGGAGTCGTCGAGCTCGTCGATGCAGTGAATGACATGCTCGAGATCGTCGGCATCGCTCAGATAGGCGCCATGTGTGCAGCAGCCGAGCTGGCGCTCGACGGCCGGTTCCGATTCGATCCCGGGACATCCGGCGCCGTAGATGCAGGTCCAGTTGCTCGTGAGGAACGTGAGGTCGAAGAGCCAGGTGCGATGCTCCTCGGGGTCTTCGAACGACAGCCACTCGCGCTGGCGATCAGTGTCTCCCAGAGCAGTGTCGCCCAGAGCGGGGTCGGACGGGGTCCCAGGTGTCGCCACTGCACGAAGCCTACGCTTCGACCTGCGTCGTGCCCCGTGATGGGCGAAGGAGTTCGATGTGGCCGATCCGATAGATGATGATCTGGCGTCAGTGGCTGATCGGCTCGACGACATTGCCGAGCAGCTCAGCGACCTCGCGATGAGTGCGTTGCGGGCCGCACTCGAAGATGCCGACGGTGACGGGCAGCGCCCCGAGGTCGAGAAGCGGATCGCGAAGGCGCGGCGCTCGGTCGAGAAGGCAGCGCAGCTCTTGCGCGGGGGACCCACCTCGACGCTGATCTGAAGAGCCGCTCGAGTCGGGAGGAGAGCCGGCGACGACCGGATCGGAGGCGTTGCCCGACTTTCTGGCCGGCGGAGGGAACCGGTATGGCCCCTCGGGCGTCGTAGGGCTGAGCGGGCCGATCCGAGGAGTTCTTCGTGCACAGAGTGTTGACCCGCGATCCCGAGGCCGGCGGTTCGGTCATCGCCAGCCGGCGCTGGCGAAGCGACTTCGAGCGCAACAGCGGCCGCCACCGCTCGATACAGGTCACGAACCGGCCCGAACTCGACACGCGTACCGAGGCGGCCCTGCGCCGAAGTCTCGCGGTGTTTCAGCTCGGTGAAACGGGGGACGGTGAGCACCTGCTCGCGTTGGCGGCCCGCACGGGCGACCACGACTACCTGCGCGCCATGCGGCTGTTCGTCGCCGAGGAGCAGGAGCACGCGCGGCTACTCGGTCTGGTCCTCGACCAGTTCGACGAACCCCGTCTGACCCGACACTGGTCGGACCGGGTGTTCCAGCTCACCCGGCGCATCTCGGGCCTGCGGTCGGAGGTCCTGATTCTCCTCGTTGCCGAGTTGGTGGCCCTCGAGTACTACGGGTTGCTGGCGGAGCGATTCGCCGACGACGATCAGCTGGGGCCCCTCTTCGGCGCGATCGTCGCCGACGAAGTTCGTCACCTCAGCTTTCATGCCGACACCTTGCCGTCCCAGCTCGAGGAGTGGTCGCGCCCGCTGTGGTGGTTCGCCCGGATCGTGTGGCGAACCGTGCTCTTCGGGTCGATGCTCGTCGTCGCGTGGGACCACCGCCGCCTCTTTCGCCGCTGCGGCAGCTCGGCTCGGCGGTTCTTCCACAGCTGTCGCGAGACGGTGAGACGCAACGAGGGCCGCTTCTTTCGAACCGCGCCGGCAGGCCGCCTGGTGGTGGACCCCTTCAGCGCCTGACTCGCGGACTGGTTCAGTCGCGGTTGATGAGATCGATCAGGGGACGCAGGTTGCCGTAGTGGCCCAGGCCATGGCGGAACGCCAAGCGGGGCAACTCGGTCTCGTCGGCCTCGTCGATCTCGGGCCCCACCGGTCCGCTGCGCTCGATCTGGCCCCCCTCCACGAGTCCGGCGCATCTTTCGTTGATCTCGGCCAGGGTCGCATCACTGACCGGGCGCTGCATCCGGACGACCAGCCTGTTCCCGACGTAGCGGATCGAGTGGTAGTTGGACCAGAAGCGAGTGATCTCATCGCACGCCTCTTCGACAGATGTCGCGACGGTGTAGAGATCGTGGTCGTCTGAGGCGATCAGCCCACCGCCGTCGAGCTCATCGACCACGAAGCGTTGCCACGTCTCCCAATACGATCCGTCTGGCACGTCGAGCAGCACAACGGGGACCGGCTCGGCCTTGCCGGTCTGCAGCAGCGTGAGGAGCTCATAGGTCTCGTCCTGGGTGCCGAAACCACCTGGCAGAGCGACGAACGCCGAGCTCTCCTTCACCAGCATCAGCTTGCGGGTGAAGAAGTACTTCATCTCCACCAGCTTCTCGTCGCCGAGGAGATACCGATTGGCCTCTTGTTCGAAGGGAAGGCGGATGTTGACGCCGAAGCTGCGCTCTCGGCCCGCGCCTTCGTTGGCCGCCAACATGATCCCGGGCCCGGCTCCCGTCACGACGAACCAGTCCCGCTCCGCCATCGCTCGGGCCACGTCGGCGGCGAGGACGTACTCAGCGGTGTCGGGCCGAGTGCGGGCCGATCCGAACACGGTGACCTTGCGGAGGTCCTTGTGGGGAGCGAAGGTCGTGAACGCATCCCACATCTCATAGAGCGCCGCAGAGGCGATCTTGAGGTCGAGGCGATCGTCGACCGTGCGAGCGAGCCCGGTTGCCGACACGAAGATCTCGCGCAGCACTCGCCGGTTCGCCTCGGCGTCGACCGCGTCGAGGAGCTCTTCGATGAGGGCATCCGTGCGGTCGTCGCCCGTGCTGCGCCGGTCGGGCGGCCTCCCCGCCGGGTCAGACGCGGTCACCGGGTCAGGCGCGGTCACCGGGTCAGACGCGGTCACCGAGCGCGCTGACGGGGATGAGCTTGCGGTCGGTTGGATTGTCGGCGGTGAGCGTCGGCCTCGACACCACCTCGGGCGCGCCATCGGCATCGCCATAGCCGGTGGTGCGCTGGCGGATCGCCCGTCCGAGAGGTTCGGCGATGTCGCGGAAGTCCTGCTCCACCAGCCCCTGTCCGTGCTGGGCACCAGCGGCCCGGCTGATGTTCTCGTCCATCAGGGTGCCACCGAGGTCGTTGGCGCCGGCACGGAGGATCTGCTGCGCCCCCTCGACGCCGATCTTCACCCAGCTCACCTGAATGTTGTCAATGAGCCCGTGGTAGGCGATACGCCCGACGGAGTGGATGAGGACGGTCTCGCGAAAGGTGGGTCCCCTGCGGGCCTGCTTCTGCAGATAGATGGGGCTCGCCATGTGCACGAAGGGCAGCGGGACCCATTCAGTGAAGCCACCGGTGCGCTTCTGAAGATCCCGAGTTCGCACGATGTGGTTGGCCCAGTGCACGGGATTCTCGATCGAGCCGAACATGATGGTGATGTTGGAGTGGAGTCCGATCGAGTGCGCGGCCTCGTGGCACTCCAACCACTCGTCCGTACTGATCTTGTCGGGGCAGAGGATGTTGCGCACCTCATCGTCGAGGACCTCGGCAGCGGTGCCCGGAAGGGACTTGAGCCCCGCCGCCTTCAGGCGAATCAGGTACTCCGCCAGGCTCTCGCCGAGCCGCTTGGCGCCCTCGATGACCTCGAGCGCAGTGAATCCATGGAGGTGCATCTCGGGCACCACGTCGTGGATCGCCCGGCACACGTCGATGTAGTAGTCGCCATCGAAACTCGGATGGATACCGCCCTGCAGGGTGACCTCGGTGGCACCGAGCTCGGCCGCTTCGATCACCCGCTCCTGGATGTCCTCGAGGGTGAGCATGTACGGCGTGCCCCGCAGGTTGAGAGACAGCGGACCCTTGCTGAAGCCGCAGAAGCGGCATTTGAAGGTGCAGACGTTCGTGTAATTGATGTTGCGGTTGTGAACCCAAGTGACCCGATCTCCGACCGCGTCAAGGCGAAGCTGGTCGGCAACCTCGGCGACAGCGACGACCTCGGGACCCCGGGCGCCGAACAGGGTGACGATCTCGTCGCGGCCGGGTTCCTGACCGGCGAGGACCCCGTCGAGGACCTCCCGCACCGCGCCTCGGGCAGCAGCCCGGCCCGGTATCAGCTCGACGGGCGAATGGTTCTTGCCGCCGGAGTACCACTGGGTGCTGTTCTCGTCGGCGACGAGGACGTCAGCGCCCGAACCGACGTCCTTGTTCTCCATCGTGCGCTCGGGCATCTGGCTGCCGGGATCGTCGCGACCCAGGCCCTCGGCGTCGGACCGGTCGAGCACCGCAAAGCGGTTCTCCTCGGCGATCCACTCGCCCGAACGCAGCACATACTCGGGGTAGATAGTGAGACGGGGTGCGAGAACGAAGTCGCGACCCTCGGTGACCTCGCGCAGGCGATCGAGTGCCGGCCAGGGCCGTTCGGGGTTGACGTGGTCGGCGGTCACAGGGGACACACCGCCCCAGTCGTCGATTCCGGCGTCGAGCAGCCCACCGAAGTCGTCGGAGAGGTTGGGAGGCGCCTGCAGATGGATGTCGGTCGGCAAGATCAGCCGGGCGAGCGCGATCGCCTGTAGGTATTCGTCCTCGGGGCAGGGCGGAGCCTTGTGCATTGCCGTGCCGAGCTTGGGCAAGAAGTTCTGGACGATCACCTCCTGCACATGGCCGTGGCGCTCGTGGCTCGCTGCGATCGCCTGCAGCGCGTCGATCCGGTCCCGGAGCGATTCGCCGATTCCCACGAGAATCCCCGTCGTGTACGGGATCTTGAGCTCGCCTGCGCTCTCGAGGGTGGCCAGACGGCGCTCTGGCTCCTTGTCGGGCGCGCCGCGGTGGCAGTCGAGGTCGCCGTTCAGCGATTCGATCATCATTCCCTGGCTCGGCGAGACCTCGCGCAGTAGGGCAAGCTCGTCGGGGAACAGCGCACCGGGATTGGCATGGGGCAACAGTCCGGTCTCGTCGCGCACCATCCGGCACATCGCGACCAGGTAGTCGATCGTGGACTCGTAGCCGTGGTCGTCGAGCCACTCCTGAGCGGCCGGGTAACGCAGCTCAGGCCGCTCACCCAGGGTGAACAGCGCCTCGTGGCAGCCCTGCATCGCGCCCTGAACGGCGATCTCGCGCACCTCGTCCGGGGTCAGATACGGGGAGTCGAGCCGCGCCGGCGGTTGGGCGAAGGTGCAGTAACCGCACTTGTCGCGGCACAGCATCGTGAGCGGGATGAACACCTTCGGGCTGTAGGTCACCCGCGTTCCGAACGATCCATCGCGGACAGCGGCCGCCCGCTTCAGGAGATCGCCGAGTGGGAGCTGGAGCAGCTCATCCACATCGACGGCCTCGTGTGTTGGGCCAGGTGCGAGGGTCACGATGCCTCCACGGGCTGCGGGGAGCCCTCGGTGGGGATGTCGCGCCCGGGACCGGGGCGACTGCGAATGTCAGAGGGGGAGAGCGGGTCGTCGCACGTCGGGCAACGGGTCACCTGTTCGAGCGGTGTTCCGCACTCGGCATGCACGAGCAGCGTCGGCGGTTCGCCGTCACTGCACCAGCGATCACCCCAACCCATCAGAGCGACGAGGCTGGGGGAGAGATCGCGGCCTTTGTGGGTCAGCACATACTCGTGACGCACCGGACGATCCTGGTACGGCTCCCGCTCCACGATCTCGGCATCGACCAGCTTGGTCAGCCGGTCGGCGAGCAGATTGCGAGCGATGCCCAGATCCTCCTGGAGCTGCCCGAACCGCCGCACGCCCCGAAACAGGTCGCGCAGGATCAGCAACGTCCAGCGGTCACCCACCAGATCGAGGGTGCGCTGAATCGAACAACTGGCAGCTGGATCCCCCATGACGTTGGGCAGCGTAGGGGGGTCAGTTGCAAATCGCAACTATCGTTTGCCGCAATCGTCGCTCGCTTCGCTCGCTCCTCTGCGGAATGCCATGGCCCCGTCCGTGGCGAGTTGCGAGCGAAGCGAGCAACTCGAGGAACCCGAAGGGTTCCCGCTCACGGCTTCGCCGAGTCGCCACTCGCTGTCGGCCGACTGCGCCGCTGTGTGCCGGCCCCTTGGCGAGATTTCGACACTGAGACCGGCTGGGCCGGATTGGCTGTCGACAGTTCGGATGGGGCGAGCCGGTGAGACTTCTGTCGACACTGGCACCGCTCTGAGCGGCTTCGGTGTCGAAATTTTGGGCCGCAGCGGAGCCGCCCGGCGTCAGCGGAGCGAGTCTGCCTTGGCCTCGAGGCTCTGGAGCAGCTCGTCGAAGCTCTTCACGAACGCGCTGACGCCCTCTTCTTCGAGCACCGCGGCCACGTCGTCGAGGTCGACTCCGAGCGCGGTGACGGCGTCGAGGACTCCTTGGGCAGCGGCGGGATCGGCGTCGATCGTGCGGGCCACCGTGCCGCGATCCACGAACGCCTCGATCGTCGCATCCGGCATCGTGTTGACGGTGTCCGGGCCGATGAGCTCATCGACGTACAGGGTGTCCCGGTAGGTCGGGTTCTTGGTGCTCGTGGACGCCCACAACGGCCGCTGAACCCGAGCGCCCCGGGCGGCGAGCGCTTCCCAGCGTGGACCGCTGAAGGTCTCGGCGAACGCCGCGTAGGCAACCTGGCCCTGGGCGACGGCAGCCTGGCCCTGAAGCGCCGAGGCAGCGTCGGTGCCGATGTCGCCAAGGCGGCGGTCGATCTCGGTGTCGGTGCGGCTGATGAAGAACGACGCCACGCTCGAGATGTGCGACAGGTCCTCCGCGCCGGCCGCGACCGCCTCCTCGAGCCCGCCGATGTAGGCCTCCGTGACCTCGCGGTACCGAGGCACCGAGAAGATCAGGGTGACGTTGATCGATCGACCCTCGGAGATCATCTGACGAATCGACGGCAACCCCTCGGCGGTACCGGGGATCTTCACCATGAGGTTGGGGCGCGAGATCAGCTCGTGCAGCTCGCGGGCGGCCTTGGTCGTGCCTTCGGTGTCGCGGGCGAGGCCCGGATCGACCTCGACAGACACGAAACCGTCTGCGCCGCCCGATGCGTCATACACAGGCCGGAGAGCCGTCAGCGCGCTCTCGATGTCGCTGGTCACGAGGTTCCAGTACGCGGTCTCGGTGGTGGCGCCCCCGCGCACGAGTTCGCCGAACTGGTCGTCGTAGTCGGCGCTGCCGTCGATGGCCTTCTGGAAGATGGCCGGGTTGGACGTCAGGCCGCGGATTCCGTCCTCCACCCAGCGATCGAGCTCACCGCTCGTGATCCAGCCGCGTCGCAGGTTGTCGAGCCAGGGACTCTGGCCCTCCTGCTCGAAGAGCGACATCAGCCGGTTGGGTGGGGTCACACTCGGTTCGGTCACGGCTCTCCGATTCAGATGATCAGCGAGCGGGCTGCTCGCTCCACGGCGTCGGCGGTGAAGCCGAGCTCTTCCATCGCGACGTCGCCGGGTGCGCTCGCTCCGAAGCGATCGATCGTCACGGTGAGGTCGGCGTAGCGATCCCATCCGAGCGACACCCCTGCCTCGACTCCCACCACAGGCACGCCCTCGAGCAGCACCTCGTCCCGGTACTCGTCGTCTTGGGCCTCGAAGAGCTCCCACGACGGCATCGACACGACACGCGAGGCGATCCCGGCCTCGGCGAGCGACGCGGCGGCGTCGACGCAGAGCTGCACCTCGCTGCCCGTTCCGGCCAAGATGACCGCGGGCTCGGGTGCATCGATGAGGACGTAGGCGCCGCGCTCCACCTGGCCCTCGCGGGCGGTGCCCTCGAGCACGGGAACGTTCTGTCTGGTCAGGATGAGTGCAGTGGGGCCGTCGCGCTCGACCACAACGCCCCAGGCCTGGGCGACCTCGTTGGCATCGGCGGGACGAATGACCGGCAGGTCGGGAATGGCGCGCAGCGACGCAACGTGCTCGACCGGCTGATGGGTTGGGCCGTCTTCGCCGACGCCGATCGAATCGTGGCTCCATACGAAGGCCACCTTGGCGTGGCTGAGGGCGGCCATGCGCACCGCAGGCCGCATGTAGTCGGCGAACACGAGGAAGGTCCCGACGACGGGGAGCACGCCACCGTGAAGGGCCATGCCGTTGGCGATCGACCCCATGCCGTGCTCGCGCACTCCGTAGTAGAGCTTGCGTCCGGCGGGTGCCTCGGGGGTCATGACGTCGGCGGCGATATCGGTGCCGGTGTTGCCCGTGAGGTCTGCCGCGCCGGACACGATGCCGGGCACGACATCTGCGATGGCGTCGAGGACCTGGTTGTTGGCCTTGCGCGTCGCGACGGAGGCCCCGGCCTCGTAGGTCGGCAGGGACTCGGCCCACCCGGGAACGCCGCGGCCGGTCAGCAGGGCGTCGAGCCGTTCGTGGTCCGATCCGCTGTCGGCAAGCTGCTTCTCCCACGCCTCGCGCCGCTCCGAGCCGCGTAGGCCGGCGGCCCGGTACGCCTCGAGGACATCGGACGGGACGGCGAAGAACGCCTCGGGGTCCATGTCCATCGCCACCTTTGTGGCGGCGATCTCTTCAGCGTCCGTGATCGCCCCATGGGCGCCCGGAGTGTCGACGGCGTTCGGGGCCGGGAATCCGATGTGGCTGCGCACGACGACGAGCGAGGGCTGGTCCTCCACCGCTCCGGCGCGGTCGAGGGCGGCTTCGAGGGCGTCGCAGTCCTCCGACGCCTCGCCGAGGTCCTCGACATGCCATCCATATGACCGGAAGCGGCTGGGCGCATCGTCGCTGTAGGCCAGATCGGTCGTGCCGTCGATGGTGATCCGATTGTCGTCGTACACCGCGACGAGACGGCCGAGCTGCTGATGGCCGGCGAGGGAGGCGGCTTCGTGACTCACGCCCTCCATGAGGTCGCCGTCGCCGGCGATGCAGTAGATGCGGTGATCGCAGATGTCCGCGCCCAACCGCGCCCGAAGATGCCGCTCGGCCAGCGCCATTCCGACTGCGTTGGCGATGCCCTGCCCCAGTGGTCCCGTGGTGACCTCGACACCTGGGGTCACGCCGACCTCGGGGTGACCAGGCGTCGCAGACCCCCACTGGCGGAAGTCCTCGATGTCGCTCAGCTCGAGTCCGTGACCGGTCAGGTACAGCATCGAGTACAGGAGCATCGACGCATGGCCGGCGGACAGGATGAAGCGATCGCGGTCGGGCCACTCGGGGTGCGACGCGTCGTAGCTCATCGTGCGCGTGAACAGCACGTGGGCGAGCGGTGCGAGAGCCGTCGCGGTTCCGCTGTGTCCGCTGTTCGCCTTGGCGACCGCGTCGAGCGCGAGGGCGCGCACCACGTTGATCTGGCGGGTCTCGAGATCGGTCGTCACATGGCCTCCCAACGCGGGGATCCTAGCCGGGGGCGTCCTTGGCTCCGGTCTTTATCCGAGGCGGTTTTCAGGACTCGTCGCGGAACAGCGCGGTCGATGCCGTGAAGCCGTGGACGAAGTTTCGCCCGCCTACCGGGCCGATCTCGCCGGCGCAGAACATTCCCGCGACCGCACCGCCGAGGACCGAGTCCACGACGAGCGACGCATCGTGGTCGGGTTGGGGGAACAGGTGGCTGCCCCGTCCGTTGCAGGTGAACAGCAGCGCACCTTGGGCCGTCTCCTGTTGTCCGAGCATGTCGCGGAGGTCGGCGTCGGCACTCGCCGCATCGCGCACCTGGAATTGGACGGTTGCGCCGACCTGTGCTTCCTCGCCGATCATCACCGCTCCGCTCGATTGGTCGGCCCCCATGACGGCCCGGATCAGGAAGTCTCCTCGCGTGAACTCCTCGCGCTGCTCGTCGATCACGCGACCGATGTGAAGGCCCTGGTTGACGAGGACCTTGTCGTCGTCGGGCAGGGCGTCGAACACGTCCTGGAGGCGGTGCAGCGCAGGCCGTCCGCCGAGGGCCCGCATCAGGTTGCCCTCGCCGTCGGTGATCACCAGGGGATCGCCGATCGGGCGGCAGCCCTGACTCACGACGGGCACCACGCTGGTGCTTCCGCCGATCAGGACGCCGACTGCGCCTGCATCGTGAATGTGGTCGTCGAGCACCAGCCGGTTGCCACGCGGAACGTGAGCTGCTGAGGCGAGTCCCCCGACGATCGACAGATCTGGGAACTGTGAGGCCCAGAGTTCGATCGCCGCATCGACGGGAAACGAGTAGGGATCGGCAAGCAGTACCAGCGTGTGGGCATCCGCTGCCTCGAGTTCGTCGAGGACTGCGCCGCCGTGATCGGTGGGCCGCACCCCGACGCGTACCGGGCGGGCCCAGCCCGAGAGCCTTCCGGCCCACAGTGCAAGACCGGGCCGTTCTTCGATCTCGCGTCCCCCGCTCACGACCGAGACCGCGGTGGCCCCGCTCACGATTCCCGGGCGCAGCACGTGGCGAATGGTTCCGACGATGTTGTCGATCTCATCCGCGTGGTCCCCGGAGAGAAAGACGAAGGCGATGTCGGGCTCGGGACCCAGAGCATCGAGCACCTGGCCGATGGCCTCCCCGGCGGCGACGGCGGGATCGGTGTGCTCGGACAGCGAGGCGACGTAGGGCATCGCTCAGTCGTCCGCTGGAGGCCCGATGGTGAGGGGGACAGCCGTCACGGGCCCCTGGTCGACGCGGCACTCGACTTCGACGGTGCCGGGTTCGGCGAACTCGATCTCCGCCTGGACGAGGTTGTAGCCGAACTTGCCCGGTTCGACGCTCAGCGGCTGCACGTTGCGGGCGATCTGGTCGCCGTCCCTGCGGAAGATCACCTCCAGGGCAGCGAGCCCCTGATGGTCCTCGGGGCACCGCACCAACACCAACAGGTGCGGCGTCAGCGAGACGGGGAACGGTGTCGGAGCCGATTGGCTGAAGTACACGCCGGTGAGGTCGAGCCGCGCCGAACCGCCATCGGCCTGACGCATCTCGAAGTGTTCCACGAAGAGAGCGGACATGATCTGCACGAGGCGCAGGCTATTCGCCGAGGCGCCAGCTCCCACGCACCGGTTCGAACGATCCCACCTCGAGGCGCCACACTTGCCGACGTGCGCATCGCCCTGACCGTCATCGCCGTCCTCGGCCTGACCGTTGCTGCGATCGCCCCCGTGGTCTGGACGTCAGGCCTCCGCTCGGACGCCTCGGCCGCCGAGATCGAGGCCGCTGCGCTCCGAACCCCGATCCTGGCCGAACCGGGACCCGCGGTCGTTACGGGAGCGGTCCCACTGTTGCGCATCGAGCGGGCGCCCGAGGCCCTGGTGCGGCCTGTGATCGACCGCCGTTTGGCGATCGAGCTCAGCCCCGTGGTGGCGTCGTGGCCCGAGCCGTACTGTCTCGACGTTCACATCGACGGGCGACAGGTGTTCACCGCAGGCGGCGGGGAGCAGATCCCAGCGTCGGTGCAGAAGCTGGTGACAGCCGCCGCGGCGCTCACTGCGATCCCTGCCGACGAGCAGCTGGTCACGACGGTCCTCGCCGACGCTCCGCTCATCGACGGCGTCATCGATGGCAACGTGTACGTCGTGGGCGGTGGCGACCCATTGATCACGACCTCCGAGTACTCAGACTCCTACCCGCGCCAACCGCAGCTGAGGACATCCCTCGAAACCCTCGCCGCGCAGATCGCCGCGGCGGGCGTCACGCGGATCACCGGCCGCCTCATCGCCGACGAGACGCGCTACGACCGGGTTCGTTACGTGGAGACTTGGCCCGAGCGCTACCGAGCTCAACACAACAGCGGTCCGTTGTCGGCGTTGACGCTCAACGACGGCTTCGAACGGTGGACGCCGCGCCGGAGCGATGCGCCAGACCCGTCACGGCACTTCGTCGACGGTCTGCGTCTCGAGTTGGGCGAGCTCGACGTGTTCGTGACAGGTGGGACGGCGAGCGGGGTGGCGCCGGCCGGCCTCGACGTGCTCACTCAACTTCACTCGCCGCCGATGGTCGAGATCGTGCAACAGATGTTGCGCGAGAGCGACAACAACACCGCCGAGATGCTTTTGAAGGAGCTCGGTCGGCGTGAAGGTGGAGTGGGGTCCACTTCGGTCGGCGCCGCGGTGGCCACTCGAATCGTGAGCGACCTGCTTCCCGCCGAGGCGCCGCCCGTGGTCTTCGACGGCTCCGGGCTGGACCGAGGAAACCAGACCACGTGCCCGCTCCTCACATCGCTTCTCGATCTGTTCGGCGTCGGGAGCGACCTCGGCGCCGGCCTTCCGATCGCCAACCAGACCGGAACACTTCAGCACCGCTTCGAGGACGACCCTGCGGCCGGCCGCCTCCTCGCCAAGACGGGGCTCCTCAACAACGTGAACGGACTCGCTGGGTTCGTGGTCACCGACGGGGGTCTCGTGACCTTTGCACAGCTGCTCAATGGCATCCCTCTCGATGGGAGGCTCGGCCTCGACATCCAGGAAGAACTGGTGGCGGTACTTCTCCGGCATCCTGGGGACCTGTCGGTGGAGGACGTGACGGAGGTTCTGTATGCCGGGTCGTGAACGAGCCGAGACGCCCATGTTCCCGCTCGGCACGGTGCTTCTTCCCGATGGAGCGATCCCTCTCCACGTGTTCGAGGAGCGCTACCGGGCGCTCACCCGAAGGTGCGTCGACGGCGGCGAACCCTTCGGGGTCGCCCTCATCGAGAGGGGCAGCGAGGTCGGCGGCGGGGACGTTCGAACCGACGTCGCCACGCTGGCGACGATCGTCGAACACGAAGAGTTCCCGGACGGGAGGTGGGCGCTCATCGCTGTCGGTACCGAAAGGGTTGTCGTCGAGGAATGGCTTCCCGACGACCCGTACCCGCGGGCGCTCGTGACGTCATGGCCAGACGAAGACCAAACCATCGGTCCCGAGACGCGTGCCGAAGCGATTCGGAGGATCCGCAGGGTGATAGCGATGGCGGCCGAGGCCGGCTACCGCGTCGCAGGGATCGACGTCGACGCCGCTGTCGAAGGGCTCGACGACTCGGCGTTCAGCCACCGCCTCGCGGGAAGCGTGCCCGTCGGCCCGTTGGATCGTCAGCGACTCCTCTGCGCGGCAGGACCATCGGATCGCCTCAGGGTCCTCGACGA
Organism: uncultured Acidimicrobiales bacterium; assembly: GCA_964629575.1. Taxonomy (GTDB): domain Bacteria; phylum Actinomycetota; class Acidimicrobiia; order Acidimicrobiales; family Poriferisodalaceae; genus JAYPWI01. The sequence continues at coordinate 18,832 of CAZVUM010000004.1, read as the reverse complement.
CGTGCTCGACGGGGTGGAGACGCTCATGATGGCGGCGATCCAATCGGGCGGCAACGCCGATGGCGAGGGCGCCGAAGGCTGAGGCAAGCCACGGTGTCTCGTGTGTCGCGCCTTCTGGCATGCTGGTGCCCGCATCATCCCCCAGAGGCAGGTCATGGCTGACAAGGACTCGGGTCTCGTCGCGGAGTTCAAGGACCTCGTCTCGACCCTGCGCGACTACGCCAAACAGGAGACGCTCGGCCCGTTCCAGGGCCTCGGGCGCTACCTCAAGTACGGCATCCTCGGCGCCGTCTGCATGGCGCTGGCGCTCATGTTCTTGCTGCTGGCGCTTCTGAGGGGTCTGCAGACCATCGATGCATTCGACGGCAACTGGTCGGTCGTGCCCTATGTCGCCACCGTCGCGGGAGCCGCCCTCATTCTGATGCTGGCGATCCTTGCGGTGGCCCGAGACGGGAGCAAGAGCTGAATGGCCGACAAGGCGTCTGACGGCGCGGATCGCGCGGACCGCATTACCCGGGAAGACCGCATTACCCGGGAAGACATTGAGAACAAGATCCGGGAGTTCACCGGGGACGTCGACGACGGCGTCGAGCGGCTGACTCGCGCCGCTGTGTCCGTCGGGGCGGTGATCCTCGTGCTCCTGCTGATCATCGTGTTCCTGACCGGTCGCAGCAAGGGACGCAAGAAGACCACCGTGGTCGAGGTGATCCGGATCTGATGGGCAGGATCGGACGCGCCCTCGGTCGTCCCGTTGTCGGGGCCGGTCGCCGGCTCGGCGACGAGGGCTGGAGCCGCGGGGCCAAGGGAAGTGGCATCTGGCTCGCGGTCGGGATCCTCACGGGTGGAATTCGAGTCCTGCGACGCCTGGGAACGCGCAAGCGCGAGGTGCTGTACAGCAGAGAGCTCACCGCGGGGGAGACGCTGCGAATCAGCCACCTGTTGGAGGACCGCAAAGGCCGACCGGTCAAGCCGTGACCGTCGAGAACTCAGACGACACCGGCGAGCAGCCGGACCACGAAACGCTGCGCGCCGGGGACCGCGTCGTGATGATCGACAGCAAGCAGCGCCGCTATCTGGTGCAACTCGATCCGGCAAAGGAGTTCCACACCCACTCGGGTGCCGTGCGCCACGACGATGTGATCGGCCGGCCGGAGGGAAGCGAGTTCCGCACCGTGTCGAATGCGAAGTTCATCGCGCTGAGGCCCACCCTCGCTGACCACGTCCTGAAGATGCCCCGCGGCGCACAGGTGATCTACCCCAAAGACCTCGGGCCCATCCTCATGCTCGCCGACATCCATCCAGGGGCGCGGGTGTTCGAGTCGGGCCTGGGATCGGGGGCGTTGTCCACAACCCTGCTGCGCGCGGGTGCATCGATCACCGGCTACGAGCTCCGCCAGGACTTCGCGGACAACGCCGTCGAGAACGTCGAGGCATTCCTCGGGAGCGAGCCGCTCGATCGCTACAACGTGCACGTGCGTGATGCCTACGACGGCATCGAGCACAGCGGATTCGACCGCGCAGTGCTCGACATCCCGGAGCCCTGGCAGGTCGTTCCGCACTTGCTCGGGGCGTTGCGCAGAGGCGGAATCCTCGTGGCCTACAACCCCTCGATCGTGCAGGTCCAGCAGCTGAGGCGGGTGCTCGGCGAGGGACCGTGGGCGATGATCGAAACCATCGAGGTGATCCAGCGTGGCTGGCACGTCGACGGCTACGCGGTGCGACCCGACCACCGCATGGTGGGACACACCGGCTTTCTCACCCACGCTCGCCTGCTCGCCGGCTGACCATGACGATCCTCGACGTCGTCCTCGTGCTCGTGGGTGCCGCGGCGGGAGTCGCCGGCTGGACGATGGGTCTGGTGAGCCGGCTGTTCAGCTGGCTCGGGTTGGCGGTGGGGCTCATCCTCGTGAGCTTGGCGCTGCCCGGGCTCCTCGACAGGCTCGACGACATCGACGAGCAGTGGCTGCTGCTGATTGCGATCCTTCTCGTCGTCGCCGGCGCGATGGCGGGCCAGGCGGTCGGGATGGTGGCCGGTCGCCGCCTCCGGCTGCGGATCCACCCTCGCTGGCACGACGTCGATGCGATCGGAGGCTCGGTGATGGGGGTTCTCGGAGTCGTCGTGGTCGTGTGGCTGCTCGCTCCCGCTGTCCGCACCGTGCCCGGATGGAGCGCGGATCAAGTGGATGACTCGGCGGTTGTCGCAGTGATCGACGCAGTCTCGCCACCACCGCCGGACACCTTCCGAACCCTGCGGCGGATCGTCGGGGCCGACCAGTTCCCGCAGGTGTTCTCCGATGCCACGCCGGGAGTCGAGGTCGGCGAACCACCCGAAGCGGTCCCTGTCGGCGCGGAGGTCCTCCGTGGCGTCGTCGGTGGTGTGGTGCGCATCCGGGCGGTGGCGTGTAGCCAGCGTCAGGACGGTACGGGGTTCTTCGTCGCCCCCGGCCAGGTCGTCACCAACGCTCACGTCGTCGCCGGCTCGCTCAACATCGAGGTGACCGTCGCGTCAGGCGAGGAGGTCGGAGCGCGTGTTCTCGGCTTCGACTCCGATCGCGATCTCGCGCTCCTGGGCGTCGATGCACGTGAGGACGGCCTGCTGGGCCTCGCCGACGCCGAGGGGGGCGACCGGGGCGCGGTGGTCGGCCACCCCAGGGGCGGAGAGTTACGCGTCGCCCCCGTCGAGATCGCAGAGCGTGTCCGCGCCAAGGGGCGGGACCTCTACGACGAGCACGAAACCGACAGGCAGGTCTTCTTCCTGGCCGCCTCACTCGAACCCGGCGACTCAGGGGCACCGCTCGTGGACCTGGCGGGCGACGTCGTGGGCGTCATCTTCGCGATCGCTCCGGATGACCCCGATGTCGCCTTCGCGCTCACCTCGCTGGAGGTGCGGGACTTTCTCGCCGACGTCGATCCGGCGAGCGAGGTGTCGAGCGACGACTGTCTCTGAGGGCCCTCGGGGCGCTGCGGGTTCTGGGCAGATGCGACGACGCCCCGGCGAACCGGGGCGTCAGTCGTGTTCGAGAATTGTGACTCTGAGGGTGCAGTGGTCGAAGCTCAGGCTTCGATGAAGATGCACTCGCCTGGGCACTCCTCAGCCGACTCGATCACCGCGTCGAGCTGGCTGTCTGGAAAGTTCGCCAGACCCTCGGCACCGCCCGGATCGGAGAAGACCTTGCCGTCTTCGACCACGTAGGCGAGGCCATCATCGAGGAGGGTGAACACGTCGGGAGCGATCTCTTCGCAGAGACCGTCGCCGGTGCAGAGATCCTGATCGATCCAGACCTTCATGTCGCGTGGGCCTTTCTTGTCGACGAACCCGGGCGGAGTATAGGGACAGCGAACGCCCACACACCCATCGGTCAATCTACCGTCCGATGAAGCCTCGCGCGCGCTGGGTGTGCGCGTGTGACGGACGTGTTGCGGGTGTCGCGCCGTCGTTCGAGTGACAGCGGCATTCGCGCAAGTGGCGTGTATCGTCGCCGACGAGGCGAGGAAGCGATCGCAGACGCGAGGAGTCCACATGGCACCGAGCACACACGGCGAGTCCGGTGACAACGCACTGAGCGCCACCGAAGCCGCGGTTCTTCGCAGCCAGGCCAGAGCGCTCGAAGAGGAGATCGCTCTCCTGCGCCGCAAGCTCAACGACGCGCCCAAGCGTGTGCGCACCCTCGAGGAGCGCCTCCTGGAGACCAAGGGCCAGCTGGCCCAGGCCGTGAGCCAGAACGAGAAGCTCACCTACACCCTGCGCGAGGCCCGCGAGCACATCGCGGCGCTGCGCGAAGAGGTGGACAAGCTCACCCAGCCTCCGTCTGCGTACGGCACCTACATCGGGCGCAACGACGACGGCACCATCGACGTCCACGCTGGTGGGCGAAAGATGCGGGTGAGCCTGCATCCCGATCTCGACGAGGTCGAGATCGAGCGCGGCGCCGAGGTCGTGCTCAATGAGTCCTTCAACGTCATCTTGGCCCGGGGCGCCGAGAAGTCCGGCGAGGTCGTGACCCTCCAGGAAGTGATGGAGGACGGCGAGCGAGCACTCATCACGGGTCGGGCCGACGAAGAGCGCGTGGTCGAGCTCGCCAGCCACCTTCGCGACGAGAAGCTGCGATCGGGCGATCACCTGCTCCTCGACGTGCGGGCCAACGTCGTTCTCGAACGGCTGCCCCGCCCCGAGGTCGACGACCTGCTGCTCGAAGAAGTGCCGGACGTCAGTTACGACGACATCGGCGGCCTCAACAACCAGATCGAGCAGATCACAGACGCCGTGGAGCTCCCGTACCTCCACCAGGATCTGTTCCGCGAGTACGACCTCCCTGCGCCAAAGGGCATCCTGCTCTACGGGCCCCCGGGCTGCGGCAAGACCCTCATCGCCAAGGCGGTGGCCAACTCCCTCGCCAAGAAGGTCGCGGAGGTGTCTGGCGACACCCACGCCAGAAGCTTCTTCATCAACATCAAGGGACCAGAGCTTCTCAACAAGTACGTGGGCGAGACCGAGCGCCAGATCCGACAGATCTTCCAGCGAGCACGCGAAAAGGCCAGCGAGGGGTGGCCGGTCATCGTGTTCTTCGACGAGATGGAGTCGCTGTTCCGCACCCGTGGCTCGGGTGTGAGCTCCGACATGGAATCCACAGTCGTCCCGCAGCTCCTCGCCGAGATCGACGGCGTCGAGGGCCTGCGCAACGTGATCGTGATCGGCGCCTCCAACCGCGAGGACCTCATCGATCCTGCGATCCTGCGGCCCGGCCGACTCGACGTGAAGATCAAGATCAACCGGCCAGACGAAGCGGCTGCCCAGTCCATCTTCACCACCTACCTCACCACCGGCTTGCCGATCGACCCGCTGGAGGTCAGCGAACTCGGAGGCGGAGAGGCCGCGAAGGCCGTCCAGGTGATGATCGAGCGCACCGTCGAGGAGATGTACAGAACCGACGAGGAGAACCAGTTCCTCGAGGTCACCTATCAGAACGGTGACAAAGAGGTCATGTACTTCAAGGACTTCTCGTCCGGAGCGATGATCGAGAACATCGTGCGCCGCTCGAAGAAGAACGCGATCAAGCGTGCGATCGCCACGGGCAGCGAGGGCATCCGCCTCGACGATCTCCTCGGCTCGATCCGCCAGGAATACAAAGAGCACGAGGACCTGCCCAACACGACCAACCCGGACGACTGGGCGAAGATCTCGGGCAAGAAGGGCGAGCGGATCGTGTTCATCCGCACCCTGATCAGCCCAGACGACGACGCCGATCCCAGCGGTGGCCGGGCGATCGAACGGGTGCAGACGGGCCAGTACCTCTAGGACCAATTAGGTTCCAGGAGCGCTCCTGGAACCTAATGTTGGGGCCATGCCCTTCCGCCTCGCCAACGTCTCCGGCCGCGCCTGTCTCGTCGACTCCGACGGGCGGTGGCACGATCTCGAAGTGCTCGGCGGTCCGAGCGACGCGACGGCGGCCCTCAGCGATCCCGGTCGGCTCACCGAGCTGAGTGCGTCCCTGGACGACGGCACGGTCGGAGGAACCCTGGCAGATGCCGACCTCGGAGCCCCGGTTCCGGCCCCCCGCAATGTCTTCGGCGTGGGTCTCAACTACCGGCCACACGCCGAGGAGTCGAACATGGAGCTGCCCGAGAGCCCGCTCGTGTTCACCAAGTTCCCGAGCTGCATCGTCGGCCCGACCGCCGATGTCGAGCTCCGCACCGAGACCGGTGACTGGGAGGTCGAACTGGTCGTCGTGATCGGCGAGGGTGGCCGCGACATCGCGAAAGCCGACGCCTGGAACCACGTCGTGGGCCTCACGGTCGGCCAGGACATCTCCGACCGCCGCCAGCAGTTCGCCGCCAAGCCGCCCCATTTCGACCTGGGCAAATCCCGCGACACCTACGGGCCGACCGGTCCCGTCCTCGTGTCGACGGACAGCTTCACGGACCCCGCCGATCTCGCGATCACCTGCTCCATCAACGGTGAGCAGAAGCAGTCCGACCGCACGTCCTCTCTCATCTTCGATGTGGCCGACCTCATCAGCTACATCTCGGGCATTCTCACGCTCGCGACCGGCGACATGATCTTCACCGGAACTCCAAGCGGTGTCGGTGCCGCGGCCGGCACCTACCTGAAGCCAGGCGACGTCATCACCTCGGAGATCGAGGGCATCGGCACCATGACCAACCGCTGCATCTGAGCGGCTGGGCGCCGGTCAGACGGCCGCCTGGAACGCGGAGGCCATTTCGGCGAAGGCCTCGGGGCTCTGCGTTCCTCCGTAGAACATCGGCAGACAGCGGGTGGCGAATTCGTTGCGGCGCGCCAGCTCGGCCCCGCATTCCGACGGTGTTCCCGACACGGTGAGCAGGTCGATCAGGTCGTCGTCGATGAGGTCGCGCATCTCGCGCCACTGCCCCTGTTTGGACATGGCGTTGAGTTGGGGCTGCAGCCCGTCGTACCCGTGATGGTCGAGGACGCCCGCGTAGGCGGGTGTGGAACCGTAGAACGCCAGCTGCGCCGCCGCCTGCTTGCGCCCGTGGGTCAGCTCCTCCTCGGTCGCGGCCATCGACACGATGTTGATCACCGAGATGCCGACCTCGCCGGCTCCGCGGCCTGCCGACTCGGCCCCTTCGGACAGCGAGGCGAGCGTGGCCGACTGGAGGTGTTCGACCGAGTGGAACGGGTGCACGAAGAAGCCGTCGGCTGCAGCGCCGATCGCGCGCATCATGTGCGGCCCGACGCCGGCGACGTAGATCTCGGGTGGAGCCATGCCGCTCGGGCCGGGGTTGAACATCGGGGTCATCAGCGTGTGGGTGTAGAAATCGCCCCGAAAGTCGAGCTTGTCGCCCGTCTCGAACGTGTGCCAGATGGCGCGCACCGCAGCGACGTACTCGGCCATGCGCGCCGCCGGCTGTGACCACTGTTCGCTGTAGCGCTTGGTGATGTGCGGCTTGATCTGGGTTCCGAGTCCCAGGGTGAAACGTCCGCCGCTGTCACGATGGAGATCCCACGCCGCGCCGGCACACACCATCGGATTGCGGGCGAACGCGACGGCGATCGCTGTGGACAGATGCAGCTCCGTGGCCTGACCGGCGAGCAGCAGCGGCATGAAGGGGTCGCTCGAGGTCTCGAAGCTCGACACGCCGTCGAAGCCCATCTGTTCGAATTCCTTCGCCGCGTCGGCGATGTCCCCGAGGGACACAGCCGCGAGAGCGCCATCCAGTGCCGGTCGATTTGCCATGAGTCCGATCTTGTCAGTTCCGGAGCAGGCAGTGTTCGGGGTTGAGGACCGGGTAACGTCGCCATCGATGGCCGTTCACAAGATCGTGGGGATCGAGACCGAGTTCGGGATCCTGCATCGGCACGCCGGGGACTCCAATCCGGTTGCGGCGTCGTCGATGATCATCAACGCCTATGTCAACGGTCATCTGGACCGTCGCGTCGGCTGGGACTTCGAGGACGAGCATCCCGGGATCGACGCACGCGGCTTCAACGAGTTCGATGCCCTCGCCCCCGAGGTCGAGACCCATCTGGTCAACGCCGTGCTCACCAACGGCGCCCGGTACTACGTCGACCACGCCCACCCCGAGCTCTCCACCCCGGAGTGCACCGACGCCCTTCAGTGCGTCACATACGACCGGGCCGCCGAAGAGATTCTGATCGCCTCGATGGCTGCGGCCAACGACCTCCTGCCCGAGGGCGAGGAGCTGGTGATCCACAAGAACAACAGCGACGGCAAGGGCAACAGCTACGGGTGCCACGAGAACTACCTCGTCGATCGCAACGTGCCGTTCGGCCGCATCGTCACCCACATCATGCCGTTCTTCGTCACCCGCCAGATCTGGACGGGCGCAGGCAAGGTGGGATCGGAGGCCCATGGCCTCGGCGCCGAAGACGTCACGATGCAGATCACCCAGCGCGCGGACTTCTTCGAAGAGGAGGTCGGGCTCGAGACTACGCTCAAGCGTCCGATCGTGAATACTCGCGACGAACCCCATGCCGACACCAAGAAGTACCGCCGGCTTCACGTGATCATCGGCGATGCCAACATGAGCGAGGTCCAGACGTACCTCAAGCTCGGTGCGACGTCGATCGTGCTCGCGATGATCGACGACGACGTCGTCCCGCAGCCGCTGACGTTCAAGACGCCGGTGAAGACGCTGCGCGAGGTCAGCTACGACATCGATCTCGCACGCCGGCACGAGCTGGCCGACGGGCGGCGGATGTCTGCGCTCGAAGTGCAGTGGGAATACCTCGAACTGGCCCGCAAGTACGCCGAGAGCCACGGGCTCGAGGTGGTGGGCGGCGATGCCATCGGGAACGACGTTCTGGATCGATGGGAGCACATGTTGAGCGCTCTCGAGTCCGATCCGATGAGCCTCGCCGATCAGGTGGATTGGATTGCCAAGCGGCGGTTGTACGAGGGGTTCGTCGAACGCCACGGCATCGAGTGGGACGACGCCAAGCTCGCCGCACTCGATCTGCAGTATCACGACCTCCGTCCAGACAAGTGCCTCGCCCGTCGCATCGGCCTGCAGCGCATCACAGACGACGCGGACGTCGGGTTGGCGGTCGATCAGCCTCCGCCCACCACGCGGGCGTACTTCCGCGGGCGTTGCCTCGACAAGTTCCCCGACCAGATCGTTGCCGCGAACTGGGATTCGATGGTCTTCGACGTCGGGGGCGACCCACTGCGGCGCGTGCCCATGCTCGAACCATTGCGAGGAACCGAAGCTCACGTCGGTAGCTTGTTGGACGACTGTGACGATGCGGCCGAACTGCTGCGCCGGCTCGGTTCCTGAGCCGCCGGCCCGACCGGGGAGACACCATGGCAGAACGTGAACAGATCCGGAAGCCCGCTCCGCGTGAAGAGGAGACCGAGGTCGACGAGGTGGCACCCTCCGAGACCGGGCAGGAGCTCAAGGCGGAGCTCGACGACCTGCTCGACGAGATCGACGACGTCCTCGAGACCAACGCCGAGGAGTTCGTGAAGAACTACGTCCAGAAGGGCGGGCAATAACCCGCCATGGCAATGCCGTTTTTCGTCCCCGGTGACGATCCCGGAACGGACTTCGTCGAGCTGCTGCGTCGGACCGGCCACGAGCCTTTCGGGACCGAGCTTCCCGGAACCATCGATGCGGGCCATGCCACCACGGTGCTCGCCGTTCGGTGTGAAGGCGGCGTGGTCGTTGCCGGTGATCGCCGGGCCACCAGTGGCCATCTGATCAGCCATCGCGACATGCAGAAGGTGTTCCCCGCCGACCGCCACTCCGCCGTGGCGATCGCTGGCGCGGCGGGTCCCGCCGTGCAGATGGTTCGGATCTTCCAGCTCCAGTTGGAGTACTACGAGAAGATCGAAGGCAAGCCGCTGAGCCTCGAGGGCAAGGCCAATCAGCTGAGCGAGATGCTTCGGGGCAACCTTCCGATGGCGATGCAGGGGATGGCGGTCGTCCCGATCTTCGCCGGCTACGACACAGGCCGCGAGACCGGTCGCCTGTACCAGTTCGATGTCACCGGCGGACGCTACGAGGAGCAGGAGTACGCGACGAGCGGCTCGGGCAGCCTTCACGCGGGCACTGTGATCAAGCTGGGCTATCGCAACGGCATGACGTCCGACGAGGCCCTGGCCCTGGCCGTCCGCGCCCTGTGGCATGCGGCCGACGAGGACAGCGCCACGGGTGGTCCTGACCCGCTCCGCGGCATCTTTCCGATCCTGTCGGTCATCACCGAAGACGGGTTTCACCAGCTCTCGGACGAGGAGTCCGGCGACGTGTTCGCCGGGCTGTCCGATGAGCTCTCGGGTGGAGGGAGCGGATCATGAGCATGCCGGGCATGTACGTGAGTCCCGAGCAGGTCATGCAGGACCGCGCCGACTACGCCCGCAAGGGCATCGCCCGCGGCCGCAGTCTGGTTGCGCTCGAGTACAGCGACGGCGTCGCGCTCGTCGCTGAGAACGCGAGCGCGACGCTCCGCAAGGTCTCGGAGATCTACGACCGCATCGCTTTCGGCGGCGTTGGTCGATACAACGAGTTCGACCAGCTCCGCATCGCCGGTGTGCGCCACGCGGAGCTGAAGGGCTTTCAGTACAGCCGCGAGGACGTGGACGCCCGTTCGCTGGCCAACCAGTACGCCCAGATGCTCGGGCAGATCTTCACCCACGAGATGAAGCCCCTCGAGGTCGAGATCGTGGTCGCGGAGATCGGTCACGGCGACACCGGCAGCGAGCTCTATCGCATCCAATACGACGGAACGGTCGTCGACGAGCAGAACTTCAGCTGCATCGGTGGTGATGCCGAATCGGTTCTCGAGAGACTCCGCGAGGGGTTCGACAGCGGGCTCGACCGTGACGGCGCGATTCGCCTCGCCGTCGGCGCCCTGGCGGGAGCCGATCGTGAGCTCGTCGCAGACGAACTCGAGGTCGCTGTACTCGAAGCGGCCAACGGTCGGCGCTGTTTCCAACGGCTCGACGACTCTGCAGTGGGTGCGATCCTGAGCTGACTGCCCACGTCCGCTGTCGACGGCGGACCGCGCAGTGACTGACACAGCTGTTCAAGACTGAGAATTTGTTCAAGTACTGAGCGAGTGCGGTCGATGCCTTCGACGCCACGGCGAGCGCTGTGGGCAGAGGAGGGTGTGCGTGGGGCGCACGAGCAGGCGGCTGGTGCCGTCGCGCGGTCATGGGAAACGGGCGGCCGTCAGCTTGCTGCTGGCGGTCGGGGCAACTGTCGGAGCAGCGGCGTTGCGTGCCGGCGAGGCGGCCGCCGCAACGACTCTGGTGGTCGACGTCACGACCACTGCCGACGTGATCGACCCGTCCGATGGCGTGGTGAGCCTGCGCGAGGCGGTTCTCCTCGCTGCGGCGACGCCAGGCGATGTGGGTGTGAGGCTGATCCGCGGCGCGGTGCATGCACTCGCATGTCCGTTGGGCGGTCCTGAGAACGCCGGGATCTCCGGCGATCTCGATCACCACACGCCCGACGTCTTGGTCCTCGTCGGCCGTGGGGCGACGCTCACCTACGAACCCGGCTGCAACGGGCATCGCCTCCTGGACGCCGGCCCTCTCGTCGTGCGGAACCTCGTGGTGACCTCGGGGAGTGCGAGTGCCGAGGGCGGGGCCATTCGTTCGACGGCTTCGGTCGAAGTCCGAGGATCGGTCCTGGAGTCCAACTCGAGTGGGTCGGCCGGCGGCGCGATCTGGGCGCACGGCCCCGTAATGGTCCGGCGTAGCACGTTCGCCCGAAACTCGGGCGTGGCCGGCGGTGCCATCCGGGCACCGAGCGACATCGGTACCCCGATGGGCGGCAACCGGGGCGGGCTGTGGGTGCACCAGCTCGAGCCTGTGCTCATCAGCGACTCAGTCCTCTATCCCAACCTCTATTCCAACGAAGTGGAGGAGAGCTGGGGTGTCGGCGGCGGGCTGCACGGTCGGGGGATCTTCACCCTGCGGTCGACCGGGGTCGTTGCCAACGTCGCCGGATCGTTGGACGCCGGACTCTTCTTCGACACGGACACCAACGCAGAGCTCGTCGGTTCGGAGGTGACACTCAACGTCGGCAACGACGTGCCAGGAATCACCGGACCCGGGACGGGTACGACGTTCGTCGCTGATGACCCGACAGCTGTGCACCACAACGTCGGCGCAGTGACGGGGGAGATCGGCGGAGTCGTGCTGCTCTAGCCATCGCCGCGGTAGCTCTCCGTTTTGGGTACGTGGCAACTGCGCCCGCGCAGCCCCGGCCGCCCCAAAACGAGAGCTGCGCGCCGTGGAAGCCCCGGAAGGCGGAGCTCGTGCGGGTGAGCAGGGTGTCGGCCGAACGATCACATGCGCGATCCTGGGGACATGGGGGATCGTCCGTCGGGTGTGGTGACGTTTTTGTTCACCGATGTCGAGGGCTCGACCCGACTCTGGGAGGAACATCCAGCGGCGATGGAAGTGGCCCTCGAGCTTCACGACGAGATCCTTCGCGCCGTCATCGACCAACACGGCGGGTACGTGTTCTCGACTGCGGGCGACGCGTTTGCGGCGGCGTTCGGTAGCGCCGAGGCTGCCCTGGAAGCGGCGGCGAACGCTCAAGGTGAACTCGACGCGGCGGCTTGGCCGGAAGAGGCGGCTGTCCGGGTGCGCATGGGTCTGCACATCGGCGAGGCTCAAGAGCGCGGTGGGGACTACTTCGGACCGGCCGTCAACAAGGCCGCCCGGATCATGTCGGCGGGCCACGGGGGCCAGTTTGTTGTCTCTGATGCTCTCGCCAGAGTGGTCCAGCGAGGGCAGCTGCGCAGCCTGGGCTCGCATCGGCTCAAGGACCTGGCCGCACCGGACGAGCTGTGGCAGCTTGGCCCCAATGACTTCCCATCACTGAGCACGTTGGATCTCGTTGTTCACAATTTGCCGGTGCAGCGCACCCCGCTCCATGGGCGCGAGGCCGAGGTCGCCGAAGTCGTCGCGTCCCTCGACACCAACAGATTGGTGACGCTGACCGCCATCGGCGGTGCCGGTAAGACGCGCCTGGGCCTGGCGGCCGCGGCGGAGGCGGTTGGCACGTTCAGCGACGGTGTCTTCTTCGTCCAGTTTGCCGACGAACTCGAAGCGCGCACCCCTGCGAGGACCATCGCCGCAGCGCTCTCGATTGCAGTCGAAGGAAGCGACGACCACATCGCTTCGGCGCTGGCTCACTCGCTCGCCGTCCGAGACATGTTGCTCGTCCTCGACAACTGCGAGCATGTGCTCGACGCCGTGGCGGACTTCGTCGACCTGCTGCTCGAGTCGGGTGAGGCATGTCGGTTGTTGGTCACGTCCCGTGAGCAACTGGACGTCGAAGGAGAGAACACCGTCAGGGTCGGACCACTGGATCCTGCCAGCGGCGCGGACCTCCTCAGCGAACGGGCTGCCGCTGCGGGGGCTGTGTTCGGTGAGGACCCTCGCAGCGGTCTCGATGCGCTCTCGGCCGCTCTCGACGGAATCCCGCTGGCCCTCGAGCTCGCTGCGGGCCACCTCGTTCAGATGTCTCCCGACCAGTTGTTGGAACGGTTGGAGGACCGGTTTTCGATCCTTGTTGGCGGCCGACGGACGCGACGCCGGCGTCAGCAGACGTTGAGTGCCGTCGTGGATTGGTCGTGGAACGCCCTCAGCACAGAAGAGAAGAGCGTGCTCGCTCAGCTCAGTGTGTTCTCCGGGTGGTCGCTCGAATCGGCCGAGGCCGTCTGCGTTGTCACCGAGCCCCTGCCAGTGATCCTTGCGGGGCTTGTGCGAAGGAATCTGGTTGTGGTCGTCGAGGGCTCCGCTCGCCGCTTCAGGCTGCTCGAGACGGTTCGAGCGTACGCCCAACAAAAGCTCGTCGGAGAGCACTCTGCCGCGGATGTGCGCGACCGTCACCTGGCCCACTTCGCAGGTGTGGCTCGGGCGATCGGCAAGGGAGTGTCTACCTACGACGAAGCGCACTGGGTCGGCGTCACTGATCGAGAGACCGCAAACATCGTCGCCGCGCTTCGCTGGGCTCTCGACACCGAGCAGTGGACGCCCGCAGTGGACATGGTGGTCGGGCTCTGCGAAGAGGCCCATCTGCGAGGCCGTGATGATTTCGGCGCGTTCGGACGAGATCTGGCGCATCGGCTGATTGCCGCGGACGATGCCCGCGGCTTCGAGGTCGGGGCGTGCCTTCTGCGCCACGGCCTGACACTCGAGCAAATCTGGCCGCTCGCCGAAGACGCTGCCTGGGGTGCCGCCGCCGTCGACTCGATCTATTGCCGATACCTGGTCGGATGGCATGCGGTCTCTGCTCGGGATCCGCAGACCGCCTTGACGCTGGTCGAACCGCTCGCCGACCAGATCCGAGAGGACGGGGTTGCACGACTGGCACCCGCGTTGGCGTGGATCGCAATGATCGCGGAGATGGCAGGGGAACAGCGGCCCGAGCTGGCTGCAACCGCCGTTGACTTGGCGAGGTCGCTCGGTAGCGGAAGCCAAGCCTGGATCCTGGTCCAGGCCGCGGTGGCAGTCGATGACCCCGCTCTCAGCCGTCAGCGGCTCGAGGAGGCGCTCGATCTCTCGTTGGCCTCTCGGGCACTCACGATCCGGATCATCGCGAGCTACCACCTCGCCAGATTGGCCGCGACCGACGACACCGTCACCGACAACAGCGCACTTCAGGCCGTGCAGCGGGCGTTGGCGTTCGCTCGCTCTGCATCGGGGCACAACATGGGCAATGCGCTTCACTACTGCGGTCGTACTCTGGCCGCGCGCGGTGCGGCCGAGCTGGGCTACTTGGCGATCGCCGCGAGCGAAGGCGCCGGTGTCGAGGTGTCTGGACGGCACAGGGACCCCGCAGGCCTCGCGGCGATGAAGGCGGGCGTCGAAGCTGAAATTGGACCGCAGGTGGTGGCCGAGCTCCGCGACCTGGCCTCAAGGCTCGACGTGGTGCATGTCATCGACCACTTGCTGCGAGGCCTCACTGAGCACGGTGTGCAAGCCGAGCGGTCAACGGGACCCTGATCGGCTGGCGGGAGGGCGTGCCGGGCACTGGCGCCCATGGGGGCCTACTTGGTGCAGATGTAGTAGTTGTTCACGGAGTCGCCGGGGACCTCGCGAAGCTCAACGTTGCTGAAGCCGGCGTTGGTGAAGATCTCACGAGCCTTCTCTTCGCCCCACATCGCTCCGAGCCCTTCGCCGTCGTACGCGAGTGAGACGGTCATGCAATGCATGGTCGAAGCTGTGAAGAAGAACGGTGCCATCGGGACGTCGAGGTTGTTCTCCAGCTGACTGGATCCCGCGATGTCCACGCAGAGCCATGTGCCCTCGTCCCTCAGAGCCTGGTTGATGGCGCCGACGACGACGTCAGGGCGGGCTTGGTCATGGATGGCGTCGAAGGTGGTGATGAAGTCGAATTGTCCGTGGGCGTCGAGCTGGGCCACATCGACCGCTTCGAACGTCGCGTTGGCGAGCCCCATCTCGACGGCTTCCGCACGCCCCATGTCGACCGCCTCCTGAGAGAAGTCGTAGCCGACGAAGTTGGAGTTGGGGTAGGCGGCTGCCATGAGGTTCACCGCGTGGCCTGCTCCGCAGCCGACGTCAGCTACCTCGATCCCGGCGTCGAGCCGCTCCCGTAGCCCATCGACCAGTGGCAACACGCCGCGTACCAACGCCGCGTCCTGTACCGCGCCCGACAGCTCGCGCTGGATCCGATGGAATTCCTCGTACTCGGTGTAGGGAACCCCACCCCCGCTGCGGAAACACTCGGCCACCAAGGGCTCGACCGATCCTGTCGAGAACAACGACTTCGCCATGGTCGAGAGGTTCCGGGGACCGACCGCCGTCGTCAAACAGGATGCATGCTCAGCCGGCAACACATAGGTGCCGGCCTCGGCGTCATACTCGACGATTCCGCCGACCACCATCCCGCCCAACCATCCCGCCCAACCATTCCCTCACATACCGCTCATCGAGACGGGCAGCCTCGGCGATCTGGGTCGAGGTTGCTGGCTCCATCTCGTCCATTGCGTCGAACAGCCCGACGCGATTGCCCAGACTGATCATCTGCAAGGTCGCGCTGCTGTTCAGCATCTGCATGACGCGCCCCATGAACTGCTTCGAACGGTCCTTGTCAAAGACTGCGGTCACCGGACTCCCCTTTGGATGGACCCACGCCGCGCTCCGACAGTCTTCCTCGCGAACCCCCGCTACGTCTGCAGAATCTTCCGCACGCCGAGTTGAGCGGGCGGGTGCCGAGCTGAGGCGTCACTCTGTGCTGGTCTCAATATCGAGTTGCACCAGCTCCACGGCGCCATCACCGAAGAGCTGCCCGACCACGGCAATCGCGGGGAAGAGCACCCCGTCGATGACCAGCAGCCGATAGTCGTCGCGCCCGGCGACCGCGGCAGGCAAGTCATCGAATCGCTCCGCGAAGCGATCAACGATGCGGAGCAACTCGAACGCTTGGAAGTCACCGACGCCTGGTTCGCCGTCGGATCCCCGCGACGCCCGAAGCTGGCGGTCGAGGTCCTCGAAGAACGCTGGCGTGGCCCGCACCACCCGCCGCGGCGCGGTCACCTGGGTGGCGCGCTGTCGATCCGCTCCTGCAGGCGGGCGCGCACGCGCGCCAGGAGCTCCTCGGGGACGTCGTTGATGTCCGAGATGACCGCAGCGTCGAAGATCTCGTCTTGCTGAGCGGGCGTCATGGCCTCGAACTCCTCAGCGGTCCAGATCCTGCGAGCCATGTTCCGACTGTAGCGACTCGGTGGGACACCCGACCGGCGACAGCCCGCCCTCCTCATGCCGGTATCGGACTCCTCCTGAGTGGGTCGGTGCCGAGCGTTCGCGGTCGAGAACGCATGGATAGCGGACGATCCGGTAGCTGCGGTTGGGTTTCGTGGAGCAGGGTCTTTCTGGGCTCGCCCTCGCGACGCTGGCATCACTGACCGAATACATTGACACCGATGGGGGAGAGGGGTGGCAGGTGGCCTGCGGCGTTGGTCGTGGTGACGGCGATTCTCAGCGCACCCGCGTGTACCGACTCCACGTCTGAGCAGACTGCGCCTTCCTCGAGTCGTGAAGAGCTGCCGACCTCGACTCACGACGCCCTGTACAGCCGGCTCCAAGCCGCCCGAGCGACATGGGAGACAACCGCGCCGGGGAGATTCCGATTCCGGGTACATCGCTCCAGCAGCTGGTGCCGAGAGGAGTTCAGCTGGGCTTCGATCGTCGATGGCGCAATCACTACATCGGGAGGTACTCGTTGCGAGGATGGTGCTGAGCCCTGGACGCCCGAGGATCTGTTCTCGATCGTGGAGGGCCTCACGGACCTCGAGCCGTTCGACGTCGAGGACCTGATCATTGTCGACTTCGACCGCACCTACGGCTTTCCTCGCCACATCCGGGTCAGTCTTCGAACCGTCGCGGACAGCAACCTGACGCTCACGGCCTCTCTGGAATGACCGCCGGTGAGCGTCAGTGAGTTGAGGGCCGTCGTGGGTACGTTCCGGCGCGGTGTGCGGCGGACGAGGCGATGAGGTCCTCGAGCTGGTGGGTCCGAGATGGGGGTCGCTGGTTCCTCGGACGTTTCGGATTGTTCGCGTTGTTGGTCGCCGCCGCTGGCCTGGTCGCGTCGCAGGCACTTCTGCCGAATGAAAACTGGCGGCTGCCCACCCCCAGCGAGGCCATCCGTCGTTCGTTGGTCAGCGCCGGACCGGCAATCGTGGTGCTCGCGATGGCGCCAGTCCGACGCTGGGCGCTGGGGACTCTGTCGGTCGCGGTGGGGGCCGGCGTCTGGACGATGTGGCAGCTGTTCAGTTCGAGCAGTTCGTCGACGGCTGCACTCTTCCGGGGCCCGCGAGGCAGGTGCCGATCTTCGAGCCGTCGGGTAGTTGAGGTTCAGCCCTCAACCTGGCGGACCACGAGCCATCGAACATCCTCGACTGAAACTCGGCCGGTGATGTCGTGGAAGCCGGTCATCGTCACCTCGATTGTCGGCAAGTCCGTTCCCTCGTATGTCTGGTGGCTGACCGTGAGAGTGTCGAGGGTCAACGTTGCCTCGAGCCGCGCCTTTCCTTCGGTACTTGGATACTCGAAGCAGTGAAGACTCGCGTCGGCGCTCGGTGCCGTGAAGAATTTCGCCGTGAGTGCCCGGTAGGTGTCGGGGGAGGTGGCCGTCGGGGAGATCGAGGGCTTGGGTACCTCGATCCACCATGCCGGGTACGTCTGCCCGCGCGGAGGGAGCTGGTGATAGATGAAGTAGCCGTTGCAGCTCTGCACGCGACCCTCGTCGATGACGAAGGTGGGGGCAGGATCCGAGTCGTCGGTCTGTGGAGCGGGTCCGATTGCGGGTGCATCGTCGGGCGGTGAGCTGCGGGCGGCCATGGTCAAGCTCGCCACCAACACCCACCCCGCAATTCGCACGATTCCGACCCTTCTGAGAGCCCGCATTCACGTGGCGATTTCGGGGACGGCCGTCGGCGGTTGCGTCAGACTTCCCCTGTGGACACCTCGAAATTTGGGCAGGCTGGCTACAGCGTCCGATGTGGTTGGGGGCCGGACGCCCTTCGGCTCCTGGCCCCCCTTGTCGACGTTGTGATCATTGTCGACGTGTTGTCGTTCTCGACCGCCGTCGACATCGCCGTGGGTCGTGGGGTCACCGTGTTTCCGTATCGCTGGCACGACGGGACCGAGTACGACTTTGCGGCGCGGGTGAATGCAACCGTCGCGTCACGCCGTGGTGAGCCGGGCCTCACGCTCTCACCCGCGACGCTGTCTGCGGCTCAGCCTGGGACCAGGCTGGTGCTGCCTTCCCCAAATGGGGCGACACTGACCCATGGAGCGCTCGAACCCGGGGCGAAGCGGGTCCTGGTTGGCTGCCTTCGCAACGCTTCCGCGGTAGTGCAGGCGGTGGCTGCTGATGAGACGGTGGCGGTTGTGGCTGCCGGTGAACGGTTGGCGGGAGCAACAGGCCCCTTGCGTCCAGCGATCGAGGACCAACTGGGGGCGGGGGCGATCATTGCGGCCCTCGGCCGAGACGGATGTTCTCCTGAGGCTCTCGTCGCTCAGGCGCCGATTGCAGCCGGGTTGGATGTCCCGGGCTTGGTCATCGACAGTGGCTCCGGCCGGGAGCTGGCGGATGCAGGATTCGGTGACGACGTACGCCTCGCGTGCCAGATGGACTGCTCGACGACGGTGCCCGAACTTCAGGGCAAGCGATTGGTGGACGCGGGGGCGGCTGCGCGCACACGCTCCTAGCGGCTGTTTCCGCTCCGTGCCGCTCGGCCGAAATTTCTTGGGAATTGGCGGAGGTTTCTTGCCGTCACCGGTTGGAGGGCAAACGTGTGTTCGGGTAGGGTTGGGGGTGCCGGTTTCCTTCCCCGTCCGGTCGTTCA
>CAZVUM010000003.1:93513-128861 GCA_964629575.1 uncultured Acidimicrobiales bacterium | reverse complement strand
CGGCGTGCTTGCCGTTGATGAACACGTGGTGGATGCCCTCGGCCTCCCCGTACAGACGCCAGGCGTCCCCAGGCAGGTCCTCGCGCACCTCCACCGGCTTGGGCGCAACGACCGCTGGATCGAACACGACGATGTCGGCGTGCCACCCCGGTGCGAGACGCCCGCGCTCCTTGATCCCATACAGCCGCGCCGGCACGTCGGTCAGCTTGTGGATCGCGGTCTCCAGCTCCAGCAGCGAGCGGTCCCGAACCGCCCGCAGCAGCTCGGTGGAGTAGTTGAACGTCGCGAGAAAGTCGAGGTGGGCGCCGGCGTCAGAAGCGCCGATCACACATCTGTCGTCGTTCCACAGGTCCTGTCGCATCGACCAGGTCTCGTCGTCGTCACCTGACGTGCGCGGGTAGAGCCCGGTCTTGAGATCGTCGGCCACCACGAGCTCGCACAAGGCATCCCACGCGGACTGACCCTGTTCGTCTGCGATGTCGCCGATGGTGCGTCCCTCGAAGTGCTTGAGCTCGGGCTTGGTGACCTCGCCGACGGTGAGCCGCTCCCAGCGCGCGAGACCCCGAAACGTCGACGGCTGTTGGCCGAGCTCGTTCAACTCAGCTCGCCGCTCGGGGTCCGATAGGAGCGCCATCTTCTCGTGCGGGGGCAGCGCCATCGGCGCCTCCCAACCGTGCAGCGTGTCGAGCAGGAACCCGCTCTCGAAACACAGGCGAGTCGTCGCAGGCATGGGCGCGGTGAGGGCCAGCACCTTGCCGCCCTGCTGTGCTGCATGGTCGCTGGCGGCCAGCTTCTCCTCGATCGCATCGCGCTGGCGGGTGTTGGCGAAGATGACGTTCCAGTTCAGCGGCTTGTCCGCAGCGACCGACATGTTCGTCAGCAGCTGATAGGTGTCCTCGTCGAATCGCTCGACTGTCGGGATGAACTCCAGCGCCACCGCACCGGTGTCTCGCAGAACCGAACACAGCTCGATGAGCTCCTGTTCGGTGGCGTGCCGCGACGGCACCGGTTCGCCGCCCGCATCATTGTGGGTGCGCGCCCACGAGGAACTGAACCCCAGCCCCCCTGCCTCGATGCTGTCGCGCAGCATGTCCTTCATCGCCTGCAGGTCCTCGTCGGTGGCCGCCTCGCCGACCGACCGCTCGCCCATCACGATGCGACGAATCGCGCTGTGGCCGACGAGGAACCCGGCGTTGGGCATCAGCGTGCCGTCGATGGCATCGAGGTACTCGCCGAAACTCTCCCAGTTCCACGGCACGCCCTCCTGCAGGGAGCTCAGCGGCATCCCCTCGACTCGAGCGAGCATCCGCATGAGGTAGTCGCCGTGCTCTTCGGCGAGCGGGGCGATGGTGAAGCCACAGTTCCCGCCGATCACCGTCGTGACGCCATGGAGTGGTGACGGCGACAAGGTGGTGTCCCAGAAGACCTGGGCGTCGAAGTGGGTGTGGATGTCGACGAAGCCGGGCGCCACCACCATCCCTGTCGCGTCGATCTCGGTGGCCGCATCGTCGTCGACGGTCCCGACAGCGACGATTCGCCCATCCTGGACGCCCACATCGCCTTCGAATCGCGGCGCACCCGTGCCGTCGACGATCGTGCCGTTGCGGAGAATGAGATCGAGCATTGCTGTGCCCCTTCGGTCAGCCGCGAAATTACCCTGCAGGGCATGCGACCGCCCCGAAACGTCCGCCTCGACATGGCGTACCGCGGGACCGACTTCCACGGATTCGCGGAGAACGAGGGAGTCGCCACGATCGGCGGGACGTTGCGCGGCGCGCTCGAACGCATCCTGCGAGAAGAGGTGGAGCTGGTCGTCGCAGGCCGCACCGACGCCGGGGTGCATGCCGCGCATCAGGTGGTCTCGTTCCGAACGACGAGCGAGCGCTTCGATCCGCAGCGCCTGGCCACGTCACTCACCAGGTTGTGCGCTCCCGACATCGTCGTCCGATCGGCCCAGGAGGTCGACGACGACTTCGATGCCCGGTTCTCGGCCGCAGCGCGGAGCTACGAGTACACGGTCAACGACGGACCCCATCCGGATCCGCTGCGTGCGGGTACTGAATGGTGGGTGGGAGAGACCCTCGACCTCGACGCCATGAATGCGGCAGCGAGCGGCTTCGAGGGCGAGCACGACTTCGGCTCGTTCTGTCGGCGCCCGAAGGATCGACCAGACGCCAGCTTGACCCGTCGCGTGTCTCGGGCGACGTGGCAGCGTGCCGATCCGGCGCGGGTCGTGTTCGCGATCGAGGCCAACGCCTTTTGTCACCAGATGGTGCGCTCGCTCACGGGCTTCTGCGTCGAGGTGGGACGAGGCCGGCGCCAGGCCGATGAGGTGGGCGAGGTCCTTGCGGCGTCCGATCGTGGCGTCGCGGGACCTGTCTCTCCTCCATCGGGCCTCGTTCTGGTCGATGTGACCTACACAGCCCGCGGCGACTCCGCCTGATCGCAGGAAGTGCTTCGTGGAGCGCGTCACCCCCCAGAACCTGATGTTTCTCTCGGCAGAAGAGGGCGGGTCGCGTCTCCACGTCGGGTCGGTCGGGGTCTATGAGGGACCGGCTCCCCGGCTCGACGAGCTGATCACACGGGTCGAGCAAGCCCTCCCGCTCGTGCCGCGCGCGCGGCAGCGGATCCAGGAGGTGCCCCTTCGGCTCGCTCGCCCGGTCTGGATCGATGACGTCGACTTCGACATTCGCCAGCACGTGCGCCTCGAAGAGTTGGCGCACCCCTCCGACCTCGAAGCCCTCGTGGGGCGACTCGGGTCCCAACCCTTCGACCGGGACCGCCCGCTGTGGGAGATGTGCCTCGTGGGCGGTCTCGAGGACGGAACGTGGGGGCTGGTCACCAAGACCCACCAGGTGATGGTGGATGGGATCGCCGGAACGCCGTTGCTCGCCGTGCTTCTCGACCTCACCCGGGAAGGTCGTCCTCTTCCGAGCGTGGGGTGGCAGCCGAAGGCTGAGCCGAGCGATCTGCGCCTGGTCGGTGATGCGCTCACGGACTTGGCCGTCGACCCCGTGGAGATGGGCCGGGCGGTGCAGGCCGGGCTGCGTGTGCAAGTTGCCGCCCTGCGATGGGCCGCCCAGCGCCTCACGTCCGAGAGCCCGGAGGATCCGACCGATCTCAGCGGACCGATCGGCGGTGACAGGTCCTGGGTGGGTGTCGACCTGCAGCTCGCCGCAGTGCGAGAGGTTCGCGCGCTGCGAGGTGCGGCGTTCAACGACGTGGTTCTGGCGGTGGTCACCGCCGGCTTCCGGCGCTTGCTGAGCGAGCGGGCCGTCCTCGACGCGGTCGAGGTCGTGCGGGTGGCCATACCGTTGTCGGTCGCTGAGGGAACCCGCTATGAGAACGAGATCACCGTGGTGTCCTACGATTTGCCCGTGGGCGTCGACCACCCGGTGGAGCGTCTCGATGCCATCGTCCAGCAGACCACCGAACTGGATCTCAGCGGAGTCGCGGCCGATGTCCTGCGCAGCTTGGCCGGCAACCCGTCACCGCGCCTACTGGCCGTCGGCTCGAGGATGGCGGCGCTCGCCGTGCGCCACCAGAAGACCTTCCACTCGATGGTGATCAATGTGCCGGGACCGGAGTCCCCCCGGTTTCTGCTCGGTCGGAAGTTGCTGACGAGCCATCCTGTCGTTCCGCTTGTCGATGGTGTGAGAGTGGCGGTGGGCGCGGTGAGCATGGGCGACGCGCTCCACGTCGGTCTCACGGGCCACCCGCCGCACGCCGGGGATCTCGACGTGCTGGCGGGCGGGCTGCGAGACGGTCTCGCTGAATTGAGGGCCGCTGCGGTGGAAGCCGACGGCATCTGAGCGCGCCACCAAAAGAACGCGACGAGGCGGGGTTTGCCGCGCGGCCATCGGCTCCGTATCCTTGTCCGTCGGCCCGCCAGTCGTCGCGGGCCCACGCGCGTGCCCTACATCACGCCGTTTCCTTCCATCTTCTCTTTCGAGGTTCACGCATCGTGCGTACCTATGCCCCAAAGGCCAGCGAGATCGAGCGCTCCTGGTACGTCGTCGATGCCGAAGATCTCGTGCTCGGCCGCATGGCCACCGAGGTTGCCCGCATTCTCCGCGGCAAGCACAAGCCGACCTTCGCCCCCTATCTGGACATGGGCGACCACGTCATCGTCGTCAACGCGTCGAAGGTCGTGCTCACCAGCAACAAGGCGGAGACCAAGATGGTCCACCGCCACTCCGGCTACCCGGGCGGACTCAGCTCCCAGAGCTACGGCGATCTCCTGGCCAAGAAGCCGGGCGATGCGATTCGCCGCACCGTCAAGGGGATGCTTCCCCGCAACCGCTTGGGGGCACAGATGCTCGCCAAGTTGAAGGTGTACGCCGGTCCCGATCATCCCCACGCCGCCCAGCAGCCCACCGAGCTGGTCCTCGACGGCGCCCGAGCCAAGTAGTCGAAAGGCAGCTGTGACCGCTCCTCTCACCCAAACCACCGGCCGACGCAAAGAGGCTGTGGCCCGCGTCCGCCTTCGCCCCGGCACCGGCGAGATCACCGTCAACAAGCGGCCGTTCGAGGACTACTTCACCTCGTCCTCGCACCGCCTTCTCGTCACCGAGCCGCTGCGTCTCACCGAGATGGGCCCGGCGTACGACATCGATGCCACGATGGACGGTGGTGGCGTGGCCGGCCAGGCCGGTGCTCTCCGCCTCGGGATTGCCCGGGCGCTCGTCGAACTCGACCCCGAGACTCGGCCGCCACTCAAGGCCGCCGGCCTCCTGACGCGCGACGCCCGCGCCAAGGAGAGCAAGAAGTACGGCCTCAAGAAGGCCCGCAAGGCCCCGCAGTACTCCAAGCGCTAGTTCGCGGGGGTCGCCCAGCGTGGCTCTCCGATTCGGAACCGATGGCGTCCGCGGCGAGGCTCTGACAGAGCTCTCGACCGAATTCGTGGGTGTGCTCGGGCTGGCAGCCGGCGAGGTTCTCGAAACCGATCGCTGGGTGCTGGGCCGCGACACACGGGAGTCCGGACCCGAACTCACGCGCGCCCTCGCCGCCGGGGCCGCCGCCTCCGGCGTCACCATCGTCGATCTCGGGGTGGTTCCCACGCCCACGGTCGCACACCTGTCGGCCGTCGAGAACTGCGGTGGCGCGATGATCTCCGCGTCACACAACCCGTGGACGGACAACGGCGTGAAGTTGTTCGCCCCCGGCGGGCAGAAGCTCCGAGACGAGCAGCAGGAGTCGGTGCAGGCCCGCCTCGATGAGCTCATCGAACGGCCCGATCCGATCCCCTCGGCGCCGTCGCCCGTCGCGCACCCGGACCCCGCGGGCTCCTACTGTTCGTCGATCGCTGCCGCCCTCGAGGGACGCGATCTCTCGGGTCTGCGACTCGTGCTCGATTGTGCGAATGGTGCGGCGTCTCCGATCGCTGGGGGGTTGGCCGAGAGCCTCGGTGCTGAGGTCCACCTGCTCCATGATCAGCCCGACGGTCGCAACATCAACGACGGCTGTGGCTCGACGCATCCCGGGTCGTTGCAGGCGGCCGTGGTCGAGCTCGATGCTCACATGGGTCTGGCCTTCGACGGTGACGCCGACCGTCTCATCGCCGTCGACGACACGGGCGCCCTGGTCGACGGCGACCGGCTGATGGCGATGTTCGCAGTCGATCTCCGAGATCGAGGACGACTCGCGCACGACACGCTCGTCGTCACGGTGATGTCCAACCTGGGCCTGCGGCAGGCCATGGCACGCGCTGGGGTGCAGATCGAGGAGACGCCCGTCGGCGATCGCAACGTTCTGGAAGCGCTCGATGCGGGTGGTTTCGATCTCGGCGGTGAACAGTCGGGGCACCTGATCTTCCGCCGACTCGCGACCACGGGCGACGGGCTCCTGTCTGGCATGTTGTTCGCCGATCTCCTGAAGCGGTCGGGCCGCGCGGCCTCGAATCTCGCAGCGGAGGCGATGACCGCTCTTCCGCAGGTACTTCTCAACGTGCCGGTTTCTGCCCGCCCCGTCGACCTCGGCACGCTCGACGAAGCGTTGTCGGCCGTCGAGACCGAATTGGGGAGCGACGGACGGGTGCTCCTTCGTGCCAGTGGCACCGAGCCGCTCATTCGAGTCATGGTCGAAGCCACCACGCAGGAGCTCGCCCGCACCACCGCGACACGACTCGCGACGGTCGTCGCCGAACACTACGGCTGACCGGGAGCCGTCCGTAGCGACCGATACCCTCGGTCGCATGTGCGGCATCATCGCAGTCCTCCGAGCGCGCGACGAGCAGCCGCCGCTCGACCTCGCGCGCATCCTCGCCGCGCTGGAGAACACGGTTTCGGAGATCGCCGCTGTCGGGTCGGACCCGACGTCGCTCGCTGCCTTTTTGCTCCGGGTGTCCGACCAGCTGCGTGCCGTCGACAGCGAACTCCGCTCCCTTGGTGGCGTCACGTCTCTCGTGACGGATCCGACGAGCGCTGCCGGAATCGGTGCTGTCGTCGATCGGATCAGTGAGCGAGCCCGCGAACTGGAAGTCGAGCTGGATCTGTTGGAGCTCGCCGACGCCGAGCTGGACCTCGAGCAGGTCAACGCGGCGATGATCCAGCTCAAGGACGGAGCATGGTCCATTCGGCGTGATCGGCTGCGGGCGGCCGAGGCGATCCGCGACCTGGCCGGTGGCATTCCAGATACCGATGCGGTCGCCGACTGGTGGTCGATCCATGTCGCGCTGTCTGCAATCGATCGCCTCGAGGTTCGTGGCCGCGATTCGGCCGGCCTGCAGATCTTCGTCTCCGACGCCAACGTCGAGGCCGCGGCGCTCAGGCACGGTGAGGCCGCAGCCCGCATCGACGATCCGGTGTGTCGCGCGGGGGCCGTTCGGGCGATCGGTTCGCACCTCGCCTTGATCTACAAGACGGCCGCAGAAATCGGTGAGCTGGGTGACAACACCGACGCCCTTCGAGAGCAGATCAGATCCGACGAGCTGCTCCGGCTCGCCCTGAGCTCGCCCGATTCGCATGCCGTGGTCATCGGCCACACCAGATGGGCGAGCATCGGGATCATCTCCGAACCGAACGCCCATCCGTTGGACAGCTACGAGGTTGGGGACGAGGACAACCCATATGTTGCCGCTGTCCTGAACGGCGATGTGGACAACTTCGCCGACCTCAAGACCCATCACGACCTGGCGATCGCGCCCGAGATCACCACGGACGCCAAGGTCATCCCGACGCTGGTCTCGCGGGCGCTCGAGGGCGGCGATGGCATCGATGAAGCCTTCCGCCAAACGGTCGCCGCGTTCGAGGGATCCGTGGCGGTCGCGGCTCATTCGGCCGCCCACCCCGACGCCCTGGCGCTGGCGTTGCGCGGCAGCGGCCAGGCGCTCTACGTGGGCCTGGCCGACGACGCGTTCGTCGTGGCGAGCGAACCGTATGGCGTGGTGGAGGAGGCGAGTTCCTACGTCCGCATGGACGGTGAGATCGCTGCGGACCCCACCAACCCGATCGCGTCCCAGGGCCAGGTGTTCGTGCTCGACGGGCGGCGGGCAGGTGACGTCGCCGGGATCACACGCCTCTCATACGACGGCACGCCGCTTCCGGTCTCACCGCTCGACGTCGTCGAGTCCGAGATCACCACCCGCGACATCGATCGCGGTGACGCGCCTCACTTCCTGCTCAAGGAGATCCACGAGGCACCGCAGTCGTTCCGCACGACCTTGCGGGGCAAGATCACCGACGGGGTTGATGGCCCGCGGGTCTTGCTCGGCGAAGACGTGGTTCCGTCGGCGGTGAGGACCAGGCTCGCCAACGGGTCGATCCGGCGCATCATCGCGATCGGGCAGGGAACGGCGGCGGTCGCAGGTCGAGCGATTCCCCACTTCCTCGCTCCCGTTCTCGACCGCAGCGGCATCTCGGTGACCGCACAGCTCGCCACAGAACTCAGCGGGTTCGGGATGTCTGGCGACATGAGCGACACGCTGGCCATCGCGGTCAGCCAATCGGGCACCACCACCGACACCAACCGGACCGTCGATCTCGTGCGCGCTCGCGGCGGGCACGTGATCGGAATCGTGAATCGCCGCGGCAGCGACCTCACCGACAAGGCAGACGGGGTTCTCTACACCTCCGATGGACGCGACGTCGAGATGTCGGTTGCCTCGACCAAAGCGTTCTACGCCCAGGTGGCGGCTGGCGCCCTTCTGGGTCTCGCCCTCGCGGAGGCCGCAGGGGTCGAACAGGATCAAGGTCCGATCGTTTCGGCGCTGCGAGCTCTCCCCGACGCCATGGTCGACGTGGTCACGAGGCGCCCCGCGATCGCGGAGGCTGCACAGCGCCACGCGCCTGCCAAGCGGTACTGGGCCCTGGTCGGCAACGGTCCCAACAGGATCTCGGCGACCGAGATCCGGATCAAACTCTCTGAGCTCTGCTACAAGGCGATTCCCGAGGACGGCACCGAGGACAAGAAGCACATCGACCTGTCCTCGGAACCGCTCATTCTCGTGTGTGCTGCCGGTCTCACCGGCTCGACGGCAGACGATGTCGCCAAGGAAGTCGCGATCTACCGCGCCCACAAGGCGACCCCGATCGTGATCGCGAGCGAAGGCGATGCCCGATTCGCCGCGGCCACCGAACTGCTCACCGTTCCCGCGGTGCATCCCTCCGTCGACTTTCTTCTGGCCACGATGGCTGGGCACCTCTTCGGCTACGAAGCCGCCCTCGCCATCGACGCCCTGGCCTTCCCGCTGCGGGAGATGCGTTCAGCGCTCGAATCGGTGGTGGCCTCGGGGTCGCTGCCCGACGGCGCGTTCGAAGGTCTGCGCGAGGAGTTGCGCGCCCCTGCGGGCCGCTTCCTGGACGGACTGCGCACCGGCTCCTATGACGGCAACCTCGAAGCGAGCACCGCTGCGCGTCTGGTGTCGGTGACGCGATACGCGCTCGGCATCGCGGCGCTGGAGACTTACCAGATCGAGCACGGCAAGGTCGGTCGTCCTGGTGTGGTGGTGGAGGATCTGACGGTTGCCCTGAGCCGTGCCATCGACGAGCTGACCCGTCCCATCGACGCGATCAAACATCAGGCCAAGACGGTCACCGTCGGGATTTCTCGCTCGGACGAGACCCTGCTTCAGAGCGAGCTGGTGCAGTCCGCGATGACGGCCGGCGCACCGCGCGACCGCCTCAGCTACCGGGCCCTGCGGACCCTCGTGGCGCTCGAGCCCGCCGTGATCGACGTGATTGGCTACACGCGCTATCGGATCGAGGGCGACGTCGAGACCGACGCGACGATCCAGGTTCTCGACCGGGGCGGCATCGCGCGCGACATTCCGTCGCGCACCGACAGCAACCCTGTTCTGCGGGGAACCAAGCACCGCGCTGCCTTCGAGCGTGAGGTCACCGTCGGGCGTGGGCGTGACGGGCGCACGGTGATTCACATCCCCGAGGTGAAAGACGCCCAGACGACGGGCCTCACCCTGCTGCACTGCCGATTCCACGACCTGCTGGATGCCGGGGCGATGCGCGGCGTCATGCAGGGATATCGAGGCCGGTACGGCGCCCTGAAGGATGCCGTGACCGAGACCGAGCCGTCGTTCCGCGACGATCTTCTCGGCGATGTGGACGTGGTCGGGCTCCTCACCCAGCCGGTGTACGTCCTCGCCGAGCACTGGTCCACATGATCGGGGTCGGTGTGGACGCCGTCGATGTCCCTCGGTTCCGCCGGGTCCTCGGACGCCGCAGTCGGATCGATCAGCGATTGTTCACCGACGCCGAGCGCCGGTATGCGTCGATGGCTCACGACCCCACCGAACGCCTCGCGGCGCGGTTTGCCGCCAAGGAAGCGGTGATGAAGGTGTTGGGTGTGGGAGTGGGCGCCGTGCGCTTTCAGGAAATTGAAGTGGTCAAGCATCGCGACGGTCGGCCCGAGCTCCGGCTCCACGGTCGAGCCGCCGAGTTGTCCTCCAACGTCGGCGCAACGCGCTGGCACGTGTCTCTCACACACACCGATTCGATCGCACAGGCGGTCGTGATCGCCGAGTGAATCGGGGCTTGGCGTGCAGGCGATCGTGACTCCCAGCGAGATGGCGGCCATCGACGCTGCGGCACTCGAGCCACTCGAGGTGCTCGTGAAGCGGGCGGGATGGGTCGTTGCCAGCCACGCTCTCGACATGCTCGGTGGCGCTTACGGTCGCCGCGTCACCGTGATCGCCGGCAAGGGCAACAACGGAGCCGATGGACGCGTCGCCGCCGAGGTTCTTCGCCGACGCGGGGTGCGATGCTCGGTCGTCGATCCCGGCGAGCCGCTCCCGAAGGCCGATCTCGTCATCGACGCCGCGTACGGCACCGGCCTTCGCGACCCCTGGCCGGTTCCACCGCAACCGCCGTGCCCGGTTCTGGCCGTCGACATTCCCACCGGCGTCGATGGCCTCACTGGAGAGGACCTCGGGTCGCTCGCCGCGACTCGCACCGTGACGTTCGCCGCCCTCAAGCCCGGCCTCCTCTTCGAGCCAGGGGCATCGCGGTCCGGTTCGGTGATGGTCGCCGACATCGGTCTCGATGTGGACGGGAGCGCGGCCTGGCTCGTCGACGATGCCGACGCGTCGGCGGTGATCGGCCAGAGAGCTGTCACCGCGCACAAATGGGATCGGGCGGTGCGTGTCGTCGCGGGGTCGCCCGGAATGACGGGCGCGTGTCGACTGACCGCGGCCGCCGCGCTCCGCGCAGGTGCTGGCATGGTGACGGTGAGCACTCCCGGCCGCGCCGCGGCCGGTTTTGCCTGCCCCACCGAAGCGGTGGCGCGGCCGCTGCCCTCGACTGGGTGGGGAGCTGCCGTGCTCGAAGATCTCGAGCGCCATGACGTCTTGGCGATTGGTCCGGGCCTCGGACGCGATCCCGCGACCATGGCGGAGGTGGCCGACGTGGTGATGGCGAGTCCCGTACCCGTGGTGGTGGACGCCGATGGCATCACCGCGCTGGCCGAGCGCCCCGAGATTCTTGCCAAGGCCGCATCTCCGGTCATCGTTACCCCGCACGACGGGGAGTTCGGGCGCCTTGCCGGTGGGGAGGTATCCGCCGATCGGCTGCGCAGCACGCGGGAACTTGCCCACGGTCTCGGCGTGATCGTTCTCCTGAAGGGAGCGACGACCGTCGTCGCCGCACCCGACGGCGAGGCCCGCGTGATCAGGAGCGGGTCGCCACGGCTGGCGACGGCTGGTACGGGCGACGTGTTGACCGGTGTGATCGCGGCGCTCGCGGCCCGGGCCCCCGCTCTCGAAGCGGCGGCCGCCGGTGCCCACTGGCACGGGCGCGCAGCCGCCCTGGGCTCGGAAGCGCTCGTTGCCGGCGATCTCGCCGACCTGCTCGGGCCCGCGGCCGAGGAGATGGCGGCAGGGTGACCTCCGATTCGATCCATCGCCCGACCCGCTGCGTCGTCGACCTCGGAGCGATCGAACGCAACTACCGGGCCATCGATGCCCATGTCGGTGCCGCTCAGGTGATGCCGGTCGTCAAGGCCAATGCCTACGGGCACGGTCTCGGCGAGGTGGGTCGGCGGCTCGAAGCCGCGGGCGCGCCGGCCCTCGGAGTGGCCTACGTCGAGGAGGGCGTGGCCCTACGCGATGCCGGCGTGACGATTCCGGTGCAGGTCCTCGGTGGAGCGGTCCAGCGTCAGATCCCCCTCTTCCTCCAGCACGACCTGACCTTCACGGCACCCTCGATCGACAAGGTGCGCCAGATCGACGAGGCCGCGCGTGCAGAGGGCGTCCGGGCGACCGCACACCTGAAGATCGACACGGGCATGGAGCGCATCGGTGTGCACCACCCCAACGCGCCGGAGCTGTTCGCGACAGCCGCGGAGTGCGAGAACGTCGACGTCGGGGGAGTCTTCAGTCATTTCGCCAACGCGGACACAGCCGATCTCGACGATGCCCGCCGTCAGCTCGATCGGTTCGTCGAGGCGATCGAGTTCTATCCAGACAACGGGCTCCCGATGCCCACCCGCCACATGGCGAACTCGGCAGCGATCGCGCAGCTTCCCGAGTCGCACCTCGACCTGGTGCGTCCCGGGATCATCAGCTTCGGCGTCTATCCGTCGGATGAGACGGTTCGCAACATCGAGCTCGAACCCGCCCTTCGCTGGTTGTCGGAAGTCATCTACTTCAAGGTCGTGCAGCCCGGGAGCGCGGTGAGCTACGGCAGCACCTGGGCGCCGCAGCAGCAGACGCGGGTGATCACGATGCCGATCGGCTACGCCGACGGGTACATGCGGGCGTTGTCCAACCGGGCCGAGGTCCTCGTCGCCGATCAGCGGCTCCCGGTCGTCGGGCGGGTGTGCATGGACCAGACGATGGCCGACCTCGGAACGGGCACCGCGTACAACGGTGACGAAGTTGTGATGATCGGGCCCTCGGGCGAGGATGCGATCCTCGTGGAGGACCTGGCCAGATGGGCGGGGACGATCCCCTACGAAGTGCTGACCTCGATTTCGGCACGCGTGCCCCGCGAGTACGTCGGATAGTCGGCCTCGAGCGGATGGAACGGCTTCGCGAGACGGAGTGACGGCGGCCCGACCCTGAGCAATCACGTCCAGGGCGACCGGGCTCGTAGAATCGGTGTTCGCCATGTTGCACCTGAGGACGCGATCGGTCGAGGAGACGCGCGCGGTCGCCGGCGCGCTCGCTCCGCTGCTTCGGCGGGGCGATGTCATCCTTCTCTCGGGAGATCTCGGCGCAGGCAAGACTGCGTTCGTGCAGGGGCTCGCCGCCGCCTTGGGCGTCACCGAGCGGGTCACGAGCCCCACATTCACCCTCGCTGCCACCTACCACGGCACGATGCCGGTGCACCATCTGGACGTCTACCGGCTCGACAATCTCGCCGAGGTCCTCGACCTCGACCTTCCCGGTCTGCTCGACGACGACGGCGTGGTATGCATCGAGTGGGGCGAGGTGGTCGTGCCCGAGCTGCCACGCGACTTTCTCCAGATCCGCCTCCAGCTGGGTCACCTCGAAGACATCCCCGACGCCCGCGTGCTCGAGTTCGAGCCGGTGGGCCCGAGCTGGCGTGATCGTGAGCAGATCCTGGCGTCGGCGGTCGCGGACTGGGTGGGAAGCTGACGTGTTGATCCTCGGCATCGAAACGGCGACCCCCCAGGTCGGGGTGGCGATCGGCGGCCACGAGGGCGTCATGGCCTCTTTCCACACATCGAGGGATCGTCGCCATGCCGAGACGCTCGCCCCTGCCATCAAGTTCATCTGCGAGCAGGCGCGGATCGACCTGAAGGAGATCGGCGCTGTCGCGGTGGACATCGGCCCCGGGCTGTTCACGGGCCTTCGGGTCGGGCTGGCGACGGCGAAGGCCATCGCCCACGCGATCCGCGTCCCGATGGTGGGGATCAGCAGCCTGGACCTGGCCGCCTTTCCCGCCCGCTTTTCCGACCGGCTCGTCGTCTCCATGATCGATGCGCGGCGCGGTGAGGTCTTCTACGCCGCATATCGCAGGGTGCCGGGCGGCATCCAGCGAGTCAGCGAGCCACATGTCGACCAGCCAGCAGACGTTGCCGACCAGCTCTTCGCCCGGGGCGAAGAGTGTCTCCTCGTCGGAGATGGTGCCGCACGATACGCCGAAGTGTTCGACGACTCCCGGGGGATCGAGATCGGTCACGAGGGTTTTCGTCACCCGTCGGCGGGTTCGCTCGTGGAGCTCGCCCACGCTCGAGCGCTGCGTGAGGAGTTCGTGACACCCGGCGAGATCGAACCCATGTACCTGCGCGCCCCCGACGCCAGAATCAATTGGCAGCAGCGAGAACGCTCATGACCCCTGCCGTGGCGCACGAGCTGCTCGCGATCGAGCCGATGCGGCGCCGACACATTCGAGCGATGCGCGCGATCGACCGGCAGGTCTACCCGTCGCCGTGGTCCGCGTCGCTCTATCTGGACGAACTCCGGCAGCGAGACAGCCGCGTGTATCGGATCGGACGCTACGGCCCTCGACTCGTCGGATATGCGGGAGCGATGCTCGTGCACGACGAAGGCCACATCACCTCTGTGGCGGTCGATCCAACCGCCCAGGGTCGCGGGGTCGCGGCGTGTGTCCTCGCCTCGATGCACCGTGGCATGATCGCGCTCGGCGCGGACGCGATGACGCTCGAAGTTCGTGCGTCCAACCGTCGGGCCCAGGACGTGTACCGACGGTTCGGCTATGTGCCGGCGGGAGTGCGCGCCGGCTACTACTCCGACCCCGGCGGATCCAGGGAGGACGCCATCGTGATGTGGTGCCACGACGTGCAGCAACCAGATCATCTCGATCGTCTGAACCAGATCGAGGCTGCCTTTTCCGCCACCACTGATTGGGGGAGGTCATGACCGTCGTACTCGGCATCGAGACGTCCTGCGACGAAACCGCAGCGGCCGTCGTGGTCGACGGGCGTGAGGTGCGAGCCAACGTGGTGTCGAGCCAGGTTGACCTCCATGCGCGTTACGGCGGCGTGGTGCCTGAGATCGCCGGCCGAGCCCACGAGTCGCTCATCACCCCCGTGGTCGCGGAGGCGTTGGTCGAAGCCGGGCTCGCCGATGAAGACGTCGACGTCGTCGCCGCCACCCATGGGCCCGGACTGATCGGTTCGCTTCTCATCGGTGTCGCGGCGGCCAAGGCGCTCGCCCTCGCGTGGGACAAGCCCTTCATCGGGATCAACCACCTCGAGGCACACCTGTATGCGGCGTTGCTCGAGGAGCCCGATCTCGAGTTCCCGCTCGTCGTCGTGCTCGTGAGCGGCGGACACACGATGCTCATCAGCTTCGAGGGTCACGGTCGCTACCGGCTCCTCGGATCGACCCTCGACGATGCTGCCGGCGAGGCCTTCGACAAGGTGGCTCGCTACCTCGGCCTCGGCTATCCCGGCGGTCCGGCAATCGACCGAATCGCATTGGGGGGCGATCCGGAGGCGATTCGGTTCCCGCGTGCGCTGTACAACGACGGCTACGACTTCTCGTTCTCGGGACTCAAGACCTCGGTGGTCAACCACGTACGCAAGAACCCCGACGCCGACACCGCCGACGTCTCGGCTTCGTTTCAGGCAGCTGTCGTGGATGTCCTTCTCCACAAGGCACGGCGCGCCGCGCGCGATATGGGCGCCAAGGGCATCTGCCTTGCCGGGGGTGTCGCAGCGAACTCGTTGTTGCGCGAGGCCACCCTCGATGCATGCACGGAGGACGGGCTGCACGCGTTTCTCCCGTCACGGTCGATGTGCACGGACAACGCCGCGATGGTGGCCGCGGTGGCCTGGTGGCGCCTCCAGAGCGACGGTCCTGCGCCCCTCGATCTCGGCGCCGATCCGGGTCTCAAGCTGCCCTTCATGTAAGCCGCGCCTCCCGGGTTGTGAGGCGGCCACCGCGCGCCGTATCGTTAGCACTCGGCATGCGAGAGTGCTAACGCTCGAACACGGGCTTGCGCCCTCGGATTCCGATTCACACACCCATCGCAGAGAGCCATGGAGGCGAACGAGCTGATGAACCTGCAGCCCCTCGAGGATCGCATTGTCGTGCGACCCGGCGTCGCTGAGGAGACCACCGCAAGCGGTCTCGTGATCCCGGACACCGCCAAGGAGAAGCCGCAGCAGGGCGAAGTCCTCGCGGTCGGCCCCGGCAAGCGTTCCGATCAGACCGGCGACCTCATTCCGGTCGACGTCAATGTCGGAGACACCGTCGTGTACAGCAAGTACGGCGGCACCGAGATCACATCCGACGGTGAGGATCTCCTCATCCTGAGTGCCCGCGACGTTCTCGCGATCGTCAGCTGAGGCCCTGATGGCAAAGATCCTGAAGTTCAGCGAAGAGGCCCGTCGCGGCCTCGAGGCCGGCGTGAACCAGCTGGCCAATGCGGTGAAGGTCACCCTCGGCCCCAAGGGCCGCAACGTCGTGCTCGAGAAGAGCTTCGGCGCCCCGACCATCACCAACGACGGTGTGAGCATCGCCCGCGAGGTCGAGCTCGAGGACCCGTTCGAGAACATGGGCGCCCAGCTGGTGAAGGAGGTGGCCACCAAGACCAACGACGTCGCTGGTGACGGGACCACCACCGCAACCGTGCTGGCCCAGGCCATGGTCCGCGAGGGTCTGCGCAATGTGGCAGCGGGCGCCAACCCGATGTCGCTCAAGCGCGGCATCGAGGCCGCCGTGGCCGCCGCAGTCGGCGCCATCGGCGACATGAGCGAGGACGTCAGCTCTGACAAGGGCAAGATCGCCTCGGTCGCCGGCATTAGCTCGGCCGACCCGGCGATCGGCGAGATCCTCGCCGAGGCGTTCGACAAGGTCGGCAAGGACGGCGTGATCTCGGTCGAGGAGTCGAACACCTTCGGTGTCGACCTCGAGTTCACCGAGGGCATGCAGTTCGACAAGGGCTTCCTGTCGCCGTACTTCGTGACGGACCCCGATCGTCAGGAAGCCGTTCTGGACGACCCGTACATCCTCTACGTGAACGGCAAGATCTCCTCGGTGCAGGAGCTCGTGCCCGTCCTCGAGAAGGTGATGCAGGGCGGCAAGCCGATGCTGATCATCGCCGAGGATGTCGAGGGCGAGGCCCTCGCCACCCTTGTGGTCAACAAGATCCGCGGCACTTTCACCTCTGTCGCCGTCAAGGCCCCTGGCTTCGGCGAGCGTCGCAAGGCGATGCTGCAGGACATGGCGATCCTCACGGGCGGCCAGGTCATCAGCGAGGAGGTGGGGCTCAAGCTCGACAACACCACCCTCGATCTGCTCGGTCAGGCCCGCAAGGTGATCATCACCAAGGACGAGACCACCATCGTCGAAGGCGGCGGCGACTCCGCCGACGTCGAAGGGCGCGTGGCTCAGATCAAGCGTGAGATCGACGAGACCGACTCCGACTGGGATCGCGAGAAGCTCCAGGAGCGCCTCGCCAAGCTGGCCGGCGGCGTTGCCGTCATCCAGGTGGGCGCGGCCACCGAGGTGGAGCTCAAGGAGAAGAAGCACCGCATCGAGGACGCCGTGTCGGCGACCCGTGCTGCCATCGAAGAGGGCATCGTGCCCGGCGGTGGTACTGCTCTTCTGCGCTCACGTGCTGCCATCGCTGCTCTGTCGCTCGAGGGCGACGAGAACACCGGTGCGCAGATGGTGTTCCGGGCGCTCGACGCTCCGGCCCGCCAGATCGCGGCCAACGCAGGTCACGAAGGCGCTGTCGTCGTGCAGCAGGTCGAGTCCGCCGGCGGGAACAACGGCTTCAACGCCGCCACCGGCGAGTTCGAGGATCTGGTTGCGGCCGGCGTCATCGACCCGGCCAAGGTGACCCGTGCGGCGCTGCAGAACGCCGCGTCGATCGCTGCGCTGCTCCTCACCACCGAGACCCTGGTCACGGACAAGCCCGAGGACCCGGACCCGGCTGCCGCTGCGGCGGCTGCGGCCGCCATGGGCGGTGGCATGGGTGGCATGCCCGGCATGATGTAGCCGTTCTGTCCTCGGACAGATCAACGCACTTCACGGGGGCGGTCCTGCGGGATCGCCCCCGTTGCGCGTCTCAGGGCCTGAGGGCGGCAGCGGCGCCGTCCGTCGACGAAGCTCCAGATCGACCAGTCGCCGCCTCCGGGTTCTTCCGCCTCGGCCGCGATCAAGAGCTCAGACGCCAGGTCGATGTGGTGGTACGACGATGGGCGCCGTGTCTTGCCGCAGCCTCCGACTCCCGTGAGGGAGACCAGCGCGGCTTTCCGGTCGCGATCGAAGCCATCGCCGCGGCCAGGTCGGCTGCCGGCCGTCCTGCTCCGATCGTCGACGACGTCCTACGAGACGGGCCTCGTTGGACACCTCACGTTCCGCGGTGAGGAGGGTGTCCCCGACCCGCTCATCCTCGATGAGAGATACCTCGCCGCGCATGTGCGAGGTCGCGGCGTGTCCGTACTGTCCGCCTGCTCGCATGCAGGTGTGGTGAACGCGTGCCTGACGGCCAAGGCGGCTTTTCCGGGCGTGTCGATCGACGTCGTTCTCGGTGGCTATCACTTGGCCGGCGGACCGATCGAGCCGCGGATTCCCGAGACGGTGGCGGGCCTCCTCGAACTGGTCGATCCCCGAGTGGTGGCACCTGGCCACTGCACCGGCTGGCGGGCCAAGGTCGCCCTGGCCGATGCCTTCGCTCCTGGGGGGTACGGACCGAGCGTGGTGGGGACCAGGTACGTCCTGCGCTCTGATGAGTAGCCTCGCTCACCGTGAAGGTCAGGGCGGGCGCGGGCGGACAGCAGAGCATCCCCCGACCCGCTGAGTGGTCGCCGGGCGACTCGGCCCCGTGGGCCCACCTCAGCCCGGACCAACGCCGGGTCGACCTCGAGCGACTCGCCGGTGTCCTGCAGACTAGGGTGCCCGGTTCGAAACTGACAGGTGCTCCGCCACCGAAGCGCGACTCAGCGGTCCTGATTCCGCTCTTCGACGACGAGGGCGAGCCAGCCGTCATCCTCACCAGACGCACCCGAGCAATGAGGGCCCACAGCGGTGAGGTCAGCTTTCCCGGCGGTGGGCAAGACGACGGCGAATCGCTCTGGGAGACCGCGACCCGAGAGGCGGAGGAGGAGATCGGGCTCCCCCGTCACGTGCCGACCTGTCTCGGCGAGCTCGACCGGCTGGTCACCTTCTCCTCCCAGGCGCAGATCCACCCCTACGTCGCGCTGCTCGACGACGTGCCTCCGCTCGAGCCGAGCCCTGCAGAGGTCGACCGCATTCTCGCCGTCGACCTGTCGGTGCTCGCTGCCGAAGGCGTCTTTCGCGAGGAGTTGTGGCGCATGCCTCAGTTCGACGACGAGCGGACGATCACGTTCTTCGAGCTCGACGGCGACACCGTGTGGGGGGCGACCGCCACGCTGCTGCGTCAGCTCCTCGTCGTGGGACTCGGGCTCGAATCGCCCTCGGCGTAGCCGCCGGGATCACAGCAGCTCATTGCCGACGTCTCCCAGCTCGACAGCCTCGACGCGATACCGCTGCGTGTGGCCGCTGATCCGAAGCCACCCTTCGCCGGCCTCGGGCATGTCGACGGGGTCCACGGCGCACTTCGGACACGCGCACTGTGGGTGCATGAGCACATTGGGACGATCGTCGCCCCAGTCGTTCTCGATGGCCGTGCAGGGCATTTCGGGCACCTGGCAAGTGTGCCGCGGGCGGCCTCTGATCGGCCACCCGCATGGTGCCTGCCGCTAGGCTTGCGGGTTTCCCCGTGGAGCCGGACGATGGACCCCGCACCTGAGCACGAGTTGGCACTGGTCGTCGATTTCGGCGCGCAGTACGCCCAGCTGATCGCCCGCAGAGTGCGTGAGGCCAGGGTCTACAGCGAGATCGTCCCGCACACGATCACCGCAGCGGAGCTGGCCGAGCGCGCTCCGAAAGCGATCATCTTCTCCGGCGGACCCAAGTCCGTTCGGGTCGAGGGTGCGCCCCAGATCGACCCCGAGGTGTACGAGCTCGGAATCCCGATTCTCGGCATCTGCTACGGCGCCCAGCTCGTTGCACGACAACTCGGTGGATCCGTGGAGCGATTCGATCGCGGCGAGTACGGCCGCACCGAACTTTCCTCTGTCACCGCCGGGTCGTCGATTCTTCCCGCAGACGTGTCCACCGGGGACTCCGTGTGGATGTCGCACTTCGACGCGATCGCCGAGGCGCCCCCCGGCTTCGACGTGCACGGTTCGACAGCCGATGTTCCAGCAGCGGTGATCGAGAACGACGACCGTCGTATCTATGGGGTCCAATACCACCCTGAGGTGGTGCACACGCCCCACGGGCAGGGATTGATCGAACGCTTCCTCCACGATGCAGCCGGGTGTGACGCCACGTGGACAATGGCCAACGTGATCGAGGAGAGCGTCACTGCCATTCGTGAGCAGGTGGGAGACGGTCGTGCGATCTGCGGGCTGTCGGGCGGGGTCGACAGTGCGGTCGCCGCGGCGTTGGTCCACAAGGCCATCGGCCATCAGCTCACGTGCGTGTTCGTCGACACCGGGTTGATGCGCTTGGGTGAGGGTGACCAGGTCGTCGAGACCTTTCAACGCACCCAGGGCATCGAGTTGATCCACGAGCGAGCGGCAGACGAGTTCTTCGACGCCCTCGAAGGCCTGACCGATCCCGAGGACAAGCGCAAGACGATCGGGGAGAAGTTCATCCGGATCTTCGAGCGGGCCCAGGGAGGGATCACCGATGCGCGGTTCCTGGTTCAGGGCACCCTCTACCCGGACGTGATCGAATCCGGAACGAGCGACGCCGCCAAGATCAAGAGCCACCACAACGTCGGCGGGCTGCCCGAGGACATGGAGTTCGAGCTCGTCGAACCGCTGCGGGGCCTCTTCAAAGATGAGGTGCGCGCCGTTGGCTCGCAGCTGGGACTCCCCGACGAGATCGTGTGGCGACAGCCGTTCCCCGGACCCGGCCTTGGCGTACGGATCATCGGTGAGGTGACCCCCGAGGCGGTGACGATCCTTCAGCATGCCGATGCGATCGTTCGCGAAGAGATCGCCGCTGCGGGCCTCGAGCGAGAGATCTGGCAGGCGTTCGCGGTGCTCGCCGACATCCGGTCGGTCGGGGTGATGGGCGACGAGCGGACATACGCCCGGCCGATCATCATCCGCGCTGTGACGAGCGAGGACGCCATGACCGCAGACTGGGCTCGGCTGCCCTACGACCTGTTGGAGACCATGTCGTCTCGGATCATCAACGAGGTCGACGGGGTCAACCGGGTCGTCTACGACATCACGTCGAAGCCACCCGGCACCATCGAGTGGGAGTGACGATCGCGGCCCAAATCGTTTCGTGACGGCCGTTCCCTGCTGCCACGATGGTTGCCATGACCGATCTGCCCGCCGGCTTCACCGCTCATGTCGCCAACATGGGGGTCAAAGACGACACCCGTGACGTGATGATCCTGGCGTGTGACCGACGAGCCACCGTTGCTGGAATGTTTACGAAGTCGCGGTTCGAAGGACCCAACATCACCCTCAGCCGCCGCAACGTTGCCGATGGCGGCGCCCAGGCCGTGATCGTGGTTTCGAAGAACGCGAACGTCGCGACGGGCGTCGAAGGCGCGGCCAACGCAGCGGAGCTCGCCGATCTCGTCGGGGCCGCGGTGGGGTGCGATTCGGGCGAGGTCGTCGTGGGGTCGACCGGTGTCATCGGCGTGCAGTACCCGATGGAACGCATGCGGGCGCACTTGGGTGGGCTCAAGGCACCCTTCGACAGCGTGTCTGCCGACGAGGCCGCCACCGCGATGATGACCACCGACACGCACCACAAGGTGGCCGAGGCTCAGGTGGGTGCCGCCAGGATCGTGGGGCTCGCCAAGGGCGTGGGCATGATCGAGCCGGACATGGCCACGATGATCGCCGTCGTCACGACCGACGCTTCGGTCGAGGCCGACGAGCTCGATCTGATTTTCCGGCGGGTGGTCGACACGACCTTCAATGCGTTGTCCGTCGACACCGACACGTCGACCAGCGACATGGCTGTCGTGTTGGCCTCCGGTGCCGCGGGGCCCGTCGATTCGGGCGAGTTCGAGCAAGCGCTCGGTGCGGTGTGTCTCGACCTCACCCGCCAACTCGCCGCTGATGGCGAGGGTGCAGAGACCCTGGTTGTCGTGACGGTCGACGGGGCTCGTGACGATCCGCAGGCTCGCCGGGTGGCCAAGGCGATCGTCAACTCGCCGCTGGTGAAGACGGCGATTCACGGCCGCGATCCCAACTGGGGTCGGGTCGCCATGGCGATCGGCAAGTGCAGCGACGAGACCGACATCGACGAGGCGGCGGTCACCATTCGGTTCGGTGACCACGAGGTGTATCCGACGCCCGCCACGCCCGAGCGGCTGGCTGCGCTCGAGGACTACCTGGCCCAGGACGAGGTGCTGATCCACGTGAGCCTCGGAATCGCCGACGGCGCCTTCACCGTCTATGGGTGCGACCTCACCGACGGCTACGTCCGCATCAACGCCGACTACACGACGTAATTCGCCGACACTCGTCGTTCGCTGCGCTCCCTCCTCTGCGGACTCTCGCCGACACTCGTCGAACCCGTTCTGCCAGCTTGTGGGGTGAATGGGGTGTCCCTGTGAGCTGGCAGAAGGGTGAGGGCCTCAGGTGGAGCGGATCCAGGCCTGCCAGGCATCGATCACCAGCTTCTGGTGGCTGGGGAAGGCGATGTCGTCGGGGACCGCTTCGGCGGTGAACCAACCGACAGCGCTGTTCTCCGACTCGTCCAGTACAGGCTGCGGATCGGGTCCCGCGTCGAGGACGTAGTAGCTGTTGAGGGTGTCGAACGTCGTGCCATCGAGTTCGTACACGTCGAGCCACATCCCGAGCAGCGTCGTCACCGTCACGTCGAGCTGCGTCTCCTCACGGATCTCGCGCACCACGGCGTTGTGGGGGAGCTCAGCGCCGTCGCAGAAGCCGCCAGGAATGTCCCAATGCCCGTGCCACGGGTGAATCGAGCGTCGAAGCAACATCACCTCATCGCCTCGAACGACGAGCCCACCGGCGGTGGGTCGGGCGTTCCGGTAGTGGGCCGCACCGCAGGACCTGCAGCTTCCCGGGACCGTCAGGTCGATTCGGGCGCCGCACATGGGGCAGTGGGGGAGCACGTGCATCCGAGTCGACGGTACCCGTGCGCTGCGCGCACAGGGAGCCCGGCCGGTGTGGCCTCGGCCGGGCTCCATTCTGTGAAGGGGCATGACGTCGTCGACGTCCCCCTCCCAGTCGGCGTCTCCGTTCAGAACTGAACCCTTTGTCCGATTCTGGTCGAGTTTCCCTGTGATGGACCCCTCAGCAAGTCTCAGACGGGCGTTCATCCAACCTGTTGTGGTGTGAGGAGAAGCGGCACACCGGCTCAGTAGAGTGGCGAATCACATGGCTGCAACCCCCATTCTCGACGGGCTCAACCCCGCCCAGTACGACGCGGTTCTCCACACCGACGGCGCCATGTTGGTCGTCGCGGGAGCCGGATCGGGCAAGACCCGTGTTCTCACCCATCGCATCGCTCATCTGATCGAAGAGGAGAACATCAGCCCGTTCGAGATCTTGGCGATCACCTTCACCAACAAGGCCGCCGACGAGATGAAGCACCGCATCGGCGGGCTCGTGGGACCGGTCGCCGACAAGATGTGGGTCTCCACGTTCCACTCGGCGTGTGTCCGCATCCTGCGCCGCGAGGCCGACCGCCTCGGCTACCCGTCGGCCTTTTCCATCTATGACCAGGCCGATGCGGTCCGGCTCACCGGCTACGTGCTGCGCGACCTCGGGATCGACTCGAAGAAGTTCCCACCGCGCACGGTTCACGCGCACATCTCGGGCTTCAAGAACGAACTTCTCTCGGCGACCGAGGCGAGCGATCGAGCGGCGAACATCTTCGAACGAAAGATCGCCGAGGCCTACGTCGAGTACCAGACCCGCCTGCGCAAGGCGGGGGCCATGGACTTCGACGACCTCCTCACCGTCACGGTGGAACTGTTCAGGGAACATCCAGAGGTTCTCGAGCAGTACCAGCGGCGGTTCAAGCACGTCCTCGTCGATGAGTACCAGGACACGAACCGGGCTCAGAACGAGATCGTCCTGCAGCTCGGTGGCCAGCACGGCAACGTGTTCGTCGTCGGAGACAGCGATCAGTCGGTCTATGCCTTTCGCGGGGCGGACATCCGCAACATCCTCGACTTCGAGACCGCCTTTCCCGATACGTCGGTCGTCGTGCTCGACCAGAACTACCGCTCGACCCAGCTCATCCTCGACGCGGCCAACGCGGTCATCTCCAACAACGAGGGCCGCAAGCCCAAACACCTCTGGACCGAACAGAAGGGCGGCGACAAGATCGTTCGCTTCCAGGGCGACGATGAGAGCGACGAAGCCTCATGGGTCACCGGAGAGATCTCCCGGCTGCACGAGGGCGGCGACCTCCGGTGGAGCGAGGTCGCCTGCTTCTACCGCACCAACGCCCAGAGCCGCGTTCTCGAAGAACAGCTCGTGCGACTCGGTATCCCCTACAAGGTGGTCGGCGGTACCCGCTTCTACGACCGGCGAGAGATCAAGGATGCGTTGGCCTACCTCAGGGCTGTCGTGAACCCCGCAGACGAGGTGTCGTTGAAGCGCGTCCTCAACGTCCCCAAGCGCGGCGTGGGCGACAGCAGCGAGGCGCGGGTGGACCTGTACGCCACGGGACACGGCCTTCAGTTCGTGGAGGCCCTCCGCAGGTGGGAAGAGGCCGGGGTGTCGGGCCGGGCGGCCAAGGGCATCACCGCGTTTCTCGAGATCATCGACACGATGGAGGCCCAGGTGGCCTCGGGACCCGCGGCCGTGCTGCAGGCCGCACTCGAGCACTCGGGCTACATCGACGAACTCCGCAACGAGCGTTCCATCGAAGCCGAGGGCCGCCTGGAGAACCTCGCCGAGCTCATCGGGACCGCAGAGGGTTTCGACAGCTGTGAGGAGTTTCTCGAGCAGGTCTCGCTCGTCTCGGACACCGACGACCTCGACGACCAGTCACAGGTCACCTTGATGACGCTTCACTCTGCGAAGGGCCTCGAGTTTCCGGTCGTCTTCATCATCGGGCTCGAAGACGGGATCTTTCCGCACCTGCGTGCCCTGGGGGAGCCGCACGAGCTCGAGGAGGAGCGCAGGCTTGCCTACGTGGGCATCACCCGGGCGCGCGAACGGCTGTATCTCAGCAATGCGTGGAGCCGCACGATCTTCGGGTCGACGCAGTACAACCCGCCGAGTCGGTTTCTGCTCGAGATCCCCGACGAGTTGGTGGAGGACCGCAGCCCGAGTGGCCGGTCGTACGGCCGGTCGTCGGTGCGTCCGATGGACAACGGCGCTTCGACTCGCGGGTCCGGAGGTTCTGGCGGCATGGGTCGGGCGAGCCGGGCCGAGGCGCGACGGGCCGAGCGGCGCGAGAAGGCGAGAGAACGAGTCGTCGAGCGAGCCATCGCCGCGGGCAACGAGCCCGGC
This sequence comes from uncultured Acidimicrobiales bacterium, assembly GCA_964629575.1. GTDB lineage: Bacteria > Actinomycetota > Acidimicrobiia > Acidimicrobiales > Poriferisodalaceae > JAYPWI01. The sequence goes on along the minus strand of CAZVUM010000003.1, from coordinate 103,970 downwards.
GGCCACGACCTGCCGTCTGTGAAGCCCGGCCAGGATGTCGTGCATCCCAAGTTCGGCGAGGGCGTGGTGCTCGATGTCGCGGGGTCGGGCGAGAACACCGAGGTCACGATCAACTTCGCGGACGCCGGTCAGAAGACGCTTCTTCTCGGGTGGGCGAATCTCGAGATGGTCTGACCCCTACGGGCGTAGGCTCGATGGGACACCGAGGGGGCCGAGATGATCACCGCATTGCCACGCGTCGCGATCGCGATGCACGACTACGAAGCCGCAGTGGCCCTCTTCCGCGACGGCCTCGGCATGCCGGTTCTCGATTTCTCGGATCAGACGGTTCCATCGCTCGGCGCGCACGTGGGGATGTGCGTCCCTGAGGGCGGCAGCAACGTGGAGCTCATGTCGCCCGCCAATCCCGAGCTTCCGCTCAGTCAGGCCCTGCAGCGGTTCCTCGATGCTCGTGGCGAAGGGTTCTACGCCATGATGCTCGAAGCGCCCGACCCAGACGCTGAGGCCGAGGTGCTCGCCGGTCGTGGCCTGGGCGTGCTTGCGCTGATGCCGGGTGCAGGTGGACGTGATGTGCATCCCAAGACCACCCACGGCGTGCTCGTCCGGGTGTACCCCAACGACTCGGTGAAGGCTGGTGGCCCGCATCCGAGTTCGGCCCCGGCGCTGTCGGGGATCATGCGAACCATCGTGGCGGTCGACGACGTGGGGATCGCCGTGGACGCGTACGGACCACCGGGCTTCGGTCTCGAGGCCGGTGAGGTCGTGCGGGATGAGGATCGGGGCGTCGACTCGGTGATCTGCACTCCTCCCAAGGGTGGGGTGGTGGAGCTCGCCGCGCCTGTCGACACTCGCCGACCGTTCGCCCTGGAGCTTGAGAAGCAGCTGAAGGATCGGGGCCCGGGTCTTCACGCATTGGTGCTCGAGGCCGAGAACCCGGAACGGGCTGCGCAGGTTCTGTCAGACCGCGGTCTGGAGCCGTCCACGGCGGGTGGATCCGTCGCCCTCGATCTGCTCGGCGCCCGGTTCGTGATCGAGTAGCCCGGTCGATGTGAAGTTGAGCAACATCGGTGCCTGACACCGAGGTTGCTCAACTCAGGATGGGCCGGCCGAGGTGATCGTGCCCGCGCTGCGGAGGGCGGCGATTGTCTCCGGGTCGTGTCCGAGAACCTCCGACAGCACGCTGTCTGCATCGCCGCCGAGAAGGGGTGGAGTGCGCATCGGGGCCAGCTCGGTTTCGGCGAACTTGAAGATGCTGCCGAGAAGCGACACCGTTCCCTCACCGTCGGGAATCTCGGCGACCATGTCGCGGTGGAGGACCTCCGGTGCCTGCAGGGCCTGGTCGATCGTGCGGACGGCTCCCGCCGGGAGATGATGCATGTCGTTGAGCCAGTCCTCGGCCGAGCGAGTGCTGAGCGCCCGCTCGATCTCGGCTTTGAGCGCATCGCGGTTCTTCGAGCGGGCTGCGGGGGAGTTGTAGAGCTCCTCGTCGAGGAGATCCTGGCGGCCGATCACCCCGCACAGGTCCGCGAACAACCGATCGGTGGCCATGGCCAGGTACACCGGCTCCGTTGCTGTCGCGAAGAGGTCGATCGGAGCAGCCACCAGGTGGCGGTTGCCCGACCGGGCGGGAGGGTGGCCAGTCGAGAGGTAGACCAGGCCCGCATTCCCGAGACCCGCGATCGCTGTGTCGAGGAGGCACAGATCGATGCGGTCGCCCTGTCCGTGTCTCTGACGGCCGATGATCGCCGCGCAGATTGCGGACGTCGCATGTGACGCCGTGAGAGTGTCGATGATCGACAGGGCATGGCGCATCGGCTCGCCGTCGATCGGGCCGGTGATCGACATCATCCCCGACTGAGCCTGGAATACCGGGTCGAGCCCCGGTCGGTCTGACCACGGACCCGTCGCTCCGTACGCGGAGATCGACACGTAGATGAGGGATGGGTCGGCTGCTCGTAGAACGTCGGGGCCCAGGCCGAGCCGGTCCATCACTCCGGGGCGAAAGTTCTCGATGACCACATCGCACTGGCCGGCGAGATCACGGGCGAGTTGCTGGCCCGCGGGTGCGGCGAGATCGATGCAGATGCTCCGCTTCGAACGGTTGAACGCCAGGAACATGGGACCCCGCCGGTCCCCTTTCGGACTGCGGGCCCGGGTCTCGTCGCCCGTGACCGGGTGCTCCACCTTGATGACGTCCGCGCCGAGATCGGCGAGCTCCTGGGTACACAGCGGCCCGGCGATGATGCGCGTGAAGTCGAGAACACGAACCCCTTCGAGGGGTGGCGGTTGGCCCATGGGGAGAGTCTCGCGTGCGCCGGAGACCATTTAGGTTCCAGGAGCGCTCCTGGAACCTAAATGGCTGGCTCAGCGACCGGTGAAGGTGGGAGTCCGCTTCTCGACGAAGGCTGCAACTGCCTCTTTGTGGTCGTCGGTGGAACGGCAGCGGGTCATCGCTGCGGCCTCGGCGTCGAGGCAGGTGACCAGGTCGGCCACCTCGGCGCGGTTGAGGTTCTCCTTGATGTACCGCTGAGCGACGATCGGCCCCTCGGCAAAGCGGCGGGCATAGGTCACGGCCGCATCGTCGAAGTCGCCGTCGAGGATCTCGTTCACGATCCCGAACCGTTGGGCCGTCTCCACATCGATTCGGTCGGCCGTCAGGTACAGCTCTCGCGCTTTTGCCGAGCCGACGAGCTGGGTCAGAAACCAGCTCCCCCCGAAGTCTCCCGAGAAGCCGACCTTGGCGAACGCCGTCGTGAAGATGGCGCGCGGCGAGGCCACGCGCAGGTCGCACGCGAGCGCGATCGACATTCCGGCGCCGGCGGCGGCGCCGTCGATCGCGGCGATGGTCACCTTCGGGAACGTGTGGAGGGCGCCGCTCACCGTCAGCTGTCGGGAGCGGAGGTCGGAGATGGCGGCTTCGGGCGTCGGGGGCGCAGTTGCCTGGCCGCTGTTGCGAGCGTTCATGTTCTTGACGTCGCCGCCGGCGCAGAACGCGCCGCCCGCCCCCGTCAGCACGACAGCGCCGACGGAGTCGTCGTCCGCGAGTTGGGGCAGCACACGCTCGAAGGCCTCGTACGTCTGCGGGTGGAGGGCGTTGCGCGCTTCGGGACGGTTGAACGTGAGGACAGCGACGCGGCCCTCCTTCCGTCCCAGGAGGACGTCTGTTCCTGTGTCGATGCTGCTCACTGTTGGTCCCGTTCCTCGAAGTTGAGATCGATGATCAGACGATCGTCGCGCACTTCGACCGGGTAGCGCAGCTGCGTCGACCCATCGGCGGGGTGTCGGCTGCCATCGCACACGTCGACCAGATCACCTGTGTCGCGCTCGTACTGCAGCAGGCAACCGGTCTCGGAGTTGAGGGCGCTGAAGACCGTGAAGCCCTCGGTGGCCGGTCCGCCGTCGTGCGCGACATAGATGTCTCGGCCCTCACGGATTGGATCCGGGAAGAACAGCGGGCCTTCTGCAGCGTCGCGAGCCACCTTCTCGGGACGCAGCGAGTCGAACTCGTCGCTTCCGAGATTCGACACCTCGCGGTCGCTCCCAGGACCGGCCGCGATGGCGAACAGCCCCACGATCACCGCGATGACGGTGATCGCACCGAGCAGAAGTCTGCGGGCATTCGCGCTCATCGTGAGCTTCCTTTCGGTTCGACACCACATCGGTAGCGCGCCATCGGGGGGCGCTCAATCAGACCCACTACTATCTCCCACTCGTGGGCCCGCCCGGAGCGGTCCACGTCCGCCAACCAGGAGCGTCCGGATGGATCTCTTCGAATATCAAGGCAAGCAGTTCTTCGCCAAGTACGGCATGCCAGTCTCCCCAGGGGAGGTGGCATTCACGGTCGATGAAGCTGTCGGTGCCGCCGAACGCCTCGGAACACCGGTGATGGTGAAGGCGCAGGTCCACACGGGAGGACGCGGAAAGGCGGGTGGCGTGAAGTTCGCGGCCTCCGTCGACGACGTTCGCACCCATGCGTCGAACATTCTCGGGCTCGACATCAACGGCCACATCGTCCAGCGGTTGTGGATCGAGAAGGCCAGCGACATCTCCGAGGAGTACTACGCGAGCTTCACCCTTGACCGATCGGCAAAGAAGCACCTCGGAATGCTCTCCGCAGAGGGTGGCGTCGAGATCGAGACGGTGGCTGCGGAGAACCCCAGCGCCATCAGCCGCATCCACGTCGATCCGGCCGAAGGGCTGAGCAGGGAGCAAGCGGAGGCCTGGGTCGACGGAGCCAACCTCAACCCTGCGGCACGCGACGGAGCCGTCGAGATCATGTTGCAGCTGTACTCGGCCTACACCGAGGGCGACGCCGACCTGGTCGAGATCAACCCGCTCATCCTCACGCCGGACAACCGGGTCCATGTGCTGGATGCGAAGGTCACGCTCGACAGCAACAGCGTCTTCCGTCACGAGGAGTACGCCGAGTTCGACGAGACGCAGCCCCGCGACGAACGCGAGGAGGCAGCCCACGACAAGGGCCTCCAGTACGTCGGGCTCGAGGGCAGCGTCGGGGTGATCGCCAACGGTGCCGGGCTGGCCATGTCGACCGTCGATGTGGTCAACCAGGTGGGTGGCAAGCCGGCCAACTTCCTCGACATCGGGGGTGGGGCGAACGCCGAGGTGATGGCGGGAGCGCTCGAAGTGATCAACAACGACCCCAACGTGCGGGCCATCTTCATCAACATCTTCGGCGGCATCACCCGCGGCGAAGAGGTGGCCAACGGCATCATCGGCGCTCTCGACAGAGTCGAGATCGACGCCCCGATCATCATCCGCCTCGACGGCACGAACGCCGATGAGGGCCGAGAGATCCTTCAACCGCACCTCAACGACAAGCTGATGATGGAACCCACGATGCTCGACGCGGCCCGCAAGTCCGTCGAACTGGCCCGGGCCTGAGGAGGACTGACGTGAGCATTTTCGTCGACGAGAACACCAAGGTCATCTACCAGGGCCTCACCGGCTCGCAGGGCCGGTACTACGGCCTGCTCAATCAGGCGTATGGAACGCAGGTCGTCGGGGGCACCAACCCCAAGAAGGCCGGCACCGACGTCGAAGGCATTCCGATCTTCGCCAACTGCAAGGAAGCCGTCGAAGCGACGGGTGCGACGGCGTCGTGCGTGTTCATCCCGGCCGCTGGAGTGGCCGGTGCGGTGATGGATGCTGCCGAAGGCGGTATCGAGTTCATCACCGTGATCACCGAGGGCGTGCCGGCGCACGACGAGGCTCGTTTTTTCAACGTCTTGAAGCGTGACTACCCCAACGTGCGGCTGCTCGGTCCCAACTGTCCCGGGATCATCAGCCCCGGGAAGTGCAACATTGGCATCACAGCGGGACACATCGCCAAGGAGGGTGGACCGGTCGGCATCGTGAGTCGTTCGGGCACCTTGACCTATCAGGCGCTCTACGAACTGCAGCAGAAGGACATCGGCGTCACCACCTGCGTGGGGATCGGCGGCGACCCGGTGCCTGGCACCAGCTTCATCGACTGCCTCGCGGCCTTCGAAGCCGACCCAGACACCAAGGCTGTGATGATGATCGGCGAGATCGGTGGCTCGGCCGAAGAGGAAGCCGCCGAGTTCATCAAGAACAACATGTCCAAGCCGGTCTCCAGCTACGTCGCCGGCGTGACTGCGCCCCCTGGGAAGAAGATGGGCCACGCTGGCGCCATCGTCTCGGGCGGCAAGGGAACCGCCGACGCCAAGATGGAAGCCCTCCGCGACGCCGACGTGAAGGTCGGGCTCAACCCGACCGAAGCCGGTGAGCTGATGGCCGAGATCGTCGCCGGGCTCTAGCCCTCAGAGCTGCTCGTCGACAGGAGTCGCTCCTGCTGACGTGCGGCGATCGTCTTGACCGCGAAGAATCCCACGATCGCAGACGCGATCAGAAGAAGCTGACCGACGAACTGGGCCGCGATCGCGCCGCGGAGGGAGTCCAGGGCCTCTGACTGGGCGTTGACGCCGCCCACCGTATTGGTGTTGGCCGAAACGGCAGCCACCCGGGCGAGCCAATCGCCGATCACCTGGGCGGCGACGAACAGCAGCCACCACCACAGGATGATGCTGTGGCCCGTGTTCGTCGAGTCGCGGTTCCCCGCCAGCCGGTGGGCTCCCGCGATAGCGTTGTACGGGCCGACGACGCAGTAGACGGGGATGAACCAGCTCCCGATCGCCATTCCAGGGGTGACTTGGGGCCGAGCCCGCCAGGCGATCGCATTGGTGGTCATCCGATGACCCAGGATGATGAAGAGGACGAAGAGGGCCACCATGATCCCGAAATGGGGCACGGACAGGGCGTAGTCGATCGCGATTGCGTCGACGAAGGCGCTCTCGTTGGAGAACGATCCTCGGTCGATGAATGCCCCGAGCTTGGACCATGCGTTGAGGCGAGTCGGGATGCGAATGGTCATCACCACCGCGCTGATGATCAGAAGAACCTGAATCGCCTTGGCGATTCCGGCAACGCCCTTGGCGGGCGAAGGGAGTGATGGGGAGGGGTAGTGGTCGCGTCGGCCCGGGAAGCCACTGGGGCCCGGCGTGTCGAGCGAAACTCCGCACGCTTCGCAGAAGGACGCGTCGACAGCGTTCTCGGTCGAGCAGCTGGGGCAGGTCGTCATCAGTCCACCTCGGTGATCTCTGCGTCCTCCGTAGTAGTCGGCAGAGGCGGCCCAGAGTCGAGCGACCGTCGGTCGTCAGCCAGACCCAGCCAGCAGCCGATCCCGAGGAGAGCGGCCCCGACTGCGGTCGTGGCGTGTCCCACCGTTTGGGTTCGCCAACCGTCGATGTACTGGGTGTAGTTCTCGAAGACGTCGAGCGCCTCGACGGCATTGACGTCGTCGAGAGTCCGCCCGAGACCACCTGCGCGAAGGCCTCCGTCGATCCACAGCAGTGCCGCGGTCGCGACGAGTGCGTAGCCGGCGAGGCTGATGAGGCGGAGATCGGCGCCGAGACCTCGCGGCCGCACTGCCAGTGCCGCAGCGCCAGAGATGAGGACCAGGAGCCAGGTGGCCGCGGAACTGACGGCGACGCCCCCGATCGATTCCTCGATCACGGGACGCGCCACGTTCCAGACCGCGTCGTTGTCCCGCAGTTCGGAGACGTCGCTCGACGCCTGGACTCCGATCATGACCGCGGCCAGCGCGCAGACCGTGGTGAGCGCCAGCAGCGCTGCCACGACTGTCGCCCCGCGGCGGTTGGACGGCCGGTGGTCGACGGTCAGCGCCGGGTCGCCACTTCTCGGATGCGTTCGCCCTGGCGGGCGCCCACCGACCGAATCGCCAACGCGCCCAGCATCGCCGACACTGCGGCCAGCGCATAGGCGACGAGCACGATCGTCCAACCGGTGATGTAGCGATCCGGATCTCTGAGGATCTGGAAGGCCTCGCTCGTCGTGTTGCCGAAGTCAGAGCTCGCGGTCGCTGCCCCACTGCCGACGACGTACAGCCCGTAAGCCACGCAGAACGTGATCCACCAGAGAAGAAGCATCACCGAACCGTTAGTGCGTCGCCACTCGGGGTCCGAGGCTGCTCCTTGCGCCGCCCCCTTGTTGGCATCGGAGATGCACCAGAAGGGCCCGAGGAACCAGAACAGGGGAATGAACCAGGAGCCGATGGCCATCCCGCTCGGGAGAATGGTCCCCTCGACGCCGAAGGCCCTCAGATTCTTGTGGGCGCGGTGGGTCCAGATGATGAGAAGGACCAAGATGGCGATGGCGAGAAGGCCCCAGAGAGCGGTCGCACCACCCATCTTGTCGCTGGCGTCCTCGGCCGTTCGCAGGAAACCATCGCCATCGCGCACCTCACGCACATCAGAGATCGCCGAGGTCGTCAACGCCACACCGATGAAGCTGATGATCGCGGCGATCACCAGCAGCACCGATATCGAGGTGGTCAGGCCGGCCAGCGACCGGGGAGCGGGGGCGTTCGGCGGAGGCGGGGCGGCTGCGGGACGCAGGGCCGGCGTGGCAGGGCTGGGTGTGGCCTGTGTCGGACCCGGAATCGGATTGTCGATCGGCGACAGCGGACCGCTCGAAGGGGTAGGAGGTCGCGGGAGTGGATCGGGAGGATCCGTGTCGAGTGGTCCGGGCGGGGCAGGCGGAGCGGTCGGAGGCGCGGGCGGCGCGGACGACGACAGTGTCGGCGCCGCGGTCGAAGAGGACGGCGCAGGATCCGACCCTCCTGCGACGACATCTCCACAAGATGGGCAAAAGCGCGCGTCGTCGCTGTGTTCGGACCCGCACGACTGGCAGAACGGCATCGACCCAGTCTGGCAGGAGCGAGCGCCGCCGAGCCGCCGAGCCGTCCGCTAGGTTCCCTTCGTGCACTTGGCCGTGCTCGCCAGCGGAACCGGGTCGATCCTCGCAGCGATCCTCGACGAGGGCCTCGATGTGGCCCTCGTCCTTCTCGATCGTCGATGCCCCGCCGAGGACCTCGCGGCGCGACATGGCGTCGGGTGCGTGGTCGTGGAGCGAACGACGTTCGGGTCCGACTTCGACCGCGAGGCGTACAGCAAACAAGTGGTGACTGCGCTGCGCGACCACGACATCGACGTCGTTGCGATGGCGGGCTTCGGCACGGTTCTGGCCGAACCCTTCTTCGATGAGTACGAGGGGCGGGTTCTCAACACGCACCCTGCCCTGCTTCCCTCATTTCCCGGATGGCACGGAGTGCGCGACGCGCTCGCCCACGGCGTCAAGGTCTCGGGCTGCACTGTCCACATCGCCACGCTCGAGGTGGACGCGGGGCCGATCCTGGCTCAGGCCGCCGTGGACGTATTGCCCGATGACGACGAGCAGCTGCTCCACGAGCGCATCAAGGCCATCGAACGCACTCTCTATCCGGCCACGATCCGGCAATTCCTCACAGACCTGGAGGTCACGCAGTGAGAGCCCTCATCTCCGTCTACGACAAGACCGGCATCGTCGATTTTGCCGCCGCGCTTCACGACCTCGGTTGGGAGATTGTGTCGAGCGGTGGCACCGCATCCCGTCTTGACGAGGCTGGGGTCCCCGTTCTCGCAGTCGAGGACGTCACGGGGAGTCCCGAGATGCTGGACGGGCGGGTGAAGACACTGCACCCGCGCATCCACGGCGGAATTCTCGCCGACCGCAGCAAGCCCGAACATCTCGAGTCGCTCGAGGAGTACGGGATCGGCACCATCGACCTCGTGGTCTGCAACCTCTATCCGTTCAGGAGCGACCCGAGCGTCGAGCTGATCGACATCGGTGGGCCCACGATGGTCCGCGCCGCCGCCAAGAACCACGACGGTGTGGGCATCGTCGTCGATCCTGCCGACTACGAGGTGGTGATCGACGAACTCCGCTCCGAGGGAACCCTGTCGCCCGCCACCCGGCGCCGGCTCGCTCGGGCCGCGTTCGCTCACACCGCTGCCTATGACGCAGCGATCGTGCAGTGGCTCGATGAGGGTGACGAGCTGCCCCCCACCATCCATCTCGCGTTGGAGAGGGCCCAGGAGGTCCGCTACGGCGAGAACCCGCACCAAGACGGCGCCCGCTACCGTGAGATCGCCTCGTCGCCCTGGTGGGACGCCGTCGTGCAGCACGAGGGCATGGCTCTCAGCTACCTCAATCTGTTCGATGCTGACGCCGCGTGGAGAACCGCCCACGACCTCGGCTCTGCGTCCGACGGTCCAGCCGTCGCGATCATCAAGCACGCCAATCCCTGTGGCGCCGCCGTGGGCTCGGACCTGGCCGACACCTACCAGCGCGCCTATGAGTGCGATCCTCGCTCCGCGTTCGGGGGAATCGTCGCCATGAACCGCGTCCTCGATCTCGAGACCGTGGAGCGCATCGAAGAAGCAGCGCAGGCGGACCTGATCATCGCCCCCGGGTACGAGGACGGGGTGATCGAGCGCCTGCGGGCGAAACGGAAGAACACGCGGGTTCTCGAGGGCCCGGCTCCAGGAGCCGCCACCGTCGAACTGCGCCAGATCACAGGCGGATGGCTCGCCCAGACGCCGCACCACTTTGCGGCGGCGCGAGATGAGTGGCGTGTGGTGACCCACAGGCAGCCCTCTGATGACGAATGGGCCGACGCCGAGTTCGCGTGGCGCGTCTGTGGCCACGTGACCTCCAACGCCATCGTCCTCGCCAAGGACGGAACCGCCTGGGGCATCGGCGCCGGCCAGCAGAACCGAGTGGAGTCCGGACAGATCGCCGCGTCGAAAGCCGACGGCCGGGCTGAGGGTGGCGCCTGTGCCAGCGATGCCTTCTATCCCTTCCCCGATGGGATCGAAGCTGCGGCCGGCGCCGGCGTGTCTGTCGTGATTCAGCCGGGCGGCGCGATGCGCGACGACGACGTGATCGCCACTGCAGACCGACTGGGCCTCGCCATGATCTTCACGGGCGAACGCCACTTTCGGCACTAGTTGTTGCCGCAATCGTCGGTCGCTTCGCTTCCTCCTCTGCGGAATGCCATGGCACCGTCCGCGGCTCAC
>CAZVUM010000003.1:82228-93413 GCA_964629575.1 uncultured Acidimicrobiales bacterium | reverse complement strand
CCGCGGCTCACGGCTTCGCCGCCTACCGCGGATAGTGTCGGCGTCGATGACAGCGACGATGCTCGACGGCCTGGCCCTGGCCGAGACAGTGAAGGACCAGATCAGAGACGAGGTGGCCACGTTGTCTGTCACGCCCGGCCTCGGGACGATCCTCGTGGGAAACGACCCGGCTTCGGAGAGCTACGTGGGGGCGAAGATCCGCGACTGCAGCGAGGTCGGGATCAACTCCATCCACGAACACCTTCCCGACGACACCGATCAGGACACGCTCGACGCGACCATCCAACGCTTCAACGACGACCCGGATGTTCACGCTTTCATCGTTCAGCTGCCGCTACCCAAACAGCTCGACGAGGAGCGGGCCCTGCTGGCGGTCGACCCGGCCAAGGATGCTGACGGGCTCCACCCGGTCAACCTCGGGCGACTCGTCATGGGGGTCGACGGTCCGCTGCCCTGCACCCCACGTGGCATTCAGGTGATGCTCGAGCACTACGGGATCCCCGTCGAGGGAAGCCACGTCGTCGTCATCGGTCGCGGCCTCACGATCGGCCGGCCGATGGCCTTGCTGATGGCCCTCAAGCGGTCGGTCGCCAACGCCGCGGTCACCGTGGTGCACACCGGTGTGGCCGACATGGGCCACTACACCCGTCAAGCCGACATCGTCATCGCGGCGGCGGGCGTACCGAACCTCGTGACACCTGACATGGTGAAGCCAGGTGCCGCGGTCGTCGGTGGAGGCATCACCCGTGAGGGCAAGCGAATCATCTCCGACGTGGACGAATCGGTGGGCGAGGTCGCCGGCTGGATCACCCCACGTCTCGGCGGCGTGGGTCCCATGACCCGGGCGATGTTGCTCCGCAATACCGTCGACGCCGCAGTCGCGCAGACGTCCTAACCTCGCCGTCATGGCAGAAGGGCGGGGTCGGCTACGCCGAGTCTTCGGGCGCGTTCGTCGTGGCTGGAGTCCTTCGGGGCCTGGAGAGCCCGAGCTGGCGCTTCCGGGTGATCTGGCGACCGACGAAGCCCTCGACACAATGCGGTCCCAGCTCGATCAGATCGCCAGCGCGCGAGGCGGAGAGCTGGCTGCTCGACGGCGGGCACAGGTGGTGGGCGAAGGCTTCCTTGGCTACGGCCCGGACGACCAACGTCGCTTCTTCGAGCTGCTCGCCGACGAGTACGGCGTCGATCACGACGAAGTCGACCTGGCGATGTCCGCGGTCGAGACCGCGCCGGACCGTACGGCACGCCTGGCAGCGGAGAAGAACCTGCGGTCGTCCCTTCGCACCAGACGCGATGCCATCTTTCGCCGGTTCATCGGGGTGGAGTCGGGGCTGGCGTTCCTCGTCCAGCTGCGAGCTGACCTGCGCGCTCTTCGACCCCCCACAGATGACCAGCTGAAGTCGGTCGACGAGGACCTGCGTGAGTTGCTGGATCAGTTCTTCGACGTGGGCCTACTGACCCTGAGCGAGGTCACCTGGAGCTCTCCCGCCGCCCTGCTCGAGAAGCTGATCGAGTACGAAGCCGTTCACGCCATCGCGAGCTGGGACGATCTGCGAAACCGGTTGGGGCCGGACCGGCGCCTCTTCGCCTTTCAACATCCAGCGTTCCCCGACGATCTGCTGATCTTCGTCGAGATCGCCTTGACCCAGGGCCTGGCGGACAGCATCGGTCGCCTCCTCGACCCCGAAGAGGACGATCCCGATCCCGCCCTCGCCGATACGGCGATCTTCTATTCGATCTCCAACTGCCAACCCGGCCTCGCAGGTGTGCGGCTGGGCGACTTTCTGATCAAGCGAGTGGCCAACGAGCTGGCTCGCGATCTGCCGGACATCCGCTACTACGCCACCCTGTCCCCGATCCCGGGCTTCCGAGGCTGGCTCGAGGAGCGCGCGGCCCAACCCGAACCGCTCGAGGGGGTTCCCATCGACGCCGACGGGCCGGCCGTATCCGAGCTCGAGGAGCTCCTCCGGCGGGCCCTGGACGACGGCACCTGGTACGCAGTGCCAGACCTCGTCGGACCGTTGAAGCCCGTCCTGCGGCGGTTGTGCGCGCTCTACCTGCTCGAGGCCAAGAGCGGCCTGCGTGCACGGGATCCCGTGGCCAACTTCCACCTCTCCAACGGGGCCCGCGTCGAGCGCGTGCTCTTCATGGCCAACACGGACCCCGTTGGCCAGGAACGCGCGCTCGGCATGATGGTCAACTACCGCTACGCGTTGGAGAGCATCGAGGAGAACCACGATCGCTACCTCCACGAGGGCCACATTGCGGCGTCTGAGGAGGTTCGGGCCCTGATCGACTGAGCGCGGTGCGATATCGGGCGGCACAATTGGCGGTCGGCGTGTGGCGGGCTCCCGGTAGATTCGACCTTCGGCGCTGGAGGGACCATGGCCGAGCCCGGTCGGGTTCACGATGACGCGACAGACGTTGGCTCGGCGAAGGCGGGCGCCGTTCTGCGTGAGGGCATCGGCCTCATGCGCAGCTACGTCCGGCGCGCGCCGTTGGTGTTCTGGACGTCGGTCACGGGTGCATGTGTGTACGCAGTGATGCTCGTGCTCGGAACCGAAGTCATCGGAATGGCAACCGATGAGCTGATCGTCCCCACGATCGAGGAGGGCGAGCGTCAAGGCTCTCTCGGGTGGATCGTCGCCCTCTTGATCGGCGCTGCTGTCCTTCGCTCGACGGGAGTCATCTTTCGCCGCTTCTTCGGGTCGATGACGGTGGAGCGAAACAATCGATTCCTCCGGCGCAAGCTCGGCCGCATCTACCTGCACCGTTCTCTGTCGGAGCTTCGCGAGCGCCCCACCGGCGAGTTGTTGGCTCACGCCGATACCGACGTCGAGGTCTCCACCATGGTGATGGGGCCGCTTCCGTTCACACTCTCCATGGTGGTCTTGGCGGCTGCGGCCATGGTCAGCCTCGCGGCCGTCGACCCGTGGTTGCTGGTGGTGGCCTTCCTCGTCTTCCCTGCGACGTGGATCGCCAATCGGCTCTTCACCCAGCGGGTGATCGAGCCGGCGAGTCGGGTGCGCGTTGCTGTCGGGGACGTGAGCGCGGTTGTGCACGAGAGCGTAGACGGAGCGCTCGTGGTGAAGACGCTCGGCCGGGAGGCTCACGAGCTCCAGCGTCTCGAGGGTCCCGCTTCGCGCTTGCGTGACACGCGGCTCCGAATCGGTCGTCTGCGCGCCGCCCTCGAACCTTCGCTCGACATGTTGCCCAACCTCGGCATGATCGCCGTGCTGGCCATCGGTGCCTGGCGGGTCTCATCAGGCGGCGCAACAACCGGTGACGTCGTTCAGGCGATGATCCTGTTCCAGCAGCTCGCCTTCCCGATGCGCATCGTCGGTTTCTTTCTCGAGGAGAACGCGTCCGCCGTGGTCGCGGCTCGGCGCCTGCAGCGGGTGTTCGATCTGCCGGTGGCCGGACGCTTCGGTGGCGATCGAGAGCTTCCGGACGGACCGCTGTCGCTCGCAGTGGACGGCGTCACGTTCACCCACGGCGACGACACCGTGCTGTCCGGGTGCTCCTTCGAGATGGAGCCGGGTGAAGTGGTCGCCCTCGTCGGTGGTACGGGCTCGGGCAAGACGACGGTGGCGCAGCTGCTCTTCGGGCTCATCGAACCCGAGAGCGGTGCAATCACACTCGGCGGTGTGCCACTCGAGGACGTCGATCCCGACGTGTTGCGGCGGCGCACCTCGCTCGTCTCTCAGGAGACCTTTCTCTTCGCCGATTCGATCTTCGACAATGTGGCGTTGGACCGTGGGATCTCGCCAGACGGCGCCGAGAGCCATGCGCGCACAGCGCAGGCAGGATTCGTCGAGAGGCTCCCGCAGGGCTGGGCCACGGTTGTCGGTGAGCGTGGGGTGACGTTGTCTGGCGGGCAGCGGCAAAGGGTGGCGCTCACCCGAGCGCTTGTGGGAGACCCCGGCCTGCTGCTGCTCGACGACTCGACGTCGGCAGTCGATCCTGTGGTCGAGCGGGCCATCCTCGACGGGCTGGCCAGAGAACTGGCCACGACGACGCTGATCGTCGCCCACCGGGTGAGCACTATCGACCTCGCAGATCGGGTGCTGTTTCTCCACGAGGGGCGAATCGCAGCATCGGGAAGCCACCGCGAACTGCTCGCCGTGCCGGCCTACGCCGAGCTGGTGAGGGCCTATGAGGCGGCTGGGTCATGAGCCGGCAGCCCGAAGCAATGGAGCGGGATCGACCGACCGACAGCGCCATGTCGATCTTGCGGCGTGGCATCGCGGTGACCCCCACACTGCGGGCCGGGTTGGCCTTCACGGTCTTGGCCGCAGCGTTGAGCGCGGTCGGCAAGCTGTCGATCCCGATTCTGATCCGGTACGCGACCGATCGAGGGCTGCGGCCCGAGCAGACACGACCGTGGTTCGTGTTCTGGGCCTGTGTTGCCACGGCGGTTCTCACTGTCGTCGTCTTTGCTCTCACCCGCTGGGCGTTTCTCCGGCTCATCGCCCTGACCGAACAGACCCTGTACGAGCTGCGGCTGCGCACCTTCGAGCACGTTCACCGTTTGAGCATCGCAGAGCACAACGAGTCTCGGCGCGGCGTCATCGTGGCGCGGGTGACCAGCGACGTGGAGCAGCTGGGCAAGTTCTTCGAGTGGGCCGGGATGTCATGGGTGATCAACTCGACCCTTCTCGTCGGCATTATCACCGTGATGCTGGTGGTGAGCTGGCAGCTGGCGATCGTCGTCGTGTTGTCGTTCGCAGCGATCGTGCCGTTGCTTCGGTGGATTCAGGTGCGCCAACTCGTTGCGTACTCGACGCTGCGAACCCGCGTCGGGGAGACGATGGGGGAGTTCAGCGAGGCCATCGGCGGAGCGCAGACGATTCGCGCCTACGGGCTCGAAGAGCGGGCAGGCGATCGCCTGGGTGAGGCGATCGGTCGTCAGTACAGAGCCCGGATGCGAGCCGTGCGCTACTTCGCGGTGCTGTTCACCCTCGGCGACATGTTCGGTGCCGTTGCCCTTTCGGCTGTGATCACAGCCTCGGTCTGGCAGTCCGATGCCTGGGGCCTCGAGCTGGGCCAGGTGCTCGCGTTCGTCTTCCTCGTGACCCTCATGGCCGGGCCTGTCGGCGAACTCTCCGAGATTCTCGACCAGACCCAGATCGCTCTCGCGGGCTGGGAGAAGATCCTCGGTGTTCTCGACACACCGATCGAGATCGTGGAGCCCGAGCGCGGAGTCGAGCTGCCCTCCGGCGCGGTCGGCGTCGTCGTGACCGGTCTCGACTATGCGTATCGAGGTGGGGGGCGGGTCCTGCGCGACGTGTCGGTCGAGATTCCAGCCGGCGCCAAGGTGGCGGTGGTCGGGGAGACCGGCTCCGGTAAGACGACGTTCGCGAAGCTCCTCGTTCGGTTGGCCGATCCACTCACGGGGACGATCTGCGTCGGCGGAGTCGACCTGCGCGAAGCAACGCCGGAATCCCGTCGTCGAACGATTCGCATGGTTCCCCAGGACGGCTTCCTCTTCGACACGACGTTGCGCACCAACATCTCCTATGGGCGCGACGGCGTGTCCGACAGCGACATCGACGCCGCCGTGGACGCGCTGGGGCTGCGGTGGTGGGTGGAGCAGCTTCCACGCGGCCTCGACACCGAAGCGGGCGAGCGCGGCGAGGCGCTGTCGGTGGGCGAGAGACAGCTCGTGGCGCTGATCCGTGCGCAGGTCGCAGACCCGGGCCTCTTGATTCTCGATGAGGCGACGAGCAGCGTCGACCCGCAGACCGAACAGGCGCTCTCGACGGCGCTCGATCGGCTGGCCGATGGGCGGACAACGGTGAGCATTGCCCATCGGCTGTCCACCGCCGAAGCTGCCGACCTCGTGCTCGTCTTCGACGACGGTCGCCTGGTCGAGCTCGGCCACCACGACGAGCTCGCGGTGGCGGGTGGCATCTACTCGGGTCTCTATGAGAGTTGGGTCGGCAACACTCGTCGCGCCGATTCTTCCTTCGATCCCTTGACGTAGGTCGTCCGATCGCGGGACGGTGCAGATGCCGTCATGCGCACGGGAGACGGCAAGGGGGACCGACATGGTCGTACGAGACAGTTTTGCTCCAAGCACCCCATCGTGGGTCGATCTGGGAACGCCGGATCTCAAAGGCGCCACCGCCTTCTACACCGGCCTCTTCGGATGGGAGGCCCACGCGGCTCCCGAACCCGAGGCCGGCGGCTACACGATGTTCACCTCGAATGGGCACAACGTCGCCGGGATGGGTCCGCTCATGATGGACGGCCAACCTTCGGCATGGTCGACCTATGTGACGGTCGAGGACGCCGATGCCACATTCACAGCAGCCGTCGGCGCAGGGGCCACGGCACTGCTCGAGCCCATGGACGTTCTCGACGTGGGCCGCATGGCGATCATGATGGATCCGACGGGCGCAGCGTTCTCGGTCTGGCAACCCCGCGCCCACCACGGCGCCGAGCTCGTCAACGAGCCCTTCAGCCTCTGCTGGAACGAACTGGTCACACGTGACACGGAGGCGGCTGGGGCCTTCTACGACACCGTCTTCAAGTGGCAGATGAACACAGCGACCTTCCCGACGCCAGACGGCGCGGAGATGTCCTACACGGAGATCCGGCTCGGCGAGGACACCGTGGGCGGGATGATGGCCATGGACGACAACTTCCCGCCCGAGGTGCCCGCTCACTGGATGACCTACTTCGCCGTCGACGACTCCGATGCTGTGGCCGCTCGCGCCGCTGAGCTCGGCGGAACCGTGATGGTGGAGCCGATGGACATCCCACCTGGGCGCATGGCGGTGATCATCGACCTCTTCGGCGCGGCGTTCTCCGTGCTTGGGCTCAACGACATGTGATCGAGGGTCCCAGGAGCGGTGGTCAGTGGGTCTGATGCGCTAGAACTGCACCAGCTACGCCACCCCCCTGGAAGGACCCCAAGGTGAACGATCCAGTTCGCGTCGCCGTGACCGGTGCGGCCGGTCAGATCGGCTACAGCCTCCTGTTCCGCATCGCGTCCGGAAGCATGCTCGGCCCCGATCAGCCGGTGATCCTGCAGATGCTCGAGATCGAGCCCGCCCTCGGCGCGCTCTCCGGCGTGAGGATGGAGCTCGACGACTGCGCGTTCCCGCTGCTGGCAGGGACGGTCGAAACCGCCGATGCCAACGAGGCCTTCAACGGGGCCGACTACGCACTGCTCGTGGGTTCGATGCCCCGCAAGGCCGGTATGGAGCGCAGCGACCTGCTCGAAGCGAACGGCGGAATCTTCACCGGCCAGGGCGCAGCGATCAGCGCAGGTGCCAGCTCCGAGGTCAAGGTGCTGGTGGTCGGTAACCCGGCCAACACGAACTGTCTCATCGCGATGAACAACGCTCCCAACATCGCCAACGACCAGTTCACCGCAATGACCCGCCTCGACCACAACCGGGCGATCGCCCAGCTGGCCCAGAAGGTCGGTGCGTCTGTCAACGACATTCGCCGCATGACCATCTGGGGTAACCACTCGGCCACCCAGTACCCCGACCTGTTCCACGCCGAGGTGAATGGCCAGATCGCCGCAGACATGGTCGACGACCAGGCGTGGCTCGAGGGCGACTTCATCCCCACCGTGCAGCAGCGCGGCGCGGCCATCATCGATGCCCGTGGCGCCTCCTCGGCCGCCTCCGCTGCGTCGGCCGCTGTGGATCACATGCGTTCGTGGGCTCAGGGCACCCCCGACGGCGACTGGGTGTCGATGGCCATTCCCTCCACCGGCGACTACGGAGCACCCGAGGGGATCATCACCTCGTACCCGTGCACCGTGTCGGACGGCGAGTACAGCGTGGTCACCGGGCTCGAGCTCGACGACT
The DNA here is from genome assembly GCA_964629575.1 of uncultured Acidimicrobiales bacterium. Lineage (GTDB taxonomy): Bacteria > Actinomycetota > Acidimicrobiia > Acidimicrobiales > Poriferisodalaceae > JAYPWI01. Next base: position 85,584 of record CAZVUM010000003.1, on the reverse strand, counting down.
TCAGCCGCGGCAAGATCGAAGCCTCGTGGGCCGAGCTGGTCGAGGAGCGCGACACCGTGGGCGGGATGGGCCTTCTCGGCTGATCACGCGGCGGCGCGTGTGCGGCGCAGAATCGGGTCGGCGAGCGCGAGGACCTTGTCCGCGGCCCCCATCACCCGGCCCGCGGCTCCTGGCGTCTCGTTGTCGACGAGGTTGCCCATGACCTGCAGCGTGATCTTGGCGATCGCGTCGGTGCCGACGGCCATCCGCAATCCGTTTCGCAGGATCCACGGGTGCCCGATCAGGAACGAGAAACGCCGCCCCGTTCGGAGGAAGGCATCGAAGCGCTCCGCCACGAGCCGGTCGTACTCGTCCGGTGCTGTCGCCGGGTCGGCTTCGAACAGATCGGCGATGAGCATCCCCGTTTCGAGCCCGTAGTCGATGCCTTCGCCGTTCATCGGGTTCACGAGCCCGGCAGCGTCGCCCACCGCAACCCAGCCGGGGCCGTGCCGCTTCTGAGCGCTCATCGGCAGGCGCCAGGCGCGTGGCCGTTCGAGGTAGGGCCCGAGGCCCCAGTCGTCGCGCACGAGATCTCGGTAGGAGTCGCAGAGCGTGTTGAGGTTGAGCTTCTTGAAGCCCTTCATCGTGGAGAGCGCACCGACACCGATGTTCACCGTCCCGTCGCCGGCGGGGAACATCCAGCCGTAGCCCGGAACCGCCGTGCCGTGCTCGTCGCGGAGGGTCAAGCAGGCTTCGAGATGGCGATCGGCGTGGCGAGGGGTCTCGGCATAGGTACGGATCGCGAGCCCGAATGGCTCGTCCGGATCGCGCTCGGCACCGAGCATCCGGGCGGCCTTTCCCTGCGCTCCTGCGGCCAGCACGACCAGGTCGGCCGTCCACTTGTCGCCCGCTGCCTCGACACCCACGACTCGCTCACCATCGAGGAGCGGCAGGGCTTCGGTGGAGTAGAGCATCTCGGCGCCCGCGTCGTCGGCCGCGTCCATGAGCGCTGTGTCGAGCCGGCGTCGTGGCCAGACCGCCCCGTGTGGTGGGAAGCGGGAGGTGCCGGGCCAGTCGAGCTCTCGCACCTTGTTTCCCGCGATCATCCGCAGACCCTGGATGTGGTGCGCCTCGTCGAGCTGGATCTTCAACTCGTTGAGGGCCCCGACCGCTCGAGGAGTGAGGCCGTCACCGCACACCTTGTCGCGGCCGTGATCGCCCTTCTCGAAGCACGTCACCGAAATGCCGGCGCGCGCGGCACGGATGGCCGTGGCGGTACCGGCTGGTCCGCCGCCGATGACGATCATGTCGCGGTGGGGCATGGGACCTACAGCCTGCCGCACGGCGCGGCGGCTTCCACACTCGGGTCAGGCGTTCTTGATGAGGAGGCCGCCGTCCACCGGAAGGATCGCGCCCGTCATGTACTGGCTGGCCGGAAGGCAGAAGTTGAGCGTGCCGTGGGCGACTTCTTCGGGCTCGGCATACCGGCCGAGGGCCGTGCGGCGCTTCGCGAAGATCACCTTGTCCTGGTCGGGGATCTCGGAGGTCATGCCGGTGTTGATCGGTCCCGGGCAGATGCAGTTGACGGTGATCGCTTCACGCCCGAGCTCGACGGCCAGCGACTTGGTGAGGCCGACCACGCCGTGTTTGGCGGCTGTGTACGGGGACCCGAACTTCGTGGCGCCCCAGCCCTCTGTTGATGCGATGTTGACGATGCGGGCGGCGTCGCTCTGGCGGAGGTGGGGCAGCGCGGCGCGGATCGTGCGGGTGTGCGCGGTGAGCAGCACCTCGAGCGAGATGGCCCAGCTGTCCTCGTAGTCGTCCTGGTCGATCGGAGCGAACCGCGAGATTCCGGCGTTGTTGACCAGATGGTCGATTCCGCCAAACCGTTCGGCCACTTCCTCGGTCACCTGCTGGACCCGGTCGGCGTTGGCGACGTCCATCGTCCAGCCGGCCGCCGACCCGCCGGCGTCGTTGATTTCCTGAACGACCCGGTCGACGTCCTCCTGGCGGAGGTCGGTGACCGCGACCTGGGCGCCCTCGTCGGCGAACAGGTGCGCAGTGGACCGGCCCTGGCCGCCGCCAGCGCCTGTGATGAGCGAGACCCGACCTTCGATCGATCGGCTGAGCTGGGTGAGGCGGGGCATCGGATTCTCCCGAGTCGGCGTGTCGGCGTGCGTCCGGACGATAACCCGCAACGTCATGGACTCGCCGCGATCAGGTGGTCATCGACCGAGCAAGGCAGTGACGTCGGGGAGGACTACACGTCGCAGTGTTCGTCGCTCCACTCGCCGAAGCGGTTGCCGGCGTCCTGCACGTCTTGTGGTGCGGAGTCGAAGGCGGCCTCGAGCTGTTCGGGGTCGAACTCGAGGCGATTGTCGTCCACCCAACGGTGGAACAGGTCGAAGTCGGCCTTGATCTCCTCGGGCACGAATGACTCGGTGTCGTCGAACCAGTTCGCGATCAGCTCGACAGTCGCAGCAGGATCTTCGGTGAAGAAGAGGAGATCCGTGAAGGCCTCGAAGGAGTCACAGAACATGACGAGCTCGGGATCGTCCGGCGGGGCGAAGCTTCCCTCGCCGAAGCATGCGAAGCCCGTGAAGCTCTCCATGGTCTCGGCGTCCTGTTCGAACTCACGGGTGATGCGATCGAAATCGATCTCCTCGAACGCTTCGAGATCCGCGAGGTCGAGCTCTTGGAGGTCGATGTCGTTCAGCACCGACAGCAGGACGACGAGGTTGTCCCGCATCCTGACGATGGCTTCTCGCTGCGGTCCGTCGGTGGTGGCCGCCAGCTCGTCGAACCAGCCGACGATGACCTGGAGACCTTCCGCCGACTCGAAGTCGGGGACTTCCCGATCCTCGATGTCGGCCATCGTCGTGCAGTAGCGGCGGTGCTCCGGCTCGGGGATGTAGTCGAGCCGCGCCTCGGAGCCTTCGATCGGTTCGTCGACCTCGGGCGTGTCGTCGATGCCGTCCTCGTCGATCGGGATGTCGCCGCCCCCGTCACAGTTGTCGAGTTCCTCGTCGCAGGGTGCGATCGAACCGTCGGCCAGCGGCGGCTCCGATTCCTCGGCGCCCAAGAGTCCGCCGATGCCGCCTGATCGGCTCGGTACTCGGACTTCCTCCACCGGGATGGTGTCCTGGACCTCCACCGTGGTTGTTGTGGTGGTCGATGGGCCGTCGGCGTCGACTTGCTGTGTGCCGTCGCCGTCCCCGCATGCTGCGGCGAGAAGGGAGAGGCTGGCGAGGAGAGCAACAACGGAACGCATGCTCACTGAGACGGTGCGAAGACCCATGGTGGTTCCCGTCGGCCGCGAACATCCCCGAGTGAGGCAGGCCAGCTGAGCAACATGGAGTAGTTGAGCAACATGGAGT
>CAZVUM010000003.1:24095-82128 GCA_964629575.1 uncultured Acidimicrobiales bacterium | reverse complement strand
AGTTGAGCAACATGGTGCCTGACACCATGTTGCTCAACTTTGGGTGGCGTCGATCAGCCGAGCCGCTTCTCGAACCAGTGGTGGGCGAACGGTTCGTCGTTGAAGGCCGCGACCTCGCTGTACCCAGCAGAGCGGTAGAGGTTGATCGCCTCGCCCAGCGATCGGTTGGTCTCGAGACGCACCATGGATGCGCCGTTCTCGGCGGCCCGCGCTTCGAGCTCGATGAGCAGCCGCCGCCCGAGGCCCAGACCTCGGGCGGACGCGGCAACCCACATGCGCTTGATCTCCGTGGGTTCGTCGTGGAACTTGAGTGCGCCGCAGCCGATCGGCTCGCCGCCCAGCCTCGCGACCAGGAGGAGCCCGGCGGGCGGTGTGAGTTCGTGGACATCCGCGGAGATGCTCAGATCGGGGTCGAACCCGTCATCGAAACGCTCGTCGAGCTCGTCGAAGTAGCTGTTGATGCAGTACCGAGCGTCCTCGCTCGAGGCGTCCTCTACGTCGACGGCCACCATTCCGGCGGTGAGAAGCCGCTCGACCGTTGCGGCCGCGTCGACCAGCCGCTCGCGCTGGCGTGGGGTGAGCGGCGTCAGAAGCGACGCAGCCAGCTCGTCGCTGTCCGCATCGAGCCGCTTCCGCTCCCGCCGGCCGGCAGGTGTCAGGCGGGCGACTCGCCGGCGTGCGTCGTCGGTGTCGACGGCCACCTCGACGAGCCCTTCCTTCTCCAAGGATCGGAGGAGGCGGCTGAGGTATCCCGAGTCGAGGTCCAGCTGCGATCGCAACGTGAGCACATCGCACTCGTCGTCGATCTCCCACAGCACGCGCGATGCGCCGAGCGGTCGCGAGCCGCCGAGGTACTCCTCTTCGAGCGCTCCGATCCTCTGGGTCACCATCCGGTTGAAGCGCCTCAGCGTGTCGATTCCGTGGTCCCGCACATCTCTGACGTTAGTCAGAGAATCGGTGCCTGGCACCTAATGTTGCGGTTCGTAACACGAAGTGCCAGGCACCTACATCTCGGCGAGGAGCTCGTCTGCGTTCGCGAGGAGGAGGGGGAGGCGGTCGGCGATGGTTTCCATGCGCTCGTCGGTCGAGTCGCCCACTACCCATCGGTGGTGGAGCTGCTGGACCACGGTCGCGGTCTTCCACTGGGCGAACGCGTCGTACCAGTTGGCCTGGCTGACATCGAGTCCGGTCTCGGACCCGTAGCGGGCGGAGATCTCGGCGCGGCCTGGAAGGCCCATCTTCACCAGCCCTTCGTGGCTGACCCTCCCCGAGTCCGGCGGGTCCGCCGGGTCGGGCCAGTAGTTGAGAAGGGTGCCGAAGTCGACCAGTGGATCGCCCAGCGTGGTCATGTCCCAGTCGAAGAACGAGATCACCGCGTCGGGATCGCCCGTGGCGAACATGCAGTTGTCGAGCTTGAGGTCGTTGTGCACGAAGCTCACCCGCTGCGCCGCGGGCATCGACCGCTCTAGCCGGGCGTGAACATCGTTCATCCCGGCGTCGTAGCGCTCGTCGGCAACCAGATCCCACCGCTTCTTCCAGCCGCCCACCTGCCGCTCCACGAAGCCACCGGGTCGCCCCAGGTCGCCGAGATCCACGTCGTCGGGGTCGAGAAGGTGGAACTCGGCGATGGCGTCGATCAGCGCGAATCCCATGCGCCTCCCGACGTCGGGCTCGTCGCGCATGGATTCGGGCACCACGCCCCGCACCACGTCGCCGACCCGCCGTTCCATCACGAAGAAGTCAGCACCCGCGACGTCGTGGTCTTCGCAGAACAGGTACGCCCGCGGGGCCTTGTCGAAGATCTGCCACAGGACCGACAGGACCTTGTGCTCGCGCTTCATGTCGTGCGCCCCGGGGGCCAGCACCCCGAACGGCGGGCGGCGCAGCACCAGCTCCGTCGAACCGAAGCGCACCATGTACGTCAGGTTCGCAGCACCGTTGGGAAACTGGAGAACCTCGAAATCGCCGTCGAGGTCGACATCTGAAGGCATCTCCGAGCGCAGATACTCCTCGATACGTCCCCAGTCGAGCTCCTCGCCGGCTCGGACGGCCTCCAGCTCGGGCTCCGACGGATCGGCAAACGGGTCGACGGGCGGCTCGGCTGGCTCAGCCATGACACCCGGCCCTCACTGCGTCTGCATGTGCCGTTCGAGCACGTCGCCGTACTTCTCGAGCGCGGCGGCCTTGCGCTTGGGCAGGTGCATCGTGGGGAAGAGGTCGTCGCACGGCACGTAGTCGTCGAGGACCCGGCGTGCGACCTGCACCTTGTGCACCTCGGTGGGCCCGTCGGCCAGCCCCATGTGGAACGACTCGATGACTTCCTTGCTGAACGGCATTTCGCCGGACACGCCGAGGGACCCGTGGATCTGCAGCGCCCGACTCGCGATGTTGCGGTAGACGCCGGGCATCGCTGCCTTCACGGCGGAGATGTCCTTCCTGACCTTCTTGTAGTCCTGGTACCGGTCGATGCGCCACGCCGTCCGCAGCACGAGCAGGCGGAACATCTCCATCTCCAGCCACGAGTCGGCGATCATCTCCTGAACCATCTGCTTCTTCGACAGCAGCTCGCCCTGGGTGGTCCGGCTGATGGCTCGCTCGCACATCATGTCGAAGATCCGCTGGACGCGACCCGAGGTGCGCATCGCGTGGTGGATGCGTCCGCCGCCCAGCCGGGTCTGGGCGACGACGAACCCGCCGCCCCGAGGACCGAGCAGGTTCTCCTTGGGAACCCGCACGTCCGTGTAGCGGATGTAGGCGTGTGAGCCTTCCTCTTCCTCACCCACTCCGACGTTGCGGATGATCTCCACGCCGGGAGTGTCGGTCGGAACCAGGAACGTCGACTGCTGCTGATACGGCGGGTTCTCGGGGTCGGTGACCAGCATCACGATCAGGAACGCGGAGTAGCGGGCGTTGCTGCTGAACCACTTCTCGCCGTTGATGACCCACTCGTCGCCGTCCTCGACCGCAATCGTCTTGAACACCTTGGGATCGGCGCCGCCCTGCGGTTCGGTCATCGAGTAGCAGGACACGATCTCGTTGCGCAGCAGAGGTTCGAGGAACTGCTTCTTCTGCCCCTCGGTCCCGAAGTGGGCGAGGATCTCGCTGTTGCCCGTGTCAGGGGCCTGGGTGCCGAAGATCGTCGACGCGCAGCGAGCTCGCCCGAGGATCTCGTTCATCAGGGCCAGCTTCACCTGCCCGTAGCCGGGTCCCCCGAGGTCGGGGCCGAGGTGACAGGCCCACAGCTCCCGTTCTTGGACGATCTTCTGCAGCGGCCGGATGATCTCGTTGCGAACCGGGTCGTTGACGTCGTAGGGGCTCTTGATGATGAAGTCGAGCGGTTCGATCTCCTCCCGCACGAAGTCGTCCATCCAGTCGAGTTCCTTCTGGAACTCTGGATCGGTTTCGAAATCCCATCCCATGGGTGTGTTCCTCTCGTGAGATCAGCTAGTCGCGTACGTCGAGCCGCCGTCGATCTTGAGGATCGACCCGGTCGTGTAGCTCGAAGCATCCGTGGCGAAGTAGAGAGCAGCGCCGACGACCTCGTCGGCCTCGCCGCCTCGTTGCAGGGCGATCGTCTCCTCGGCCCGCTTCTGGAACTGCTCCATGTCCCACGCCTTGGAGATGTCGGTGAGGAAGGGCCCCGGCATGATGCAGTTGACCCGTACTCGGGGCGCGTACTCGCGGGCGAAGCTCTTCGTGATCGCGTGGAGCCCGGCTTTTGCAGCGCCGTAGGCAGTCTCGTTGGGCGAGGGATCCGATGCCGCGACGGAGCTGACGTTGATGATCGAACCGCCGCCGTCGTCGAACATCCGCTTCCCGAAGGCAGCGCTCAGCCGGAACGGCCCCTTGAGGTTGACCTCCATCACCTTGTCGTAGAGACCTTCGGCGACGTCGTAGAGGTTGTCGTAGAGCGGGGAGAGCCCGGCGTTGTTGACCAGGACCTCGCAGTGGCCGAATTCGCCGTACACCGTCTCGGCGAGCTGGTCGCACTGGTCCCAGTAGCCGACGTGGCACGCGACCGGAAGCGCCCGCTGGCCCGTCGTGGACTCGACCTCTGCGGCCAGCTCTTCGCACGACTCGATCTTGCGGCTCGCGATCACGACGTCGGCGCCCGCCGCGGCGAAGGCGAGGATCATCTCTTTGCCCATGCCTCTGCTGCCGCCGGTGACCACGGCGACCTTGCCCGTCATGTCGAACAGTTCTGACGCTGTCTTTCCCGCCATGTGACCCCCTCGGTTCGGGCACGATTTCACCACACCGCCGGATCCGGTGACGATCGGACGCGGACAGTAGGTTCGCCGGCCTCCCTAGGCTGTTGCGATGGTGGCCTGGGTGAAGGCGTTGCGCGCACTGGTGGCGGCATGTGTCCTGGCCGGCGTTGTGGTGGCGATCGCCTCACCCGCAGCGGCGTGCACGTGCGGACCGCGCGAGCTCGAGGACCTGCTCGTCCAGACGGACGTGGGCTTTGTCGGAACGGTGGTCGGAGCGGAGCGTTTCTCCCGAGACTACGAATTCTCAGTGGAGGAGTGGATCCACGGTGACCGGTCGTCCGAGACCGTCGTCGTGGCGGGGGATCCACACCGAAGCAGTGGCTGTGGGCTGGATGTACCAGTCGGTGGTCGCGTGGCGGTGTTCGCCGACGATGTCGCCGGCCGACTCGAGGGTGGAGTGTGTGCGACCCTCATCGCCGACGTCGTGTTGGCGCAGTTGCATCCTCTGGAGGCGCAGGACGGTCGCGCTGAGTTGGCGGTGGTCGGCGAGTTTGCCGAGGGATCCGTGGCACACGTCGCACGGGACGGCTCGTTCCTCGGCTACGTCGGCGAGACGGTAGAGGGACATGGGATGCATCAAGCCGCCTCGTGCCCGGCGGGAGACGTCGTGGCGATGGTGAGCGATCGAAATGAGTGGGGCGCAATCGCACTCGAGGGTGGTCGGATCGGCTTTGAGCCGTTGCCTGTCGATGATGTGGCTCTCATAGAGTCGCCTCTTCACGGCCCACTCGATATCTCCTGCGTCGATGGGGGGCCGGTGGTCCTGCTCCGTTCAGCCGAGGGGTTCGACGTCGTGTCGCCGGGCGCCACAGATGGTCGACGCAGTGCCGCGGGGCCGCCGGACGAGATACGTGACGCCTGGCTCGTGGGGGATCGGATCGTGGCATCGGGAGACACCACCATCTGGAGCGAGACGACCGATCGTGGATGGGCGGGCTTCAGCATCGGACCCGACGAGGTGTGGACCGGCGTTGCTGTGAGCCCGGATGGCGAGCGCTTCGTTGCTCTGTCCACCGCGTGGGGCGACGCGCGCTCCCGACTGCACATCACCGATGTCGAGCTGGGACGTCCGACACACGTCGCCGAGTTGGACGGGGTCGGGCACACAGCCGCGTGGCTCGATGACCGACGGGTGGCGGTTCTGGGTACCGGTGAGGACGAGTCCTGGGTCCACGTCGTCGACGCAGACGACGGAACCCTCATCGGCACGACTGCGCGGGCCGTCGACATCGAGCACGCGGTCTGGTTCGAAGACGCTCTCTGGTCGATCTTCCAGGGCTCGCTGCTCCGGGTCGAGCTCGGCGGTGAACCGGAGCGGATGTTGTCCTTTCCCACCACGAGGATCTTTGGGCTCCATGTGTTGGAGACACCGTTCGAGCGGGTCAGCTCGCCCGCGACCACAGTTCCACCGGTCGCGACAACCTCCGAGGTGAGGGAGCTCTCGGGCCGCGGTCAAGTGGGGCCCGATGATCTGCTCGGAGTACGACGACACCAAGTGAAGCCGGTGGAGGACCGCGGGATCCTTCTCTGGTGGCTCGGTGGCCTGACCCTCGCGTTCGCCGCCGCACTGGCAGCGTTGGCGCTCAATCGCAGGAGCCCGTCGTCCCGTCGGGGCGGAACTGGCGCCGTGGTTTGAACACACCGCGTGAATCCTCAGGGCAGCAGGGGTGCGAGACGTGCCGCTGCCCGACGGACCAGCGTGGGATCCCGTTGAGCTTTGGCGAGAGCGAGGCTCCCCTCCAGCGTGGCCAACACGAGGCTCGCGAGCTCCGCCGCCTCGTCGGCTTCGGCCCCTGAGGTCACGAAATGATCAGCCAGCAGGCCGATCCAGCGGTCGTACGCGGTCGCGCACGCGACGCGAAGCCGCTCGCTCAGGTGTGCTGTTTCGAGCGTCAGGCTGGTGATCGGACCACCCATCGCCCAATCCGACTCGATGAGCCGAGCCTCGAGCGCCCGAGCGAGGTGATCCACCGCCGACCCGCCGTCGCCGGCCTTCTCGGTGCTGAAGAAGATCAACTCCTCCATTTGTGCCGATGCAGCGGTGACAGCCTCCTCGGCGAGCTGCTCTTTGCCGTCGGGGAAGTGGAAGTAGAACGACCCCTTCGGCGCGCCGCTCTCGTCGAGGATTCGGGTGAGGCCGGTGGCGTGATAGCCGTCGCGCCCGAACAGAAGCGCAGCGGCGTCGATGGCCAGCTTTCGCACATCACGGCGAGGCATGTCGTTCACCGTAGCGAGATCGGGGGTTGACCTGTAGTAGACCGATCGCCATACTATGGCGATCGACCGAATATGACGAGCGCCATAGAAGGTGTCTCAGGAGCTGGTGTCCATGCAGATCTTCATCGCGAGCCTCGTCAACGGACTGTCCGTGGGAGCGATCTACGCGACCGTCGGGGTATCGCTGGTGCTGATCTTTCGAGCGACGACGGTGCTCAACTTCGCCCAGGGCGAGATGGCGATGTTCGGCGCCTTCATCGCCTATGTCCTCTTTGCCGAACAGGGCCTTCCGATCGGCATCGCCATCGCTCTGGCCGTCGTTGTCAGCGCCGCCCTGGGTGCGGGCATCGAACGGGTTCTCATCCGGCCGCTGCCGTCGGGTGACCCACTCCGGGTCGTGCTGGTCACCCTCGGTCTCTTCTACATCGTCAACGCGCTCGCAGGAGACATCTGGAGCTATCAGGCCCGGGTCTTTCCGCCGGTACTTCGGAGATTCCCGACATGGGTGCCAGGGGTGGGTGGTGAGCGCTACTTCGAGATCGCCGGTGCCCGGATTCAGGCGATCACCGTCGTGCTGCTCGTGAGCCTCGCGGCCATCATCATCGCTGTGCAGCTCCTGCTCACCCGCACCAAGCTCGGCCTCGCGTTCAGGGCCGTGTCATCCAACCTCGAGTCGTCGAGCCTCTCGGGCATCGCCCCCGGCAGGGTGATGCAGTTCGGGTGGGCCCTGGCCGCCGCCGTGGGCACCCTCTCCGCTGCCCTCGTGGCGCCCGTGCTGACCCTGCAGCCCAACATGATGGCCACGGTGCTGATCTACTCGCTGGCCGGCGCCGCCCTCGGTGGACTCGACAGCCTGCCCGGAGCGGTGCTCGGCGGGATCCTCGTCGGGCTGGTGCAGTCCCTCGGGGTGACCTGGTTGGTCGTGATCCAGCTGGGTTGGGGCTGGGCGTCTGTGCTTCAGCTGGCTGTGGCGTTCGTCATCATCCTCGGGGTGCTGATCATCCGTCCGACGGGGCTCATGGGCAGCCGTCCCGTCGCCAGAATCTGAGGCGGCGTCCCCGGCTCCCGAGCTCAGCCGCCCCAGGTGTTCCAGCTGACCACCGAGTCCATGTCGACCCGTGCTGCCGGCTTGAAGTCGGTCCCCTGGGTGTAGGCGATCGGGCTGAGTGCGTATTGCCGCACCGTCTCGAAGGGGATGCCGAGGATGTCGGCGGCGTCCTGCTCATACATGAGATGCAGCGTGGTCCAACACGTACCGAGTCCGCGCTCTCGCGCCGCGAGCATGAAAGACCAGGCCGCAGGGATGATCGAACCGGCCTGGCCGACCATCGCGCCGGGGTTGTCGGTCCGCCCGCCGAGACAGGGGATGAAAAGAGCTGGCGAGCGGTGCATGTTGTCCGCGAGGTAGTCGGCGGAGTTGGCTACGCGGGCCTGCTGGGCCTCCCGTGACTCACCCATCCCGGCGCCGATGCGCCCGGCGTACATCGGGCTCTCCTTGTACTGCGCGAACGCCCGCGCATAGAGCTCCGAGATCGCGGAGATCTTCTCCCGATCGGTGACGACGACGAAGTGCCAGCCCTGGGTGTTGGACCCGCTTGGCGCCTGGACGGCCATCTCGAGGCACTCACGGATCACCGACTCTTCGACCGGGCGATCGAAGTCGAGCCGCTTGCGCACGGCTCGTGTGGTGGAGAGGAGTTCGTCGGCGGAGAGTCCGAGGGTCGTCATGGCTTCTTCCAGGGTCGGTGCGGCGATCTGCCGCCGGCCCCGCAAAAGTAGCCACTCGACGCGTAGCCTGGCGCGCCGTGAGCGCAGGATCCCGGCTGCCCGGAGCACCAGAACCAGCCCATCGTTGGGAAGGGCACGGTGGTACGTGGCTGGCAGGCGATTCGTTCGGACCTCCCGACGGGCACCCGGTGATGCTTCTGCATGGCGCTGGGCAGACCCGTCACGCCTGGAAGACCACGGGGTCGGACCTCGCCGGGCACGGCTACCGAGTGCTCGCGCTCGATGCGCGTGGACACGGGGACTCCGATTGGGCAGTCGACAAGGACTACTCCTCGCTCACGATGATCAAGGACGTGGTGCGGGTCGCGGAGGCGGAGTTCGATCGACCTCCTGTTCTGGTCGGTGCATCGATGGGGGGCCTCAGCAGCCTGATGGCGATCGGCGAAGGCCACATCGACGGAGCGGGGCTGGTTCTGGTGGACATCGCGCATCGCATGAGCAGCAGGGGTGGCGGCCGGGTCCGTGAGTTCATGGACGACGGCCTCGAGGGCTTCGGATCCCTCGAGGAGGCTGCGGACGCGATCGCCGAGTACCAATCGCATCGAGCGCGCCCCGAGTCGCTCGAAGGGCTGGCGAAGAATCTGCGCCTCGGGACCGACGGTCGCTACCGCTGGCATTGGGACCCCGACTACCGCAGCGGCCGGTCGGGCATTCCGCCCAAACAGCGCTACCTCCAGATGGTCGAGTGCGTGAAGGCGCTGCGGTGCCCGACCCAGCTGATCCGGGGCGGCATGAGCGACGTGCTGCCCACCTACGCCGCCGAAGAGTTCTGCGAGCTGGCCCCTCACACCGAGTACGTGGACATCGCCGGCGCGGCCCACATGATCGTCGGCGATGAGAACGACACGTTCGGCTCGGCGGTCATCGACTTCTTGACCCGCAGGGTGCCGGCATGACTGCGGCGGGGCCGTGCGCGGACTGCGGTTTCGATCCGGCAGTCGGCAGCCGGGCGGATCACCGCGCGACGGTCCGACATGCCGGCGACTTCGCCGGCTTCCGGCTCGGTGATCTCGCGGACGACTCGCTCGAACTCGAGGTCACCAGCGTGCTGCGAGAGCTCGCATCGACGCTCGGTGCTTCGGTCGACCAACCAGCGTCGATCACGCAGCTCATCGCGATGCTCGCGGAGCTCGGCTCCTCTGTGGCGGCTCAACTCCAGGATGATGAGGCGGCGCGACTCGCCCACGTCGTGACCCACGGCTTGAGCGCTGCGAGCTGCTTACGCCGTGATCGACCGAAGCCCCGCGACGGCGAGGTCGCTGCGCTCCATGTTGGGAGCGGCGGGGTTCCCAAGTTCCCGGTCGAGCACGTGACGATCGGGCGGTCGGGCCTCGAGGGTGACCGCCAAGGAAATCGCAAACATCACGGCAGGCCCTTTCAGGCGGTGTGCCTGTGGTCGGCGGAGGTCATCGAGGCGCTGGCGGCGGACGGTCACCCCGTGGGTTTCGGGTGTGCCGGCGAGAACGTGACCGTGCGTGGGACCGATTGGGCCAGCGTGCTTCCGGGTCAGCGACTGCGGGTCGGCGATGCGCTTCTCGAAGTCACGTCGTACGCGATCCCCTGTGCGGCCAACAATCAGTGGTTCGCGGACAACGACAGCTCGCGCCTCCATCATCGACACGGAACGGGACTCTCGCGGCTCTACGCAAGCGTCGTCGAACCAGGGGCTGTCAGCACGGGCGACCCGGTGCTCCCTATTTGAGGAACTTGCTGGTCGTGTTGTCGGCCAGCACCTTGCCGCCGGTCTGGCAGGTGGCGCAGTAGTTGACGGTGTACTTGCGGTATTCCACCGCACGCACCTCGTCGCCACAGACCGGGCATGGCTCGCCCGCTCGGCTGTGGACCGCTGAAGGCCGATCCTTCGAACGGGTCATCGCCTCCGCCGCCCGCTCGGCGTCGAGGCTCTCCTCCACCACGGCCCCGATGGTGTCGACCAGCACCTCCGCGTCCCCTTCGCCGAGCTTGGAAGTCTGCGCGAACGGCGACAGACCGGCTCGGTGGCAGATCTCGTTGGCGAGGCGTCGACCCAGGCCAGACAGGATGCGTTGGTCGCGGAGGAACCCGTGGAGGCGCATAGAGTGGTCACCGAAGAGAGCAAGCATGTCCCGGGAACTCAACTCGGTGGCCTCGGGTCCGAGCCCCTCGAGCGGCTCCTGGCCCTCCTCATCGCCTTCGACCACCCAGACACCTGCACGTCGCTCGGTCCCGGGTTCGGTCAGCAGTAGCGCTCGACCATCTGCGAACACCCATCGCAGCAGACCGCCGCGCGGCTTCTTGGACTGCTTCTCGTCGGGCTTGAGACGGCCGCCCTGCATGAGGTGCACGACGAAACTGATGTCTCCGAAGCGCATGATCAGGTACTTCGCCCGCTGATCGACGACGTCGAGGGCGCGGCCGTATGCGTCGTCGGGGCGAGGCGTGAATGTCTTCAAGGCGGTGAAGCTGAGCGGGTGCACCTTGGCCAGCTCCGCGCCAGCGAATTCGTTCGTGAGGCGCTCGCCGTGAGCTCGGATCTCTGGAATCTCAGGCACCCGAACACTCCTGGAGCCGACTCGGGAACACTCACACGATATGGCGGGCTCGGGGCACCGTTCTCATCGCGGAGGCAAGTGTCAGGCGGCGGTCCCACATCGCGTAGCCTCAGCGGAGCCTCGACCCCTGAGATCTCTGTCACGCATGAACCCGAGCAGTCTCGACACTGAGGAGCGCCTGCCGCCGCCCGCCAGGGCCGTTCTCGTCGTCGCGCTGATCTACATCTTTCTCGTCGGCGTCTCCTCGCTCGAGGCCGGGATCAAGATCATGGGTGCCGACACTCAGGAGCGGCTGTTCTCGGCGGTGAGCAACCCGATCGCCGGTCTGTCGATCGGCATCCTGGGCACTGTCCTCGTGCAGTCGTCGTCGGCGAGTACGTCCGTGATCGTCGGTCTCGTCGCGTCGGGGGCTCTCGGCGTGAATGACGCAGTCCCCATGGTGATGGGGGCCAATATCGGGACCACCGTCACCAACACGCTGGTGTCGCTCGGTCACGTCCGCCAGTCGGCGGAGTTCAAGCGGGCATTCGCAGCCGCCACCGTGCACGACTTCTTCAACGTGATGGCGGTCTCTCTCCTGCTTCCGATCGAGCTCCTCACCGGTCTCGTGTCGTCGATCGCCGAAGCGATCAGCGACGAGCTCGTCGGCGCGGCGGGGAGCGATTGGAAGAGCCCCGTCAAGCAGTGGGTGAAAGAGCCTGTTGGTTGGCTGACGGACTTCTGGGACACGCTCGGGGCCAGCGGCAACGTGCAGGGCACGCTGATGGTGCTGTCCGGTCTGTTCATCGTGCTGGGTGCCCTTGCGTTCATCACGCGCAACATGCGAAAGCTGGTCGCTGCGCGCATCGAGCAGTCCGTCAACGCGGTCCTCGGCAAGGGTGGGGGCGCCGTCGCCTTGCTGCTCGGCCTCGTGATCACGATCTCGGTGCAGTCGTCCAGCATCACCACCTCGATCTTGGTACCGCTGTCAGCTGCGGGCGTCCTGTCGCTCCGGAATGCCTATCCGGTGACGCTCGGCGCCAACGTCGGCACGACGATCACCGCGCTGTTGGCTGCCCTCGCGGCCTCGAGCCCGCAATCGCTCACCGTCGCGCTTGCCCACACCACGTTCAACATTCTGGGAATCCTCCTTCTCTACGTGGTGCCGTTGGCACGTGATGTGCCGGTGCGGCTCGCCGAGGCGATGGCCGAGGTCGCCGTCGCCCGTCGGAGCCTGGCCTTGGTGTACGTCGTAGGCTTGTTCATCGTGGCGCCGCTCATCGGTGTGGCGTTGCTGCGATAGGAGACTCGATGGTCCTGTCCTTCTTCGGCAAGAGCAGCGAGGGGTTGGACACCGTCGTGTCGGGGTCGATCGCCATGCTCAACGAGGCGCGGCACTCCTTCGACCTCGCGGCGATGATTGTGGTCTCGGGCGGTGACGCGGCCGTCGTGGCCGACGACATCAGGTCGACGGACGATCGAATCAACGAGGCCGAGCGGGACCTCCGCAGCCAGCTGGTCGTGCACATCACGGTCCAGGGTGCGACCGATGTCGGGGAGGTGATGGGTCTCATTCTGCTGCTGAAGAAGATCGAGCGCATCGGTGATCAGGCCAAGAACATCCTCGATCTCGCTGAGAGCGGCGTGTCGTTCGTCTCTGACGACGACGCCGAAGAGCTCACCGAGCAGCGCCAGGTGATCTCGATGCTGTTCGCCGAGGCGGCCGACCTGCTCGCCGCCACTGAGCCCGAGCCCGCTGACTTCCTCGAGCGGGGGGGCGCTCTTTCTGATTCGATTCAGGCCACGATCGAGAGCTACCTCGGATCCGACCGGCCGGGCCACGAGGTGGTTCCACGTGCGATTTACGCCCGGTACCTCAAGCGCATCGTCGCCAACCTCATCGGAGTCGTGCGCAGCGCCACCGAGCCGATCAACACCGGCGACGACGATCGCGATGCCTTTGGTGATCTCGACGACTGACGTCGTGCGAGGTCAGTAGCCGCGTTCCCAGTCGATCACGTTGTCGAGAGGGCGCCCATCGATCAGGGCACGCAGGTTGCGGCAGAACAACCGGATGGGTCGAGCCGACCGTTCGTCGGCGCCTGCGGAGACGTGCGGTGTGATCATGCACTTGGGGTGAGCCCACAGTTCGTCGGGCGGGTTGCGAGAGAACTCCCCGACGTACACATCGAGGGCGGCACCGCCCAGGCGGTCGAGCGATGCGGCCAGCGCCGCCTCGTCGATGATCTCCCCACGAGCGACGTTGGCCACGATTGCGCCGTCTGGTAGCGCCGCGAACTCCTCGGTGCCCATGAGCCCCGTGGTCTCGGGTGTCCACTGACAACAGATCGCAACGAACGACGAGTCGGCGAGGAGTCGATGGAGCTGATCCGGGGAGGCGACCTCGTCGAACCCCTCTGGATGTTCACCACCGATCGTTCGCCGCGTTCCGACAACCCTCATCCCGAGGGCCGAACACAGGCGCCCGACGTCCTGACCGATTCCACCGGCACCGATCACACAGACTTGCTTCCCCCCGAGGAGGGTGGGTCTGTAGGCGGCGCGCTCGAACCGGCGCTGCTCTCGTTGGGCACCAGCGTGGTGAAAGCCGCGAGCAAAGTGCAGGAACGATCCGACCACGTACTCCGCGATCGCGAGCGTGTTTCCCAGACCCCGCGATGTGCTCACCGGGATGTCGCCGCCCCACAGGTCGCAGCGGTGGAGGTTGCTCGCTCCCGCCGGTGTCTGGTGAACCCAGCGCAGGCGTGGCGCCCTGGCGACCAGGTCCACCAGCAACGGAAAGCCGCCGAGCACCACGTCGGCGTTCGCCAGCACGGCGTTGCGTTCGTCCCGGGGAGGAATGTCGTCGCGGGCGGGTAGCAGATACGAATCGGCGACATGGTCGCCCCAGGTCTCGCGCACATCGTCGTTGAACCATCCCGCAGCCACATGCAGCTCGATGCTCGGATCAACGGCGGCGATCTGCTCCCTCGCCACAGCCGGGAGCGGGATGAGCGAGACGACGTGCAGCGCGCTCACCGGGTCACGGGTGCGAGCGCCCACACCTTGGGGAGACCCGAACCGAGGAGGGTCCACTGCGCGTCGTCTCCTACCCGCCACACCTCGCCGGTGTCCGTCCCGACGATCACACCGCCCACGTGGTCGGGGTCGACCGTGAGTCCGTGGAAGTTCGCGGCCGACGGTGAGTGTGCTTCGTCGCAGAGTGAACGCCAGGAGCGCCCGTGGTCGTCGGAGCGGAAGAGGGCGGCCAGCGCACCGTCTGGATCCGAGTGGTCCGAGAACGCGGTCGGCGCGCTCGCCACGGTGAGGCTGTGCGGCTCGCGTTGGTCGATGCACATGGGGCGTGAGTAGCGAGGGGTGATTCCCTTCCACGCGTACTCCCAGGTATCTCCGTAGTCGTCCGTGCGAAAGACGCCTGCGTTGCCCTCGATCTCCTCGGCGATGTGGTCGAAGCGCCCGTACCCGGTCGAGCAGAACACGGTGCCGGGGTCGGCCGGATGGGCGAACATCATGTGGAGATCCGGGTTGTGACCCGGAAGATCCACTGTCCATGAGGCGCCACCGTCCGCCGTGCGGGCCACGCCACCCACCTCCACACCCACCCAGATGCGGTTGGGATCGGCGGGGTCGATCGCAAGGGCACGGGCCCGACCTGGGAGCGGAGGGTCCAGCGGGACGCACCAACGGGTCGCTTCGGGTAGCGCGGCGAACGCTTCGTTCTCCTGCCATGTCGCTCCCCGGTCATCGCTGCGAAAGAGCGCCGCGGGCTGAGTCCCGGCGTAGAGGGTGCCGTCGGCGGCTTCGCGAACGGCCCACACCTCACGGCCATCCAGCTGCGGGCCGGTCCAGGTCGCACCGCCGTCGTCGGATGCGAACAGGCCATCGCCAGTGCCGGCCCACAGCCGCCCGGCGGCGTGTGTCACCTCGCGGACGTTCGGTGCGTTGAGAATGCGATCGGCTCGGCCATCTTCGGCGAGGACGAATGCGCCCTCGGTTGTTCCGGCGATCAGCATGGCTTCCCCCTCGTGGGCAGAGGCTAACGCTGTCGGGCTCCGGGCTCCCCTGTCCGATGATGACCTAGGTTGAGACTGCGCCCCGCCAGCGACGGGGCAGACAGGGGGAGCCATGCGGGTCGGAGCGACGATCTTCAATCAGAACTACACCGACTGGGATCGCTACGAGGCAGAGGAGCGCGGTGAGTCCGTGGCGGGCCGCCCAGCGAAGTCGGATCGCGAGATCTTCGCCGAAGAGGTCGAGCTCGCTCGTCGTGCCGATGGGCTCGGGTTCGACAGCGTCTGGACCATCGAGCATCACTTCACGCCGTACACGATGGTGACCAACCCGCTGCAGTACCTCACCTACCTGGCCGGTGTCACCGACAACGTCGACCTCGGGACGATGGTGGTGGTGCTGCCCTGGCACAACCCGGTTCGGGTCGCGGAGGACGTCAACATGCTCGACGCCTTCCTCGGCGATGACCGCGATGTCATCCTCGGTGTCGGGCGCGGACTCGGCCGGCGAGAGTTCGGCGGGCTCGGCATCGACCAGAACGAGTCGCGCCACCGTTTCGACGAGAGCCTGCAGGTGCTCAAGCAGCTGCTCTCGACCGGTGAATGCACCTATCAGGGTGAGCACTACAGCATCGACGGCGTTCGGCTGCGACCGCAGCTGGAACGCGACCTCACCGACAACCTCTGGTGCGCCGGCGGTTCACCCGATTCGGTGGCGGTGATCGCGCAGAACGACGTGAACCCGCTGGTGATTCCGACCACGTCGCTCGACCTCTCGCTCGAGGTCACGCGGACCTATATGGACCTCCGCGCCGAGGCCGGGCTGAGCGGCGGGGTGCACACCAAGCTCGCCCTCTGGACCTACGTGGCCGAAGACGAGGAGTCGGCGCGGCGTGCCGCCGAGAAACACATGGTGGAGTACGCCGACTCGGCGCTCCGCCACTACGAGCTCCGCGGGAGCCACCTGGCAGACGTGAAGGGGTACGAGCGCTACGGCGCGCTCCAGCAGGCCCTGAGCGAGGACGCGTCACCGTTCCTGCGCGGGTTCTTCGACTCCCACCCGTGGGGAACGCCCGACCAGACGATCGCTCGGGCCACGGAGCTCGCCGAGGTCTTCGGGACGAACGAGATCATGTTCGTCTTCCGGTACGGGAGTATGCCGGCGGAGCAGGCGATGCAGAGCATGGACCTGTTCGCGCGCGAGGTGATGCCCGCGTTGAAAGAACTCGATCCCCAGCCCATGGAACCGAGCCGCCTGGCGGCCGACGGAGGAGCCGTTGGGCGGCGGGCTCAGGCCAGCGCGTACTCCAGCTGATCCCAATGGAAGCGCCGCCTGCCCCAGTCGTCGGGCCGCTTCTCGATGAGGAGATCCACGTCCACCGCGGTTCGTGCCCAGCCGGCGATCGCGCGAGCGGGACGTGGGAAGAGGCCACGCCACTGCTCCTGGAGCCGAGTGCTGATGGCGGTCACCGTCACGAACGTCCCGCGCTCACCGTCGGCGAGTTCCTCCACGGCGCCCACGACTCGCATGTGGAGCGGTAGCGTCTGGCCCCCTCCCATGTGCAGAGGCTAGTGCACTCGAACCCGACTGTACTGTTGGAAAATGTGTCCAATACTGAACACTGTCTCTTGAGCCCACCTCAGGGTGCCCCGGGGGGCGGGCCCAGGGCACCCGACTGAGGTGAGCGGTGCGACGGCGCGGTGTGGGCGGGGCGGTGCTTCACAGTGGCCGTCAACAGAGGGACCAACGACCGTCCATTTCTCCGATGACGCAATGTCCAAAAAAAGGACTTTGAGTTCGTGCTCGGGTGGGGTCAGGCAGGGAGTGCGGCCAGGCGGCGGTCGATGGCCTGAAGAAGCTCTGCGTGCTGAATCAGGCGGCGCGGGTCTCCATCGATGCGGACCCGCCCGTCCTGCACCGCCTGCAGGGCGTCGACAGTGCCCGCCCGCAGGGCGGCAGCTGTCTCTGCGGACTGGGCCATGGTGACGTGTGCCGAACGCGGTCGCCCCTTCTCGAGAGCGCAGCCCCTCGCCTCGATCACCAGCTGGTACGGCACCGTCGCGCCGTTGTGCTCAATGACGTGTTCGATCACGAGAGCGTCGTCGAGGTCGGTCTCCAGGCCGGCGAGCGCGTCGTTCGCGGCACGAAACCAGTCGTCGCTGAGAAACTCCACCGGGGCAGCGTACGCTCCAGCCGGTGACGGACGAGACGGTCCAGGACGATCTTCCTCACGCCGATGCGAGCGTCGAGATCTGGCAGTTCGATGCCTGGTCCGAGGCCCACGAGCTCGGACTGTGGGTGGAGTTCGGCTGGCGGCCACATGCCCGACTGGCCTGGTACGCGGCGGTGCTGACGCCACGAGAGGGTCCGGTGACGCTCGTCGTCGACCCCGACATCTCTCTCGCCACGCTGAGTCCGTCCGCGGAGTTTCGGGCCGAGGGAATCTGGGCCCAGCACGTCTGCGAAGACCCGCTCGTGCATTGGACTGTGGGTCTGGAGGCATTCGGCGTACACCTGGATCAACCGGCCGACGCGGCGCGGGATCAGTGGGGGACACGCGCGGCTGTCGGGCTCGACGTCGAATGGGAAACATCGTCGGAACCCGAGCGACACGACGGGGGCCTGCTCATACCGTCGTCCGTTCACGGAGAGGTACTGATCGACGATCGATCCGTCGACTTCGCCGGACATGGCCGGCGAACCAGATGGTGGAGCTCGGATGACAACGCTGCGCCACCGGACCTCGGAGACGAGCCGGGCCAGGGCACTCTCGCGATACCGGTGCGAATCGCGTGCGCGTCTGGAGACAGATGGGTGCGGCTCGGGCTTTCGCCGAGTGGTGTGTGGGGTTGGCGAAGAGGGGGGTGACCGGGCTTTCGGCCACCCGTAGCATTGTGACGTGACCTTTCCTTCACGACGTCTCCGTCGTCTCCGGAGCTCCGCGGCAATGCGGAGACTCGTGGCCGAGACCCGCATCGGGGTCGACGACCTGATCGCGCCTCTCTTCGTTCGCGAGGACACCCAGGAGCCCCAGCCGATCGTCAGCCTCCCCGGCGTGATGCAACACAGCCAAGCGTCCCTGCTCGCCGAGGTGAAAGAGCTGGCCGATCTCGGCGTGTCCGGCGTGATTCTGTTCGGCCTTCCCGCGACAAAGGATCCTGTGGGATCCGAGGCGTGGAACCCCGACGGCGTCGTCCAGGTGGCCCTCTCGAACCTCCGCGAAGCGCACGGCGACGACTTGGTGATCATCGCCGATTTGTGTGTCGATGAGTACACCGACCACGGCCACTGCGGGATCGTGACCCCGGCCGGCGATGTCGACAACGACGCCACGCTGGAGCTCTATCAGAAGGCGGCGCTCGCCCAGGCCGACGCCGGCGCGCACATGGTGGCGCCGAGCGGGATGATGGACGGCCAGGTTGCGGCCATCCGTCAGGCGCTCGATGCCAACAGCCACGACGCCATTCCGGTCATGGCGTATTCGGCCAAGTACGCCTCGGCCGAGTACGGGCCCTTCCGCGATGCAGTGGATGTGACGATCGCAGGAGGCGGCGATCGCAAGGGGTACCAGCAGGATCCGGCCAACGCCCGCGAGGCCATGGAGGAGATCCGGTTCGATGTCGACGAAGGCGCCGACATCATCATGGTGAAACCTGCGCTCGCGTACCTCGACGTCATCGCGGAGGCCCGAGCGACGTTCGATCTGCCACTGGCTGCCTACCACGTGTCCGGGGAGTTCGCGATGCTCAAGGCTGCAGCGGCCAACGGGTGGATCGACGGCGAGGCAACCGCCTTCGAACACGTGACCGCCATCAAGCGGGCCGGCGCCGACCTGATTCTCACCTACCTCACCCGCGAGCTCGCCGAGGCGCTCCAGTAGCGATGCCCCCCGACATGTCGCAGCGTGCGACTTCCGAGTTCGTCGGGACCTTCTTTCTCCTCCTGGCCGTCGTGGGTTCGGGGATCATGGCCCAGACGCTGAGCCCTGACGACGTCGGACTCCAGCTTCTCGAGAACTCGATCGCGACCGCAGGTGCTCTGACCTGCCTGATCCTGGTCTTTGCTTCCTCGTCCGGCGCCCATTTCAACCCGGCGGTCACCCTGTGGGCGCGGATCGAAGGAGAACTCGACGATCGCATGGCTGCGGCCTATTTCGCTGCCCAGGTGAGCGGGGGAATTCTCGGGGTGATTGCGGCCAACGTCATCTTCGACCTCGACGCCGTGAGCTGGAGCACCACCGATCGACGCGACTGGACCCTCTGGATCTCCGAGGTGATCGCCACCTTCGGCCTGCTGATGGTGATCATCGGCGTCGTGCGGTCCGGCCGCGAGCGCTTCGTCGCCTTCGCCGTTGCCGCCTACATCGGCGGGGCCTACTTTTTCACCTCGTCCACCAGCTTCGCCAACCCCGCAGTGACCGTTGCGCGCATGTTCTCAGACACATTCGCCGGTATCGAGCCCGCGAGCGTGCTGCCTTTCATCGTGGCCCAGATCCTCGGGGCGCTCTTGGCGATCGCGGTGATGCGCGTCACCCACCCTTCTGCCAGCTCGTAGGGCCAACCCAGTGTCCCTGGAAGCTGGCAGTACGGGTTCTCAGTCCTCGGCGGGTTGGCGCAGGTCGAAGGCGATCTTCACCGAGCCGCGCAAACCCGCCTGGGCGGCGTGCTCGATGGCGTCTCGGTACTCCGCGAGTGGGTACACCTCGCTCACCAGCTGGCCGAGGTCGTGTTCGCGGATCAGTTCCTCGGCGAGCGAGAAGGTGTGGGCGTCGCCGTGGGAATGCTCGGTGCCGTAGCAGTAGGCACCGACGAGCTCGGTTTCCCTGTGCCACAACGCGGTCAGGTTGAGGTTGACCTCCGCCGGCATGCCGAGCAGCACGACGCGACCCCGTGGGCGGGTGATGGCGATCGCATCCGTGAGTGAGGCCGACGAACCGACGGCATCGATCGTGACGTCGACCCCCGAACCAAGCGTCGAACCAATGACCCGTGTCCCCGCGGCGCGTCGGACGGCCCGTGGCACCTCGTCGGGATCGACCACCAGGTCTGCGCCGAGGATCTCCGCCCATTTGCGCTGGTGGGGGTAGCGGGCACCCACGATGATCGCGTCGGCGGATGTGAACTGGCGCGCTGCGGCGAGTGCGGTGAGCCCCATCGTGCCTGCGCCGAGGATCGCCACGGTTCCTCCGTCGGGGACCTGGCCGCGGAGCGCGGCGTGTGCGCCGGCAGCAGTTGGCTCGATCATGACGGCCGCTTCGTCGCTGAGATCGTCGGCGACAGGGTGCAGCTGCGTGGCGTGCGCTGCGAAGATCTCAGACCAGCCGCCCCCCGTGCTCGAGCAGGACCCGGTCTGCAGCCCCGGCTCGAGCGTCCCGGCGACCAGGTGGCCGTAGTCGTCGCCGTCGGCTTGTGCTGCGCCCGGGAACGCCGGCACCTCGCCGCGCGTCTCCGGTCCCAGAACCGGTTCGAGAACCACGCGCGACCCATCCGCTCGATTCGCCACAACTTCGTGGCCGGGGACGAAGGGGAACGACACCAGCGGTTCGAAGTATCGGGATGCTCGACCGTCGATGGTCGCGAGATCCGAACCGCAGATGCCGGCGAGCCGAGTGCGTACATGCTCCCAGCCGATGCCGGGCAACTCGGGCTCGTCCATCTGGGTGAGGGAGAGCGGTCCGTAGGTGGCGCCTGCTCCCGGCTTGAAGCGTGATGCGGCCATCGCGGCGGCATACCTGGCTTCTTTTCGCGGAAAGAGGAGCGCGTCCATGATTAGGGAAGGTACTTGGCGGGGTCCTGGGCGACACCACCCACCCGCACCTCGAAATGCAGATGCGGCCCCGTCGACAGGCCGGTCGAGCCGATGTCGCCGACCCGTGTTCCCTGTGGAATCTCGTCGCCGACCCGCACCTTGATGTCGTTCATGTGGGCGTACAGGGTGCGATAGCCGCCGTGATCGACGATGACCGTCTTGCCGTATCCGCCGAGCGATCCGGCGGTGATCACGATGCCGCCCTGGACCGCCCAGACCGGGTTGCCGCGTGCTCCACTGACGTC
This sequence comes from uncultured Acidimicrobiales bacterium, assembly GCA_964629575.1. Lineage (GTDB taxonomy): Bacteria > Actinomycetota > Acidimicrobiia > Acidimicrobiales > Poriferisodalaceae > JAYPWI01. The sequence continues at coordinate 61,257 of CAZVUM010000003.1, read as the reverse complement.
AACGCCTGCGTGGTTGCGGACCGTCCCGAGAATCGGGTGACGGCGGGTGCCGAATCCAGAGGTGATCCAACCGCCGGCCGGCATGATGAATCCAGCGGGGGACTGCTGGTTGAACTTGGGTTCGGCGTTGCGGGCCCGCTCAGCGGCTTCCCTGGCCTGCTGTGCCTGCAGCGCGGCCTGCGCCTGGCGGATGACATTGGCCAACTCACGCTCTTGACGCTCCATCTCGCCGAGCTGATCTTCGATCACCCCGATCTGGTTCAGGAGCGCCGCCCGCAGCTGCTCCTGGATGGCCTGGCTGACCTCCAGCTCGCCCAGGACCTCGTTCAGCCGCTGCTCCTGCTCGACCGCCTCCTGTTCCTTCTGCTCGGTGGCCATCTGCAGGACGATGAGGTCGTCATCGACGGCCCGCAGCTCGTCCTGGAAGTTGAGGTCGCCGAGCGTCGCGAACCGGAACAGTGTCTGGCGGCGGGTGCCCTCGTGGAGGTCGCGGGCGTTGAGCAGCGATGACGACAGAGGCTCGCTCGGCTGCACGTATGTGAGGATGACTCGCCGTGTCGCCTGGTTGCGCACGATCACCGAGCGCTGACGGGTCAGCACGATCTCGTCGCGCAACCCCCCGATCTCGCTCCGGATCCGCTCGAGCTCGGCCTGGGCCTCCGCCACACGAATCTGCTGGGCTTGGACCTGGTCATTGATGGCGACCAGAGCCGCGAGCAGCTCGTCGTCCTCTGCTTCGAGAACGTCGAGATCGCCGGCCAGTTCGGCCTGCTCTCGGCGCGACTCTTCACGTGCTTCACGGGCGTCGCGGATCGTCTCCTCGAAGTCCTCCTGCTCCTGCGCGATGGCGAAACTGGACGCGCCGAGGACCAGGGCGCAGATGATCGCGATGGGGCTGATGCGGCGGGACACTCGTGCGTGGGCCTCCGTCGAGGTCGACCGGTGATCGTAGTTGCGCGGCGCGTCCAATCCCCAACGCGGATTGCTCACGAACGCGCGCTCAGTGACCGATGGAGTCCCACTGAGATGAACGACCCATCAGTGTGGCGGTCGCCGGCGTGTCTCAGCCCATCGGCTCCGCGAGACCCTCGTGGGGCATTCGCGTGAGTCGACTCAGCTGTCGCCGACCGCCGGTGCGGCTTGCTTGGTGTCGACGTCGTGACGCAGACGCTCGATGAACTTGTCCATGGGTACGTCGCGCTCGACGGAGCCGCCTCGCGGGTTGACCCCTGCGGTGTCGTTGGCGATGTCGTCGTCGCCGATCACCAAGATGTAGGGGATCTTGTCGAGCTTGCCCTTGCGGATTCTGGCGCCGAGTGGATCATCTGCCTCGACCATCCCGGCTCGAAACCCGTCTGCGGTCAGCCGCTGCACGAGCTGCTCGGCGCGCTCATCGTGGTCGGCACGAACACCGAGAACCTGGACTTGGACGGGCGCCAGCCAGGTCGGGAACGCTCCGCCATAGTGCTCAACCAGTACTCCGAAGAAGCGTTCGATCGAGCCGAACAACGCGCGGTGCAGCATGATCGGCCGATGGCGCTCACCGTCGGCGCCCACGAACGTCAAGTCGAATCGTTCTGGCAGGTTGAAGTCGGCCTGGATCGTCGACAGCTGCCATGAGCGTCCGATGGCGTCTTTGACGTCGATGTCGATCTTGGGGCCATAGAAGGCCGCATCGCCCTCCTTCACCGCGTAGTCGAGCCCATGTCGCTCGAGGGCTTCTCGGAGGGCCGCGGTGGCTTCTTCCCAGATCTCGTCGGTGCCGACATACTTGTCCGGGTCCTTGGTCGAGAGGTTGAACGTGAACTCCTCGAAGCCGAACGCCCGCAGTACCGAGAGGACGAAGTCGAGCAGCGACGCGATCTCGTCGGCCAGTTGGTCGGGCGCCACGTAGAGGTGGCTGTCGTCCTGAGTGAAACCGCGAATGCGCAGCAGGCCGTGGAGCGTGCCCGACCTCTCGTAGCGATACACGGTTCCGAGCTCGAACAGCCGCAGCGGGAGCTCCTTGTAGCTTCGCTGTCCCGTGCCGAAGATCAGGCAGTGCATCGGACAGTTCATCGGCTTGGGGTAGTACGTCCCGTTGTCCATCTCCATGGGCGGGTACATGCCGTCGGCGTAGAAGTCGAGGTGCCCCGAGGTCTGGAAGAGCCGTTCGTTCGCGAGGTGCGGCGTGTAGACGAACTCGTAGCCGCCCTCCTCGTGTCGCTGGCGGCTGTATTCCTCCATGATCTTTCGGATGGTGGCGCCCTTGGGATGCCAGACCGCGAGTCCACCGCCGAGCTCGGTAGGGAAGCTCAGTAGGTCGAGCTCGGTCGCCAGCTTTCGGTGATCGCGTTTGGCGGCCTCCTCCAGCCGTTCGAGGTGCGCGTTGAGGTCCTTCTTGGAGGCCCACGCGGTGCCATAGATGCGCTGCAGCATCTGGCGGCTCTCGTCGCCGCGCCAGTAGGCACCGGCGACCCGCATCAGCTTGAAATGACCGAGATACCCGGTGTCGGGAACGTGCGGGCCGCGGCAGAGATCCACGAACTCATCAGTGTTGCGGTAGGTGGTGATCACGCCGCCCTCGGGGCCAGAGGTCGGATCGTCTGCTTCGCCGCCGAGGATCTCGAGCTTGTAGGGGTGGTCGGCGAACAGCCGGTCGGCCTCTGCGCGGTCGATCTCGGCCCGGATGAAGGGCTGTTTGCGACCGATGATCTCCTTCATCTTCTTCTCGATGCTGTCGAGATCGTCTTCGCTGAAGGTCCCGCCGTCGGGCAGTTCGAAGTCGTAGTAGAAGCCGTCTTCGATCGGAGGGCCGATCGAGAACGTGGCGCCCGGCCAGAGAGTGAGAACGGCCTGCGCGAGAACGTGAGCGGTCGAATGGCGGAGGACCTCGAGTCCCTCCTCGCTCGCTGGAAAGATGAGGGAGACCTCGGACCGCTCCGGGAGGGGCCGGTCGAGGTCGAGCTCCTGGCCATCGGCGACCGCTATGAGGGCGTCTTTGGCCGCACGGCCACCGAGGTCGGCTGCCAGGTCGGCGCCGGTCGCGTGGGAGGGCAGCGTCCGCTCGCTTCCGTCCGGCAGCACAGCGACCACGTCGGAGCTCATGTTCGGGGTCCTTTCGGAGCGCGACTCACCGGCGGTGGCGAGCGAGAGTCAACGATACCGAGGGGACGTGGAGGGGCCGGCGCCTTATTGGACCGGGCGCCGGATCATCCCGGGCTGATCGCGGGGGTGCTCGGGCCGCCGCCGGTGCCGAACGCGACGTTGAGGATGATGATCAGCACGGCCAATCCGACGAGCACCCAGATCTGGTCCGATTTGCTGAAGCCCTTGAACTTCTCGAGCGGCACCCACTGGGCGTTCGGGTCCTTGAGGGCCTTCTCGTTGACCTTCCGCGTGTCTCCGTCAGACATCAACCTCTCCCGGGTGCAGACGCACCAGCTTGACAGGTCTCGGGTGCGTCAGCCATTCACACGCGTGTCGATCCCCGATCGCGGGCTGCATCGACGAGCCACTCGAAGATCGGATCCTCCGCGGCGCCCGACATCATCTCGGGATGCCATTGGACCGCGACCACCGGCAACTCCGGATGCTCGACGCCCTCGACCGTGCCATCACTCGCCGTCGCCGAAACGACCAGGTCGGCCCCGAGGTCCTTCACCGTCTGGTGATGCAGCGAGTTGACGGTTCGCCGATCGCCGTACAGACCGTGGAGCACGGTGTCCGCCGCGAAGTCGACGTGGTGCAATTCGGTGTCGGGGGGCCGATCGAAGCCCGCGTGTGATTCGACGTGTTGGTGGAGTGAGCCGCCTGCCGCCACGTTGAGGAGTTGGAGGCCGCGGCAGATCCCGAGCACCGGTAGCGAGACATCGCATGCCCCGCTCAACATGGCGAGCTCGAAAGCGTCCCGTTCGGGCTCGGGTGGGAAGTCGTTCGTCTCGGGTTCTTCGCCGTACAGATCGGGGTCGAGGTCGGCTCCTCCCGTCAAGAGGAGGCCGTCGAGGATCGCAAGGATGTCGGCAGGCTCGACGTCTGCGGGGACATGGATCGGAAGGCCACCGGCGGCCAGAACCGCACGCGAGTAGTCGACGATGTAGAGGTCGAACTCCAGTTCGGCCAGGGCGTCGGGCCAATCGACCACCTGAGCACCGGTCTTGCGGCGTCCAGGGAGACCGATCAGCGGGCGGCTCACGACGCTCCCGTCGAGTCGATGACCGTCGCCCGCGGGACGACGTCGCCGGCTGCGACCTCGTCGACGAACCAGTCGACCAGCGCGTGGCAGTTGTCCCGATTGTTGATTTCGCGGGCCTGGACATCACCGAGAAGCTTCTCGCGGGTGGCCCCGTGCTCGGCCAGGTAGTCGTCCGGGGCCATCTGCAGCCAGCCGGTCATCAACTCGGGACTGATCTCGGGGTGGAACTGGGTGCCGACGCTGCGGCCCATCCGGAACAACTGTGGTGCATCTGGCGTGGTGGCCAGCAGCTCGGCTCCCGGCGGAGGGACGAAGCAGTCGTGATGCCACTCGAGCCACGGCCCCGTCGGGATGGGCAGCGCATCGCCGACTGCCTCGATCTCGAACCAACCCATCTCCGTCACGTCTGCCTTGGTGACCTCGCCACCCAGCGCCGCGGCGAGCGCCTGACCGCCGAAGCAGATGCCAAGCGCTGGTGTGCCGCTGTCATGGGCGTCGCGCAGCAGGTCGACCTCGTCGTGGATCCACGCGCCGATCGTGTCGTCGTCGTAGACGGACCAGGCCGAGCCCATCGACACCACGATGTCGTAGTCGCGATGGTCGGGAAGGGCGGCGGGTCGATCGGGGCGCGTCGCATCGGGGACGAGCGTCAGCACGGCGACGTCGAGCCCGCGTTCGCGGAGTCGAGCCTCGACGTGCCCCGCGCCCAGCGTGTCCTCGTGGCAGATGACGAGCGCCTTCATACGGTCTCCGCGATCGTCACCGGCAGCTTCTTGATGCCGGAGATGAAGTTGGAGCGGAGCCGCTCGATGTCGCCGTCCTGTTCGATCCGTACGACGCGCTTCATGAGCTCTTCGAAGACCACCTTGACCTCCATGCGGGCCAACCAGGCACCCAGGCACAGGTGCGGGCCGTTGCGCCCGAACGCCATGTGCTCGTTGTCGCCGCGCATGAGGTCGAAGCGGAAGGGGTTCGGGAACTTGTCCGCGTCGTGGTCGGTGCTCATGTAGTAGATGACCACCTTGTCTCCTGCGGCGATCCGGCTTCCGCCGAGCTCGACATCCTGGGTGGCGGTCCTGCGGAAGTGGGTGGTGACAGATCCGGTGCGGAGGATCTCTTCGACGGCTGCATCGGTCACCGTCTCGTCGCCCGCCAGCACCGCAGCACGCCAGGTGTCGAAGAGATGTGGGTGTTGCAGCAACACCCACAGGCCGTGGGTGATCGTGTAGCGCGTGGTGTCGTTCCCCGCAGCGACGAGCAGGGTGAAGAAGTTCTTGAACTCGAGGTCGGTCAGGGGCGTGCCGTCGGTGGTCGGCGCCAGGAGTTGGGAGATGACATCGGTGGTCGGGTCCTCCCGTCGCATCTCGGCTTGTCGTGCCGCGAAGTCGAAGATCTCCATGGTCACCGGGCTCCGGAACGGCATCATCCGGAATTCGTCGGTATCGACGAGGTCGACCGGGTAGTCGGTGAAGTCGGGATCGGTGTTGCCGAGCAGAGCGTCGCCCCACTCCACTAGCTGGTAGCCGTCCTCGTCGCTCGTGCCGAGCATTCGGCCCAGCATCCGCATCGGCAGCTCCTGCGCGATCTGGGTGACGAAGTCGAAACGCTCGAGGGGGAGCGCTCGTTCGATCACCTCGACAGCGATGCCACGGATGGCGGCCTCATAGGTGCTCACGACCCGCGGCGTGAACCCCCGACTCACGAGGCGCCGATACCTCGTGTGCTCGGGTGGGTCCATCTCCATCATCGTCTTGCGTGCGGCCGTCTCCTCGGGGTCCATGTCTTCGAGGCGGATCCCACCCGCCGAGGTGAAGGTCTCCACGTCCCGGCTGACGCGGAAGGCATCGTCCCAACGGGTGACGGCCCAGTAGCCACGTGCGTCCTTCTCGTCGATCCAGGCGACCGGCTGCTCGCGGCGCAGGCGGGCGAAGGTGGCGTGTGGCACCCCGGCCGTCCACACGTCGTGATCGCTGATGTCGGCGTCGTCGGGCCCCAGGTCGTCGAGGTACGGCTCGGCGAAGGTTTCGCCGCTCATCGGGTGTACCCGTCCCTCGACTGCGGGAGCTTCATGTCGAGGATGCGAGACGCAACGACCGTTCGCAGAATCTGCGCCGTGCCGCCGCCGATCGTGAACATCCTGACGTCGCGCAGCATGCGCTCCAGCGGGTTGCGACGTGAGTAGCCGGCGGCCCCGAACATCTGCAGTGCGTCGCTCGCCACTTCGATCGCGCGTTCGGCGGTGAAGATCTTGGCCTGGGCGGCGAGTGTCGGGTCGGGGAACGGGCTGTCGTTCGGGCCGCGGGACGTCGCGGCGCGATGGGTGAGGGAGCGGGCCGCTTCGAGCTTCACCGACATGTCGGCGAGCATCCACTGGAGACCCTGGAACTCTGCGATGGGTCGACCGAACTGTTCGCGTTCTTTGACGAAGTCGAGCGCTTGCTCGTACGCGCCTGCGGCCAGGCCGAGGGCCACCGTTCCAGCGCCGACGCGCTGGGAGTTGTACGCGTTCATCAGGTCGGCGAAACCGCGCCGGAAGCCCGATGGAGGCAGCAGGACCATGTCCTCTCCCACCTCCATGTCCTCGAAGATGACTTCTCGCTCGGGGATGCCGCGCAGGCCCATGGTGGGTTCGCGCAGCCCATAGGTCAGCCCAGGCGTCTCGTCGCGCACGGCGAGGAAGCCGCCGATTCCCTGCTCGGCGCCGCTCTCGTCGTAGACGCGGGCGAAGATCAGATGAAGGCGCGACACACCGCCGCCGGTGATCCAGTGCTTCTTGCCGTTGACCACGTAGGTGTTGCCGCGCTTGTCTGCGCGGGTGGTCATCTCCGACGCCGCGCTGCCGGCGTCGGGTTCGGTGATGCAGATGGCCGGCTTGTCACCGTTGAGGACGAACTCCGCTGCGAGCTTGCGCTGTTGATCGGTTCCGTAGGCGATGGCAGCGGAGATCGCACCCATGTTGCACTCGACCGCGATTCGACCGGTCACGCCACAGACCTTGGCCATCTCCTCGATGACGAGCACGGCATCGAGGAACGATCGACCTGGCCCACCGAGGTCCTTCGGCACCGTCATCCCGGTGAAGCCGGCCTCCTGGAGTGCCGTGACGTTGTCCCACGGGTACTCCTCGGTCTCGTCGACCTCGGCGGCCCGCGGTGCGATCACCTCGGTGGCCAGCTCTCTGGCCCGCTGCTGGATCTCGAGCTGGTCGTCGGTGAGTTGGGTCATGAGGATCTCCTCGGTCGGGAGGACACCTGGGTTCGCAGGGTCTCGATCCCGTTGACGAAGTTGGAGGGAACGTAGGTGACGTCGCGGACGTCGTCGATCACGACGTCGCGGCGCATGAGCTCGTCGATGAGGATCGACAGCTCCATTCGTGCGAGCGGTGCGCCGAGACAGAAGTGGGCTCCGCCGCCCCCGTACCCGACGTTGGGTGGCCGCGATGGCCGTGACACATCGAACCCGAGCGGGTCGTCGAACACACCGTTGTCGAAGTTGGCGGCCGAGTACCACATGACGACCTTGTCGCCGGCGGCCACCTCTGTGCCGGACAGGGTGACGTCTCGCGTTGCTGTTCGACGGAAGTACAGGATCGGCGAGGAGTACCGCACCACTTCCTCGGCGGCCCCGTCGAGGAGAGCGGGGTTCTGGTTGACCCGCGCGAACTCGTCGCCGAACGCCGCGAGCTGAAGGGCGAGGTGCGCCATGGCGCTGCGCGTCGTCTCGTTGCCGGCGAAGATCATGAGGCGGAAGAAGTTGCTGAACTCGGCGTCGTTCAGTCGCTCACCATCGATCTCGGCATGGATGAGCTTGGTGATGAGGTCATCACGCGGGTCGCCGCGCCGCTTCTCGCCGAGCTCACGGGCGTACTCGCTCATGCCATACGCGGCGGGGGAGTCGAAGGGCAGCAGCCGTAGGTCGATCGTGTTGCCGTAGGCGGTGGGATCGAGCGGCACATCAGAGGTCCCCGCGACCAGGTGGTCGCTCAGCTCGATCATGTAGTCGTGGTCTTCGGGCGGGACGCCGAGGATGTCGCAGATCACGCCGATCGGGATCGGAGCCGCGATCGCCCTCACCCAGTCCCCGCCGCCCGCGGCCAGGAGGTTGTCGACCAGTGCCGCTGTTCGGCTGCGGATGGCCTCGCGGTACCCCTGGATGTGCTTGGGCGTGAAGGCCGAGCTCACGAGGCGCCGCAGCCTCGTGTGGACCGGCGGGTCGAGGTCGATCATCGACGCGCGGGCATCGAGCGCGTCGGCGTCGATGTCGTAGAGCTGGATGTGCCCGACGGCCGAGGAGTAGGTCTCGGTGTCGCGCGACACCTCCACGACGTCGGCGTGGCGGGTCACTGCCCAGAACCCGCCGTCGCCCATCGGGTTCCAGCACAGCCCGGGAGTCGCGCGGATCTCGGCGAAGACATCGTGGGGAATGCCGCCGTCGTAGAGGGCGGGATCCGACAGATCCGCCGGCGCGAGCGCGGCCGGCGCGTTCACCCCGCGGGCTCCATGCCCACCGACAAGATGCCGTGGACGAAGTTCGACGGTGCGCGCACGGCCTCGGTCGTCTGGCGGAGGCTCAGCCCCCGCTTCACCATCTCCTCGAAGAGCACTCGCACTTCCATCCTGGCGAGGAAGGCGCCGAGGCAGAAGTGCGGTCCGCCGCCGCCGAACGCGAACTGCGGGTTGTCTTCACGGCCGATGTCGAACCGGAAGGGGTCCTCGAACACCTCGTCGTCCCGGTTGGCGGAGCAGTACCACATCACCACCTTGTCCCCGGCTGCAATGGATGTTTCGGCGAGCTCCGTGTCGCGTGCCGCGGTACGGCGCATGTGCAACACAGGGGAAGCCCATCGCAACACCTCTTCGACCGCTTGCTCGGCGAGCTCTGGCGCGGCGACGAGCCGCTCCCACTGGTCGGGGTTGTCCGCAAAGGCCATCGCCCCGTGGGTCATGGCGGTTCGGGTCGTTTCGTTTCCGGCGAACACCAGCGTGTGGAAGAAGTTCTTGAACTCGTTGTGTGACAGCCGGTCACCATCGTCTTCGGCCTGCACGAGGATGCTGACGAGGTCGTCGCCGGGCTCGCGGCGGCGGAGCTCCCCGAGCTTCTCCCCGTACTCGAAGAGTGCGTGACTGGCGGGACTCCCGAACGGGAGGAGGCCAAGCTCGGTGGTGTTGCCGTAGGCGTCTGCCGCGAGCGACTGCTCGTCGCCCGTTCCCTCGACCAGGTAGTTGGACAGCTCAACGAGGTGGTCCGCATCCTCGATCGGCACGCCGAGGATCGAGAGGATCACCCGGATCGGCAACGGCGCGGCGACGAGGTCGACCCAGTCGCCGCCGCCTGCTGCCTCGAAGTCGCCGAGAACTTCGATCGCGAACCGACGCGTGAGGTCCTCCCAGCCGCGGATGGTCTTCGGTGTGAACGCCTTGCTCGCCAGGCGCCGGAGCCGCGTGTGGTCGGGCGGATCGGTGTCGAGGATCGCTCGCCGGGCCTCGAGGGCGTCTGGCTCGAGGTCCCACAGGTTCGTGTGGCCGAGACCCGACGAGAAGACCTCGGTGTTGCGCGACACCTCGCGGACGTCCGCATGGCGGGTCACCGCCCAGAAGCCGGAGGCCTCGTAGGGATGCCACACGAGCCCCGGCGTCGCCCGCATTGCGGTGAACCGATCGTCCGGGATCCCCTCCTGGTACAGCGATGGACTCGTCACGTCCGGTGTGTCGCTCGTCGTTGCCGTCATCGCCGACCCCCCGGTGTGCGTTCGCCAACCCCGCAGCTTATTCGTCGGAGCCGAGGAAGTTCGCTTCCAAACGATTTGGGTGGGCTAGTCTCCCCGCAGCGCCCCGAGGACGGGCGTTTTGGGAGGTTTTCGGGCAATGAGGCTCAGGTTTGCGATCGCGCTTCTCGCGGTCTTCGCGCTGGTCGCCGCTGCATGCGGCGACAGCGACTCGGATACGGACGAATCGGGGGGTTCGGACGGCGGCGGCGTTCTCGACATCGACGCGATTCTCGGAGCGGATCTCGACAACTGCGCGGAGGCGCCGTCGGGTGATGCGATCAAGGTCGGCATGGCGATGGACTTCAGCGACGTGGTCGGGTTCGTGGACATCCCCGGCTCCAATCTCGTTCCGTACATCGCCGAACTCGCGAACTGCTCGGGCGGAATCGGCGGTCGTCCCATCGAGGTGCGTGTGTCCGAGGTGGGCGACGACGCCGCTCTCGCCACACAGGAACTCCTCGACTGGGGAGCCCACTTCCTGATCGGCCCGCCGTTTGCCGATTTCGCGCTGCCGATCCTGCAGACGACCGAAGGCAAGGTTCCGCTCTTCGTGGCGGCGTCCACCGAGCCGACGCTCGCCGACGCTTCGATCAACAGCTATCTGGTGTCGTTCGACGACAACCTGATGGCGGCGGCCGCGGCGCAGTGGGCCTGGGGCGAGGGCATCACCAGGGCGATCGTGTTCACCGAAGGTGAAGGCGTTCCCTACACCGGTGTCAACCCCGACGCCTTCATGGCCAAGTTCGAAGAACTGGGCGGCGAAGTCGTGAGCGTTCAGACCTACGTGTGGGCCGCGGACACCGATTTCTCGGCTCAGGTCAACGAGATCGCCGGGCTGTCGGAGAACAACGAGGTCGTGTTCTCGGCGGCGCTCAGCTTCCAGGTCACGGCCCTGCGCGGTCAGCTCGAGGGCCAGGGTCTCGATGGGTTGACCTACGTGGGCACCGATGCTCTCGACGCAACGGGTATCCAGTCTCCCGAGGCTGCCGGAGGCGACGTCGAGGGCATCGCTCACACCCCGCACACCAGCATCAGCGCGGGCGATCGCATCGACACGATGCTCGCTGGCTACGCGGCTGCAAAGGGCGAGGAGCTCGAGAGCCGGGGCTTCATGGCCCTGTACGTTGACTCCATGTTCTTGGGAATCCAGGGCATGCTCGACTGCGGATGCGATGATCCCGAACAGATCGGTGAGGCCGTGAAGGCGATCTCGGGCTTCCAGGGTCTGTCTGGTGAGATCACCTTCGCCGGCACCAACGGCATCCCGCCCAAGGCTGTCCCGATCAACCGCATCGTCAACGGCGAAGACACCCTGGTCGCCACCATCGGGTGACGCCACCCATGCTCAGCGTCGCCGGGCTCACCACCCGGTACGGGGCGATCTCTGCCCTACGCGACGCAGACCTGCACGTCGGGTCCGGTGAGGTCGTCGGCCTCATCGGACCCAACGGTGCGGGGAAGACGACGCTTCTCAACACCGTCGCGGGGCTGCTCACACCGTCGGCGGGGTCGGTGTCGTTCGACGGCGAGGATGTGACGGGTACCTCGCCCGAGCGGCTTCTGCGTTCGGGGCTCGCCCTGGTGCCCGAGCATCGAAGGATCTTCGTCGACCTGAGCGTGGAGGAGAACCTCCGCATCGGCGGGGTCACCGTGTCTCCGCGCGTCCGGGGGGATCTGCTGGACGAGATGGCCGAGCGCTTTCCTGTGCTCGGCGAGAAGTGGGCGACCGCCGCCGGGTTTCTGTCTGGCGGTGAGGCTCAGCAGCTCGCGATCGCGCGCGCCCTGATGTCCAAGCCGAGGCTGGTCATGATGGACGAGCCGTCGCTCGGGTTGGCGCCGGTGCTGGTCGACGTGGTGTTCGAGCTGATCGAATCGCTCCGTGCACAGGGCAGGACGATGCTGATCGTCGAACAGAACGCGACTCGCATGCTCGAGGTCGCTGACCGTGCCTACGTGCTGCGCAGCGGCGAGGTCGTGGCCACCGGCACGGGCGAAGAGCTTCGGGCCCAGGACGATCTCTTCGAGACGTTTGTCAGCGGTGGCGGCGGCGGTCGATCCGACGATCAGGGTGCGGAGGATGACCGATGACCGAGCTCATCCAGAACCTCATCGACGGCCTCGGCCGGGGCAGCATCTACGCACTGCTCGCGCTCGGGGTCGCCGTGATCTTCGGTGTGATGCATCTGCTCAACTTCGCGCATGGCGAGATGATCACCGTGGGTGGCTACACCGTCTACTGGATGATGCAACGGGACATGTCGTGGTGGCTGGCGGTGCCCGCGATCATCATCGTGTCTGTCCTGACCTCGCTGGCGATCGAACGGATCGCATTCAGCCGAGTCCGCGGTGGGTCCGACTTCACCTTGTTGCTCACCTCGTTCGGCGTGCACTTCGTCGTGTTCTCGATCTTTCTGCTGTACGTCTCGGCGTCGGTCAAGACGTTCGATCGGCCGACGTGGGTTGCCAACACCTATTCGGTCGGCTCGCTCAACATCGAGGTCTTCGACACGGTGGTGATCGTCGTCACTGTCCTCACGCTGATCGCAACCTCGCTCCTCCTGCAGCGCACGATGTTCGGCCTCGCGTTGCGCGCGGCGGCCGAGGATTTCGAAGCCGCACGGCTGATGGGAGTCCGATCGGACTCGGTGATCCGTGGCGCCTTTGCACTCTCGGGCCTGCTCGCCGGCATCGCAGGCGTCTTCTGGCTGATGCGCGCCGGCAGCACCGTGCCCTCTGCGGGGATCGATCCGATGCTGAAGGGGGTCCTGGCCGCACTCATCGGCGGTCTCGGCAGCTTGAGAGGTGCAGTGATCGGGGGATTCGCGCTCGGGCTGGCTGAGGTGCTTCTGCGCTCGCGGCTGCCCGATTCGATCGCCAACCTCACTGAGGGCTTCGTCTTCCTGCTGATCGCGCTGCTCTTCATCTTCCGTCCACAGGGGCTCGTCACGGTCGCTCACGCGGAGCGCGTCTGAATGTTCCCTCGACCCTCGCGCGACATCGGCTTCCCTCTCATCGGATCGACGGTCCTGTTCGTCGTCTTCGTGAGTGGCGCTCTCATCTACCAGGCGTTGCTCGGCGGTGCCGCCGAGCGCCTCGTGACTGTGATGCTCATCGATGCGATCGTGGTGCTGGGGATCCAGATCTACATAGGGAACACCGGAGTGCTGTCGTTCGGCCACATCGGCTTCGGCGCCATCGCGGGGTACGTCTTCGCAGTGTTCGCCATCGCGCCGAGCGAAAAGATGCGGCGCGTTCCCGATGCCCCCTTCGGGCTCGCGGAGGTCGACGTCCCGACATCGGTTGCGCTGCTGCTCGCCGTGGTGCTCACCGTGGTGATCGCGTTCATCGTGGGCATCGGCCTGGCCCGTTCAGGGGCCGAATCTGGGGCTGTCGCTGCGACCGTCATCACCTTGGCCCTTCTGTTCGTCACCCACGAGGTCGCGACCAACTGGCCAGAGCTCACCGGTGGCGAACGCGCCGGGTTGTTCTTCAAGATCGGTTCGGCCCTCGACAGCCGGCTGCCGATCTACATCGCATTGTTCGGCGCGCTCGTGTTGGCACGCCTGTTCGCGCAATCACGCAGTGGACGGCTGGCCGTCGCGGCGCGAGAGGACAACCTCGCCGCGCGGGCGATGGGTGTGAATCCGCTCGTTCAGCAGATGGTCGCGCTGCTCATGTCGGTGGCAGTGGTGAGCGTGGGCGCGAGCCTGAAGGTCTTCGAGGACGGCTCGCTTCTGCCGGGCAACTTCTTCTTCAATTACGCGCTGCTCACCCTCGTGATGCTGATCGTCGGCGGCCGTAACAGCGTGACCGGGGCGCTCGTGGGCGTCGGTGTGATGACCGCAGGCCGCGAGCTCGCTCGACGGTTGGGCCAGGACGGATTCGAGATCTTCGGCATCCCGCTCGACGACGCCCCGCTCGACTGGGTCTTCAGAGAGAACCTCCAGACGGTGTTTCTCGGGCTCTCGATGCTGGGGTTCATGCTTTGGCGGCCGGCCGGGCTGCTCGACGACTGGGAGCTCGACCGGTGGATCGCCGACCGCTTCCGTCGTGGTCCTGACGAGCAGCCCGACGAGCTCGGGTCGGTGGACCCGGACCCCTCCGTGCGTCTCGAGGCGCAGGGAATCGATGTCACGTTCGGCGGCTTTCGCGCTCTCGATGGCGCGGGTTTAACGGCGAACGCGGGTGAGGTCGTCGGGCTCATCGGGCCCAACGGGGCGGGCAAGACGACTCTCGTCAACGTGATCACCGGCGTCGTGTCCGCCGATGCCGGAACGGTGACGCTCGGAGGGCGGGACCTGACGGGGGCAGCGCCGTACGATATTGCGCGCGCCGGTCTGGTTCGAACGTTTCAGAACCTTCGGCTCTTCGGCGCGCTGACGGTTCGGGAGAACGTGGAGGTGTCGGCGTTCGTTGCCGCGAGCCATCGTGCCGATCGTCCGCTCGCCGACGTGGACGAGCTGATCTCGGCCGCGGGGATCTGGGAATTCCGCGATCGCCGCGCCCGCGAGCTCGACTACGGCAACTCGCGCCGCCTCGAGCTGGCTCGCGCCGCGGCGATGGCACCTTGGTTCCTCCTTCTCGACGAACCCACATCGGGGATGAGCGGTGCCGAGTCGCTCACGATGGTCGAGCAGGTGCGCCAGATGGCCGGGCTCATCGGTGCCGGTGTGGTGGTGATCGACCACGACCTCAACTTCATCACCGGGATCTGCGACCGGATCTACTGCCTGGACCAAGGACGGGTGATTGCCGAAGGCACGCCAGACGAGGTGCAGGCAGACCCCCTGGTTCAGGCGGCCTATCTCGGTACCGCATCCCCGGAGTGAGCCCACTCCGAAATTGAGGCCCGTTGTGTACCGATCCGGTACGCGCTGAGCATCAATTTCGGTCAGCCGGTCGAGCCCGCGACGTCGAGGACGATGCTCGGTTCTCGACGGGCCGGTGAGAGGAGGTCGTCCATCTCGGTTCGACTGCCCCACACGCTCGCGGCGAGCTTGGCTTCGAGCGGAACCAGCCCGAAGCCGAAGGGAATCGATCCGCCTCCAAGTCCGACGACAGCGACCGTCCCGAGGCGCTTCACTGCCGCCGCGGCCGTCGAGAGCGTGGAGCTCGCGCCGATGAAGTCGAGGACGAGATCGTAGGTTCCGAGCTCGGCTGCGTCGCCCGTCGCTTCGTGGGCACCGATGGCCAGAGCCGCCTTCTGCTTGTCTGCGGAGAGGTCGAGGACTGTCACCCTCGCATCGCTGAGTAGGCGGAGATAGGTGAGCGCGTACTGGCCGAGGCCACCTGCGCCGATGATGAGGGCGGTCGCCTCGCGGCCGCGTTCTTTCAGGCGGGGAAGCCCTTGGTGGACCGCTCGGTAGGCGGTGAGACCACCGCACGCCAGCGGCGCCGCCCGGAAGGGGTCGAGGCCATCGAGGGGAGCCAGGTAGGCGATGTCGGGGACTCGAATCCCTTCGGCATACCCGCCGTCGGTGAACAAGCCGGCCTCGTTCGAGTCGGGGCAGATCATTTCGAGGCCCTGCTCGCATTGCTCGCAGTCGGACGAACGACAGCCCCACGGGGCGTACATCATCACCGGACCGAGCTGCTCGTGGACGCCGGTCACCTCGTGTCCCAGCACGATCGGAGGCGTCTTCCCGAAGGTTCCGTGCACAGCGCGGATGTCGGAATGGCACACGCCGCAGGCGGTCACCGGTGTTCCCTCACCCTCGTGGGGAGTGGCATGATTCGCAACCGAACGATTTGCTGGTCGATCTCGAGGGGAATCGCATGAGCCCAGACACCCACGCCGTCGCTGCTCGCCTGGAAGACGCCGGAGTGCACACCGTGGAGGTCGCCATCGTCGACACCTACGGGCACCTGCGCGGCAAGCGGGTTCCAGTCGGGCACTTCGTGGACAAGGTGGCCGAGGGCGGCTGCCACATCGCCGACGCGATCTACATCTTCGACATCGCAGACGACATCAACGACAACCCCTACATCAACATGGAGCAGGGGTTCCTCGACACCCATCTGGTGCCCCAGCTGGATACTTTGCGAATCCTCACACATCGGCCGGGGTACGCGCTGGTGTTCGCCGATAGCTACGACCCGCACCACCAACCGCATCCCCTTGCGCCGGTGACGGTTCTGCAGAACCAGATCGACAGGTGCGCCGCCGCCGGGTACGAAGCCGTCGTCGCCACCGAGATGGAGTTCTTCCTCACCAACCCCGACGGCAGCTTCATCCAGGAGCACATGCAGTACTCATCGCTCACGGATCGGCCCGATGTCGAGATCATCCTGGCCGACATGCGGGCTGCCCTCCTCGGCGCCGGGATTCCCGTCGAGTCGTCGAACCCCGAGTACGGACCCGGCCAGATCGAGATCAATGTGGCGCCCGCGGATGCGATGACGACCGCCCACAACACCGCCCTCTACAAGAGCATCGTGAAGGAAGTGGCCGAGCAGCACGGACTGTCCGCCACCTTCATGCCCAAGCCGTGGGCGGAGCAGTCGGGCACCGGCATGCACGTGCACACCAGTCTTTCCTCCGATGGGGTGAACGCGTTCGGTGACTCAGAGGGCGACCCCAACGAGCTGATGTCGTCCTGGCTCTCGGGTCTGGTCGGCAACGCGACCGCACTTTCGCTGCTGGGGAGCCCGCTGCCCAACGGGTTCAAGCGGGTGCGCGCCTACACGTTCGCGCCGACGCACGTCCACTGGGGCCTCGACAACCGATCGGTGCTGTGCCGTTGCACCGTCGGGCAGGGCGGCGCCAACCGGGTGGAGTTCCGCGGTGCGGGGGCCGACGCCAACCCCTACCTGATGATCGCAGGAGCCCTGGCGGCCGGATTGTCGGGCTTGGCCGGCGAACACCAACTGCCCGCCCGTTCCGACGGCGACAAGTACGACGACCCCGGAGAGGCCGTGGCGCTGCCGGCGGATGTCGACTCGGGCATCGCTGCGTTCGAGGGGAGCGCGCTCGCCGCAGCCCTGGGGGAGCAGTTCTCACACAGCTTCGTCCTTTCGGCCCAGGCCGAGGCCGAGCGCTATCGGGAGGCGGGAGGCGACCCGGGCGGCGACGAGGTCTCCGAGTGGGAGTTCGATCGCTACCGGGTGATGGCCTAGGCGCTGAGTCGATGGAGCGGGAGCGGGGTCGCGAGCGGGGTCCGAGGTTCGACTTCGACTTCCACGGCGACGCGCTCGATGACATCTTCGACGACTACGCACGGATGCACGCTGAGTGCCCGGTCGCCTGGAGCGATCGGTACGGCGGCTTTTGGGCGGTGACGCGGTATGAGGATGTTCGTGCCGCCGAACACGATTGGGACACGTTCTCCGTCGCGCCGTCGATGATATTGCCGTCGTTCGGTACCGATCGGCCGCTCGTGCCGCTCGACGTCGATCCGCCGGCACACACGCCGTACCGGCAGATCCTGCTCCCGTTCTTCTCGCCGGGGCGGATGGATGCGCTGATTCCGCGCACGCGCGAGATCGCGCAGGAGCTGCTCGACGAGACAGCGGGTGATGCGGTGATCGACGCGTCCCGCTACTGCCGGATGCTGCCGACGATGGTGTTCGGGGAGTACTGCGGCTTCCCGATGCAGGACGCCGAGCAGTTCGATGCGTGGGTTCACGACATCGTCTTCGCCCGGACCGACGAGGAGGACGTGGCTCGTGCGGCGGCCGATGCGGTGTACGCGTACTTCCGCGAACTGATTGCGGCGCGCCGGCGGGAGCCGGGGCCTGATGTGATCTCGGCGCTGCTCGCCTCGGATCATCTCGGGCGACCGCTCGACGACGAGGAGATGCTCGACATCTGCTATCTATTGTTCGTCGCGGGGTTGGAGACGACGGCGGGGACGATTCGGGCCGCACTGTGGTACCTCGCCCAGCACCCTGACGAGCTGGCGCGGCTGGCGTCTGATGCGACGCTGATCCCTGCGGCGACCGAGGAGTTTCTCCGTGCGCTGTCGCCCGTTCAGGCGATGGCTCGCACGCTGAAGCAGGACACGGTGATCAGTGGGGTGGAGATGCAGGCGGGGGAGCGGGTGGTGCTCGCGTTCGGGGCCGCCAACCGGGACGCGGAGGTGTTCCAGTGCCCGCATGATGTGGTGCTCGACCGGGCCCCGAACCCGCACACGGCCTTCGGCGTGGGGGCGCACCGGTGCCTGGGCAGCAACCTCGCCCGGCGGGAGGTGATCGTGGCGCTCGAGGAGTTCGTGGCCCGCCACCCCCGCTTCGACCTCGCCGAACCCGCCACCTGGCACGGCATCGGCCCTCTCGCCCTCCACCACCCAACGTGACATGGTGACATGGGGTGACATGGGGTCAGACACGGGTCTGACCCCTAGTGGCCGCGCACCGTGACTTATGTGCTGCCTTCCGTGGTGCCGACTGCTTGGGAAGGGGCGTGACCTGCCGAAACGACCTCACCAGAACTCACCAGGGTCAGACACGTGTCTGACCCCTGGTGCGCCCCTGGTGCGCGCGGTTAGTGGTAGGGGAGGTACTGGGATTTTTCCCAGTCGGTGATGGATTCGGCGGACTCCCAGTCGGGGGTGGCCTCGGTGAAGCGGCCCCATTCGTTCTCTTTGATCGCCACGAAGTTGTCGACCAGGTCCTGGCTGACCGCCTCGGTGAGGACAAGGTCCGCCTGCAGGTGGGTCAGCGCCTCTGCGAGATTCAGGGCCGAGGTGACCTCGGTGTTCCACGTCTCGATGCCGTCGTTGGTCTCGGCGTCGGGGCACGGCAGTTCGTTCACCACCCCCAGCCGCGCGGCCTGAAGAACCGTGGCGATCGCCGTGTGAACGTTGCACGACCCGTCGGGCAGCCGGCTCTCGAGTCGCGTTGCCTGCCCTCGAGCAGGTGGAACCCGGTTGCCGGTCATCCGGTGGTCGTAGCCCCAGTTGGCCCGACGGCCCGAAAAGGTCATCGGCTGCAAGCGCCGGTACGCGTTCACGGTCGGAGCGCACAACGCCGTCATCGCCTGGTGGTGGTGGCACATACCGGCAAGGCAGCCCTTCGCCAGCGACGACAGCCCGTCGTCGGCACCCTCGTCGCTGAGACCGTTGCGCCCGTCCCCGTCCAGCAGCGAGAAGTTGACGTGCACCCCGTTGCCCTCGAGGTCGGCGAACGGTTTGCCGAGGAACGTCATCCGCAGCCCCTGCTCCATCGCCGCTTCACGGGCGAGGACGCGAAAGAGAAAGGCATCGTCGGCTGCCTTGAGGGCGTCGGTGTAGCGGAGCGTCAGCTCGAACTGGCCCTGGTCGAACTCGCCGTTGATCGACTCCAGAACGATGTCGCACCCGAGCGCCCGCCGGTTGATCTCGTCGATGAGTCCGGTCGGATCGACGAACCGCCCGGTGCCATACACGTAGGACTCGGGGGTGTCCCAGGCCTTCCAGCCGCCCTCGCCGTCGGGCTCGAGGACGTACGCCTCCAGCTCGATGCCGACCTTGGGCTGGAAGCCCAGCTCCTCCCATTCGGCGATCGCCTTGCGCAGTGCGTACCGAGCCGAGAAACCGAAGGGCTCGCCGTCCATGCTCAGGTCACACACAGCGACCCCCGTGAGGTGGTCGTCCCAGCCCTGACGCAGATCGGATGGCTCGAAGGTCGCGTGCATGTCGGGGAAGCCGTCGAGCACGCCAGAGCCCGGCGTTGGTTCGAAGGACCGGTCGTACCCGAGGCTGTACACCGCGGCGGCGTGACCTGCGCCGTTTGAGGCGAACTCGGTCGGCATGTACTTGCCGCGGGCGAGACCCAGGTGGTCAGGCCACAGCATGCGGACGCGTGCGAACTGGTTCATCGAAGCTCCCCTTCGGGTGACTCGCAGAGATTATGTGCAGGATCGTCTGACGCCGGACCGCAACGGAGCGCTCCGACGGCGACCTACTGTGAGGTCATGAGCGGCAGTGAGGTTCCGGTCGAGATCGACTCGGGGACCGGCTATGAGCTCCCAGAGCCCTGGAGCGACCCCGACCTGGTGGAGGTGGAGCGGGGAACGCCGGCCGGCGAGCTGCTGCGCCGCTACTGGCATCCGTTCGCCATCGCGGCCGACGCCACCGAGATTCCGAAGAAGTGGCGGGTCCTCGGCGAAGACCTGATCCTGTTTCGCGACGGTCAGGGTCGGCCCGGTCTCGTCCACGACAGATGCTGCCATCGCGGCACCACCCTGTACTACGGCAAGGTCGAGGACCAGGGGATCCGGTGCTGCTACCACGGTTGGCTCTTCGACGTCGAAGGCCACGTTCTTGACATGCCATGTGAGGTGGAGGGCGGCCGGCGCGTCGACCGCCACCGGCAGCCCTGGTACCCGGTGGTCGACTACCACGGCATGCTGTTCACCTACATGGGACCGCCGGATCGCAAGCCCGTGTTCCCGACCTACGACGTGTTCGACGAGGTTCCCGACGGCTGGGAGATCGTCGCAGACGACAACAACATCGGCCTCCACGGCGACCCCACCCCGTGCAACTGGTTCCAGACGCACGAGAACGTCATGGACCCCTTTCACGTCTTCATCCTGCACGCCGGCTTCTCGGGCAATCAGTTCGTCGCCGAGATGGCCGCCATGCCAGAGGTGAGTTGGGAATTCACGGACGTCGGTGTGAAGTCGCACCAGGACCGCGTTCTCGACGACGGGCGCTTCTTCCATCGGGTCACCGAGGTCGTGATGCCGAATGTCCGAATCGTCGCCAGCCCCTTTGTCGAGTTCGAAGGTCAGGCGACTTCGGTTGCCTGGACGCTGCCGATCTCGCGCACCGAGACCAAGATCTTCACCCTGATGAAGCGTCCTGCAGAGACGGTGCAACGTCGAGCGCTGTACGACGGCAAGCGGTGGGAGGACCTCAGCGAGGACGAACACCAGCAGTTGCCGGGCGACTATGAGGCGCAGGTGGGCCAGGGGGCCGTGACTCGGCACTCGGAAGAACAGCTCGGCGCCTCCGACCGGGGAGTCACCATGTTCCGCCACGCGTGGAAAAGCGGGCTCGCCGCGCTCTTGGCGGGGGAGGATCCCGCCTTCGTCGTGCCGCGACCGGGGGAGCACCACTACCGCGTCCGGGCTGGCAACTACATCGGCGAACGCGCCGAGGTGATCGAGCTCGGCTGAGCCGCCGGAGCCCTGAGCCGCCGGAGCCCTGAGCCGCCGGAGCCCTGAGCCGCCGAGCCTGTCGTCAGTCCCGGGGGTAGAGCACCAACTGGGTGCAGCGGAAGACAGCGAGCGTTCGTCCGGTCTCTGCGGCGACGACCTCGGCATCCCAGACCTGGGTGGTGCGTCCACCGTGGGTCAATGTTGCCGTCGCCGTGATGCGGCCGCGCTCGATCGTGGAGAGATGGTTCGACTTGAGTTCGACGGTGGTGAAACCCGTCGCACCATCGGGCAACGAAGCGAGTGCCCCGAACCCAGCGGCGGTGTCGGCGAGGGTCACGAGCGCTGCTGCGTGGAGGAAGCCATTCGCTGCGTGGTGCCGCTCGTCGACGGTGCCGTGGAACACGGCGCGCCCGTGCTCGAGCACCTCGACGTCCGGCGACAGAGCGGCGGGGTAGCCGCCGTCGACCTGGGCGATCAGCGCGTCGATGTCGACGGGTTCGGTCACCGACTCAGAGGTCGTACTTGGCCGACAGCCGATTGGAGTGGGCCCAGATGATGGGTCCCAGCAGGCCGACCGCGAACAACGAGGCGCCGAAGGCGAGCGCGACTCGTTTTCGGACGCCCCTGACTTCGCGGAGGTAGTCCGTGAGGATCGATGCGGCGGTGATGTGGACGACCAGTACAGCCAGGAGCACGGTGATCCCCATCACGAAACCGCCGATGGATCCACCGATACCGGCGAAGATCGCGATCAACACGACTCCCGCGACGAGCGCTCCGACATAGGCCAGCACTCCGACGAGGAAGAACTTGCGGTCCCACGAGGTGAACTGTGCCGCCCGGTGCGGCGGCCGCGCCGACGCCTCACCGCGACGGGCCCGCATCGCTTCGGACACCAGCTCCCATGTGCCCCACATCCCCACGAGCCCGACAACTCCGGGGATTCCGAAGAAGGCGATGGCCTCCCCGGACTGATTCACCGCGCCGGTGATGGCGCCGACGAGGAGTCCGGTGCTGTTGAGGAACCACGGGATGGCCAGAAGGAGATAGGGCCACGGTCGGGCGAGGAAGTAGGTGGAGGTCGTCGTTTCGTTTCCGGCCGTGTCCGTCGCCACCATGGCTCACGCCTCTCCCGCGTTGCCGATGACGACCCGCAGCAACTGACTGAGGGCCGCCTTCTCCCGGGCCGTCAGACCCACGGTCATCTTGGCCTCGAAATCGTTGAAATGCGGAAACAGCTGCTCGATCACCCGTGTACCGGCAGGGGTCAGCGCGACGGTCACCCGACGCTTGTCGTGGTCGAGCCGGCGCCTCTTCACCAGGTCCTGTTTCTCGAGCGTCGACACCATTCCGGTGAGGGTGCCCTTCGCCAGGTCGCACTCCGCTGCCAGCTTCGACGTCTCCATCTCGTCCCACACCCACAGGACGTAGAGGATGGTGAAGCCCCCCCACGACAGGCCCTGCTCGGCGAGAACCGTTCGCTCGGCCACCCGGCGCACACCGGCCGCAGCGCGGTAGATGTTGGCGATCGCCTGCATCGACTCGAAGTCGAGGGGGCTGGCGCCGAGCTTGTGTCGAATGTCCTGCTCGGCGCGCAGCAGGCCCGGTTCGCCCTGGGGTGGTGTCGTCGAGTCGTCGGTCATCGGCGGGCCCGATGCTAGTTGTCAGACGAGCACGGCCTCGGGGCCGAGGAGAACCCGCAGTTCGCCCGCCAAGCCGTTGGCGGGATCGACCCGATAGGCGTTCGGCAGCCGCACGACCTGGCTGTCGAGGTGGAGGAAGACCTCTGCGTCACCGGGATGGTTGGACAGCAGGCCCTTGAGCTCGGAGACCATCACGTCGTTGACCATGTGCGACGACAGGGACAGCCTGAGCGGCGGAGACCCCGCTGTGACTTCGTGCCGGGCCATCTGGTTGGCGATGAACTTGGGTTCGTCGTCTCGTCCGTCGAGCCGGCCGAGCACGGTGACGACGACGTCGTCGTCCAGCTTGTGTCCGTGGTCCTCCATCGTGCGCGGAAACACCATCACCTCGATGGAGCTCTGGAGGTCTTCGAGCGTGAACACCGCCATGAGGTCGCCGTTGCGGGTGTACTTGCGCTGCAGAGCGGTGACGACCCCGCCGATGCGGACCATGGGGTCGCGCCCATCGTCGTTCGGGGGTTGGTTGGAAACATCGGAGATCGAGCAATCGGTCGCCCGCCGCAATGATGCCTCAGCGCCCATCAATGGGTGACTCGACACGTAGAGCCCGAGCATCTCCTTTTCCCAGGCGAGTATCGTGCGCTCGTCGACCTCATCGTTGGGAATCTGCACCTTCTCGGTGAACGCGTCGTCGGCCGCCTGAAGTTCGCCGAAGAGCGTCTGGATCCCCTGGTCTGCCTCCCGGCGGCGGGCGGTCACCTGGTCGATGATCTGGTCCGACACCATCAGCAGGCCCTGGCGTGTGTGACCGCACGACTCGAATGCGCCCGCCTTGACCAGCGCTTCGATGGAGCGCTTGTTCAAGATGTCGGTGGGGACGCGCTCGCAGAAATCGTAGAAGTCCGTGAATGGACCGTTTTTCTTGCGTTCGGCGACGATCGGCGCGACCACGCCCTCGCCGACGTTGCGTACTGCCGACAGGCCGAAGGGGATGCGCCCGTCCTTGGAGGAGAAGTCCACCTCGGACCGGTTGACGTCTGGAACCTCGACGGTGATCCCAGCCTGGCGGCAGTCGTTGAGGTACACGCCCGCTTTGTCGAGGTTGTGCTTCACCCCGGTCAGCACCGCGGCCATGAACTCCACGCGATGGTTGGCCTTGAGATAGGCGGTCTGGTAGCTGACGAGCCCGTACCCGAAGGCGTGACTCTTGTTGAACGCGTAGTCGGCGAAGGGCTCGATGATGTCGAAAAGCTGGGTTCCGAGCGATGCCTCGTAGCCGTTTGCGGCGGTTCCCTCGACGAACTTCACGCGGTGCTCGGCGATCAGCTCCCGCTTCTTCTTGCCGCACGCCTTCCGGAGGTCGTCGGCTTCGGCGAGCGTGTAGCCGGCGATCTGTTGGGCGACGCGCATCATCGCCTCCTGGTAGATCATCAGCCCGTAGGTGTCGCCGAGGGTGGCGCCGAGATCGGGGTGAAGCAGCTCGATGGGCTTGCGGCCGTTCTTGCGATCGGCGTAGTCGTTGTGCATATTGGCCGCCATCGGCCCCGGCCGATACAGGGCGACGAGAGCGCACACGTCGTCGAACTCGGTGGGTGCGAGCGACCGCATGAGCGCTCGCATGGGGCTCGACTCCAGCTGGAACACACCCATCGAGTCGCCGGCCTGGAGCAGCCGGTAGGTGGCCTCGTCGTCGAGCGATACGTGATCGATGTCGACTTCGATGCCCTGTGTCTCGCGAATCAGGCGGAGCGACTCGTCGATGATCGACAGGGTGCGCAGCCCGAGGAAGTCCATCTTGAGGAGGCCGAGCTCCTCGACGCCGTTCATCTCGTACTGGGTGACGACCGGAGCGTCCTCCGGAGCGACACCCGACTCCGGCTTTCTTTGAATCGGGAGGTACTCCGTGAGTGGCTCGTCGGTGATCACGACAGCCGCGGCGTGAATGGAGTCCTGGCGCCGCATGCCCTCGAGACCCTTCGCGACGTCGATCACCCTCTGTACGTCGGGATCGGTCTCATACATCGAGCGGAGCTCGCCTGCGGCCTTGTAGCCGTCCTCGAACTTCTCGTGTGGTTCGAGGCAGGCGTACAGAGGCGTGTCGCGGCCCATCACCAGCGGGGGCATGGCCTTGGCCACCTTGTCGCCCACCGCGTAGGGGTAGCCGAGCACCCGCGCGGCATCGCGCACCGCGGCACGAGCCTTGATCGTGGAGAACGTGATGATCTGCGCCGTGTTTTCCCGGCCGTACATCTCGGCGGTGTACCGGATCATCTCGTCCCGGTAGCGATCGTCGAAGTCCATGTCGATGTCGGGCATCGAGATGCGGCTCGGGTTGAGGAACCGCTCGAACAGCAGGTCGTACTTGATCGGATCCAGGTCGGTGATCCACAGCGTGTACGCCACGGCGCAGCCCGCCGCGCTGCCGCGGCCCGGTCCGACGCGGATGCCGTTGTCCCTCGCGTGACGGATGAGATCCCACGTGATGAGGAAGTACGCCGAGAACCCCATGTCCGAGATGACCTTGAGCTCGTAGCCGAGCCGATCCACGACCTCGTCGGAGAGCGTGGCCCCCCACCGCTTCTTCGCACCTTCGAACGTGAGGTGGCGCAGGTAGTCGTCGTCGTTGTCGAACTCTGGCGGGAGGGGGAACCGGGGCAGCTGCGGCTTGCCGAATTCGATCGAGACGTCGGCCCGCTCGGCGATCCACAGTGTGTTGTCGCACGCGCTCGGAAGCTCATCGAAGAGGCCCCGCATTTCGCGGCTCGTCTTCAGGTAGTGCTGGTCGCCGTGGAACTTGAAGCGGTCGGGATCGCTCATCAGCGACCCGGTCTGCACGCACAACAGGGCGTCGTGGCTGACGGCGTCGTGCTGGTGGGTGTAGTGGAGATCGTTGGTGGCGAGAAGAGGCGCGCCGATGGTGTTGGCGATCTCCAGGAGTTGGGGGTTGCACTGGTGCTGCTCGGGGATCTCGTGGTCCTGCAGCTCCACGAAGAGGTTGTCGCGCCCGAAGATGTCCTGCAGGCGCGCGGCCCGCTTCAGCGCTTCGTCGTAGTTGCCCTGGAGGAGGGCCTGCTGCACGACGCTCCCGAGGCACCCGGTGGTCGCGATGAGACCCTCGGAGTGCTGTTCGAACAGCTCCCAGTCCATCCGGGGCTTGTAGTAGTAGCCCTCGAGAAATGCGCGGCTACAGAGCTTGAGCAGGTTGCGATAGCCGGCGTCGTTCTCGGCCAGAAGGGTCAGGTGGTAGTAGAGCTTTGCGCCACCCTCTGTGTCGCCACCCGAGTCGTCGACCTTCTTACCCCGGCGCGACGGACGCTCCCTGTTGGTCTCGAGCGCCATGTAGGCCTCGGTGCCGATGATCGGCTTGATGCCCTGGTTGCCGCACTCCTTGTAGAAGTCGAGGACCCCGTACATGTTGCCGTGATCGGTGATGCCCAGCGCCGGCTGCCCGTCGGCGGCCGCCGCCGCGACCGCGTCGGTCACTCGCGCTGCGCCGTCGAGCATCGAATACTCGGTGTGGGTGTGGAGATGGACGAACGAACGCGCCAATTTGCAGCCCCGACCTGTGCCTCTACCCTGCGGTCGTCAACCTTGTCCCATATCGGTGGTAGTTGCAAGCGTGTGATTTCGACATGAGTTCGCCTGCCGAAACCCTGTCCGCTGCGCTCGTCGTCGACGATCCGCGCAAGCCGTTGTGGGACCTCGTCGACACCGGTTGGGCCGACGACCACCTCCCGGAGCTGCCCGAGCTCCGGCTCGAACAGGACCCCATCCACCGCCACAAGGACGTCCTCAGTCACACGATTGCCGTAACGGCCCAGGCCCCATCGCGACTGCGGGTCCGGCTGGCCGCGCTGTTCCACGACATCGGAAAGCCCCGCACCAGGAGCTATGACCACGGCGGGGTCACGTTTCGCCACCACGAGGCCGTCGGCGCCCGCATGACCAAGAAGGTGATGCCGCGCCTCGGATACGACGAGCACCTGACCGCCGAGGTCAGCCGGTTGGTGTTTCTCTCCGGGCGTTTCAAGGGGTACGCGGACGGCTGGTCTGACGCGGCGGTTCGTCGCTACGCCCGCGACGGCGGCGCGCTGCTCGGCGATCTCAACGATCTCGTGCGATCGGACTGCACCTCCCGCAACCCCAAGCGGGTCGCCGCGCTTCACGAGGCCCTCGACGACCTCGAGGCGCGCATCGCCCGCCTCGCCCGCGAAGAAGCTCGACGTGCCGAGCGCCCCGAAATCGACGGAGACCGGGTGATGGAGCATCTCGGAATCGGTCCCGGTCGAGACGTCGGCGATGCCCTGAAGTTCCTCCTCGAGCTGAAGCGCTCCGAGGGAGTGCTCGGCGAGGACGAGGTGCTCGCTCGCCTCGACGCCTGGCATGCAAGCCGGTCCTGACCGTTCTGTCACCCCGTCCAGGTGCAGTCGTCGATGAAGCCCTCGTAGAACACACAGGTCGCGGCCCGATCGTCGAAGAGGAGCTCGAAGCCGACCGTTGTGACGGGGCCGAGATCCACCGCCGATCCGGCGAGTGGGTCGAGGCTGGCCACCGCGTTCGCGGCGCCGAGGGTCCGCATCTGTTCGATGTCACCGCTGCGTAGCGCAGCGGCGAATGCGGTTGCCGTCTCGAGCGGACTCGAGGCACCTGTCGCGCCACGGCGCCACTGGTCGTGACACTGCGGCTTCACGTAGCCGGCGATCGTTCCCCATGCCTCGTCGATCGTGAACTCGTCGTCCACGCTGGGATCGGAAGCATCGGCCAACGCGACGAGGGTCTCGAGAGCAACGACGACCCCAGGCGGCGTTTCGGTGTCGAAGGCGTCACCAAGCCTCTGGGGTCCCTCAGCCGTGTCCGCGACAACAGCGCCGAGGTACGCCGCACACAGGCCCAACGATGTCGGGAGACCGGCGGGCGTCGGTTCGTCCACCCCGGGGGCCGCGACGCCGTCCTCGAGGGACGATCCGCAGCTGCTCATGAGCAGGGCCACGATCGCGACCGCGACAAGGCCGCTCCCCCGTAACTTCACGTCAGTGTCCTAGCAGGCGATGTGGGCTTGTGGCGGGACCTCAGTGGGTCTCTGCGTCGCCGGCGTGATCGTCGCCGTCTGGGTAGTTCTCTTCGTAGAGATCGGGTTCGAGATAGATCAGGCGGCTCATCGGCACCGCGGCGCGCACGCGGGCCTCGGCGGCATCGATCGCATCCGCCAGCTCCGTGGTGGTCAAACCCGTTGTGAAGTGCACCTTCGCGGCGACGAGGATGTCCTCGGGTCCGATGTGTTGGGTCCGAATGTGGATGAGACGGTCGACGTCGTCGCCTGCTTCGATCGCGTCCTCGATGGCCCCTTGGTCCTGGAGGGTCGCCGCCTCACCGATGAGCAGACTCTTCATCTCGATCGCGAGGATCACAGCGATCACGCCCAGCAGTACGCCGATCGTCAGCGTGCCGATGCCGTCCCACACCGGGGCATCGAATCCGACGCTGATCGAGACCGCCCCGAGCGCCAGCACGAGGCCGAACATCGCACCCCAGTCCTCAAGCAAGACCACGGGAAGCTCGGGTGACCGGGAATTGCGGATGAAGTCCCACCAGGACTGGTCGTCTCGCTTGACGCGCCGCGATTCGACGATCGCGGTCCGTAGCGAGCCGCCTTCGAGAACGATGCCGAACAGCAAGATGCCGATCGCTACTCCTGGGCTGCCGATCTCGTGGGGGTGTCGGATCTTCTCGATGCCCTCGTAGATGGCGAACAGCGAGCCCAGCGAGAACAGCACCATCGCCACCACGAACGACCAGAAGAAGCGCTCGCGCCCGAAGCCGAACTGGTGGCGCTGGGTCGCCGTCCTCTGGCCGGCCCGTCCGCCGTACAGCAAGAGGGCCTGGTTGCTCGTGTCGGCGAAGGAGTGGATGCTCTCGGCCAGCATCGACGAACTCCGTGTGATGAAGAATCCGACGAGTTTGGCGATCGCGATCCCGAGGTTCGCAAAGAACGCCGCGATGATCGCCTTGGTACTGCCGCCTGCCATGGCTCAAGATTGTGGCAGTTCGATCGTCGGTATCGGTGATCGTGGCTCGGTGAACCGTTTGGCTCCGGTGGTCGTATGACTCCCTGTCCCAGAGGTTTCCGGTAGCGGGGGAGCATTCATGACGTCCACGGCCGAAGTGCGAAAGGTCGGGCTGACTGCGTTTGTGATCGGTGCCGCCGTCGCAGTGGGGCTCGGCGCCTACGGGGCGATTCACGACCCGTCGCAGAAGTCCACGTTCTCTCTGATCTTCAGCGGATCGCTCGAGATGAAGGTGTGGCTCACGACGATCGCCGTGCTGCTCGCGGTGGTTCAACTCGTCACGGCCCTGCGCATGTACGGCCGCATCCCCTTCCCGGCCGAGCCGCCGGAATGGTTCGGACAACTCCACCGCCTCAGTGGAACGCTGGCTTTCGTGGTCACCGTCCCGGTGGCGTATTCGTGCCTGTGGACGTTCGGTTTCAACGGCGGCCACGAAGACGGGAGGACGCTCGTCCACTCGCTCGCCGGCTGCATCTTCTACGGAGCGCTCGCATCCAAGATCTTCGTTCTCCGCTCACGCGAGAGCCCAAGGCTCCTGCTCCCCGTGCTGGGCGGGACCGTGTTCACGGCGCTGGTCGTGCTGTTCTTCACCGGATCCGTCTGGTTCTGGTCCGACAGCGGCTTCCCGTCGTTCTGAGGAGGGAACATGACGCTCAAGAGCATCATCGATCGATTCCAGGTCCTGGCCCTCGTGATCACCGCGATCTTCGTTGTGCTGCTGTTCACCGGTTGGCCCGGCGCCGAGGGAGGAGGCGTGTCGACCGACACGTCGACTCCGGACGGATCGATCCCGGATTCGTCTGTTCCCGACGACTCCGTGCCCGCCTCCTCCGCGGGAGAGTCGGCGCCCGATGGGACCACTCCAGACTCGAGCGGCGCGTCGAGCCCC
Source organism: uncultured Acidimicrobiales bacterium (assembly GCA_964629575.1). Classification (GTDB taxonomy): domain Bacteria; phylum Actinomycetota; class Acidimicrobiia; order Acidimicrobiales; family Poriferisodalaceae; genus JAYPWI01. The sequence continues at coordinate 31,636 of CAZVUM010000003.1, read as the reverse complement.
GACACCTCTGTTCCCTCAGCAGGCGATGAGGGAACGACCACCACGGCGGCCCCGCAGCCCGACACCAGGACCGGGTGACGCCGCCAGCCTGGGGGTCTACGGTCGAGGAATGAGCATCAAGGTCATTCTCGAACTCAACCTCAAACCAGAAGTCGCTGACGCGGTGGTCGGTGGATTCGGCCAGATGCTGGTCGACACCCGCGCCTTCGAGGGCTGCGAAGAAATCTCCGTGGTCCGAGATCAGGACGACACCAACCGGGTCCTCGTCCTCGAGCAGTGGGCCACCCGGGAGAACTACGAGGCCTATCTGGCCTGGCGCACCGAGCGCGGCGACATGGATGGCATCGCCGACATCAGCACCCAGCCCTACAAGGTCACGTACTACGACTACGTGAAGGGCTGACCAGCGCGCCCGGAGTTGAGCAACCCGGTGCCTGACACCGAGTTGCTCAACTCGTGGGGTCCCATGTCCGGCCTTCAGGCCAGAGCTGGGCGTACTCCCAGGGGAAGACGGTGAAGCCGGGGAGCTGGTCGAGGGTCTGATGGGCCAGCGGGCCCGAGAGTCCCCTCCCGGTCGCCGGGTCGAATCCGGTGCCGGACACTGTGTCGACGAGCGCGCCGTCCCGCAGCTCCAGCTCCACCACGTCGTTGTCGAGGCGGCGGCTGAACACGGACCAGCGATCGGGATCGGCGGGGTCCACGAGCACGGCGACTTCGAGGCCTGCGACTTCGTCGTTCGCCACGAGCCCGGCACGCAGCAGGTGAATCGGGTACTGAACCGCCTCGTCCCCGAACTCCACCATCACCGACATCACCGCGAGGTCGAATCCCGAGCGTGGTCCCGGTGCGTCGAGTGCCCAGGTGTCGGGGTGGAGCTCCCGCCACGCCCCCCACGTGGTCATCTGGCTCGGAAGCAACTCCATGACCGCGCCGGTGCGAGGTCCGAGGATCGCCTCACCGAACGGTTGACTCCAGACGGACCCGGTGTCGTGGTCGAACAGCGTCATCGCGTTCTTGTAGAGCGCGCCCTGGTTGCCGAACACGAGCTCCTGCCCGTCGATCTCGCGGCGATGAACCATCGCCGTTGCGCAGATCGGTCACCAGGTGACGAGGGTGGGGATACCGCGATGCATGTCGATGACGAGCTCGCGGCGATTGAGAAAGCCCACGGGGTAGGCGCGCGCCTCGCCATCGAGGTCGACACCGATCACCAGGATGTCGTCGTTCCACCCCGCATCGGTGGCGGCGACGAACGACGGGTCGTACACGGGGAAGATCGCGTCGCGGGGAAGTGACGGCCGATACCCGCGCGGCAGGGTGTCAGCTGTCTGCTCGGGGTCATAGAGATCCGGAGGGGGGAGCGCGACGCTGAACGACGGCCCGGGCGGGGCACCGGGCCCCGGGGCCTCTGGTGCGGTCGTCTGGGCGCCTGGTTGCTGGTCCGCCTCGGTGGGGGTGAGGTCAGGCGCGCACGCCGCGAGCATCAGGGCGGAACAGCCGAGAGCGAACGCAACCCCACGCACCCACCAGGAACCGGGCGCGCCGCGGAGTCATTCCCGCGGGACTCGGTGTGGGCGAGGTGGAGTGGTTCCAGGCCACGGGTGGCCGTCTGTGACTCGGGGTCAGCTGGCCTGGCCGGCGAGCTTTCGGTTCTTGAGCTTGGCCTTGACGTAGTCGCGGTTCATGAACGCGATGAAGTCGAGGCTGATCTCCTTCGGGCAGGCCTCGTGGCACTCGCCATGGTTGGTGCATGACCCGAAGAACTGCTCCATCGTGTCGACCATGGCCTCGGTGCGATCCCACCGCTGCGCCTGACCCTGGGGGATCAGGTTGAGGTGGGCCAGCTTGGCCGACGTGAAGAGCTGAGCTGCTGAGTTGGGGCACGCTGCCACGCACGCTCCGCACCCGATGCAGGCTGCGGCGTCGAACGAGGTGTCCGACGCTTCCTTGGGCACGCGGGTGAGATTGGCGTCCGACGCCGCACCCGTGTTGACCGAGATGTAGCCGCCGGCCTCGATGATGCGATCGAACGCCGACCGGTCGACCACGAGGTCCTTCACGACCGGGAAGGCCTTGGCCCGGAACGGCTCGACGGTGATCGTCTGCCCGCTCTGGAACTTGCGCATATGCAGCTGGCAGGTCGTCGTGGCCTTCTCGCTACCGTGCGCTTGACCGTTGATCATCAGGTCGCACGTGCCGCAGATGCCCTCGCGGCAGTCGTGATCGAACTCCACCGGCACTTTGCCGTCCTCGGTGAGGTTCTCGTTGACGATGTCGAGCATCTCGAGGAACGACATGTCGGTGCTGATGCCCGTCATCTCGTGGGTCTCGAAGTGACCCTCAGCGTTGGGGCCTTCCTGGCGCCAGATCTTGAGGGTGAGGTTCAGCTCGCTCACTTGTAGCTCCTCGTGCTCGGCTGGACGTGTTCGGCGATGAGCGGTTCGGCGTGGCGGATCTGGTCGTTGCCGTCGCCCTGCCACTCCCACGCGGCGACGTGCATGAAGTTGTCGTCGTCGCGCTTGGCTTCGCCGTCTTCGGTCTGGTGCTCGGCCCTGAAGTGACCGCCGCAGCTCTCCTCGCGCTCGAGCGCGTCGCGGGCCAGCAACTTGGCCAACTCGAAGAAGTCGGCCACCCGGCCGGCCTTCTCGAGGCTCGAGTTGAGGTTGTCGCCCGAGCCGGGGACTCGGACGTCCTTGTGGAACTCCTCCTCCAGAGCGGGGATCTCCGTGAGTGCCTTCTGCAGGCCTTCCTCGGTGCGCTCCATGCCGCAGTACTCCCAGAGGACCTTGCCCAGCTCCCGGTGGAACCAGTCGACCGAACGGGTGCCGTTGGTGTCGAGGAACTTCGCCGTCTGGTCCTCGACCGCCTTCTCGGCATCGACGAACGCCTCGTCGTCCGTGCCGACCAGCGACTCGCCGAGCCGGTCGGCCAGGTTGCCGCCGATCGTGTAGGGAAGAACGAAGTAGCCGTCGGCCAGCCCCTGCATCAACGCAGACGCGCCGAGGCGGTTGGCGCCGTGGTCGGAGAAGTTGGCCTCACCGATCGCGTAGCAGTTGGGAATGGTGGTCTCGAGGTTGTAGTCCACCCAGACGCCACCCATCGTGTAATGGATCGCGGGGTAGATGCGCATCGGCACCTTGTAGGGATCCTCGCCGGCGATGCGCTCGTACATGTCGAACAAGTTGCCGTACTTCGCCCGGACCGCATCTTCGCCGTCGCGCTCCATGACCGCGGAGAAGTCGAGGTACACGCCGTTCTTCAGCGCCCCGACGCCCTTGCCTTGGTCGACCACGGTCTTGGCGTTGCGGCTGGCCACGTCGCGGGGGACGAGGTTGCCGAACGCCGGGTATTTGCGCTCGAGGTAGTAGTCGCGCTCGCCCTCGGGGATCTGGTCGGGTGACCGTGCGTCGTCGAACGCCTCCGGCACCCAGATCCTGCCGTCGTTGCGGAGCGACTCCGACATCAGCGTCAGCTTCGACTGGAACTCGTCGCTGACCGGGATGCACGTGGGGTGGATCTGCGTGTAGCAGGGGTTGGCGAACAAGGCGCCCCTGCGGTGGGCGCGCCACGCGGCGGTGACGTTGCAGGCCATCGCGTTGGTGGAGAGGTAGTAGACGTTGCTGTACCCGCCGGTGGCGAGGACGACGGCGTGCGCCGAGTGCGACATGATCTCGCCGCTCACCAGGTCGCGGGTCACGATGCCGCACGCCTGGCCGTCCTTGACGACGAGGTCGAGCATCTCGGTCTTGGTCCACAGCTCGACGCCACCCGCCGCGACCTGCTTCATCAGCGCCTGGTAGGCGCCGAGCAGCAGCTGCTGGCCGGTCTGGCCTCTCGCGTAGAAGGTTCTCGACACCTGCGCGCCACCGAACGAGCGGTTGTCGAGCAGGCCGCCGTACTCACGGGCGAAGGGAACACCCTGCGCCGCTGCCTGGTCGATGATGTTGACCGACACCTCGGCGAGACGGTGCACGTTGGACTCGCGACTGCGGAAGTCGCCGCCCTTCACAGTGTCGTAGAAGAGGCGGTGAACCGAGTCGCCGTCGTTGGTGTAGTTCTTCGCCGCGTTGATGCCGCCCTGCGCCGCGATCGAGTGCGCACGACGGGGCGAGTCGTGGAAAGTGAAAGCCTTCACCTTGTACCCGAGCTCGCTCAGCGATGCGGCCGCCGACGCGCCGGCGAGGCCGGTGCCAACGACGATGATCTCGAACTTCCGCTTGTTGTTGGGGTTGACCAACTTCGTCGAGAACTTGTGATTTTCCCAGCGGTCCTCGATCGGGCCGGTGGGAGTCTTCGGATCAAGCTGTGAGCTGTTCGCGGTCATCAGTGGTCCTCCGCCTGGAACTGCAGACACTCGAGTCCCTCGGTGTCGTTGACCCGACATTCCCTGTTGTCCTCGTCGATCAGACCGGCCTGGGTCAGGATCGGGAAGCTCAGGTTGCCGATGAGAATCACGCCCGCCACGACTGTCGCCAGGTTGCGGCGCAGGGCGTTGAACTTGGGGTTGTTGATGCCGAGGCTCTGGAACAGGCTCCAGGTGCCGTGGAAGATGTGGATCGCGAGCGCCACGTTGGCCGCGATGTAGATGATCGCGATCGGCAGGTTGCCGAGGCTCTCCGCGACGTTGTGGTACGGATCACCCCGCACATAGTCGTCGCCCAGCCACCAGCCCCAGGTGAGGTCGGCGAGGTGGAAGAACAGGTAGAGAAGAATGATCGGGCCGGTCCAGCGCATCGTGCGGCTGGCGTAGTTGGCCGCCACGTAGTCCCGTTTGGAGGCGTACTTCTTCTCGCCCCCCATGAAGTCGGCCTTGTCGCTGGCCTTCCTGCTGCGCTCCTTCAGCGAGTAGGCGCTGTGGATGTGCAGCGCGAACATCGCGATGAGGCCGAAGCGCATCGCCCACAGGATCCAGTGCTTCGGGATGAGGCCGCCGCCGAGCGTTCGAAGCGATTCGGCGTACTCGTGCATTCGCGCTGGGCCCTCGTACACGTGGAGGTTGCCCACCATGTGCGCGATCACAAAGCCCAGGAGGCCGATGCCGGTGAGGGCCATCACCCACTTGCGTCCGACAGACGACTGGTAGATGTTGAGCGGGAACGGCCATTCGCGCTTGGTCTTGAAGACCGGCGTCGAGCCCGCCGGATTCCTCGTTGGAGCTGCCATCGGCGGCATCCTCCTGGTGCTCTCTGGGGTGGTCGGGTTCACCGTATCGCCCAGTGCTGGCCGTCGCCGATTCGACCGGTTGCTCGGGCTCGTCAGCTACTGCGTGGGGCTCCGCGCGATGTGATGGTGACCTCGTAGGAGTTGTCGACCACCAGGTCCTTGGCTTGCAGCCTGAGGGTGAGATGGCCATCGCCGCTTTCGGGGGCCGCGAGCCGGATTTTGGCCACACGCGACACCGAGTCCGCTTCGAAGCGCCCGTGGAAGGCCCATGTCCGTTCTTCGGTGCCGGTGGCCCGCCATCGGGCGGTGATCGTCGCGTCGCCGATGTCGGATCGCAGGTCGCTCACAACGTGGAGCGCGCATGTGTGTGTGCCCGTCGGTAGTGCCTCGCGATGGACATCCGCGACCGGAATCACCGGACGGCATGCCGCCGAGAGCGCCGGCCATCCCAGTTTCGGCCGCCGCTCGTGGTCGAGCACCGAGGGGGTGATGAACGGCAGCGCATCGGCCAACAGGAACTGGCAGAAACCCCCGTTGGGCCGGTACTTGAGCACACGGAGAATCTCGATCGTGTGCTTGATCACGTGGGCCTGGCGCCGCTGGGTCGCCTCCACCCATGCGCTCCAGTCGGGAGAAGCGCTCGGCGGCGTGTGCCTTTCGAGGAGTTCGAGCTGGCCGCCCAGCCGGGCCAGGGTCGCCGCATCGACCCCGGGAAACTCGTCTCTGAAGGCCGCAGCCAGCTCGTCGTCGTCGGGGAGCGCTTGCGCGCCGAACTCCGAGACGAAGCGGACCAGTCGGGGCATCCGCGCGGCAACCGACGCCAGGTCGTCGACGGCACCGGATCGCCACCCGAGATAGAGGTGGCTGTCGGTTCCGTCGAGCTGGGGGAGATGGGGGGCGACCCCCGAGTGCGCGATCGCTGGACGCGTCGGGTCAGCCGTTCGGAGCGCTTGACGGACCGAACGATCGATGATGCTGCGGTTCCACGACGGAGCCTGCGCGCTCCACAACCCGCGCCGCACGCCGTGACCGGCGGCCGCATCCACGCGCCTGCCCGGTCGATGGCCCACGCGTCCCGGCTCGTTGTGGCCGTTCCAGATGACGACAGAGGGGTGATGTCCGAGCTGGGTGACGAGCTGGCCGGCCTGGCGGACCGCCTCCCGACGGATCGATCGCGAGTGACCCCACTGGAGGGGAAAGTCCTGCCACACCAGCATTCCGATGCGATCGGCATCGCGGTAGAGGTCGGGTGCCGCCACGTGGCCGTGGACCCGCACCAGGTCGAGGCCGGCGTCGGCAGCCATCGCTAGGTCGCGTCGATGATGCGCCGGTGTGGTCGCTGCGAGGTCGATCGACGTCGGCCCGAGGTTGGATCCTTTGAGGTACAGGCGCTCCCCATTGACCGACGCGATCCAGTTGCGGAGCTCGAAGGTCCGCAGGCCGGTCCTCCGCTTGCGGACATGGCTGACCTCGCCCCCGGCAGAGACGGGGTTCTCGACGGACACCGGGTTCTCGACAGACACGGTGACCTTGACGTCGTAGAGCGGCTGCGCACCGAGGGCGCGCGGCCACCACAGGTCCGGTGACTCCACGGCCACGTGCCACTCGACTTCGTTGCGACCGCGAGACAGCACCAACTCCTGCTCATGGCTCGCCGCGGCACCTTCCCCGTCGTGGTCCGATGCCGGGTCGACGAGCGAGATCACGCGTGCCCGATGGGTCGCTGCGCTGTCGAGCGTGGCGCTGAACCGCAGGATCGCGCGGTCGCTGTCCGCCTCCAGTGCCAGCACCCGCAGATCGTCGATCCGGACGGGACCCGTCTCCTCGATGCGAACCTCACGCCACAGCCCGCCAGGGTTGAGCTCGTCGTCGAGAACATCGCTGTGCTGGAGGATCCCGGTGATGTTCCGCTTGTCGAGGCGATCCCCGGGATGCGAACACGTGGCCTCGATCGCGAGGAGATGCTCACGGCGACCGTTCAGCAGTTCGGTGACGTCGAAGACGTGCGGGACGAAGTAGCCCTCGGTGTCACCCAGGTAGGCACCGTCGAGCCAGATGTCGCCCTGGTAACAGAGACCGTCGATCGACAGCCACCTGCGACGTCCTGTGGCCTGCGACGTGTCGAACCGGTGGCGGTAGAGGACAGCGTCGGCGTCTTGTAGTCCCTCCGAATGGCGCCAATGACCGGGAACCTCGGCGGGAACCCAATCCGATGTGTCCAAGTCGACATCGGCCACGGTCCGCCGCCCGGCTTCATCGGCCCGCGTCACCAGCCACGTTCCCGCGAGCGAGGTACTGCGCTGCTGGTGGTCCCAGGTCGACACGCCAGGGACGGTAGTGGCCGCCCGTGGTTGTTCACCTGCTGTCACTTGCCGCAA
>CAZVUM010000003.1:0-23995 GCA_964629575.1 uncultured Acidimicrobiales bacterium | reverse complement strand
CCCACGACTGTCGGAGAACTGCGCAAGGCGGGTTGGGAATCCCTTCCCGTCAAGGAGGAGATGCGTCGCAACGCCGTGGCGAAGATCTCCGCGGGGGAGGCGCTGTTCGACGGTGTGCTGGGCTATGAGAACACGGTGTTGCCGCAACTCGAGAATGCGGTGCTCGCCGGTCACGACGTCGTGTTCTTGGGTGAGCGTGGCCAGGCCAAGACGCGGATGATCCGGTCGATGGTCGAGCTGCTGGATGAGTGGATGCCCTACATCGCGGGCAGCGAGATCTTCGACGATCCCTACGAGCCGATCTCGAAACACGCCAAGGATCTGGTCGAAGAGCACGGTGACGACACGCCGGTCGACTGGGCTCATCGCAGCCAGCGCTTCGGCGAGAAGCTCGCCACACCCGACACGTCGATCGCCGACCTCATCGGTGAGGTGGACCCGATCAAGGTGGCCGAGGGTCGCTACCTGTCCGACGAGCTCACCTTGCACTACGGGCTCGTCCCCCGAACCAACCGCGGCATCTTTGCCATCAACGAGCTCCCGGACCTCGCCGAGCGGATCCAGGTGGGTCTGCTCAACGTGCTCGAGGAACGAGACGTGCAGATCCGCGGGTACAAGGTCCGGCTTCCGCTCGACGTCTTGCTCGTGGCCTCTGCAAACCCGGAGGACTACACCAACCGCGGCAGGATCATCACCCCGCTCAAGGACCGCTTCGGCAGCCAGATCCGTACCCACTACCCGCTCGAGGTCGAGACGGAGATGGACATCGCCGAGCAGGAGGCGACGCCGCTCGTGGCGGACGGCATCGAGGTCGAGGTGCCGGAGTTCATGAGCGAGATCGTGGCGACCTTCAGCCACGTCGCCCGGTCCAGCCCGCAGGTGAATCAGCGGTCGGGCGTGTCCGTCCGTATGACGGTCACCAACCGCGAGACCCTCGTCGCCAACGCGGCCCGCCGCTCGCTGCAGCGAGGCGAGACCAAGGTGGTCCCACGGGTCAGCGATCTCGAGGCCCTGATGTCATCGACGGGCGGCAAGGTCGAGATCGAGTCGATCGAAGAAGGTCGCGACGGCGTGATCGTCGAGACAATGCTGAAGGCGGCGGTCCTCGAAGTGTTCAAGGGCCGCTTCTCCCCGGAGGACCTGGCCCCGGTGGTCGAGAGCTTCGACGGCGGTGCAGTCGTCCACACCGGCGACGACGTGGCCTCCAACGACTATGCCGACCTCCTCGCAGGCAACGCCGCGCTCGCGGTCGCGGCGAGCGAACTCACCGACTCGGCAGACCCGGCGGTACTGGCCAGCGCGGTCGAATTGATCCTCGAGGGACTGCACCTGTCGAAGCGCCTCAACAAAGAGGCCGTCGGCGTCCGCGCCACATACCGCGGGCGCGGTTGATCAGGCGAACTCCAGACGTCAGCTCCTTGGCTGGACTCCAGCGAGGGCTGCGTCGTCCTCGGCGATCGCAGCGGCGCTGACCGGCCGACCGAGATGAAATCCCTGGAAGAAGTCGACGTTCATGTCCTCGAGGATGTCGAGCGTCACCTCGTCCTCGACGCCCTCCGCCACCGTCGCCATACCCAGTGCGCTGGCCATCTCCACGATCGTGCGGACGACCTCCATCCCGGTGGTTTCGACGACCCCGCCTACGAGCGAACGATCGATCTTCACGATGTCGAACGGGAACGAGGTCACCTGGCTGAGTGACGAGTAGCCGGTTCCGAAGTCGTCGATCGCCAGTCGGACACCTGCGCGGCGCAGGCGGTCGATCGCCTCGCGGGTGCGATCGACGCCATCGAGGATGGCGTTCTCGGTGATCTCGATGATCAGTCGTTCGGGCGCCAGGCCGAGTTCTTTCAGCCGACCGATGACGCGGCCGGCATAGGTGACATCGGCGAAGTTGCTCGGTGAGCAGTTGACCGTCATCCACCAGTCCCCAGCACCATCGAGCTGTCGTTCCCAGTCGACCAGCTGCTTGGTGGCCGAGTCGAGCACCCAGTCGTCGATGGCTGTTGCGAGACCGACGCTCTCGACGATGGGGAGGAACTCCCCCGGGGAGAGAAGCCCCAACTCGGGGTGTTCCCAACGCACCAGGGCTTCGAAGCCCACGAGCTGGCGACCTCCGTCGGCCCAGACGCTCTGATAGTGGAGGCGGAGCTCGCCCTGATCGATGGCGGTACGGAAGTCGTGCTCGATGCGCACCCGGTGGACGAGGGCAGCCCTCATCTCACCGTCGAACATCACCACGCGGTCTCGACCGGCGTCCTTTGCCTGATACATGGCGAGATCCGCGTCGCGAAGGACCGCCTCCGCGTCGTCGTCGGGGCCGGCGACGGCCACGCCGATGGACGCGGTGGGCCGCACGGTCATGCCGTCGAGCTCGACGGGCTCGCGGACCGACTCGAGAACGCGACGGGCGAGGCGCTCGGCGACGATGTGACCGGTCAGGCCCTCACAGATGATCACGAACTCGTCGCCGCCGAACCTTGCGACCGTGTCACCTGGTCTCACGGCAGCGACGAGGCGGCCAGCGATCTCGGTGAGGAGGAGGTCGCCGGTGTTGTGGCCGAGGTTGTCGTTGACGTGTTTGAAGCGGTCCAGGTCGACGAACATCGCCGCTGCTGCCCCCTCGCCGCGGAGTCGGCGCAGGAGTGCCGTTTGAAGGCGCTGCTGGAGCAGCGTCCGATTGGGGAGGCCCGTGAGCGAGTCGTGGAGGGCCTGCTCCTTGAGCGCCTGGTGCGCCCATCGCTCCTCACTCACGTCGACGAGCTGAACCAACACGTGGTTCTCGCCGTCGAGCCCGGCGATCGGGGAGGCGGTCTGGTGTACCCAGAGCTCGTGGCCCGCATGCGATCGGAACTTCACCTCAGAACGCGCCAGGCCGCTGCCTGTGTTGATCGCCTCGATGTCGCCTTTGACGAGGGGGCGGGTCGTGGGGTCTGACAGCTCCGCGAACTCGTGTCCGATGAGCGACTCGGCGGGTTGGCCGAGAAGCTCCTCGGCGGCGGAGTTGAGGTTGATGACGCGGCCGTCGTCGTCGAGCTCGACGACACCGATCGGCGACCGTTCGAAGCCTGTGATGAAACGGGCCGACGTGGTCTCAACGGCGAGCTCGGCGGACCGACGGGCGGCGACGAGCCGCCTGATGATGACGAACAGGGCCAGGCTGAGCGCCGTGCCGAGCATCCCGATCACGAATGCTTCGCGGCTCTCGGCCGCTTCGATGAAGCCTCGACCGGAGTGAACTTCGAGGGTCCACGGGACGCCGAAGATCTCGATGTCACGTTCGACACCGAACCTGTCCTCGCCGTGTGCGTGCACGATGTCGTCGGCGTGCTCGTGAGTCGACGTCGACGGATGAGACTGCGTGTCTGTGCCGTTCTCGGTTGGCGTGGCGTGGTGGTCATCTGCGGTTGCGTGGCTGCTCGTGTCGCCGTGGCCCCCATGGTCGTCCTCGGGCCCCATGTGGTGGTCGACGTCGATAGCGATCTCCTGCAAAGCATCGGTCGCCCGAAGCGAGGCGCTCACGTGGTGGCCCTGGTGACCATCGGTCGCGAGCAAGAACTGCGCGCGGCGCATCACGATGTGGTGGGTCGGCCCGTCCACGTTGCGGCGGCTCGCGACCACGTAGTCGCCAGAGGGGGCGGTGGCACCGATGAGTGTCATCTCGTCGGGTCGCGGCTGTGGGAGGGCCGGCACCAGGAGGTCGCCGACTCCGGAGGTCCCGATGTCGACGACGATGACGGTTCCCTCGAAGTCGTGGATCACCGCCTCGATGCCCTGCAGCTCCAAGGCACCGAGCTGAGCGAGGTGCGCCGCGAGGGCCTCGCTGTCGTGTTCGACGGGACCGAGCGCCAAAAGGACGAGCTCGAGCTCGCGTTGGCCCTCATTGACCCGTCGCTCGAAGTCTGCAACGACGTCGAGGAAGTGGTCTTCTGCCGAAGTCGTGGCGCGGTCGCGATCCCGGCCCACGGCGCGGCCGCGCCAGAACGTCGCGGTCGCTGTCAGCGACAGTGCAACGAGAAGCGCTACGAACGGCGCCCAGCGGTTGAGAAGGTCCCGCGGTCCCACTCATCCCTGATCGGCGCACGCCCGACGCGATGTGAGCAAACTCCTCGGTCGGGTCATGGGGGAGCGGCCGCCGCTAGCCTCGGCACATGGCGATCCTCAGGCGACGCAAGAAGCGGGAAGGGGCCCGGTTCAAGTACTCGGCCTGGGACGGAACCCAAGCGGGTTTCGACTACGACGCCGACGGGCTCTTCAAGGAGCTCACCGACGACCTGCTCTACCACGGCGACCTCAACGCCGCGATGCGCCGGCTCATGCAGCAGGGCTTCGAGGATCAAGAGGGCAACCGGATGCAGGGTCTCCGGGACATGCTCGACCAGCTGCGCGAACGTCGCCAGGAGATGCTCGATCAGTTCGATCTCGGCGGCATCTACGACGAGATCAGCCAAGAACTCGACGACGTTGTCGCCGAGGAGCGCGATGCGCTCGAGGACTTCGTCGACCAGGCGGAGGCGTCAGGCGACGAACGACGGGCCGAGATCGCCGAACAGTCTGCGCAGGACAAGAATCTCCAGCTCGACTTCCTGCCGCCCGATCTCGCGGGCAAGGTGCGCGATCTGCAGAACTACGACTTCGTGTCGCCCGAGGCCCGTCAGCAGTTCGAGGAGCTGATGGAGCGACTGAAGCAAGAGGTCGCACAGTCCATGTTCGACCAGATGGCGGGCGCTATGGGGAACATGGACGAAGAATCGCTTCAGGCCGTGAAGGACATGATGGCCGAGCTCAACCAGATGCTCGAGCAGCGCGAACGGGGCGAAGAGCCCGACTTCGAGGGCTTCATGGAACGCCACGGGCAGTTCTTCCCCGAGAACCCCGAGACCCTCGACGAACTGCTCGAGATCATGGCCGAGCGCATGGCCGCCATGCAGGCGATGATGAACTCGATGACGCCCGAACAGCGTCAGCAGCTCCAGGAATTGGCCGGGCAGCTCATGGAGGACATGGACCTCCAGTGGCAGGCTCAGCAGCTCGCCCAGAACCTGCAGAACGCCTTCCCAGACATGGGATGGGACCGCAGCGAGCAGTTCGGCGGACAGGACCCGCTCTCGATGAGCGAGGCGACCGACCTCATGCAGCAGCTGGGCGACATGGACTCGCTGCAGCGAATGCTGCAGAACGCCACCAACCCCGGCGCGTTGGCCGAGGTGGACATCGACCGCGTCGAAGAGCTCCTCGGGCGAGAGTCGGCCGAAGCGCTCGAACGGCTGAGCGAGATGGCCCGCATGCTCGAAGACGCAGGGCTGGCCGAGAACAAGGAGGGGCGCCTGGAGCTCACGCCGCGTGCGCTTCGCCGCATCGGTCAGAACGCGCTCGGAGACCTCTTCAACAAGTTGATGGACGACAAGGTCGGCCAGCACCGCGTCGCCAAGACCGGCATCGGCCACGAGCGGGCGTACGAGACCAAGGCCTACGAGTTCGGCGACAACTTCAACCTCAACATCGAGCAGACCGTGCGCAACGCCATCGGGCGTCAGGGCTCGGGGACACCGGTCAAGCTCACCCCAGACGACTTCGAGATCGAGCGCACCGAGCTCAACTCACGCGCCTCCACCGTGCTGATGCTCGACCTGTCGCTGTCGATGCCCATGCGCGACAACTTCCTTCCGGCCAAGAAGGTCACGATGGCGCTGCACTCGCTCATCTCGAGCCAGTACCCGCGCGACTACCTCGGCATCGTCGGATTCGCCGAATCGGCCCAGGAGCTCAAGCCGCAGCAGCTCCCCGAGGTCTCCTGGGACTTCGCATACGGCACCAACATGCAGCACGGGTTCATGATCGCCAGGCGTCTCTTGGCCAGCCAGAGCGGCACCAAGCAGATCATCATGATCACCGACGGCGAACCCACAGCACATCTGGGTCCCGACGGGCGGCCGTACTTCAACTACCCGCCGGTGCCCGAGACGGTCGAGGCCACGCTCAAAGAGGTGGCGCGTGCGACCCGTGAGGACATCCGCATCAACGTGTTCATGCTCGATCCCAACAGCTATCTGCGGTCCTTCGTCGAGAAGATGACCCAGATGAATGGTGGGCGAGCCTTCTTCACCAGCCCGCACAACCTGGGCGACTACGTGCTCGTGGACTTCCTCGAGCATCGGCGCCGGCTCACGTCCACGGGCGGACGGCGCATGTGAGGCCATGAGGGAGATCTCCGAAACCGAGCTTCCCGGCGTAGGGATCCGCTTCGACGTCCGAACCGACGGAGGTCGGGGGGTCGGCGTGGTCGCGCACCGTTCGGGTCGGCGGGATCTCGTGATCTACGACGAGCGGGACCCCGATCGAGCCGCCGAGAGCGTGGAGCTCACCCAAGACGAGGGACACACCCTCGGGGAGCTTCTCGGTGGAAGTCCCGTCGTCGAGCACCTCGAAGACGCGGTGCAGCGCACCGACGACCTCGAGATCTCGTGGGTCCCGATCCACGAGCGCTCAGCGGTGGTCGGACAGAGCCTGGCCGAGATGCAATTGCGCGCCAGGACCGGCGCCGGTGTCGTCGGCGTGCTGACCGAGAGCGGCTCGATCCCGGTACCCGGTGGCGACCAGGTGCTGCAGGCGGGCAACACCGCAATCGTCGTCGGCCTGCCCGAAGCGGTGGAGGCTGCCACCGCTCTCCTCTCGTCCGGCGAGCCAGGTGAACGGGCACGATGACCCGCTCCTGATCGAGTTCGGGGCCGTGATTCTCGGCCTCGCAGTCGTCGCGCGGGTAGCCAGGCGATTTGGCATGCCCGCGCTGCCGCTCTATCTGCTGGCGGGGTTGGCGTTCGGCGAAGGCGGCATCATCGAGCTGTCCGCCTCCGCGGAGTTCATCGAGGTCGGTGCCGAGTTCGGCGTCATCTTGATGCTGTTGATGCTCGGGCTGGAGTTCACCGCTCACGAGCTCGTCGACAACATGCGCCGAACCGCCCTCGGCGGGCTGGTCGACCTCGCCCTCAACTTCACGCCCGGCCTCGTTGCCGGACTGCTGCTCGGATTCGATCCCATCGTCGCGGTGCTCCTCGGCGGGGTGACCTACATCTCGAGTTCGGGAATCGTCGCCAAGCTGGTGGCCGATCTCGGACGGGTCGGGAACCGCGAGACACCGATCGTGTTGAGCGTGCTGGTGATCGAGGACCTGGCGATGGTCCTCTACCTGCCGTTGGTGTCGGGCGTCCTCTTCGGCGACACCGTGATGGCGACGACCCTCGCGCTGGCGCTGTCCCTCTCGGCGGTTCTGACGATTCTCGCCATCGCGTACATGTGGGGGGATCGTCTGAGTGCCATCGCATTGAGCCAATCCAGCGAGGCGCTGCTGCTCACGCTGCTCGGCATCACGCTGCTCGTCGCTGGGATCGCCGATCGCCTAAACGTCTCGACTGCGGTCGGAGCGTTCGTCATCGGTGTCGCCCTGTCCGGCGACATCGTGTCCCAGGCGCGAGGGTTACTTCTTCCCCTGCGAAATCTCTTCGCTGCCGTCTTCTTCGTCTTCTTCGGGCTCAAGGTCGATCCGGGCCTCGTCCCCGGGGTCGCCGTCGTCGCCTTCTCCTTGGCCGCGATCACAGGACTCACCAAGCTCGCGACGGGGTGGGTGGCTGCCGGTCGCGCCGGAATCGGCCGCCCGGGTCGGGCGCGGGCAGGTGCGGCGCTCGTGGCACGGGGCGAGTTCTCCATCGTGATCGCTGAGCTGGGCGTGGCCCGCGAGCCGGACCTGGGCGCTCTCGCGGCGACCTACGTGATCGCGCTCACCGTCGGCGGCGCCGTTCTGTATCAATTCTGCGACGTACTGACCGTGCGCGCGAGGCAGTCGCGCTGGGGTCAGGCGCGGTTGTTTCGGTGACCCCGCACTTCGCGCGGCTCCTGAGGGACTGTTCAACTAGCTTGTGCGGCTGAGCATGTCCGACACCGAAGCACAGAACGACGCACCGCCGACCGGGACGCCCGAGCGAATCCGCAAGGGTCAACGCACGCGCATGCGCATCCTCCATGCCGCGGCCGAGGTTCTCGCCCGTGAGGGATACGCCGCGGCGACCCTCACCGACATCGCCGCGGTCGCCCAGATGCAGGCGGGCAGCCTCTACTACCACTTCGACTCGAAGGACGCGATCGTCGAGGAAGTCCTGCGCGTCGGCATCGAGCACGCCAGCGAGGCGATCTGTCACGCCGTCGCCGGTCAGGGACCCGACGCAAACGGGTACGACCGGCTGCTCGCCGCGGTCGCCGCGTATGCCACCCGAATCGTCGCCGAGAGCGACTACACGCGGGCCAACATCCGTTGCTACGAAGAGGCGCCCAAGTCCACCCGGGCCGCGCTCGCTGTTCCGCTTCGCGAGTTTGCGACGGTGTGGATCGACCTCATGCGGGCCGGCCAGAAAGACGGATCTCTCCGCAGCGACTTCGACGCCCGGGTGGTCGCCCGGATGACGATCTCGGCGCTCAACTCGTGCGTCAACTGGTTCCGACCCGACGGCGAGCTGACAGTTGAGGACGTCGCCCAGATGTTCGCGTCGTCGCTCGTCGATGGTCTGGCCAGCTGAGACTCACAGAGCTGAGCCTCGCATTCACCGCATCCGAGTGAGGAGGAGCACATGAAATTCGATCTGTTCATGTACTGCACGATGGGCCGCAGGCACGAGCTCGAAGCCGGCCTGGCGGGACTCAACAACGAGTACTACCAGCGGATGCTGGCCGAGATCCGCGACATCGCCCAGTACGCAGACCGGAACGGGTGGTACGGCTTCGGGCACCCGGAGCACCACCTCCAGGTCGAGGGCTTCGAAGCGTCCAACGATCTCGGCCTGATGGCGTCGTGGATCACCCAGCACACCGAGCGGCTTCGGGCGATTGCGTGCGGCTGGGTGTCGACCACCCACAACCCGCTGCGCGCGGCAGAGCAGATGGTGACGCTCGACCACATGACCGGGGGGCGTCTCGGTGTCGGAATCGTGCGCGGCTATCAACATCGTTGGGTCGAGCAGTTCAAGATCCGCGACGACCTCGCCGCCGTCGGCAAGTGGAACAAGGACACCGACGTCGATGCGTACAACAGGCGGTTCTTCGAAGAGTTCGTCGATGTGGTGGTGACCGCGCTGACCAACCCCACGTTCAGCTACGACGGTGAGTTCTGGAAGTTTCCCGCCGACGACCGCAACCCGCACGTTCATACTGTGTATTCGGACTACGGCGCTGGTGTGGACGCCGACATGACGATTCGGGAGGTGGGGATCGCGCCTCGCCCCCTGCAGGACCCCCACCCGCCGCTCTACGGCGGCTTCACGATGTCCATGGACTCGGCAGTCTTCTGGGCGAGATACGGCGGGACCCCGATCGTGCTGTCCGACAAGCTCGACTTCTGCGACGCCCTCTGGAAGGCCTACCGGGAAGAGGCCGAGCGCAACGAGGTCGAGGTCCCTCGTGGTCAGGAGTGTGCGTGGGGCGGCACGGCGGTATGCGCCTCGACCGACGCCGAAGCGGAGGCCCTGTTCGAGGACATGGCTTGGTTCTGGGAGACATGGGCTCTGCAGTTCGGACAGGGCATGCCCCTCAAGCTCGTCGGGAGCCCCGACACGATCTCCCGCCAGATCGAGGAGGCGCAGGGCCGACTGGGCTTCGATGAATTGGTCTTCCTCGTGCCGCAGGGGATCCATTCGAGCGGTCAGATCCTCGAGTCGCTCGATCTGATCACCAACAAGGTGATGCCGCGCTTCTCCTGAGGACGCGGACACATCGTGCTTGCTCGGATCACCTCGTCGCGACACGGCGAAACCGAACTCGTCACCGCGGCCGGCGAGCTCGACCTGGCTTCGGCCGCGACATTTCGGCAGGCCCTGCGTGAGGCGACGACGGCGGGCGGGGCAGGCTCGCGAGTGGTCGTCGATCTCGGCGACGTCGAATTGCTCGACTCGGTGTCGCTCGGCATGCTCTTGGGCGCCCGCCGGCGCGTGTTGGAACGCAACGGCTTGCTGAGGATCGTTGCCGACACCCCCGGGGTGCTGCGCACATTCGAACTCACGGGCACTACTGACCTTTTCGAACTCGTTCGAACGCTTGACGAAGCCCTCGACGGCTGACTCGTACCCTGGAGCACGCGATGGCCGGAAACGACTTCCTCTTCCAACGCCCGACGTTCGTGAGCAGCCAGAACACCTTGGCGAAGTTCGTGGCGCGTCCGGTGTTGCGCTTCATCGACCGAGAGGTCGCATCGGGCGTGCTGCTGTTGATCGCTACTGCAGCGGCGCTGATCTGGGCCAACTCGCCGTGGAGCGACAGCTACGGCGACTTCTGGCATGCCCACATCGAGCTGGCCATCGGGAGCTGGCGCCTGCACGACCTGTATCTCGGCGAATTCGTGAACGACGCCCTGATGGCGCTGTTCTTCTTCGTGGTGGGACTGGAGATCAAACGCGAGCTCGTGACCGGAGCGCTCAACTCGGTCCGCGCGGCCGCGCTCCCGGCCATCGCCGCCGTCGGGGGCATGGTGGTGCCCGCGCTCTTCTACGTCGCGCTCAACACGAGCGGCGAAGCATCGCGCGGGTGGGGCATCCCGATGGCAACCGACATCGCATTCGCGGTCGGGATCGTGGCGCTCCTCGGTTCACGCGTGTCGCCCCATCTCAAGCTGTTCCTGCTCACCCTGGCCATCGTCGACGACATCGGCGCAATCGGCGTGATCGCAATCTTCTACACCGACGACATGAGCATTGCGTGGCTCCTGACCGCTGTGGTGGGACTCGTCGCCATCAGGGTCCTCCAGCGGATGCGAGTGTGGGCCATCCCGATCTACGCGGTCGTCGGCGTGTTCATCTGGTACGCCACGCTCGAATCAGGCGTGCACGCGACCATCGCGGGTGTCGCCCTCGGCCTCCTCACCCCAGCTCGGCCTCTGCTGCCAGAGCGTGACGCTCAGTCGATCGTGGACTGCCTGCCAGACGATGCGACTGTCGCCGAAGTCCGGCACGCGTCCTTTCTCGTGAGGGAATCGGTGCCGCTCACCGAACGCCTGGAGAACGCGCTTCATCCCTTCACCGCATTCCTCATCGTGCCGATCTTTGCCCTGGCAAACGCAGGGATCGAGCTCAGCTCGAACACCGTCAGCGATGCCGCGTCGAGCAACGTCACGCTCGGGATCATCCTCGGGTTGGTCGTAGGTAAGCCGCTCGGAATCACGCTGTTCACATGGGTCGCGACGAAGTTCGGATTCGAACTTCCAACCGGGGTCAGATGGCCCAACTTCATCGGGATGGGCATGGCGGCCGGCATCGGTTTCACCGTGTCGATCTTCGTGGCCGGGCTCGCCTTCGAGGAGCCCGGCATCACCGACTTGGGGAAGATCGGCATCCTCGTCGCATCCGCAGCTGCCGCGATCTTGGCGCTGGCGATCATCGCTCTCACCCCGAACGACGAGCACGGCGAGATGAGCTGAGGCAGTGCTCGACGCAGTGCTGTTCGACTTCGACGGAGTGATCCGTCAATGGGACGAACCGGAGCTGTGGACGTTCGAGGCCGAGGCGGGCTTCGAAGCCGGCACCGTGCACGCAGTCGCCTTCGACACGGAGGTCAATCACCCGGTCATCCGCGGCCAGGTTTCGATCGGACTTCTCACCAACAACCACGATCGGTTCGAGGAGTACCTGGGGCGAGTCGGGCTCTCCGGCCACTTCGACGTGATCGCCAACACTCATCGGTTGGGCGTCGCGAAGCCGGAGTCGGGTGCCTACCTCAAGGCGCTCGAGCGCCTCGATGTCTCTCCCGAACGGTGCCTGTTCACCGACGACCTCGTTCACAACGTGCACGGCGCCCACGCCGTTGGCAATGCACGGCCACCACTTCGAACACGCCGACGGCTTCATCGAACGGCTTGCGGCATTTGGACTGCGTGTCTGAGGTCGCATCGCCGACCTCGTCGGTGTCGTTGCGATAGTTGAAGCACCAGGCCGTGACCACCTACCGTGGCTGCGGCGCCGTCGGCGCCCTCCTGCCGCGCCGAGGCCCCCAGCCCTGCCTCGCGTCCGCGGCCTGTTCGTTCCGGGCTGACGAGTGAGGACATCGTGACAGCGGTTCCCTATTTCGCGCTGATCGCCTCTGCTTTGGCGCTCGCGCTCGCCTACCACTTCGCCACGGTGGTGATGAAGGCGGACGAAGGCACCGATCTCATGAAGGAGATCGGCCAGGCCATCCGCGAGGGCGCAATGGCTTTCCTTCGCCGTGAGTACCAGTGGGTTTCGGCCTTCGTGGCATTCATGTTCGTGCTGCTCCTCGTGGTGCCGATCGATGGCCGGCCGGCGGCGTCGTTCGCCTACCTGATGGGCGCCGTCCTGTCGTCGGTCGCCGGATTCATCGGCATGCACATCGCGACGGCTGCCAACACCCGTACGGCCAACGCCGCCCGTCAAGGAGCCGCGGAGGCCCTTCCGCTCGCCTTCAAGGGCGGCGCGGTCATGGGCTTCACGGTCGCCGGCCTCGCACTTCTCGGTATCTCGTTCAACTACCTGCTGTGGGTGAGCTGGATCGGGGTCGACGACGCGTTCCAGGTCGTCGCCGCATTCGGTCTGGGCGCCAGCTCGATCGCCCTGTTCGCCCGTATCGGTGGCGGCATCTACACCAAGGCTGCCGACGTCGGTGGCGACCTCGTGGGCAAGGTTGAGGCAGGCATCCCTGAGGACGATCCCCGCAACCCGGCGACCATCGCCGACGCGGTGGGCGACAACGTCGGCGACGTGGCCGGCATGGGCGCCGACCTGTTCGAGTCCTACGCCGGTTCGATCGTGGCGCCGGTCGTGTTGATTTCGCTCTTGGCGCCGGCGGTCTTCGCTCAAGATGTCTTCATCGACGCTGGCGGCAAGTTGCAGGAGTTCGGCGACTTCGAGTCGCTGCTCATGTACCCGGTCCTCATCGGAGCGCTCGGGATGATCGCTTCGATCGTCGGTGCGCTGATGACCCGCGGCAAGGAGGGGCAGAGCCTCTCGACCCAGCTGCACACCGGGCAGTACATCGCCATGGGACTCACCATCGTGTTCGCCATCGCAGGCACGATGTGGCTCTTCAGTGGAGCCGAAACGCCCAACGGCGGCGACATCGTCGAGAAGCCGCTCTACCTCGCCTTCACGATCATCGTCGGGCTACTCGGCGGCTGGGCGATCGGCTTCGTGTCGGAGTACTTCACCTCGGAGCACTACCGACCGGTGAAGGGAATCGCGGAGCAGGCAGAGACCGGTGCGGCAACCGTGACCATCGAGGGCATCGCCCAGGGCAAGATGTCGACCCTTCCGTCGGTCGTGCTCGTGGTAACGATGATCGGGCTCTCCTACTGGATGGGTGGCGCCGCCTTCGGTGATGCCGGCAACGTGATCGGCCTCTACGGCGTGTCCCTCGCTGCGATCGGCATGCTCGCAGTGACCGGCGTGATCGTCGCCGTGGACGCCTACGGCCCCATCGCGGACAACGCTGGCGGCATCGCCGAGATGGCCGAGCTGCCCTCGGAGGTCCGTGACGTCACCGACAGCCTCGACGCTCTCGGCAACACCACCGCCGCCGTGGCCAAGGGCTTCGCGGTCGGCTCGGCGGCAGTCACCGCCCTGGCGCTGTTCAAGTCGTTCAGCCTCACCGCCGGCAGCGAGGTCAACCTCGACATCAACGACACCGCCGTGACGATCGGCTTGTTCCTGGGGGCGATGACACCGTTCATCTTCGCGGCCCTGACGATGAGCTCGGTCGGCCGTGCGGCCCAGGCGATGATCGTCGAGGTCCGGCGTCAGTTCGCCGAGATCCCCGGTCTCCGTGAGGGTGAGCCGGGCGTGAAGCCCGACAGCCGTCGCTGCGTCGACATCTCCACCCAGGCCGCGCTGCGCGAGATGATCGCACCGGGCATTCTCGCCATCGCACTCCCGCTGGTGATCGGTTTCATCGACGTCAACGCACTCGGCGGATTCCTCGCCGGGGCCGTGGTGACGGGCTTCCTGATCGCCATCTACATGGCCAATGCGGGCGGCGCCTGGGACAACGCCAAGAAGTACATCGAAGCGGGCGCCCATGGCGGCAAGGGCACCGACGCCCACGCCGCAGCGGTCGTCGGCGACACCATCGGCGACCCGTTCAAAGACACCTCGGGTCCTGCGATGAACATCCTCATCAAGGTGATGACCATCGTCTCGCTGGTGTTCGTTCCTGCGTTCATCTGAGTGACGAGCCGTCGGGCGGAGAGCGCCCGACGGCTCCCTCACTCGCTACTCGGCCTTCTCCGTTGGGGTAGGTGCCTGGCACTTTCTGTTACAACTCGTAACACGAAGTGCCAGGCACCTGTTTGGGGAGGCGTAGCCTTTGCCTATGGAGATTTCAGGGGCACGGGTACTCATCACAGGGGCGTCGCAGGGGATCGGGGCGTCGATGGCCCGGGCGTTTGCGGCCGAAGGGGCCAACGTCGCGCTGGCGGCGCGGCAGAAGGACCGAATCGCCGCGCTCGCTGATGAGCTCGGCGGAACCGCGCATCCCCTCGACATCGCCGAGCGATCGCAGGTGTCGGGATTCATCGCCGAGGTCGAAGCCGACGGTGGTCCGATCGACATCCTCGTCAACAACGCGGGCGTGGAGACCCACAGCCTCGTCGAGGACATCTCCGAGGACGAGATCGCTCACGTCATCGCAGTCAACCTCACTGGACCGCAGCTGCTGACCCGCCAAGCGGTCCCCGGCATGATCGAGCGGGGCTCCGGCCACCTTGTATTCACGTCGAGTCTCGCTGCGATGACCCCCTCCCCCGGTCTCGCTGTCTACTGCTCGACGAAGGCCGGCCTCACCCGCTTCTCCGAAACGCTGCGAATCGAGCTGAAGAAGACCGGCGTCGACGTCACCGCGCTCCATCTGGGACCGATCGACACCGACATGTGGGGACGCGTCGTCGAGAACCCGATCTTCGATGCGGCGCAGAAGCGGTTTCGAAGAATGGGAATGCTCACCGACGTCGCGCCGGAGAAGGTCGCGGCCGACACCGTCAAGGCCGTCCAGAAGGGCAAGCGTGAAGTCCGGCACCCCAAGCGCCTCGCCGGAAACGTGGCGCTCGCAGCGGCCCCCACCCGCATGACCGAGGGCCTCCTGGCCGGTTTCGTGCCCCGCAAGCACCGCTGAGGTC
This sequence comes from uncultured Acidimicrobiales bacterium, assembly GCA_964629575.1. Taxonomy (GTDB): domain Bacteria; phylum Actinomycetota; class Acidimicrobiia; order Acidimicrobiales; family Poriferisodalaceae; genus JAYPWI01. Next base: position 8,841 of record CAZVUM010000003.1, on the reverse strand, counting down.
CTCGGCGGTTCACACGCCCGAAACAGACCGGCAACCCGTCTGACTCAGAGACGGAACGCGCGCGTCACACCCGGGTCACGTCGCCGAAATCGGCCCTCCGTAGGTTGCCTTGTGTCGACTTTCCAGGAGGACTCGTGAAATCGAAGTTGTTGATCGCCCTCGTTGGGGCAGCAGGGGGCCTGTTTCTCTTCGCTGGGCCGGTATCTGCGCAGGACGCGGATGGCGACGCTGTCGCCGTCTTCACCCAGGCGATGGCTGACAACCTCTGGGTGTTCATCGCCGGTGTCCTCGTGCTCCTCATGCAGGCGGGATTCGCGATGCTCGAGGCCGGGGCAGTCCGGTCCAAGAACATGGCAAACATCATGGCCAAGAACCTCTCCGATGCAGCCATCGGCGTTCTGGCCTTCTTCTTCATCGGTTATGGCCTCGCCTTCGGGACCGAAGGGAACGACCTTTTCGGCTGGGGTTCGTTCGCCCTCAGCGGCCTCGACCTGTTCGACGTGAGCGAGGGTCTCTCGCCCGCCACTTTCTTCTTCTTCCAGGCGGTGTTTGCCGCGACGGCGGTGACCATCGCCTCAGGAGCGATGGCCGAGCGGGTGAAGTTCAGCAGCTATCTGGTGTTCTCGCTCGTTACGACAGCTCTGATCTACCCCCTGGTCGTGCACTGGACGTGGGGCGGTGGCTTCATCGCTCAGATGAAGATCGGCGACGCCGTGTACAGCGACTTCGCCGGCTCGACCGTCGTCCACAGCGTCGGCGCCTGGGCGGCTCTCGTCGGAGCATGGATGGTCGGGCCTCGTATCGGGAAATATGCGCCGGACGGGACTCCCCGCCCCATTCGCGGACACAACATCTCGCTGACGATGCTCGGAGTGTTCATCCTCTGGTTCGGCTGGTTCGGGTTCAACCCCGGCTCGGAACTGGCTGCCGACAGCTGGGTGATGGTCGTCGCGCTCAATACGCTTCTCGCAGCCTGTGCCGGTGCGATCACGTCCACGGCGCTGAATTGGGTGCGGCGAGGCCACCCCGACGTCGGCATGGCGGGCAACGGCGTTCTGGCCGGGCTGGTGGCGATCACCGCTGGCTGTGGGGCGGTCTCTCCGATGGGAGCGATCATCATCGGGGCGGTCGCCGGCCCGATCGTCGTCCTGTCGATCGGATTCGTCGAGCGACGGCTGAAGGTCGATGATCCGGTCGGCGCAGTTGCCGTCCACGGCGCGTGCGGAGTCTGGGGAACGCTGGCGATCGGCCTCTTCGCCACATACGACGACGCCTTCCTGGGTCGAGAGGATGCGGGCCTGCTCTACGGCGGCGGCCTCGATCAGCTCGCGGTGCAGGCGGTGTTCGTTCTGATCGTCGCAGCGTGGACACTGATCACGAGCTTCGTCGTCTTCGCTGTCATCAAGACTGTGATGGGTCTGCGTGTGTCCGAGGAGGAGGAGCTCGCCGGGCTCGACGTGTCAGAGCACGGTGGTCCCGGAATCAGCCTGGGCGATGATTCCACAGTGACGGTCGACTCGTAGCAACTAGTAGCGGATCTGAGGGACGCGGACCCTCAGCTGACGGATTCCTCGGTCGCGGTCCTCTCGGACTCGGCCGGGGAATCCTCGCGTTGGGCGTCGCGAAGCTCCTTCTGGGCCTGGCCGAGTGACTTGGCGAGCTTGGGAAGCTTCGCCCCGCCGAACAGGACCAGGCAAATGACGAGAACGATCAGCAACTCGCTCGGTCCGAGATTCATGGGTTCTCCCTGTTGCCGTAGCGGGGCGGCTCCCCGGGTATCGGCACGCTCAGGGTGGGGACTGAGTGATGAAGGGAAGATGAAGCCGGTCTCTATCGAGAGTTGAGCGGCGCGCCTCGGGGCCGACGTGCTGCACGTGACCCAGCAGCTCGACGAAGTACGGTCGCCCAGCGTGTTGCGGCTTTCGATTGCTCAGCTCTTCAGGGGCTTCTGCATGGGAGCGGCCGACGTCGTGCCAGGCGTGTCCGGCGGAACGGTCGCGCTGCTTTTCGGCATCTACGACCGCCTGATCGCCGAGGTCCGCGGCGGCGTCGGAGCTCTTGCTCGCTTCCTGAAGGGTGACCTGAAAGGCGGCTGGTCGCGCGTGCGGTCGGTGGATTGGGTGTTCCTCCTCACCCTGCTCGCCGGCATCGGTATCGCGGTTGTGGTGTTGGTGGGCTGGCTGCGCACCCAGATCGAGGAGAACCCCGTCGAGGTCTCCGCGGTGTTCTTCGGCCTGGTCGCCGCCTCGGTGGTGATCGCTCGGCGAGAGGTCTCGGAGTGGGATCTCCACCGGATCGCCGTGATGCTGGCAACCGCCGTGGTGGCCTTCTTCGCCCTCGGCCTTCGCTCCGGGGGGATCGAAGATCCCTCGACCATCGTCGTTGTGGGAGCCGGCTCCCTGGCGATCTGCGCCATGATCCTGCCCGGCATCTCGGGGTCGTTCATCTTGCTGATGCTGGGCCTCTACGACTTCGTCACCCACAGCATCGACGAACGGGATCTCGGAACGATCGCTGCCTTCGGAATTGGAGCGGTTGCGGGCCTCGCGCTGTTCTCGACCTTCCTCAACTGGCTGCTGCATCACCACCGGGACACAGTGGTCGCCGCCCTCGTCGGGCTGATGCTCGGCTCGCTGCGGGTGCTGTGGCCATGGCCCGCCGGTGAGGAGGGTCTGGAGAACGTGTCCCTCGGTCAGCCGGTGTCCGGAGAGGTCCTCGGAGCGCTGGTGGGGGCGGTTCTCGCAGCCATCGGCGTGTTCGTTCTCACCGGTCTTGCGCGCCGTTTCGCCGACCCCGAAGCGGATGTCACATCGGCCCCGAGGTTGCATCCGCGCTGAATTTCGGTACGTTCCGGCCGAACGGATTTCCGCGGCCAACCGGCACTCATCCTGCCGAGGCCCCGGTCGCCGCATTTGACACCCCGCCCCTGATGTTGCAGAACTGATCGCCGTGCCCACATCGCTCGTCATCGTCGAGTCCCCAGCGAAAGCCCGCACGATCGCGGGTTTTCTCGGCGACGACTTCGTCGTCGAGTCCTCCATCGGACACATCCGCGACCTCCCCCACGGAGCGTCCGAGGTGCCCGCCGCCTACAAGTCCGAGAAGTGGTCCAACCTCGGCGTCGACGTCGACAACGACTTCAAACCGCTCTACGTCGTCACCGGTCGGGCGAAGGATCAGGTCCGCCATCTCAAACAGCTTCTCAAGGACGCCGACGAGCTGTATCTCGCGACCGATGAGGACCGCGAGGGCGAAGCCATTGCCTGGCATCTCCTCGAAGTGCTGAGCCCGCGGGTTCCGGTGAAGCGGATGGTTTTCCACGAGATCACCGAGCGGGCGATCCAGGAAGCGATCGACTCACCCCGCGAACTCGACCGCCGCCTCGTCGATGCCCAGGAAGCGCGTCGGATCTTCGACCGTCTCTACGGATACGAGGTGAGCCCCGTCCTCTGGCGCAAGGTCGCGCCGAAGCTGTCGGCCGGGCGCGTGCAGAGCGTCGCGACCCGCCTGATCGTGGAGCGTGAACGCGAGCGCATCGCGTTCCGTTCGGCCAACTACTGGAGCCTCGACGGCACTTTCTCCGCGGCCGCCCAGTTCGACGCGGCGTTGGTCACCCTCGACGGTCATCGACTCGCGACGGGTCGGGACTTCGACGACACAGGCGCACTCGTCCGTGAGGACACTGTCGTGCTCGACGAGGTGGGCGCCACCCAGCTCGCCACCGATCTTCAGGATCGTGAGTTCACGGTTGCGTCGGTCGAACCCAAGCCGTATCGCCGTCGACCGGCCGCTCCGTTCATCACGTCGACTCTGCAGCAAGAGGCGGGCCGCAAGTTCGGCTTCTCCTCGGCCCGGACAATGCAGGCCGCGCAGCGCCTCTACGAGAACGGCCACATCACCTACATGCGAACCGACAGCACCACGCTGTCGGCCGATGCGCTCTCGACGGCGCGCGACCTGATCCGATCCAAGTACGGGCCGGACAACGTTCCCGACGAGGCCCGGATCTACACCAAGAAGGTCAAGAACGCGCAGGAGGCCCACGAGGCCATCCGTCCTGCCGGCGAGCAGTGGCGAGCCCCGGACGACCTCGCGGGCGAGGTGAGCGCAGACGCAGCCCGCGTCTATGACCTCATTTGGCGCCGAACGGTCGCCTCGCAGATGATCGACGCGACCGGCCAGACGGTCACCATCCGCCTCGCCGGCTCCACATCGGACGCTCGCTCCGTCGAGTTCAGCACGAGCGGCACGGTGATCACCTCGCCGGGATTCCGACTCGCGTACACCGAAGAGACCGACGGTGACGAGCAGGAACGTCAGCTGCCCAGCCTCGCCGAGGGCGACACCACCACCGCATCGGCTCTCGAGGCCAAGGGCCACGACACCAGCCCGCCTGCCCGCTACACCGAGGCGTCGCTCGTGCGTCGGCTCGAAGAACTGGGCGTCGGTCGCCCCTCCACCTACGCCAGCATCATGGAGACGATCCAGAACCGCGGGTACGTGTGGAAGAAGGGCTCGGCGATGGTGCCGGCCTTCACCGCCTTCGCGACCGTCGGGTTGATGGAGGGCCACTTCCCGAACCTCGTCGACTACGCCCTCACCGCCCGGATGGAGGACGACCTCGACGAGATCGCGAACGGCGATCGCGAGTCGGTTCCGTGGCTCGGAGACTTCTACTTCGGCGGACGTCGCGACGGTGAGGATCCTCTTCCCGGCCTCCGCGATCTGGTGTCCGACGAGCGGCTTCTCGAGATCGATCCCGTCGAGATCAACACCATCCCGATCGGCGTCGACGAGAACGGCGAGATGGTCGTCGCGCGAGTCGGCAAGTTCGGCCCGTACCTCAAGCGCGGCGACGACACCTGCTCGGTGCCCGACGACATCCCGCCAGATGAGCTGACCATCGACCGGGCGGTCGACCTTCTCGACGCGCCGTCGGAGGAACGCATTCTCGGCACCGACCCTGACACCGGCCTCGACGTCATCGCCAAGCCAGGGCGCTTCGGGCCCTACATCAGCCTGGGCCAGCCCGACGAGCTCGACGAGAAGCCGAAGACGGCTTCGCTGTTCTCGTCCATGGCCCTCGACACGGTGACCTTCGACGAGGCCATGAAGTTGTTGAGCCTGCCGCGTGTGGTGGGCCAGCATCCCGAGGACGGCGAGGACATCACCGTTCAGAACGGTCGGTACGGGCCTTATCTCAAGAAGGCCTCGGACAGTCGCAGCCTCGAGACCGAAGATCAGCTGTTCAGCCTCACCCTCGACGAGGCGCTGGCGATTCTCGCCCAGCCCAAGCTCCGTCGCGGACAGCAGCAGAAGCCCCCGCTGCGCGAGATGGGACCCGACCCCACCACCGGGCTCAACGTCGTGATGAAGGACGGCCGTTTCGGCCCCTACGTCACCGACGGCGAGGTGAACGCTTCCTTGCGCAAGGGCGATGAGGTCGAGACCCTGACGATGGATCGGGCCGCCGAGCTGCTGCAGATGCGCCGCGAGCGTGGCCCGGCCAAGAAGCGGTCGAAGAAGAAGGCGGCCAAGAAGAAGAGCGGCGCAAAGAAGAAGAGCGGCGCAAAGAAGAAGGCCGCGAAGAAGAAGGCACCGGCCAAGAAGCCGTCGGCGAGCTGACCCCTGGATTCGCGGGCGGGTCTGGACCTCCTCGTCGGACCGCCTAGCCTGTTTGCGTCGCGTCCGCTGCCCGCCCTGTGGTCGCGGTCGTCGCCGTAGCAATGCACGACGCAGGAACCAACGACTCCGACGACAATGCCCCGGAGCCGACTGGCGTCGGCCTCTGGAGCGCGCCGGGGTTCCTCCGGCTCTGGGTCGCGCAGGTCGTCAGCGCCTTCGGCGATTGGATCGGCTTTCTCGCGATCATTGAGGTGGCCCGGCGGATCGGTGGCGATCAGCCGGGTTCGGCGATCGCCCTCGTGATGACGGCCCGGGTTCTGCCGGGGTTCTTTCTCGCCTCTGTCGGCGGTGTGATCGTCGATCGGATCGACCGCAAGCGCCTGTTGATCGGGTGCGACCTGACGCGTGCGGCAGTTCTCCTTCTCATCCCGTTCATCGACCGAGTATGGGCCCTCGTGCTGGCGTCTCTCGCGCTCGAGCTGGCGACCTCCTTGTGGGGGCCGGCCAAAGAGGCCATCGTTCCCAACATCGTTCCGAGCGAGCAGCTCACCTCGGCCAACTCGCTGTCGCTCGTTGCCGCCTACGGGACTTTCCCTGCTGCCGCCGCGGCCTTCATCGGTCTCGCCAAAGTGGGCGAATGGCTCGGCGGAGGCGATGTGGGGCAGGTCGAGATGGCGCTCGTCGTCGACTCCGCAACCTTCCTGATCGCCGCGGTGCTGATCGCGACCCTCCCCCTGGTGCCACGAAGCCGCGAGCAACGACAGTCGTCGGACAAGCGCATCGATCTGGCGCAGGGCTTCCATGAGTTGCGGGAGGGGTGGCAGTTCATTCGGCTGTCGCCCCAAGTGCGGGCCGTGCTCGTCGGCCTCGGTACCGGCATGATCGGCGGAGGCATGTTGATCCCGCTCGGTGCGGTGTACAACAACGAGGTGTTGGGAGCAGGCAGCGCGGGGTTCGGAACCATCCTCGTGACCCTCGGCCTCGGCGTCGCGATCGGTGTGGCCGGCCTGTCAGCAATGCAGCGCCGGCTCCCCAAGGAAAGGTCCTTCGTCGCCGCTGTCTTCGGGGCAGGCATCTCGCTCTCCATCGCCGTCACCAGCTCGTCGACCTTGCTGACCCTCGGCGGCGTCGTGATCCTCGGTGTGTGCGCGGGGGCTGTGTACGTCCTCGGTTTCACGATCCTGCACGAGAACGTCGAAGACGACCTCAGGGGGCGGGTCTTCAGCGCCCTGTACACGCTGGTTCGCTTCTGTCTGCTCATCGCAATCGCTGTCGGCGGGTTCCTGAGCGACGGGTTCGACTGGTTCTTCGACGTCATGTTCGATGGATCGGTCGGGGTGGGGCAATGGACCCTCGAACTGCCCGGAGTACGCGGTGCGCTCTGGCTCGCCAGCCTGCTGATCCTCGGCGCCGGTGCACTCGCTGCGGTCGCTCTGCGCCATCGTGACGACGTCGACGACCCAGAGGAGCTGGCCGACAGATGACGGCGCGCGGTCATTTCATCGCGTTCGAAGGGTGGGAGGCGAGCGGCAAGTCGACGCAGGCCGAGCTCTTGGCAGCGCGCATCGGCGCGGTGTTGACACGCGAGCCGGGCGGCACCGAGCTCGGCCGGCTCGTTCGAGCGATGTTGCTCGGCGATGGTCCCGTGCCCACCAGCCGTGCCGAGGCGCTGCTCTTCGCCGCAGACCGAGCACAGCACACCGATGAGGTCGTCGAGCCGACTCTTCGGGCCGGCCGTCACGTGGTGACCGATCGCTCCTATGGTTCGACCCTCGCGTATCAGGGTCACGGCCGTGGCCAGTCGGTGGAACAGCTGATGGCGCTCGTGGATTTCGCGACAGCGGGCATCCTTCCCGATCTCATCGTGCTGCTGGATGTCCCGCTCGACATGGCCGACGTGCGACTGGGAGGCGAGCGGGACCGGCTCGAAAGCGAGGCCGCCGAGTTCGGGCAGCGAGTGCGCGACGGCTTCTTCCAGCTAGCCGGGGCGGACCCGGACCGCTGGGTGATCGTGGACGGTGTGGGCGACGTCGACGACGTGGCCGCTCGGGTGTGGGAGACCTACGAGGGATGGCGATGAACGACCCGTTCGAGCACATCGTCGGACAGCGCTACGCCGTCTCGACTCTGAGGGCCGCCCTCGAATCTCCCGTGCCGGCGTACCTTCTCGTCGGTCCCTCCGGAGCTGGGGTGCGCGCCGCAGGGGTGGCGTTCGCAGGTGAGTTGTTGGCGGAGTCTGCTGACGACCCCGAACGTCACCGTCGCCTCGCCAGGGCGGAGGAACACGCCGACCTGGTCGTGATCGAGCGGGTCGGGCCGTTCATCACCGCGGACCAGGCTCGAGATGCGGTCCGCGCCGCGACGACCAGTCCGATCGAGGGGCGCCGCAAGGTGGTGATGCTGGTCGACGTACACCTCGTGCGCGACGCCGGTCCGATGCTGCTCAAGGCGATCGAGGAACCACCTCCGTCGACCTTGTTCGTTCTGCTCGCGGAGGAGGTGCCGCCCGAGCTGGTGACGATTGCATCGCGGTGCGTCGTGGTGGAGTTCTCGGCTGTGTCGGTGGACGACATGGTGGCCGCACTCGTGTCGGAGGGCATCGATCACGAGCGCGCGCGCTTTGCCGCCGAAGCCTCGGGTGGTTCGCTCGAACGCACCCGCCTCCTCGTCACCGACGATCAGGCCGCCGAGCGCTGGGACGCGTGGGCTGCCCTTCCCCGCACTCTCGACGGCACAGGGGCGAGGGCTGCCGCCCAGGTGGACCGTTTGTTGGGACTCATCGAGGCCGCCGCTGGTCCGCTCGAGGAACGTCACGTCGAGGAACGGGCCGCACTCGAGGAGCGCGCCGAACAGTTCGGCGAACGCGGGCTGGGTCGGGCCGGATTCGACGAACGCCAGAAGCGGGAGTTGCGGCGCCTGCGAATGGACGAGCTACAGATGGGGTTCGCCGCGTTGGGCCAGGCATTGCGGGAACGCATCGCAGCTCGGGACACCGATGCCGCCACGGGTGCCATGCAGCTGGAGGCGGTGGTGGACGCCGGGGTCGCCCTGCAGCGGAACCCCAACGAGAAGCTGCTTCTCCAGAAGCTCTTGCTCGAGCTCAGCTGATCCGAAGCCCGGGCGGTCAGCCCGCCGGGGAATGGAGCCCGAGGTGGGGATTGAACCCACGACCTGCTCTTTACGAGAGAGCCGCTCTGCCACTGAGCTACTCGGGCG
>CAZVUM010000002.1:161711-169194 GCA_964629575.1 uncultured Acidimicrobiales bacterium | reverse complement strand
CGAGCGCAGCGAGCGAGGATTGCTGCGAGTTACGGCAGGACGACGACCTTGGTGCCCACGGGTGCCCAGTGGAACAGCTGCTCGGCCTTGTCGTTTCGCTGACGCACGCAGCCGCCTGACCGATACGTGCCGAGCTGTTCCTCGGTCTGCATCGGCGTTCCATTGGCATATTTCGGGATGGAGTGGAACCCGATCGCCAGGCGGCGCCCGTGGGCGAACCGCACCATCCAATCCATGGTGATTCCGTCGTGGCCGGCGAATGCGTACCGCGACTTGGAGAACACCTGGTATTCGCCGGCGCGAGGCTCGTTTTTGCGTCCGCTGATGAGGTAGCTGTCGAACACCGATCCGTCGTCCTCTATCAGCCAGACCCGCTGGTCGCTGTTCGAGTAAACGATCCGGCGACCGGTTCCGGAGTTGGCGGGAATCGCCGGGCCGAGCCAGTCGTGGCCGGGTGCGGTTGCGAGCCAGTAGCCGTCGCCCTGTGGTCGGGCGGCCATCGCACCGATGGGCTCCTCTGGGCCGGCGGATGCTCCGCCCATGTAGCTCGCGCTTCCGAATGCGAACACCGACCCGAGGTGGCCCACCATCCAGTAGCCGTCGCCGTCTGGACTGACCTCGGCGTCGACGATGTGCTCGCCGTTGAGGTCGCTGTTGCCGAGCGAACCGTGGAAGTCGACGTCGCCGTAGCTGAATGCGCCGCCGTCCTGGGCGATCAGCCAGTAGCCGTCGCCGTTGAGCGACTCGACCATGTCGACGATCGGCTGGTTGAGGGCGATCGCGCCGGCCGAGCCGTGGAAGCCAGCCGAGCCGAGCGCGAAGACGCCGCCGTCGCTCGCCGCCAGCCAGTAGCCGGTTTCGTCCGCTGTCGCGGCCAAGCCGACGATCGGCTGGGCGATTGGAAGATGCGCGACGGATCCGAAGTAGTCGGCGTCGCCGAAGGTGAACACGCCTCCGTCCGCCGACGCGAGCCAGTAGCCGTTGCCGCTGTCGGTCGGTTCGATGGCCACGATGGGTGCGGCGAGGCCGAGCCCCGCGGCGTCACCGCGGAACACAGCGTCTCCGTAGCCGCGGACCTGGCCCTCGGCGCTCACCAGCCAGTAGCCCTGGCCGGTGGGTGTCGCTGCGATGCCGACGGCGTCGAAGTCGACGGGGTCATCGGCTGCGGAGCCCGAGTACTCAGCCGCGCCGAAGTTGTAGATCTCGCCGCCGCTCGCGCCTGCGATCAGATAGCCAGACGGGGCGTCCGGCGGGAAGTGTTCGCGCACCTGGGCGGACACCGCCGGAGCGAGCATGGTCGCCAGCACGGCCACGGCGACCGCCGCGATCCAAGACTTTCGTACTACCCCAGTTGGTGCCTCCACCCGACTTCCTCCGAATCTTGCGGGACCCTAGCCCGCAAGTTCGGAGCGATCTACGACTCCGGGGCCAGTGTTGTCAGAACGACAGTCGCGGCGCCGGACTGAAGCTCCAGTTCGGCGATGCTCCCTGCCTCTTGGAGATCGGCACGCGCAGCGGAGATGAGAGCCAAACGGTCGTCGGTGTCGGTGACGACGCATCGGGTGACCTCGGTGCGCAGACTCCGCTTGGCCTCGGTCTTGGCCCGCCGAACCTCGCTGAGCACCTCGGCGGCGACGTCGAGAATCGCCTGGTCGGCGTGACCGGCGAGGGAGCGCACGCCATCGGTGTCGGGCCACGACGAGCGGTGCACCGAGCCGTCGTTCCACCATGACCACACCTCTTCGGTGACGAACGGCAGGAACGGAGCGAAGAGACGGAGCAGCGTGTCGAGCGCGGTCACGAGCGTGACGTGAGCGGATGCGGCCAGAGCGTCGCCCTGGGCTCCATAGGCGCGACCCTTCACCAGCTCCACGTAGTCGTCGGTGAACGACCAGAAGAAGGCTTCGGTGCGTTCGAGCGCTCTCGCGTAGTCGAAGCTGTCGAACGCCGTCGTCGCGGCCTCGACGAGGTCGGCCAACCGGTCGAGCAGCGCCTGATCCAGGGGGTTGGTGACCGCCTCAGCCGTGCGGGCAGCGGGGTCTGCGTCGCCGGCGAGCCCGAGCACGAATCGCGACGCGTTGAGGACCTTGATGGCCAGCCGGCGCCCGATCTTCATCTGGCCTTCGTCGAAGGCGGTGTCGGTCCCAGGACGGCCGTTCGCCGCCCAATACCGCACGGCGTCAGAGCCGTACTGCTCGAGAAGCGCCTTGGGCGTCACGACATTGCCCTTGGACTTGGACATCTTCTTGCGGTCGGGATCGAGGATCCACCCGCTGAGCGCGCAGTTGCTCCACGGCGCCGCATCGGCCTCCAGGTGGCTGCGCACTGCGGTGGAGAACAGCCATGTGCGAATGATGTCGTGGGCCTGGGGCCGCAGGTCCATCGGGTAGGTCCTGGAGTAGAGGTCGTCGTCCTCTTCCCATCCGCACGCGATCTGCGGGGTGAGCGACGAGGTGGCCCAGGTGTCCATGACGTCGACCTCGCCGACGAAACCGCCAGGCGAGCCGCGCTGGCTCTCGTCGTAGCCGTCAGGGGTGTCCGACGAGGGGTCGACGGGAAGCGAAGACTCGGCGGCTGTGATCGGCTCGTCCCAGATCGGCTCGCCCTTGGTGTCGAGGCGGTACCAGAGCGGAATCGGAACGCCGAAGAACCGCTGACGGCTGATCAACCAGTCGCCGTTCAGCCCGTCGATCCAGTTGGTGTAGCGGCTCTGCATGTACGACGGGTGCCACGTCATCTCGTCGCCGCGCCCGATGAGGGCCGCGTTGAGGTCGGCGTCGCGCCCGCCGTTGCGGATGTACCACTGACGGCTGGTGACGATCTCGAGCGGGCGGTCGCCCTTCTCGAAGTATTTGACCGCATGGGTGATGGGCCGCGGCTCGCCGACCAGGCCCCCAGACTCGGTGAGCATCTCCACGATCTCCTTCTTGGCGGAGAAGACCGTCTTGTCTGCCATGCGTGCGTAGGCGGCTTGTCCGGCGTCGGAGTCGATGCCGTGCGGTGCCTCTTCCACGAAACGGCCGCCGCGGTTGATCACGGCGCGCACCGGCAGGTTGAGTTCGCGCCACCAGGTGACGTCGGTGGTGTCGCCGAACGTGCAGATCATCGCGATGCCGGTGCCCTTCTCGGGGTCGGCGAGGGGGTGGGCGTGGACCGGGACCTCCACGCCGAACACGGGCGTGGTCACCGTCGAGCCGAACATCGGCTGGTATCGCTCGTCCTCGGGGTGGGCGACGAGCGCGACACATGCGGGAAGCAGCTCGGGCCGAGTGGTGTCGATGAGGATGTCGGTTCCGTCCGGCCGGTGGAACGCGAGCTTGTGGTACGCGCTGCTGTCCTCCCTGTCCTCGAGCTCGGCCTGGGCGACTGCGGTCCGGAAGGTGACATCCCACAGGGACGGTGCCTCGATCTGGTACGCCTCACCGCGGGCGAGGTTCCGTAGAAAGGCGCGCTGGGCCACCCGCTGGCAGTGCTCGTCGATCGTGGCGTAGGTCATCGACCAGTCGACGCTGAGGCCGAGTTGGCGCCACAGAGCCTCGAACGCCTTCTCGTCCTCGACCGTCAGCACGTGGCAGAGTTCGATGAAGTTGCGCCGGCTGATGTTGATGTCGCCGCGCTTCTTGATGGCCTTCTCGTCGCCGCCGTCCGCCGGCGGTTCGAAGTTCGGGTCGTAGGGAAGAGACGGGTCGCACCGCACGCCGAAGTAGTTCTGGACACGACGCTCAGTGGGCAGCCCGTTGTCGTCCCACCCCATCGGGTAGAACACCTCTTCGCCGGCCATGCGTCGGTACCGCGCGACGGTGTCGGTGTGCGTGTAGCTGAACACGTGGCCGACGTGCAGTGAACCACTCACTGTGGGCGGCGGCGTGTCGATGCTGAAGACCTGGTCGCGGGTCTTGGTGCGGTCGAACGCGTAGATGCCCCGGTCTTCCCAGAGTACGGACCACTTCTCTTCGAGCCCGTCAACGGAGGGTTTGTCGGGAACCTGAGGCATGAGGGGGAACCGTACAAGGGAGCGTGGTGACCGCCCAACGTGTTCCCGCGGGCCCGGCGGGATCGGTGGACAAGCGTCCACCATCGGCGAACTGGCGTTCCGTACCCTTGGATTCATCGACGATCTGGAACTCTCCCGACCTGATCGCACGGTGGCCGAGAACGACACTTCGACCACCGAGGAAGCACCGCGGCCCGGGCCGCAGCCGGCGCCGGAGGTCCCCGAGCCCGTCCTGGTTCCGCCCGAGCTTCGACGTGACGCCCGCCTGCTGCGCCGGGCCCGCGGCGTTGCGGCCCTTGCGCTGCCGCTGCTGCTGTGGACCGAGCCGGTCGATGCCTCGCCCGCCGCGGTGCTGCCCGCGGTGCCCCTCGGCATTCTCCTCGCCGGAATCTTGCTGCTGGTCAACCTCGTCGATCCCACGGTGGACCCGCGCGCGAGTCGAGAACTGATCGAGCGCCGGGCGGTGATCGAGTTGGCCCTCGACACGGCCGTGATGGCGTCTGTGGTCTGGCTGGTGGCCCTGGACCCGGGGAGCAGCCTGTGGGTGCTGTTGCTGTTGCCGGTGCTCGAAGCCGCGCTGCGCTTCAAGGCTCAGGGCGCGCTGCTCACGACGCTGGCTGTCGCGCTTCTCTACGTCAGCCGCGATGGCTTCGTGGCAACTCGCTACGACGACGTGAGCTTCGACAGCTCGACCGTGATTCAGCGCATCGGGGTCTTGGGCATCGTGGCCCTTGCAGCGGGCATGCTCGCGGCGCGCTTGGCCCGTGAGGCATGGCGACATCGCCAGGTCCGGGCCGACGCCGAGCGGCGATCTGCAATTCTCGCAGCGGTGGCCGACGCGGCCGCCGAGATGACCACGCTGGACATGCGCCGGGTCCGCGATGCGATTCACAGGGCACTCGATCGCATCGAGCTGTCGGGTCGCGTTCTCTCCCTCGAGAAAGAGGTTCCGCCGGGTCACTTGTCGGTTCCGATCATGACCAACGGGCGTCTCCGGGGCCGGATCGTGGTCGCCGACCCCGTGCCGGTGGAGGCGCACGGTGCGATCGAGCTGCTGGCGACGCAGGCCGGCACCGTGATCGGTCAGGTCGAGGCATTCCTCGAAGCCGAGGAGCTGCGTAAGCGTCTGGAGCATCAAGCGTTCCACGATCCGCTGACCGGGCTCCCGAACCGGGCCGCGTTCGACCACGACCTCCGTGAGCAGTCCGAGCGCCGTCGCCCACCTGGCGAAGGACTGGCTGTCCTCTTCATCGATCTGGACGGTTTCAAGCTGGTCAACGATCGGCTTGGTCACGACGCAGGCGACGCCCTGCTCGAGGCGGCGGCGCGACGGCTCGAGGCGTGCGTGCGCCCTGACGACATGGTCGCCCGCCTCGGCGGTGACGAGTTCACCGTTCTGCTTCCGGGTGCACAGGACGTCGACGGCGCGATCGTCGTGGCCGATCGGATCCTCGAACGGCTCGATGCGCCGTTCGCGATCACCGGGACCCGGGTACGCGTGTCGGCGTCGATCGGCGTGGCGTTCTCGCCCGTTGCGGTGGACGAACCGGATCGCCTGGTCCGTCAAGCGGACCAGGCCATGTACGAGGCAAAGCGCAGCGGTCGGTCGCGCATGGTCGTGTTCGGCCAGGATGACCCGGCTCCTGCCATGGGCACAGCGCACGTCCATCCCGCCTGAGTCACTTCGAGCGGCGGTGGCACGGCCAGTTACCAGCCGGTAACTTCGTCGCTCATGGAGTTCAACCCGACGCTGAACGACGACCAGCTGCAGATCAAGCAGTGGGTTCACGACTTCGCAGCCGATGTGATCCGGCCCAACGCCGCCGAGTGGGATGAGCGCGAAGAGACCCCGTGGCCGATTCTCGAAGAGGCGGCCAAGATCGGGTTGTACGGGTGGGAGTTCCTGCTCGAGGTGGGGAAGGACCCCACGGGCCTGACGATGCCCGTTGCGCTCGAGGAGATGTTCTGGGGCGACGCCGGCATCGGGCTGTCGATCATGGGGTCGGGTCTGGCGGCTGCGGGAATCGCCGCCGGAGGCTCCCGCGATCAGGTATTCGAATGGGTGCCGCAGTGTTACGGCTCGGCCGACGACGTGAAGCTGGGCGCCTTCTGTTCGTCCGAACCAGACGCCGGCTCGGACGTGTCGGCGATTCGGACCCGCGCCACATACGACACGGCCACCGACGAGTGGGTCCTCAACGGCACCAAGACGTGGATCACCAACGGTGGCATCGCCGACGTCCATGTGGTGGTGGCCGTCGTGGATCCGGAGCTGGGCAGCCGCGGGCATGCATCGTTCGTCGTGCCCCCCGGGACTGCTGGCCTCTCGCAGGGGCAGAAGTTCCTCAAGCACGGCATCCGGGCCAGCCACACCGCAGAGGTCGTGCTCGACGACTGCCGGATCCCCGGACGCTGCCTGCTCGGCGGCAAGGAGAAGCTCGACGAACGTCTAGCTCGCGTTCGGGAGGGCAAGCCCGGGAACTCGCAGGCCGCGATGCAGACGTTCGAGGCGACGCGCCCCTCTGTTGGCGCGCAAGCGATCGGTGTCGCGCGTGCTGGCTATGAGTTCGCCCTCGAGTACGCCAAGGACCGTGTGCAGTTCGGGCGGCCGATCATCCAGAACCAGTCGATCGCCTTCACCCTCGCCGACATGGCCACCGAGATCGACGCCGCCCGCCTGCTCGTGTGGCGCGCGGCCTGGCTCGGCAAGAAGAAGCAGTACAAGAACGCCGAGGGATCCATGGCCAAGCTCAAGGCCGGCCGAGTGGCGGTGTGGTCCACCGAGCGGGCGATCCAGATTCTCGGGGGCTACGGCTACGTGCGGGAGTACCCCGTCGAACGCTGGCACCGCGACGCCAAGATCTACGACATCTTCGAAGGCACCGAGCAGATCCAGCAGCTGGTGATCTCGAGGGCGATCTCGGGGCTGCGAATCGAGTAGATATGCCCTGGTCAGGGTGTCGCTGTGCGATCACGGCATCTCACCTCCCGGTTCACCTCCTGTTCCACCTCCCGGCCGAGAGTGTCCCTCTAGCTCTAGCTGTCCCTAGTTTTGGCTCCTACTGTCCAACAGGTGGCATCGATCAGGGAGAAGTGGCCGGGCTATTGGGAGGTGCGGGTCTTCGTCGGCTATGACGACGAGGGCAAGCCGGTTCAGGTGTCCAAGTCGGTGAAGGGTGGCAAGCGCGATGCTGAGCGTCTGGCGGCCCAGCTCGCCGCCCGGCTCCCCGGTCGGGGAAGCTGACCGTGGAAGAACTGCTCGACGAGTATCTCGAGCACAAGGGTCCATCGTGGTCGCTGTCCTCTCGCCGTGACTACGCCAGTCGGGTCGAGCGAATCAAGGCGGATCCGAGCGGGGACAAGCCGCTGAGCCGGGTCTCGGTTTCCGAGGTAGACCGTTGGCATTTGCGAATGCACAAGGCGGGTGTCGGCGAGTCCCAGATCCGGAACCTGCACACCTTGCTGCGGGCTGCGTTCAATCAGGCGGTG
>CAZVUM010000002.1:146978-161611 GCA_964629575.1 uncultured Acidimicrobiales bacterium | reverse complement strand
ATCAGGCGGTGACCGTCGACCGAACCCATCCCGTGGGTGATCCCGATCGTCTCCAGGTGACGCCCACCAAGACAGGGGAGCAGCGAGGTCTGGCGCTCGATGAGCAGACGCTCGCGCTCGTCGAGGCTGCCCGTGCGGAGCGGTCGGACAGATCGCCGTGGATGTTCGGCGAGGATGGGTTCCCGCCCAGCCCCGACAAGATCGGCTGGTGCTGGAAGCGCACCCGCAAGCTCGCCGAGATCGATCCGAAGTGGCGTCTGCACGACCTGCGTCACTGGTCGGCCACGCACGCGATCGCTGGCGGTCACAACGTTCGCTCGGTTGCTGCCCTCGGCCACAGCGACCCAACGACAACGATGCGCACCTACGCCCACGCCCTCGAAGGCCTCGACCAGGGCATCGCCGATACGGTCGCCGGGGTGCTCGACGGAGAGGCGGAGGCATGAGCAGTCCAGGCGAGGTGCGCATCACGCTGCCAGCCGACGTCAACCAGGTCGACGACACGGGCTACGTGTGGGCGTTTCTCGGCGCAGCCCTGGAGCCCGAGCGTGTCGAGCCCGGGGCGATCGTCGTGGCCGGCGACGCGGTCGAACCGTTCCTCGCCAGAGTGGTCGACGTCGTCGACGGCGAGGGAGGCGTCATCGTGCACCTCGATGTGATGGGTTCGCCCGAGGACATGATCGACGAACTGCGTCACGTTGGGCTGTTGCCCACGTAGCTGGACTTGGGCGGCAGGCCGCGAACGAGCAGTTCCAATTCGTCTCTCGGCACGCGCAGGCAGCGGCCGAGTTGCACCACAGGTAGCCCCGCAGCTCCGTCGGTGATCCGATACTGCCGGGCGAGCTGGTAGCCGAGCGCTCTGCTGATGCGCAGGTAGGCGGCCGCCTCCTCCACCGTCAGCAGATCTGGATACTCGCTGAGCGCTTGTCGCATCTCGTGCTCCCTCGTCGATGTGCCGAGCCCGTGGTGAGTCTCGTTGACATTGTCAACTAGATCGGTAGTATTCGAAGGTGAGCCGGAAGCCACATCCGAAGAAGGAGATCGAGAAGGCGCTCCGCGAAGCCGAGCTCGCAGGGCTGACCGTGACCGATTCCTCCGGGCACGGTCACTCAACACACGTGATCAGCGGTGACCAGCCGCATCCCTTCCGGGTGTGGTCGACCCCGAAGAACGCCGACAACCACGCCAAACAGATCCGACGACACATTCGTCGCAACACCTGAATCGACATGCCATGAACACCCACAACTTCATGCTGATCCTCAACCGCCCGATCGACGAGGCAACCAGCGACCTGCTCTTCGAAGCCGGACTCGACGACGCTGCGGTCACCGCGTTCGACGGGCACCCTGCACTCGATGTCGACCGTGACGCTTCCACCCTTCTCGATGCCATCGCGTCTGCCATCACCCAAGCCGAATCCGTTGCGGGCATCCAGGTCGTGCGGGTGGAGGGAGAGGAACTGGTCTCCCAATCCGACATCGCGGAGCGCACCGGCCGCAGTCGTCAAGCCGTGAATCATTGGATCAAGCGAGACGCTGACAGCTCCGGGTTTCCCGAGCCGGCCTACGGCACCTCGACCCGCTCGCCCCTCTGGCGTTGGGTCGACGTGCAGACCTGGCTCGAACCCGATGCGGACACCGACGATCGGGGACGGATCATCGCCTTGGCCAACGCAACCCTGCTTACTCGTCGCAACCTCAATGATGACGACGAACGCCGGCTGGTCGAAACGCTGCTCGCCGCAGGCTGATCCGACGGAGTTCGGCGGCGTTCCCTCGGTTGATGGTGACGTCGCTGGGTGTGACGTTGGCGCAGCGCGACCGCACCTCCCATCAGGCATCCGCAGGACCTGCCTCGGTGTCTCGGCGTCTTCCTGGCGGCCGGGAGGTGGAGGCGGGCCGCCGACGGTCGGTGCTCTCGGCCGTGCTCTGCGGTAGCTGGCTGGCTCCTGTGCTTCAGAGCGACGGTGAAGGGATGTCCGGGTCTCGGCCCATGGGGCACCCTGGTGTTGGAAGTCGCTCTCATTCGGCAGTTCTCGCGTGGCGGCGGGGTGATCAGGGACAGTTGCTCTCGGTTCCGTTGGGTGCGGGGAGATAGCGCTCGGTGTTCTCTGCTCGCCAAACGACGCCGTTGACCGGCCCGATGAGCTCGAAGTCGCAGGACAACTCGAGGTCATAGAGCGCCGTGAATCCGATCTCCATGATGCCGCCCGCGCCGATCACATATCCGCGGCTGGCGTCGGCGAACAGCTCCGGGTCGAGGCCAAGTTCGTCGTCGGTCGCGGTTGAGCCTGGCCCTCGAAGGTCGATCTTCACGACGGTGCGTTCTTCAGGAACACCCTTGGGGGGATCCCGTTCTCCGAGTTGCACGTCGAACGGCGCGGGCGGGAGGAGTGTCCGCTCGATCGCAACCACATAGGCCTCGGGATTGGCGTCGCTGTTGCACTCCATTGGATTGCCCGGAATCACGAAGTCGCCGAACACGAGCTGACGTTCGGTGTCGATGATGATGACGTCGTCCAGGCGGATTTCGCAGTTCGACCCGTAGACGGCACCGAACCACACCACGATTTCAGTCCCGAAATCGACCGTCGGCGCCTCTGCGCTGATCCCACTCAGCCTCCACAGCGCCTCGTACTGGTCGGTGGTTGTCGCGACGCCGGTCCGATAGGTGAAGCCCGTCCTTTGGGTGCCGAGAAGCCGCCAACCGTCGCCTTCGGTCGGTTGCGGACCATCGACGACAGCATCGGCGGCGTCAACTCCTTCCACGCAGAGCCGCTCGTCGAGCAGATCCAGCAGCTGGTGATCAGCCAGGCGATCTCCGGAATGCGGATCGAGTAGACGCTGGCCGAACACTCGAGCCCGAAAACGAAAGAACGCCGCCCCTCGGCGACGTGAAAGAGAACCATAGCACAGTTGACGTTTCGTTTCACGTCAGAACGAACACATTGTCGATGTTTGTGAGTCTCTTTAGGTGTCGTTCGGTCCCTTTGGGCCCCGCGATCAACCGCCCTCGTCGGCCTGGGCGTAGGGACTCTCGAGCACGCTGTCGTGTCCGGCCGAGATCGGCTGGTCGACCCGCTGGCCCCTGTCGCCGCCGGGTCCGAAGGCGTCGACGACACCTCGCAGCTGCGGCCGGTCGGGGACCTCTGCCAGCTGCTGTGGTTGGCCCGGCATCTCGGCGATGTGCACGGTCTGAGTGGGGAACGCGAAGTCGACGTTCAGCGATTCGGCGAGGCGCATGATGTCCAGGTTGAGGACATGCCGGGTGCGCAGCTCTTCGGTCCAGTCCGCCGCGTCGATGAAGCAGTAGACGAGAACGTCGAGGCTCGTGGCGCCGAAGCCGTGGAACTCCACGATGTAGTAGTCCTGCCGCATCCCAGGATTCGCCTGGATGATGGCGCGGATTCCCTCGACGAACGCCTGCATCTGGTCGGGGCTGGTGTGGTAGCCGACCCCGAGTGTGGTCTTGTAGCGCCGCCAGCGGCGCTGGCCCATGTTGTCGATCCCGGCGTCGATCAGGTTGCCGTTGGGAACGCTGACCAGCGAGTTGTAGAAGGTGCGGACACGCGTGGAGCGAAATCCGACCGCTTCGACGGTGCCTTCGACGCCGTCGGCCACCACCCAGTCGCCGACTTCGAAGGGTTTGTCGGCGAAGATCGTCACACCCCCCAACAGGTTGCGCACGGTGTCCTGGGCCGCGAGCGCGATTGCGAGACCGCCCAGCCCCAGACCTGCGACCAGCGACGAGACGTTGACGTCGAGGTTCTGCAGGACGAAGAGAATTCCGACGATCGTGACGAACAGCCGCATAGACGTGCGCAACAGCGGCACTAGGCTGTCGTCGAGCATCGTCTCTGTCGCGCTGGCCCGCCTGGCCAGGACGTCGACAAAGATGTCGATGCCCCGGAACGCGACCATGATGATCGCGATCGCTGCGATCAGGCTGGTCACCTGGTTGACGAGGTTCTCGACGTCGGGATCGAAGTCGAGGGTCGGGAATCCGACGAGCAGCGTGACCCCGACGGCGAGCAGCAGGATGCCTCGGTTCAAAAGGCGGCGCTTGCCATCCCAGAACGTGAGGTCGTCTCCCGCATACCGGCGCCTCACCACGAGCGCCATCAGCCGCAGGAGGGCGATGTGGACGACGGCGGCGATGAGCGCGAGCACACCGAGGCCGATGTACTGCTCGACCTCGATGCCGAGATACTCCTCGGCGAACCAGTCCGGCGTTGCGGCGATCATGTCGGCGGCTCCGCCGTGGGCATCATTGCGGGTCGAGTGACGTCGTTGGGCACTTCATTCAACGTACCGAGCCGACTGCGTCGCGTCGGGCACCTCACCCAGGCGCGGCTCGCACGCCAGGCGCGGCTCGGTCAGGTCGCCGGTGCCACATCGAACACAGCGGGTGCCGTCGCCGACGGCCGCCGGTTCAGCAGCCAACTCGCCCCGATGAGGGCGTTGATGGCCGTGGTCGCGAGCGCGAGGATCATGAGCGTCTGGCGAACGCCGATCGAGTCGGCAAGCGCGCCCCAGACAGGAGCGAGAAGGGCCTGCGATGCGAAGCCGATCATGGCGAGCGACATGACCCTGCCGTGGTAGGCGGGTTCGGCGTTGGACATCAACAACGAGTTGTTGATCAACATGAAGCCGGCCCGACCGATTCCCAGTGGGATGCCTGCGGCGATGACGAGCGTGTAGCTGGGGGCGCGGGCCAGGATCACGAACCCGACCGCCATCACGAACCCCGCGATCAGCAGGGCCGGCCAGGCCATACGGGTGCGCACCACACCGGCGAGGGGGACGCTCGCCAACAGACCTGCGATCGCGAGCACGAGGAAGATCACACCGATGTCGGTGGGGGAGCGTCCCAGTTCGTCGCTGAGCAGACCAGGAAGCAACGTCTGGTAGGCGAACCCGCACACGATGAGTCCCACGAACCCGAGCCACAGCGTTCGCAGGACAGCGTCGCCCCACACGTATCGGACCCCAGCGCCCAGTTCGTGGAGGACCGAGCGGGCTTCGCGTGCGGCGGGTTTGGTGTTGGGTAGCGCGGAGGTGAGCGGCAGAACGATGATGAACAGCGACGCCATGAAGAGGTACGTCCCGCCCACCCCGAGCCACGTGCCGACGAGAAGAGCGATGAACAGCGGCCCGAGCACCTGCGACACGTTCTGGGCGATCTGCTGCAGCGCGATCGCGTTGGGGAGCAAGGCGGTCGGGACCAGCTCGCCGACCCACGCTTGGCGGGCAGGAACCATGAACGCGAACGCCAGCCCCATGATGAGTGTGCCGATCGTCAGGATCGGAACGGTGATCGCGTCGCCGACGATCAACAGACCCGTTGCGAGGATCACGAGCCCCGGAACGATCTGACCGACCAGAACGAGCGGTTTCTTGGGAACCCGGTCCGCGATGACCCCGCCGATCGGCGAGACGACGAGCATCGCTACACCGAATCCCAACTGCGCGAAGCCCGCAGCCGCGTTCGACCCGGTGATCTCGAACGCAACGCTGGGAACCAGCATGAACGACATCATGAATGCGGTGGTCGCGAGCAGCGCACCCGACCACAACATCTTGTAGTCGCGGTGCTCGAGAGCGCTGAACGTGCCTGTCATCAGCGACATCGACGTGAACCCCTGCAAGAAGAACGGGACCCAACACCTGCCCGGTGCCGACAGAGCACCGGCTCGCCGAAGTCTAACAGCGGTTCGATTCGCGTCGCGCGCGTCTCGATCGGGTTCTCAGCCGCGTCCGCGGCCCCCGGTTCGTTTGGCACCGCTGGCCGCTCGCCCACCGCTTGCGCCACGACCCGCACCGCTGCCGGCGGCGCGGCGTCCAGCACCTTCGCCGTCGCGGTACTTGAGGTCTGCGTGGGGATCGATGCCCTGCTCGCTCACCTTCGCCGCTGCCACGAAGGGCCGCATCGTCGGCGCCAAGCGACCGATCACGTCGTCTCGCATCGCCTGCTGGTCGTCGAGCTCGCTCACCTCGGGCCCGAAACGCAGAACGTCCACCACGCGCATGGAGCCATCGGTCTCCACCAGCACCGAAGGCCCGTCAGAGCCGTGTCGATCCAACAGCCAGTACTTCCCCATGACGGTGTGGTCCTCGCGTTGACGGCACGGCTGACCCTAGGCGGCACGACGCGCATCCATCGGTACCCCGAGACACCGAGAGCGAGACGTGGGTCCGGTCGGCACGGATCAATCGGTCGTGAGGTAGACGTTCAGGGAGGCGAGGCCGCGGTCGCGGGCATCGACGAGGGGAAGGTAGTCCGGGTTCTGAAACACCTTCTCGGCCGCATCGGCGGAGGGAAAGCCGAGCACCGCGACGAAGCCAGCAGGTGTGTCGCCGACGGGGTGGCCGGAGATCGGTAGCTGCGCGACAGGGCGGGCGCCGTGCTTGGCGAACACGGGACCCGACCCGGCCTGGTAGGCCTGCAGATCCTCCACTGCCCGGGGGTTCGGTGCTGCGACAACGACGAGATACGCGCCGTCCACATCGGGCAACGCCGTCAGATCCGCATCGTCCACGATGTAGGCGTCGACGCTCTCGAGACTCCGTTCGCGGGCCGGGACGAGAGCCCGGTACTCGTCCGAGGCGAACATGTCGTTGATGACGTCGGTGCTCGGCATGGTGGTTTCGCTTTCCTTCGGTGGTGGGTAGTTGCAGTCCGGACGGCTCAGGCGGCGTAGGCGCGGATGATCGCTTCGGCAGCGGCCGCGGGTTCGTCCTCCTGCCAGAAGTGGCCCGCATCGGGGAGATCGAGAGTGGTGGCGTTGGGCCACATCTCTTCCCATTTGCGGAGGTAGGCCTTCATCGTGAGGGGCACGTCCTTCATGCCGATGATCCGCAACATTGGGAGGTGGGCGAGATGGGCCGTCACCCGTGCTTCGAGAGCGTCGAGCCACTTCGTCTCGCCGACGATCGCCCGCGGAAAGATCGCGTGGCCGATCCGGGAGTGAGGGGTGGGCGCGACGTCGAGGTAGTGGCGCATCTCGGCCTCGTTCACGTCGCCTTGGAGGAGCGACGGCATGATCCGTTTGACGAGGGTGTGCCGCTTCATCAGCGACTTCTGCACGGACCTGCGACCCATGAGGCGGGAGAAGTTTCGCTGGAGAAAGAAGGGACAATTGCACTGAGCCGTGCAATAACTGGTCAGTAATTTACACAACACAGTGCAGAACGCAACCCCGTTCGCGAGAGTTCTCAGACGATCTCGGCTGGGGCGAGTATCAGAGACCGACGTCGGCGTCGGGGAGCGGTCCGTAGGGAGACAGCTCTGCAAGGATCGACGACGGATCGCCGCTCCACTCGAGCGCCCTCGCTTGGGCTCGGCTCCGCCGGCCGACGGCTGTTCGCAGCCAGTCGAATGGTGTCGCCTGGACGACGAGGTCGGGCGCATCAGTGGTGGTCGCCGTGGGTTCGAAGCGTGTGCCGTCGTTGAGTTCGACCCGAAGGTGCGTGTCGGTCCGTTCGACGAGGAGGTCGGGCACGACGATGCCATAGGTGTGGGCTGCGCAGCTCGTCGCAACGTCCTCACGGTCGACGTCTTGGCCAAGAGCGTGAAGGACGTCGTGGCGGTGCACCGTCAGGTCGGCCGTGAGGCGGTGTCCAAACCACGGGTTGTCCGACATCAGACCTTCCATCGCTGCGGTGTGGTCCATCCACTCATCGCACACCTCGTCGAGAGTGAGATCGCGGCGCGAGCCGACCTGATGGGTCGTGCGCTCGGGGGTTCCGAGACCCTCACGCAAGCCGTCGGCGATGTCCGACGCGAGACCGCACACGTGAGCGATGACGTCCGTGATCGTCCAACCCGGCGTGATTGGGACCGGCTCCTTCACCTGGTCGGCGTCCGCCGCCTTCACGAGGGCGACCAAGTCGGCGCGGAGGTCTCGATAGATCGGCCACGGCGGCGGATCTGGCTGGTTCATCGTCGCAAGGCTCCGCGTCGGTCGGCCCGGCTGCGGATGATGTGGAGCTCGCCGTCGGTCGGAAGCGGCGTCTCTGGAACATCCGCGGGGACGATGAGGTCGAAGCCGGTGTTCTCGACGACCTCATCGACGCTCACGCCAGGGTGCACGAACTTCAGTCGGAGGTGCTTCGTGTCATCGGTGAAGTCCATGACGCACAACGGGGTGACGCAGTACTTGGGGCCACCGCCGGGGATTCCGAGGCGTCGACGGGCTTCGGGGTCACCATCGCCCCACCCGAACGCGCTCACGTAGTCGCACTGGTCGACGAAGGTTCGCGCGGTGTGCGAGTTGACGACGATGTAGTAGCGCCCAACGTGGGTCGCCAGGGTGGACGTGCCCACCGAGCCTGGCCCGCGGAAGTCGAGTTTCTCGTAGTCGTCTCCGGTACCGATCAGGTTCGTGTTGCCGTGCTTGTCGACCTGGATGCCACCGATGAAGAACACGTGGGTGCCCCAGTCCTTCACCCGGTCGAATCGATGCCCTGTGTCGCTGTAGCTCTCCGCCCACCTGACCACCCGCCGGTCCCAGCCGAACTCGGGTGTCGGGAGTACGTCGAGGTGCGCGGCGTTGAAGCGTGCGCCGATGAAGATGAGCTCCATATTGGGGCCGTGATGGAAGTGGGCCAGGCGGACAGCCACCTCGGGCACCGGCATAGCGGCGCCGATGCGGAGGATCTCGCCGTCTTCGAGTTCGTTGGCCAAAAAGGCCGCCATGATCTCGAGGCGCGTCGCTGGTTGGTCGCTCATCGTCAGTACTCGTGCAGTGAGAGGAGCTGCGACACGCCGATCAGCTCCAGATAGTCGAGATGGGAGGCGGGCTCGCGGCAGAAGGTGGTGATGAAGGCGTCGAGGTCGGCGCGATCTCCGTCGCGCTGGGCCTTCGCGGCCGCTGTCACGTACTGCCGCGTCGCCGACTTGTCCTGCACGTGAAATCCGTTGCTGGCGAAGGGATGCGCGCCGAAGGGCAGCCGGACGACGGCATCGATTCTCGCGATCGTGGTGGCCCAGGGCTTTGCGCGGACCTCCTCGTTGGGGAGGATCTTCTCCACCTGCACGATCGAGCGATCAGCGGCGCGCAGGAGGAACAGGTCGAGCCACCCAGGTCCGCCGACGTGTTGCACGTTGCCGAACGCGTCTGCGTGCGCCGCATGGAGGATCGCGACGTCGACATCGATCGCCGGCACGGCGAGCAGGGTCTCGCCGTTGATCGGATCTTCGAAGACCCGAAGATCCGGGTTGATCTCGGGGAGCGACGTCCCGAGTCCTCCGCGCCATGGGAGAAAGGGCAGGCCCTGTGCCGCCGCGCGGAGACCGGCGACGAGAACCCCTTCCTCGCACTCCCACACCTCGATGTCGCCGCCCTCGGCCGCGGCCCGAAACGCCGGCCCGCCTCCGACGTAATAGGCCACGGCCTTGCGGACGCACCCGGCGGCGATCAGCAGATCGAGCCCGAGCCCGCTGCCCACCACCGTGAGATCGCGGACACCTCGCCGGACGATGTGCCGGATCATCGCCATCGGCGCCGGATCACCGATCGCGATGGTCATCCCGTCGGTGATCCACTCCGCCGCAGTGTGTTCGTCGATGAGGCGTTCGGCCCGGTCGGGGTGACTCACCCCGCCATCTTCCTACGAAATTGATGCCGTTTCTCGCGCCTGAGCGCGACAGGGCGCCTCAATTTCGGAACGGGTGAGGGTTGCGGGCCGTCTGCTGAGGGCGGGGCCGCCCATGAAGGTGGCCGCCATCAGCATGAGCGGGGTGCGCGGCGCGCTGGGTTCCGTGGGTCGGGCGCCGGGGAGGGCGCGGAGGGCGCGGAGGGCGCGGGGCGCGTCCGATCGTTGGCTGTCACGCTGGGTGGTGGTCTGTGTCATCGCACTCTCCTTTCTGGTGCGTGGGTGATCGACGTGCTGGCACCGACCGCGTGCGGTCGACGTCGCTCCGGGGAGGCTGCTCGCCGTGCCGTTCGAGAAGGGGATCGAAACTCAGGCGGTGGATGCTGCCCCGGGGCCCGTCGCTGCGCCGATGTCGGCGCACACGTTGGCGCGCACGAACGACGGCATGGCGAGAAGCCGATTGCTCTTGTCGTTCGTGGAGGTCATGCCGCCCAGAGTGGCGAGCACAGCGAGCCGCCGCAAACGAATTACGCGAACGCGGGGAGGACCTCTGCTTCCATGAGCTCGCGTGCGCCCCGGCCTTCTTCGGTGTCCTCGAGCTGGAAGCTCGCCGCGGCGATGATCTTGTCGAGACCCAACTCCTCGAGCGTCTGCAACCGTTCGATGCATCGATTGGGAGGACCGACGATCCCGAACTCATCGATGAAGTCGGGCGTCAGCGATTCGGCCTGACGCGACTCGTTTCGCGAGTGGCTGCCCATGTCGTAGACGTCGTGGATGCGCCGAAGCGACTCTTCGGTGTTCTCATTGGCGGGCCCGATCACCGTTCCGTGCATGACCGAGAAACGGGCGAAGATCGAGACAGCGCCCTTGATGAGCTCGCGCGCCCGCTCGATGTCGCGGTGGCAGACGACGTTGACGTAGGCACCGAAGCGCACACCGTCTGGGTCGAGCCCCGCCTCTGTGCGAGCGCGGCGAGCGACCTCGATGCCCCAGGCGATGCGGTCGGGATCGGCGCCCAGGGCGAACATGACCCGTTCGGCGTGGACGGCAGCGATGCCGATCACCCGCGGGCCTGTCGCGGACACCTCCACAGGCACCTTCCGTTCGGCCCGATTCCACGTGATCCGGCTGACACCGGGGCCCGACGCCAGCTCCATAGCGTCGACCGGGGGAGCGACGTCGATCGGGATGTCGACGTCGTCGAACGCGACGTCGTCGCCGCGGAGGTAGGCCTGTACCTGCTGGAGATGCCGTTCGAAGTGGCGCACCGTTCCAGGTGCGCGACCGAGGTGCGCCAGGGCGGAGTCGCCGCGACCGATGCCGAACTCCATGCGCCCTCCGGACACCGCGTCGACGCTGAGCGCGCCCGCCGCGTTGGCGGCGGCGACCCGTGTGACCGAGTTGCCCACGGCCGTTCCGAGCCCGATGGTGTAGGTGACCGTCGCAGCCAGCGCCAATGCGACGAAGGCGTCACCGCTGAGATTCTGAGAATCGACCACGCAGAGGCCGTCCCAGCCCGCCGCTTCCGCCGACTCGGCGGTTCGCATGATTCGTCGCGGCGCGGCGACCGAGTGCCTCCAGAGTTCCATGGGCGCCAACCCTAGGACTCCAGAGTCACGGCCACTGGTGGAAGCCGGGGTCGTTGTATGGCGGCGAGCCGTGTTGCGGGCAGCGCGCGATCAGCTCTGTGCGCCCCGGTGGGAGCCGAGGGAAGTGACCACTGCCGGTTGCATGAGCCTTGCCCACCACCGTCTCGCCGCACAACGGGCACGCGAAGCTTTCGAGTTCGTGGGGAAGTGGTTGGCGACCGTGTTTCAGCCAGCGCCGCAGACGCGAGCTCCGGTCCACCTCAGCAGGTCGTGCTCAGCTGGCGCATGACCCGTACACCGCTGGGGTCCCACGCATCACGCTTGTGAAGCGCCCCCAGGGTGTCGAACATGACCATGTCGCCCACCTGCCACTCGTGGGCGTAGACCCGCTCGGGCGCGGTCGACACCTTGTGCATCTGCTTCAGGATCGCCGAGCTCTCGTCCCGGGGGAGCCCGATGATCTGCTTGGTGATGCCTCGGCTGACGTAGAGGATCTCGCGGCCGGTTTCGGGGTGCTCGAAGATCACCGGGTGCTCGGCTTCTGGGATGTCGGGGCGGTCGACGCCGGCCGCTTCGTCTCGGCGCTTCTTGGCGATGAACTCGTTGTGCAGTTCGTAGTCTTCGGGACCCTCGTCGTCCTTGACGTATCCAGTGATGGAGTGGACCGCTCGGAGACCG
This sequence comes from uncultured Acidimicrobiales bacterium, assembly GCA_964629575.1. Taxonomy (GTDB): domain Bacteria; phylum Actinomycetota; class Acidimicrobiia; order Acidimicrobiales; family Poriferisodalaceae; genus JAYPWI01. Next base: position 149,742 of record CAZVUM010000002.1, on the reverse strand, counting down.
CGGAGACGTTCGACGGTCTCCGGCGGCAGCGATTCGAGGGCGGCGTATTGGCTGCAGAAGTAGGTGCGGGGAGCGTCGGGTGGAAGCTCGACGGCGTTGAGGAACGACTCCTTGCCCGGATCGGGGACGTAGGAGTAGTCGGCGTGCCATTCGAGTGGACCGGCGCCTCCGGTGCCGCGGGGTAGGCCGTCCTCGCCGACGGCGTTCGTGACGGGCAGGATCTCGGCGCGGTCCTCGACGTCACGGAACCACTCGGAACCCTTGATGAGGTCGCCGAACCTCTCTGCGAAGCGGATGAGCGCGTCGTTGGAGGGCTGCGCCTGACCGCGGAAGACCAGGACCAGATGGTCGACGAGACCCTGGCGGATAGCGGCCTCTTCGTCAGGGCTCAGCGGCTCCTCGGGTTCCCACCCACTGACGAGCGCACCCACCGGTTCGTCTTTCAGTGCAGTGATCTCGAGTGTCATGGTTCGACCTCCCCAGGGTCCTCATCCGTTCTGCCAGCTTGTGGGGTGACTGGAGTGTCCCTGGAAGCTGGCAGAAGGGTGGGTGTCCCGTTCAGTATGCGCCCTCGTTGCGCAGCTCGTCGATGTCCTCCCAGCTGAAGCCGGCTTCGAGGAGGACCTCTTCGGTGTGTTGGCCGATGTGTGGCGCGACGACTCCGGGCTCCGTCGGCGTCGCCGACATGCGGATCGGGTTGCCCACCACGGTGATCGGGCCGTATTCGGGATGCTCCACGTGGCGGACGTACCCGTTCACGATGTTGGTCTCGTCGGCGATGATCTGGTCGTACGTCTTCACGCTGCCCCAGCGTTGGCCGTGGGCACGCAGACGCTGTTCCCACTCGGCGGTGGTACGGGTCGGGAAGACCTCGTTCATGAGCGCGCGCAGTGCCTCGAGGTTCTTGGGCGTCTGGATGAGCGTGGCGAAGCGGGGGTCGTCACGAAGGTCGGAGCGATCGATGCAGTCGGCGAAGTCGTTCCACAGATGTTCGGGGATGCCGAGCAGGTAGATGTACCCGTCGGCGGTCGGGCATCGGTGCACCAACGCCCGGATGATCGTGTGCCGGTCGTTGGGGCGGCCCGGCGGCTGACCGGTGAACATCGTCCAGGTCATCTCCGATGCCTGCGCGTAGATCGCGCTCCCCACCAGCGAGACGTCGATGCTCTGCCCCTCGCCCGTGCGTTCCCGATGGAGGAGCGCGGCGAGAATTCCGGTGATCATGTTCTGCGCGCCGAGATGGTCGCCGATGACCGAACCGACGATCGTGGGGTGGCCGTCGTCGTGGCCGGTGACCGAGACGATGCCGCCTTCGGCCTGCCCGACCATGTCGGCGCCTTCACGCGAGGAGTTGGGCCCCTCGGGACCGAAGGTGGACCCCGCTGCGTAGATCACGCTCGGGTTGACCGCCTTCACGTCCTCGTAGGCGATGCCCCACTCTTCGACGGTGCCGGGGACGAAGTTGTGGATGATGACGTCCACGCCGGCGGCGAGCTTCATGAAGGCCCGCTTGCCGCCCACGGTCCTGAGATCGAGCGCGGCCGAACGCTTCCCGCGGTTGTTCCCCTCGAGGTATGGCGACCGGGAGTCGGTCTCGCTCATCGTGAGCCACCGTCCGAGATCGCCGACTTCGGGAAGCTCGATCTTGACCACGTCGGCGCCGAGGTCGCCGAGCATCGACGCAGCCTGTGGACCCTGCACGAGGATCGACAGATCGAGAACCTTGTAACCGCTGAGTGCCCCCATGGGGGCAAGTTAGTTGGTCGCGGAGGTCAGGCCGCCGGCACCAGAGCTCGGACCTCCGCTGGTGAGGGGCCGCCGGGGAGGAACATCACGACCGCGCTGTCGAAACCAGCGTCGGCGAAGCGGCGGAGTCGTTCGGCCAACTCGTCGGTGTCGGTGTCGAGTCGGATGGTGGACACGATCGCTCGGGAGCCGCCGGCCGCGACGTATCGCTCGTGAGCGGCGATCACTTCTTCGGCATTGCGGTAGGCGTTGGAGGCGATCCATCCGTCATAGTGGCGGGCGGCCCGCTCGACCCCGCCGCCCCAGGAGCCGAAGAACAACGGAACCTCGCCCTGGATTTCAGGCCACGGGGCCAGCTGGTAGGAGTCGGTGCCGCCGTCCCGAAGCGCCTGCCGGAGTTCTGGGATCGAGGTGTTGTAGCGGGCGAAGCGGCTGTCGTAGTCACGCTCGTGCACGGCGAAGTCGTTCAACGTGCTGCCTGCGCCGACACCGAGGACGAATCTGGGTCCGGCGAGTTGTCGCACCGAGAGGGCCTGGTGGGCGAGCGCTCCCGGCGCGTAGAGCGGCAGCTGGACCACCGCGGTTCCGAGCTCGACGTGGGAGGTGACGGCGGCAGCGGCCGACAGTGCGACGAAGGGGTCGGTGAGCATGAAGCCGCGTCCGAGGGCCTGGGCCGACCACAGGCTGTCGAACCCTTCGGCTTCGAGGCGTGCCGCCTGGTCCGGAATCGTCCGTGCATCCCCGGCGTCGAGGATGGGACCGAGCAGCGCGCCGAGCTTCATCCGCCGCATCGTAGGAAAAACCCGAACCGGAAAACCCGAACCGGGGTCAGACCCGTGTCAGACGGGGGTCAGACACGGGTCTGACCCCTAGTGACCGCGGAGGGTGGTGGGTCTGCAAGATCGGGCTGGCTTGCGCGCGGAGGGTGGGGAAACTGCATGTGGGGGCGGGCTGTGGGAGCCTTCGGGCATGGTCGGACGGGACGACGGGGACGACGGGGACGACGGGGACGACGGGG
>CAZVUM010000002.1:142330-146878 GCA_964629575.1 uncultured Acidimicrobiales bacterium | reverse complement strand
GGGACGACGGGGACGACGGGGACGACGGGGACGACGGGGTTGCAGGAGTCGGAGGGCACTCGGGCGAGGCGGGGGTGGCGGGTGAGGAGCACGAGGACGAGGCGCCGCTCGCTGGGATCAAGGTCGTCGAGCTGTCGATGTACGTGCAGGGTCCCGTTGCGGGTCTGGCGCTCGGGAGCCTCGGCGCCGACGTGGTGAAGATCGAGCAGGTGGGCCAAGCCGACTACATGCGGTCGTTCCACAGCGTGTTCGGGGTCGTCTTCGACGACCGCGGCCGCGACTGGATGTACGCCTCGCTGAACCGCAACAAGCGCTCGCTCGTTCTCGACATCCGATCCGAGGCCGGCCGGCCGGTGTTCGAGCGCATGATCGCCGAAGCGGACGTGTTCGTCACGAACCTGCGCGGGAGCGGCCTGGCCAGGTACGCGGCCGACCCCGAGAGCCTGATGGCGATCAACCCCCGCCTCATCTACTGCCGTGGTGGCGGCTTCGGTCTCCGTGGCGAGCTGGCCGAGGACCTGTGCCAAGACACCGTTGGGATGGCGTACGCGGGATTCATGGACAGCACCGCACCGACAGAGGTCCCCAACTACCCGCCCGGTTCGATGAGCGACATCCTCACCGGCACCCACATGGCGTCTGCCGTACTCGCCGGGCTGGTGAAGCGCGATCGCACCGGGAAGGGGTCCGTCGTCGGCACGTCGCAGACCCAGTCACTCCTGTGGATGCAGCTCCAGACGCTCGGTGTGGCCGCCAACATGGGTGCTCGCCTCGAGCGTTTCGACCCGATGGGCACGAGCAACCCGCTGTTCACGGTGTACGAGACCGCCGACGGCTGGCTCGCGATCGCAGCGCTCCAAGCACCGCAGTGGATCGGTATCGCGAACGCCGTTGGCCTGGGGTGGATGCTCGAAGACGAGCGGTTCGAGAGCTTCGTCGCGGTGTTGAAGAACGCCGACGACTTTCGCCCCCTGTTCGCCCAACACATGAAGACCGACACCACCGAGAATTGGTGGCGCATTCTTCGTCCGTCGGGCGCCTGGGTGTCGCCCGTCAACCGGCTCCGGGATCTGGCCCACGACCAGAACATCCTCGACAACGAGTATCTGGTCACCTTCGACGACGGCTTCATCGCACCGCCGACCCCGTTCGACGTCGATGACTTCCGTGGGGCGCGGGGCCAGGCTGCCGACTACGGCGAACACACCGACGAGATCCTCCGGGAGCTGGGTTACACCGAGGAGGAGATCGTCGAACTGAAGGTCGCCGACGCGGTCTGGTAGCTCAAGCAGGCGAGGGGAGCAGCGGGTCCTTGGTCGCGGTGACAGTGAGCTGATCCCCGACTCGAAGTTCCGCGTCCTCGGGGCCGATCGCGCTGGACACTCCAAACAGCGCGTTGCCCTCGACGAGCCGCTTCAACGTCCCCTCCAGCGAGGTCGAATCGCACCACCGGTGGGCCTTCAGCACGACCGCTGGCTCCTTGCGACGTTCACCGCTGGTTTGGTCGATCTGCGGAACGGCGCACCGCGGCCACGGCAGGCCGAACTCGAGTGACGCGCCGCCCAGGGTCGCGGTCGCCCACGTGTCCTCGGCCCAGGGCGTCTCGGTCTCGATCACCAGGTTCGCCCTGAACCGCTCGATTCCGAAGGGCTCGTTGGCCCGCTTGGCGAGCCAGTCGAGCGACGCCGTGTTCGCGACGAGCACGGGCGCGAGATCGACGAAGGTGATGGGTTGACCGAACTGATCGATCTTGGGGGGCGGCGTGTAACCGTCTTCGGGCGCCGCGACGAACCGGTGTGGTGCCCCCAAGAGGCCCGAGACCCAGCCGGCTGCCTCGTCGCCGGCGTCGGTGACCTCGACCCGCACGCCGATCAGGCTCGTCGCCTGACCCTGGGAGCCCGCGGCGCGGGAGAGCGTCGCGGTGCCGTGACCGTCGGCGCTCACGATCACATCGACGCCCGACAGCGCGGTCTCGACGGTCGCGAGAAGGGGTTCGGCGCGTTGGGTGACGCACGCACCCTCGGCATCGACGACCTGCCAGTGCCGATCGCCGGCCAGTCCCGATCCGGTCACGGTCGCGGCCCCGACCTCGACCCGGCGGCACCCCTTGACGGGGTGGATGTGGATGGCACTCAGGATCCCCTCGGACATGGCCGAACCCTAACGGGCCCGGCCGGCCGCCCCCTCCGTACCGGGTGCTGGTTCGCAGGGGTGTGGCCGGTCGGCGATCATGGACCCACCAGGAGGTGCCCGTGCAGCTGTCCTACTCCGAAGCCGAGCTCATGAGCGAGCACGACTACGCAGAGCCCCACGTGATCGGTGGTCGCCGCCTGCACGGTGGGTTCATGGCCGACGGCAGCTACCAGCCGCCGCGATCCCTCGACCGCGTCCATGCCCTCGAAGCGTGGGCCGCGGCGCTCGCCGAGCGGGGCGGCGCGCCGCTCGATGCGGACAATTCGCTGTTGACGGGGGTGCGGTTGCCCAACCTCGACCAGCACCTCCTGCTGCTCCGCGAAGGGATCGGCAGGCACTTCTGGAACATGCTCACCGTCACCGGAAAGATCGAAGCCCGCGGGCGGCTCCTCGCCGAAATCGACTTTCCCGACCTCCAGGACTCCATCGTCGAGGACATCTCGGAGATGGCGATCGGTCACCTCAACACGGGATTGCTGGTCGCGCACGGTCTCGACGAGGGAGGGGTGCTCGACCGCTCGATCGGGGCCCACGACGAGATGTGGTTCGCCGCCCGAGATCTGGCATTCGGGGCAGACGCGTTCGAGGACGTCGATCCTCCCGATCGCATCGGCCGTCCCGAGGGAGGCGAGCGGGTCGCGCCCGAGGTGTCTCCCGAGGCGGAGGGGCTGCTGTCGTTCCTGATGAACCTGCTGATCATCGAGTTCCGCGCCGAGATCGGCTTTGCGATGACCCAGGACATCCTCCGCACGCCCGACCTCTTCACCGATCGGCGAGCCGACGCCGAGGAGGCGGCGGAGATCATCGAGCGGATCCGCATCGACGAGCTGATTCACGTCAGCTCGCTGTGCCTCTACCTGGGCGAGCTTCGGACCGTGAACTTCCACACCGTCGAGGGTGGCCGGATCTCAGGCGCCCAGCTCATCGATCGCATGTGGGACGACCTGGTGCGCTGGGCGACCGTCGAACAACCGGAGCTGGCAGCCCGTCAGCTCCGCGAGGCCCTCGAACCCCTCATCCTCGAACACCCCGACGGAGCTCGCGTTCTCCGCGACTTCGATCGGGTGAGCGAGCTCGCCCCTCTCCCCGCGGAGGAATCGGCATGAAGTTCGGCATCTTCTACGAGCACCAGTTGCCCCGTCCCTGGGACGACGGCGCTGAGCAGGAGCTCTTCCAGGACGCCCTCAGTCAGGTGGAGCTCGCCGACCAGCTGGGGATCGATCACGCGTGGGAGGTGGAGCACCACTTCCTCGAGGAGTACAGCCACTCCTCCGCTCCCGAGGTCTTCCTCGCCGCTGCGTCGCAACGGACCGAACAGATCCGTCTCGGCCATGGCATCGTGCTGATGCCCCCCGGCTACAACCACCCGGCGCGAATCGCCGAACGCATCGCCACGCTCGACCTGGTTTCCAACGGACGGGTCGAGTGGGGCACCGGCGAGTCTGCCTCGCGAGCCGAGCTCGAAGGGTTCGGCATCAACCCGGACAACCGCCGCGCGATGTGGCGGGAGACCGTTGAGCAGGTCGCCAACATGCTCGCCCTGAACCCGTACCCGGGCTTCGAGGGTGAGTACTTCTCGATGCCCGCCCGCAACGTTGTGCCCAAGCCCGTTCAGCGTCCGCACCCGCCGTTGTGGGTGGCCTGCTCGAACCGCGAGACCATCCACCTCGCCGCGCAGCTCGGGATTGGGGCTCTCACATTCGCGTTCGTCGATCCCGCCGAGGCGGAGCTGTGGGTGAAGGACTACTACGAGACCTTCAAGAACGAGTGCGTGCCGATCGGCCACACCGTGAACCCCAACGTCGCGATGGTCACGTCCTTCTCACTCCACCAGGACCACGACGAAGCGGTCCGTCGCGGCCTGGACGGCTTCCGCTTCTTCCAGTTCGCGCTCGGTCACCATTACGCCTTCGGCGAGCACCAGCCGGGTCGCACGAACATCTGGGATCACTACGTTGCCGTGCGCGACAACATCGGACTCGACTTCCTCGGCGGAGGTACCGGCGGCATCGGGACCCCTGATGAGATGCGGGACCACCTTCGCGGTTTCGCCGACTCAGGCGTCGATCAGACCGTCTTCATTCAGCAGGGCGGAAACAACGAGCACGAGCACATCTGCGAGGCGCTCGAGCTGTTCGCCGACGATGTGATGCCCGAGTTCAAGGCCAACGAGGTCGAGCGGCAGGGCGAGAAGGACGAGGAGCTCGCCCCCTACGTCGAGCGAGCCTTCGAGCGGAAGGCCGAACTCGGCGAGGCGATGCAACAGGTCGATGTCGACCCGTATTCCGCCTACGGCAACAGCGTGGCCGAGGTCGACATCGACTCACTCCCCGACGCCCAGCGGCGGCGCTACGA
>CAZVUM010000002.1:137372-142230 GCA_964629575.1 uncultured Acidimicrobiales bacterium | reverse complement strand
GGGCTGCGGTGCGTCTCGATGTTGGCGTGGACGTCGATCAGAACGGTGCGGCCAGCGGCGTTCTCGGCCTGTGCCCGCTCGAGTGCTGCTCGAAGCTCTGCCGCGGTACGCACGGTGATCCCCACGGCGCCCATTCCCTCGGCGATCTTGGCGTAATCACCGGTCATCTGGGTCACGCCGTACTCGAGCCGGGCGGTCGTGGGGTCCATCGGGGAGCCGTGTGGGTAGGTCGCCATGTTGGCGTTGTTGAGCAGAACGGTGGTGATCGGCACGCCGGCGCGAGCGGCCGTCTCCACGTCGGTTCCCGACATCCCGAAGGCTCCGTCACCCATCACGTTGAGGCAGAAGCGGTCCGGATGGGCGAGCTTCGCTCCGATCATCAGCGGGATTCCGAAACCGAGGTGGGTCGTCTTCCCCCAGCCGACGTACGAGTGGGGGGTCGACGCGGCGTAGAAGGGAACGAGGCAGTCGCGGGGCGCGCCAGCGTCGTGGGTCACGATGGAGGTGTCCCGGTCGAGCGTCTCGTTGAGCTCGTTGATCACGCGGTAGTAGCTGAGCGGCTCGTCGTCGCTCGTGAGCAGTGGGCTCCACTGGTCCAGCCATTCCGCGCGGGCGGCACCGACCCGTGCCTCTACATCGGAGCGGTCTGGCCCGTCACCGAGGCGCGCTCCCACCTCGTCGATGAGAGCTCGCAGGGTGAGGCCGACATCGCCCACCAACCCGATGTCGACGTTCTCGTCCTTTCCGATCTCGTCGGGGTTGTCGGTGTTCTGGATCAGCGTCGCCCCTCGAGGGACGCGCTGGCCATATGGCGTGCGGGTCAGGCTGGACCCGAGAGCGAGGAGGCAGTCGGTCTCACCGAGCCACTTCGCGGCGGGACCGGTCGCTGTCATGCCGCCCGCGCCGACCGACAGCGGGTGATCCTCGGGGAGCGCCGACTTGCCCTGCATCGTGCAGAAGACCGGCACTGCTGCAAGCTCGGCCAGCTCGCGTAGCTCGGCCGTTGCGCCGCCGAACACGACGCCGCCGCCGGCCCACAGGAGCGGGTTGTCTGCGCCGAGTAGCGCATCCACCGCAGCGGTCACGTCGCTGGGGTCGGGGGCCGAACGAAGAACCGGAGGTGGCTTGTACTTGTCGAGTGCGTCGTCGGGCACCTCTTCGCGGCAGACGTCCGCGGTGAGCTCCACCACGACGGGCCCGGCGGGCCCGTTCCTCAATGCGGCGAATGCTCGTCGCATGGCCGCGACGATGTCGCCGGCGCGACGGAGCGACTCGACCGACTTCACGACGCTCCGATAGTTCTCCTCCGCCGAGTAGTTGGGCCGCACCGCCAGCTCGCCACTGTTGGGCCCTCCGGGGAGGACCAACACGGGAATGTTGTCGGCGAAGGATTGGGCGATCCCCCCGAGCGCGTTCTCCGCACCCGCCTGGCTCTGCACCGCGACCACGCCGAAACGCAGCCGGTCGCTGACCCGGCTGTAGCCGTCGGCCGCCATCACGGCGCCGCGCTCATGGCGGAAGGCGATCGGTCGGATGCCGATCTCCGCGCACGCTTCGATCAGGGGGTTGTTTGGGAAACATGCGATCCACTCCACGCCTTCGCGCTGGAGGATTCGGGCGATCAGCTGGTTGCCGTCCATGCCGCGACCTTTGTCCGGCAGGGCGCCTCTGTCCACTCCCGCGGCGTGCCTGCAGGGCCTGCCGTAGGATTTGTGGCCGACAAGGGGGACGAACATGAAGTTCGGCATCTTCTACGAGCTGTCCGTACCGCGGCCGTTCGAGGACAACGAGCGGCTGGTCTATGAGAACTCGATCGAGCAGGTGAAGCTCGCTGACCGTCTCGGTTTCGACCAGGTGTGGGCCGTCGAGCACCACTTCCTGGAGGAGTACTCGCACTGCTCGGCGCCCGAGTTGTTCCTGACGGCCTGCGCGATGGTCACGGAGAACATCCGCGTCGGTCACGGCATCGTGACGTGTGTGCCGGAGTTCAACCATCCGATTCGGATTGCCGAACGCGCCGCTGTTCTCGATGTTTTGTCTGGCGGTCGGCTCGAGATGGGCACCGGGCGTTCAGCGACGTGGACCGAACTGGGCGGGTTCCAGGCCGATCCCGACACGACCAAGAAGAGCTGGGACGAGTTCGTTCACGCCATTCCGAAGATGTGGACTCAGGAGCGGTACCGCCACGACGGCCAGTTCTTCTCGATGCCCTCCCGGGCGGTGCTCCCCAAGCCGATCCAGAAACCGCACCCCCCACTGTGGGTCGCCGTGTCGAGCCCGGGAACCGAGGACGACGCGGCGGACAGGGGCATGGGGTGTCTCGGCGTCAACTTCACGTCGTTCGCCGAGCAGGAACGGAAGGTGCGGGAGTACCGAAGGCGAATTCAGCACTGCGAGCCGGCCGGCGACTTCGTCAACGATCAGCTGAACACGATCAACTTTCTCTACTGCCACGACGACAGCGAGGTCGGTGTCGGCACGGGGCGCCAGATGATGGGCCAGTTCCAGTACATGGCCGGTCAGCTCGACATGGCCAAGGAGGTCTACCCGACGCGGGCGTACCCCAGCGCGGGTCTCCTCGCGGGCGCTCGCCGTCAGGCGTCGAGCCCCGGCGACCTCAAGGAGCCACCCGAAGGCATCGCTGTCGGCAACCCCGACCAGATCATCCGCGAGCTGAAGAAGTGGGAGGAGACCGGCGTCGACCGCGTTCAGTTCCTGCTCAACGCAGCCGAGTCGATCCCCCAGGAGCAGGTCATGGCGAGCCTGCAGCTCTTCGCCGACGAAGTAATGCCTCACTTCACGGACGACTCGGCCGCGGACGCCTCTCGAGCGGCAGCCGCCGCCGAAGCGAGCGGCGCCGGTATGGCCGCCGGAGGCGCCTGATGCCGCTGTTCGGAACCCTCGACGTGGCGAGCGCGCTGGCTACCGCTCCCACCATGAAGGGCCTCACGCCGGAGACCTGGGAGCTGCCCGGTGCCGCGGTGCTGCAGGTGAGCTACGAGGTCGACGAAGCCCCCGCCCTCGCCGTCACCCCACCGGCGCTGCATCCGTCGATTCCGCCGTATGCGACGTTCAGCGTCATCCGCTTTCCGGAGAGCCCCGTCGGACCGTTCACGCTCGCCATGGTGCGTCTCATCGTGCGAGCCGGCATCCGGCCGCGGGGTCTGCTGATCGCTTCATTCACCGACTCCGAAGCCGCGGCGGAGCGCCTGCGCGAGGGCTGGGGGTACCGGATCTCGGTCGCCGATGTGCGGCTCAGCCGTCGCCACAACCGCGTCGCGGGTTCGGTGTCGATCGGTGGGTCGGTGGTGCTCGACGCACACCTCGAAGACCCCGAACCCGTCGCCGGCTCCGATCTCGAGCTGTTCGACAACCTGCACCTCACCAACGTCGCCGGACAGGACCCCGTGATCGTGCAGGTGGATCCCGGGTACGAGTACGCCAAAGCCGATCGAGGACAGCCGGACCTCATCGCCTACGACGCGGCCGCTCTCGGAACCGATGGCATAGTGCCCGTCTACCCGCTCGTCGCCGTTGCGTGTGGTGCCGACATGCAGCTCGCTGCGCCGCGGTTCGTGATGGATCCCTCGACGCCGGCGATCCAGGGCACTCGTCGGCTCCAGAGCGCCTGATGGCCGAGGACCGTTTCACCGTTCCGGACGACATCGCGGTTCGCGTCGACGAAGCCGCCATGCGGGCGACCGCGGAGAACATCTTCGAGGCGGTGGGAATGTCTGCCGCCGATGCCGCTCAGGCGGCCGACGTGTTGCTCTACGCCGACCTCCGCGGGATCGACAGCCACGGCGTGTCGAACATGTTTCCGATCTACCTGTATTGGTTTCGCGAGCAGTTCCTGAACCCGACCGCGTCCCCGAGGATCGTGCGGGAAGCGCCGGCGGTGGCCACGATCGACGACGACGCCGGGCTCGGGTTGGCGACCGCGCCGCGGGCCATGGACCTCGCCATCGCCAAAGCTCGCGACTGTGGGATCGGATCGGTTTCTGTCACCAACGGTCGGCACTACGGTGCGGCGGCCTATCACGCTCATCGTGCGTTGGATCACGGGATGATCGGGCTGTCGATGACGATCGGCGGTCTCCAGGTGCTGCCGACGTTCGGATCCAAGCCCATGGTCGGCCTCAACCCGATCGCCGTCGCGGTCGGTGCCGGGGACGAGCCGCCGTTCGTCTTCGATGCCTCGATGAGCTCGGTGGCGGGAAACAAGATCCGGATCGCCAAGCGACTCGGCGCCACCGTTGCTCCCGGTTGGATCGCCGGCGCCGATGGTTCGCCGATCCTCGAAGAGGCCGAGGTCCCAGACGAATTCCACATGCTTCCGACGGGTGGAACCCGCGAGGGCGGGTCGCACAAGGGATACGGCCTGGCTGCGATGGTCGACATGCTTTGCGGTGTGCTCGCCGGCGATGTTCCGGGGTTCCTGCGGGCCCCCGGTGATGTGGGGCATCACTTCGTCGCGTACCGGGTCGACGCGTTCTGCGACCCCGATGAGTTCGCCGAACACATGGCCACGTTCCTTCGCGGCTTGCGGGACACCCCGCCTGCCCCAGGTCACGACCGGGTGCTGTACGCGGGGCTGAAGGAGCACGCGACCGAGCTCGATCGGCGGGCCAACGGGATTCCGTACCACCCCGACGTCATCGCCTGGTTCCGAGAGACGACGGCGGACCTCGGGGTCAGCTGCCCGCTGTAGTCCGCGGAGGAGCGCAGCGACGTTTGTCGGCGAGTGACGGAGGGGCGATTCGGCGGAGCCGTGAGCCCTGGGTGGGGCCGTGGCAGTCCGCAGAGGAGCGCAGCGACGTTTGTCGGCGAGTGACGGAGGGGCGATTCGGCGGAGCCG
>CAZVUM010000002.1:135987-137272 GCA_964629575.1 uncultured Acidimicrobiales bacterium | reverse complement strand
GAGCCCTGGGTGGGGCCGTGGCAGTCCGCAGAGGAGCGCAGCGACGATTGTCGGCGAGTGACGGAGGGGCGATTCGGCGGAGCCGTGAGCCCTGGGTGGGGCCGTGGCAGTCCGCAGAGGAGCGCAGCGACGATTGTCGGCAAATGTCAGTCGAAGGGGTACGTGCCTGGTTCGGGGATTGCGTTGTGGGTGATGCCGCGGATGCCTGCTTCGGCCATGGCGATCCAGGCTTCTTCGGCTCCGGCTCCGATGTGGGCGGTGGCGAGGAAGTTGGGGAGCTGCATGAGGTCGTAGCTGTCTGGCGGTTCGATGGCGAACACGTCGAAGGCTGCCGCCGTGATGCGCCCGTCCTGGAGTCGTTCGGCGAGCGCCGCTTCATCGACGATGCGCCCTCGGGCGGTGTTGACGAGGTACATCCCGGGCCGGAGCTTGTCGAGGATGTCGGCTGAGTAGAGGTCGATGGTGGAGCTGTTGCGCGGGAGGTGGATCGTGAGGACCTCCGACTCGGCCCACAGTTCGTCTTCGGAGACGGCGCGCACGCCGTGCTGCTCGTTGAACTCCGGATCCTGAACCCGATCGCAGGCGAGGATCGTGCAGTCGAACGGCTGGAGCAGCTTGACGACCTCCTTGCCGATGTTGCCGCAGCCGTGGATGCCGACCGTGCGGCCGCGCAGTAGGAGGCCCCGGGCGCGCCCCCACTTGCCATCGCGCAGCCCGACGTTGGAGCGGTGGATGTCGCGCAGGATGTCGATCATGAAGCAGAGCGCCATCTCCGAGACGGCGTACTTGTTGACGCCGGGAATCCATCCCATTCGGATTCCGTGTTCTTTCAGCAGCACGGGATCCAGGTGGTCGACGCCGGCCGAGCAGCAGGCGATAACTTCGAGTTCTGGCAGGTTCTCGAGCACTCGCGCGGTGTAGGGCTCGATGCCTGCGACAACCACGTTGTGGCCGCGTACGAACTCGATGACATCGTCTTCGGCCATCGGGGGGCGCCCTTCGACGATTTTGGCGTCGGGGTGCTCGGAGCGGATCCGCGCGGCCATGTCGGGCATGGCCGCGAAGAGCCCGCTCGTTACGGCGATCTTGGTCATCGTGCCCTCCTCGGCAGTTGGTCTGGCGCGCCCGCCGGTGACTCGAACGGGCCGGGCAATCGTCGCGCGTCGCAACGATCAGCGCTGGACAACGCTCCTGTGGCGAGGACCCGACGTCGCTGATCGAGTGATCAGCGGTCGGCGCGTGCCACCGATCGGACCAGATGGTGCCTCAGTCGTCGTCCGAGTCG
>CAZVUM010000002.1:123672-135887 GCA_964629575.1 uncultured Acidimicrobiales bacterium | reverse complement strand
CGCCACCGCCACCGCCGCCGCTCGCTGGCCGTTCGCGGATGCGGAACTTGGGTCCGTCGAGCCACCAACCGTCGACCCGCGACTCGTGGTTGTCGCTGCGGAAGCGCACCGAGGTTTCACCCTCGTCGGTTTCGATGCTCATCTCGAAGCCGGGGTTGGGTGATGCCCACGACAGGGTCGCACCGGTCGACGCGAACGTGATCGCAGCGGATCCACCGTCGAGGTTGAACGTGAGGGTCTGACTCGGGGCAGCCGTTGTGGTTGGCGCAATCGTCGGGCTCGTCGACGGGGTGGTTGTGACCGGGGCAGTCGTCTGCGGGACGGTGGTCTGCGTCGGAGGTTCGTTGGTCGTTGGGGTGGTGACTGCGGTCGTGGGCGACGGCGTGGTCGAGGGCGTCGGCTCGTCTGTGCCGCTGGCCTGCGCGGGGGATCCCGAATCAGCTCCGGCGTCTTCGGTTGGCCCTGATTCGGCGTCGGAGGCCAGCTGGCTGGTGACGCCCGCGGGGGTCGCGTCGTCGGCAGGGTCGGCGTCGCCGAGCTGGGACGAGTCGGCGGCCGGGGCGGCCCCGATGACGATGGCCGGCGTCAGGCTGATCTCGGCGTCCTCGAGGCCCGCAGCGGGCGCTGGATCCACCAGATCGTCGTCGACCGCGCTCACTCCCGCCCATGCGACGGCGACCGCGGCGACGATCCCGCCCACCCACAGAAAGAGAAAACCTGCCGCACGAAGCACGCAGACGAGTGTGGCGCAGATCTTTTGTGTTGTAACGCTGATCGGCCATAAATGATCACTAAACGGCGCGCGGGTGGGCCTTGGTTCCGTACCGTTGTCGGACATGGCCTCGGTGTTTGTGGTCGAGGACGACCAGCACATCCGCGAGATGGCAATGCGTGCACTGGCCGACGCCGGCCACACTGTGCGCGCAGAGCCGTCTGCGATGGCCGCGCTGCAGGGCATCGTCGACCACCGCCCCGACATCGTGATTCTCGACCTCGGTCTGCCCGATCTCGACGGTGGCGACCTCCTGCGGATGATCCGCGCGGTGTCCAACGTCCCCGTGATGATCGCGACGGCTCGTGACGACGATTCCGAGATCGTCCGCCTGCTCGATGCTGGCGCCGACGAGTACGTGGTGAAGCCCTTCTCCGGCGCGGAGCTCGGTGCTCGGGTGAGAGCGCTGCTCCGTCGTGCCGAGGCCTCCACCGATGACGGTTCGATCGTCGTCGGCGGCATCACGATCGACCTGCGTGCCCGCACTGTCGAGCTCGACGGCGAAACGGTCGTGTGTAACCGTAAGGAATTCGACCTTCTCGCTTGCTTGGCGACCCATGCGGGCGAGGTGGTGTCACGCGAGACGATCTACGCCGAGGTGTGGCGCGAGCCGTACAACGGCGCAGACAAGACCATCGACGTTCACCTGTCGTGGTTGCGGCGCAAGCTGGGGGAGACCGCCGCGGAGCCTCATTACCTGCACACCGTTCGAGGTGTCGGGGTGAAGCTCGTCGAACCGACGTGAGGCGACGCCTGATCCTGGTGTTCGTCGCGGTGTCCACGCTGGTCGCTACTGCGTTCATCGTTCCGCTCGGCTTCCTGGTGCGCCGCACTGCAGAGGACCGGGCCATCGACACCGCACGAAGCGAGGCCGCCGCTGTGGTGCCCGCGCTGGCCGCAGGTGGCGACAGGGATCAG
Source organism: uncultured Acidimicrobiales bacterium (assembly GCA_964629575.1). Lineage (GTDB taxonomy): Bacteria > Actinomycetota > Acidimicrobiia > Acidimicrobiales > Poriferisodalaceae > JAYPWI01. The sequence continues at coordinate 134,197 of CAZVUM010000002.1, read as the reverse complement.
ATCGTTTCGGCCATGGCGGTGACCTCCGCAGGCCAGGAGGGTCGGCTCACCGTCATCACGACGGTGGGGTTGGTCGTCGGCCCCGAGATCGAGCACAGCGAAGCGGTCACGGCCGCTCTCGAGGCCGGTGCATCGTCGATCGATGATGTGCCCGACGGCAAGGAGTTGGTGAGCGCCGTCGCGTTCGGCCCGGGCGACCGCGCGGCGGTTCGGGTCTATGTCCCCACCTCCACGCTGCGACGAGGTCAATGGCGCGCCTGGTCGACCCTCGCCGGTGTCGGCGTGCTGCTGGTTCTCCTGTCGGTCGTGGTTGCGGACCGTTTGGCGCGCACGGTGGTGCGTCCGACTCAACATCTCGTGAGTGCCGCACGGCGCCTCGGCGAGGGCGACCTCGAGGCTTCGGTGGATCCCGAGGGTCCCGAGGAGCTGGTCGAACTCGCCGGAACCTTCAACCAGCTGGGGTCTCGTATCGCGTCCATGCTCGACCACGAACGCGAGATGGTGGCCGAGCTGTCACACCGGCTGAGGACTCCCCTGACCAAGTTGCGGATGCGGGTCGAGCAGATGGGTGACGCCGAGGAAGCGGACGCTTTTCGAGCCGACGTCGCCGACCTCACCTCGGTCGTCGATGGAGTGATCCAGGAGGCGCGCGGCAACATCGGCGCCGATGCCGTCTGCGATGTGGGCGAGGTCGTGCTCGGTCGAGCCGAGTTCTGGGAGGTCCTCGCCGACGATCAGGGTCGGCCCTGGAGCTTCGAGCAGAGCGGTCCACCGGCAGTCGCGCGGGTCCGTCGCGCCGACCTGTCTGCCGCGGTCGACGTTCTCTTCGAGAACATCTTCACCCACACCCCCGACGGGATCCCGGTGGCCATCGGGGTCACAAACGCAGAGGGGTGGATCGCCGTGCGTGTCGAAGATGGCGGTCCCGGGATTCCGATGGGCGTCGAGCGGCGTGGGGAGTCAGAGGGCGGCTCCACGGGACTCGGCCTCGACATCGCGCGACGCTTCGCGGAGACTGCCGACGGCGAGTTGGTCGTACAGAGCGGCGCTCTCGGGGGAGCCGAAGTGATACTCAGGCTGCCATCAGCGGGCTCGACCGGCTGACGGCGAACAAGGGGAAGAGGATGAAGCTCGGTCTGCTGTTGGGGTTCGAGGACTCGCTCGACACCATCACCACTATCGCCCGCCGAGGCGAAGAGGCGGGCGCTGCCTCGCTCTACCTGGTCGAGGCGGGTCGGAGCGCGTTCGTCCCGGCGGCCGCCGTGGCCCAAGTGACCGAGGAGGTAACGATCGGAACCTACGTGGTCAACGCGTTCGGTCGATCGGCCTGGCTCACAGGACTCGCGGCACGAGACATCGACGAGTTGTGTGGCGGGCGCTTTGTCCTCGGGGTGGGGACGGGCAACCCCCATTTCAACGACTGGTACATGGGCGTCGACTCGTCGAGGCCGCTGCGGCACATGCGCGAGTTCGTCGAAGTCGTCAGCCAGGTCGTGTCCGCCCAGGCGGGTGAGCCGGTCCGCTACCGCGGCGAGACCCACACGATGAAGTGGCGAGCCTCCTACGCCCCGGTCAGGGAGACCATCCCGGTCTACCTGGCGGGCAGCGGTCCCAACATGAGGCGGGTAGCAGCCGAGGTCTCCGATGGGATCGGCGTGGGCATCATGTCCTCGACCGCGTTCATGCGCGACCACGTCCGCCCCCAAGCCGAGTCCGCTGCTGCGGCCGCCGGTCGTTCGATCGACGAGTTGGCGTTCCCGATGGGTGCGCAGGTGAGCGTCAACCGCGACGAAGCGCTGGCTCGACGTGCGGCCCGGCTGGCCATCTGCGGACTCTTTCATCCCGTGCCCCACCCGTACTACGACTCCCAGCTCAGGCAGCTGGGGTTCGCCGATGTCGCAGACGATCTCGCCCGACTGATGCCGGCGGGCGAGACCGGTGACGCGATGGCACGGGTGCCCGACGAGGTGATCGACACCATGACCATCACCGGAACGCCCGAGCAGTGCGCGGCGCGTGTCGCCGAGTACGACGGGCTCGCGGACGAGGTCGTCGCGATCCGCGTCTCCCAGCAGGACGAGCCGAGTGGTCCGGCTGCCTACGACGAAGTGCTCGAGATCGCCACGCTCTCGGGTCAGACCTCATGACCAGCGACAGCACGATGACCAACGACATCACGATCGCGCTGGATGAGCTCACCTATCGGGCGTGGCAGGCGGGTCCCGCCGACGGACGTCCGGTTCTGTTCCTGCACGGCTTTCCCCAAACCCGCCACACGTGGAGGGATCAGCTACCGGCGCTCGCCGCTTCCGGCTACAAGGGCCTGGCCCCGGATCAGCGAGGCTTGTCGCCCGAGGCTCGACCGAGCTCCCAGGACGCATACGCAACCGAGCACCTGGTCGCCGATGTTCTTGCCTTTGCCGACTGGTGCGGCGGACCCGTCGACCTCGTCGGTCACGACTGGGGTGGCCAGCTCGCGTGGCTCACCGCCGCCCATCACCGCGATGCGATTCGCAGCCTGACGGTGTTGTCGCGTCCGCACCCCGCGGCGTTCGCGGCGTCGTTCTCCGCCGATCCGGCACAGTCGCAACGATCGAAGCACCACACCCGCTTTCACGATCCCGAGACCGTGAATCTCCTGCTCGCCGACGACGCTCGACGACTCCGGCGGATGCTGTCCCACAGTGGCGTCCCTGACGGCGACGTCGCTGCCTATCTGAGTGTTCTCGACGATCCAGCGGCACTCGAAGCCGCGGTCAACTGGTATCGCGGCACGCCCTCGACGGGTCTGCGAGCCGCCGACACCCCGGTCATCGAGGTGCCCACGCTCTACATCTGGGGCACAGGTGATCAGTCAGTGGGGCGGGCGGCCGCGGAGCTCACCGAACAGTTCGTGGCGGGCGCGTACCACTTCGTCGAGCTCGAAGGCGGTGGCCATTTCCTCACCGACGACGGCCACTCCCAGGCCGTGAGCGAGGCTCTGCTCGAACATCTCGCGGCCACGTGATCCCTGACGTCAGCTCAGTTCCAGAATCGAGCGACCGAGGATCTGGCCCTGTTCGAGGAGCTCTGCCGCCTCGTTGATCTCCTCCAGCGCGAACCGTTGGGTGACGAACTCGTTGAGGTCGAGATCCCCGTTGCGATGCCAGTCGAGAAAGGTCGGAAAGTCGCGCTCGGGAATGCTCGTGCCACCGATGCTTCCGATGAAGCGCTTCTCCCCGGTGAGCAGGTGGCGGACGATGTCGAGCTCGAAGGGTTCCTGCGGGACGCCGAGCACGACGGCAGTCCCGCCTGAGTGCGCGGCTTGGCGTGAGTTTCGAACGCTGCGGAGCATCTGCTCGATCGTCTGAGGCAGCGCGACGGCGTCGAAGCCGTGGTCCACCCCAGCGATGCGGCCGCCCCGGAAGCCGAAGGCTCCGTCTGGTCCCGGGGTGAGCTCGGCGATGTAGCGCGGCACGTTGTCGATCTCGGTCGAGTTGACCGTGTGCGTCGCGCCAAACGCGGTCGCCATGTCGAGCTTGGCGTCTTCGACGTCCACGGCGATGATCATCGACGCGCCGCGCTTTCGGGCGGCAGCCACCACTGGGAGGCCAACGCCTCCTACTCCCCACACGGCAACTCGCTCCCCGGGGCGAACATCGGCAGCGTTGAGGGCGGCGCCGGCTCCTGTCATCACGGCGCATCCGACCACCGCGGTCACGTCCATCGCCGTGTCGTGTGGCACCTTCACCACGAACTGTTCGTCGGCGAGGGTGTGATCGGCCCAGGTGAAGATGTTCTGGGCGACAGCTGTTCGCCCACCGGCCACGGTGCACTCGGCGACGGTGGGCCGGCGTGTGGTGTCCGGGGCGTTGCGCGGAACGAACGTCAGCAGCGCTTTGTCGCCAGGTTCGACGTTGGTCACGTTCTCACCGATCGCGAGCACCTCGCCGGTCGCCTCGTGGCCGAGAACGACGTCGTGGTCGCGGGGACCATGGATCTGGTGGAGCTGAGAGTGACAGATGCCCGACGCATGCTCCCGAAGCAGCACCTGGTGCGGTCCCGGATCCGGGAGCTCCACCTCGTCGATGCGGAGAGGGGACCCGGCTGCCTCGGGAAGAACGACGACTCGCGCAGTGGTGCTCATGTCGTCAGTCTGGCGTGCGTGTCAGAATCCTGCCGGAACCGAGGGGGACGCAATGCGAGTAGGGCTGATCACCGCGAAAGAGACCGTCGAACTCGTCGAGTTCGACGATCCCGCGCCGGCTGCCGACGAGATCGTCGTCGCCATCGACCGCTGCGGGATCTGCGGAAGCGATGTGCATGCCTACGTGGAGGGCTGGCGCTACGCCCCCGGGGTGTGCGGCCATGAGTGGGTCGGCAGGGTCGCGGCCTCTGGCTCCGATGTCACCAACGTGACCGAGGGCGACCTGGTCACCGGGGGTGTGGCGCCCGGATGTGGCGCATGCCCCGAGTGCAGAGCAGATCTGTCGCAGTACTGCCGCGCTGCCCGATCCCGCTACTTCGGGCGCGATGCCCCGACCTCGGGCGGCTTTGCCCCGTACTTCTGCCTCCACGCCGAACGGGCGGTCGCGATCCCCGACACGATTCCGGTCGATACCGCGGCTCTCATCGAGCCGGCCTCGGTCGCACTGCACGCCGTTCGCAAGAGCCAGCTGCGGATCGGCGACGTTGCCTGCGTGGTCGGCTGCGGGCCGATCGGACTGCTGACCGCGCAGTGCGCTCTCGTGGGAGGCGCGGGGCTCGTGATCGCCATCGAACCGGACGAGCGCCGCCGCGCCATGGCGCTGCAGACGGGTGCGCATCACGCCGTCGCTCCCGGCGACGAGGCCAGGGAGCTGATCAACAACGTCACCAACAGCCTGGGTGCCGACATCGCGTACGACTGCGCGGGGATCCCCCAGACCATGCAGCAGTCCGTCGACCTCGTGCGGCAGGGAGGTTCGGTGTGCATGATCGGCGTGTCGGGCGGAACGGCCGAGGTCAAGCCGATGCGCTGGATGAACAAGGAAGTCGTGTTCGACACGTCGCTCGTGTTCACGCTCGACGAGATGTTGACGGTCGCGGACCTCATCGTCGACGGCCGCCTGGATGTAGCACCGCTCCACGAGGGAACCATCGACCTCGACGACTTGCCCGGCACCATCGATGATCTGGCCGCCAAACGCAACGACAGGATCAAGATCCTGGTGGATCCGACCGCCGGATGAGGGCCGCGTGCTGCACGCCTCTCAGTCGAGCCTGGTGATCACCGAGCGCGCCGCCAGTTCGTCGATCTCGCTGGCGCTGTATCCCAGCTCGCCGAGGATCGCGCCAGCGTGCTCGCCCAGTCGGGGTGCGTGGTGGCGCAGCTCGGTCGATGAAGCGGAATAGGTGATGGGGTCGCGTACGTAGCGATACGAGCCCTCGGTGGGATGATCGCGGGTCGAGATGAGGTCCACTGCCGCGAGGTGCGGGTCCGCGTCGACGTCGGCCAGATCCATCACCGGCGCAGCGGGAATCGACGCGTCGTTGCAGAAGTCCATCCACTCGGCGGTGGTGTGTTCGCCGGCGAGCTGACCCATCAGCTCATAGAGCCCGTCGATGTTCTGGATGCGATCGTTGTGGGTCGCGAACCTCGGCTCGTCGAGGAGGTCCGGGCGGCCCACGAACTCGAAGAACGCCTGCCAGTTGGCATCGGTGTAGGGCAGCAGGCACATGTAGCCGTCGGCCGTTTGCACGGGGCGACGGAACTCGCTCATCAGGCGGGCGTAGCCAAATGGGCCGAGCGGAGGTTCGAACGCGGCGCCGCGCATGTGCTCCACGAGGTTGAAGCTCACCATCGTCTCGAACATCGGAACTTCGATCGCCTGCCCGACGCCTGCGCGCTCGCGATGCAGCACCGCTGCCATGACCGCCTGCACGATGTACAGGGCGGTGATCTTGTCGGCGATCACGATCGGGACATAGTCGGGTCGACCGCGGGCGGAGGCGATCAGACCGGCCACACCCGATGCTGCCTGTATAGCGTCGTCGTATGCCGCTCTGTCTCGATAGGGGCCCGTGCTCCCGAAGCCGTTGGCGACGCAGTGGATGAGGTTGGGATCGCGCTTCCTGAGAGTGGCCGCGTCGAGGCCCAATCGTTGCAATGCAGCCGCACGCATGTTGGTGACGAGCACATCGGCTGTCTCGACGAGCCGATCCATGATCTCTCGACCATCGGGGTTCTTCAGATCCACCGACAGGGAACGTTTGTTGCGCTGCAGGTTGAGGCTGAACCCCGACATGCCGTCGTGACGCGCTGGCAGTCCATTGCGCGTGGAGTCGCCGGCGAGGCTCTCGACCCTGATCACATCCGCTCCGTGGTCTCCGAGCATGCGCGTCGCCATCGGTCCCATGAGCACAGTGGTCAGATCGATGACCCGGACCCCGGACAGCGCGCCGTCAGCCATGGGAGTGATGATCCCAGATTTCGTCGGGGGAGAGTCGATTCGGTCCTGAGCACCGCATCAACCCTGCGCGCAGCCCTCACGAAGCGCAGCCGGCGGCCGATGGAGCTGCACAGCGTACGGAGGCGCCACGCATGCAGAGCACCCGCCCGAGGCTCGACATCACACATCTCGGCTTGCTCGACGACCTTCCGTCGCCTCCCGCCGTTGCCATGGAGATCCTGCGCCTGAGCCGGATCGAAGGAACGGGCATCGACGAGCTGGCGAACGTCCTCAGCCACGACCCGGCGATGAGCTCGAAGGTGATCCGCGTCGCCAACTCCGCCGCGTACCGAAGGCGTTCCGACGTGCTGACTGTGGCCGATGCCGCGGGGAGACTGGGGATGCGCAGCCTCTCGGTGATTGCGCTCGGCTTCTCGCTGGTTCGGGACATGCCCAAGAGCGGACGGATCGCAGGGCTCGACGTCGACGATTTCTGGAAGCGATCCCTCACCGTTGCTGCGGTCGCCCGACGGATCGCCCACCGGACACTGCCCCAGCTCGCGGAGGAGGCCTTCGTCGTCGGTCTCTTCACCCACCTGGGGCGGATTCTCCTCGCCGAGCACGCGCCGGGTCTGTACGGCCAAGTCGTCGAAATCGGCGACGGCTGGCCCCCAACAGCTCTCGAACGCAGCCATCTCGGGTTCTCGAACCTCGAAATCGGTGCAGCGCTCCTGCGGGCGTGGCAGCTCCCCGAGCTGTTCAGCCGCACGGTGGACCAGCTCGAGGAGCCGCGAACGGCCGCCGGCGAGGAGCTCCGCCTCTCCGATGTTGTTCGGGCGGCGGTGACTGCCGACATGGTCGTTGCCGACGCCACCGACTCGCCGGCACTTCAATCGCTCGATGCCGACGCACACCGGCTCCTGGGAGCGACGTCGTCGGCCGAGGAGCTACTCGCCGGCGTGAGCGATGATGTTGCCGAAGCGTTCGATCTCTTCGAGATCGGCCAGAGCGAGCCGATCGACATCGAACCGCTCCTCGCCGAATCGCGCAGCATGCTCGTCGTCGCGTCGGTGGAGCTCGCCGGTGATCTCGAGGCCGAGGGACAGCGGTCGCGAAGCCTGGCGCGCGAGGTGCGGGAGCTCCAGGCCCGGGTCCGCGAGGATTCGCTGACCCGACTGCCCAATCGAGCGGCCCTCGATGAGTTCCTGCAGCGTGAGCTCGAGCTTCGCCGGCGCTCCAATCCGACCACGGCGATGGGTGTTCTGCTCGTCGACATCGATCGCTTCAAGCTCCTCAACGACGAGTACGGGCACCAAGCCGGCGACGACGTCCTCCGCCTCGTCGCCGCGTCGCTGTCTTCTGGCTGTCGGCGAGGCGAGCTGCTCGCCCGCTACGGCGGCGAGGAATTCGTGCTCGTCGCGCCAACGTGCACCGTGGAGGACCTCGAGGCGGCAGCCGAACGGCTGCGCACCGATGTCGAGCAGCTCTCCATCGAGGTGGGGGGACACGTCGTCGGCGTCACCGTTTCGGTCGGCGGCGCGTGCGCGACCGACGTCGAGAACGCCGAGGATGCAGATCGGCTCATTCAGAAGGCCGACGGATACCTCTACAGAGCCAAGCGCCGCGGCCGAAACCGCACCGAGGTGTCGCCCGAGGACGTTCTCTAGCCTCGCACGGGAGGAGCCCACCCGACGGCGGTGGCTCAGCTGTGGAGACCCGCGAGCCCGCCGACGAGGAGTTGGGCCAGCTCCTTGGCCATCGAGTCGGCACTCGGGCGGCTGGCCTGGGCGACCCAGTGGCGGCTCACTCCTTCGGACATGCCGACGATCGCCCGGGCGAACACCTGACGCGTCTCGAGATCGATACGGTCGTCGAGGAGGTCGACGATCGTGGAGGCCATGCGGTTCTCGACGACGCGGCTGCCGCTCTCGAACTCTTCCTCCCGAGGGGCGCCGCGCCCGAACAGCAGCCGAAACTCGCGCTGGTTCTCCTCGACGAAGCGGAAGTAGGCGGTGAGCGCAGCCTGAGCCTGGTTGAGGGCTCCTGACTCGCTCCGCGCCGCGGTGGTGACCGCCTCGGCGAGCTGGCTGCTCACCCCTTCGACGAGCTCGAGGTAGAGCTCGCGCTTGGAGGGGAAGTGCTGGTACAGGACAGGCTTTGTGACGCCGGCCGCGGCCGCGACCTCGTTCATGGACGCGCCGTGGAACCCATGATCGGAGAAGACCGTCATGGCGACGTCGAGAAGCTGTTCGCGCCGTTCGGCGGCAGGGAGACGACTTGGCATCGAGGGGACTCGAGAGGGGATGGAGGGATGTCCGCGCACCGCGTCCGGTGAGCGGTTGGATCAGTTTCTCAGATTCGCGCCCGCCGCAACAGCCGATTCTCGAGACACCGGCTGCTTGGGACAGGGCCGCTGGGTTGATCAGTGGCCGTGGGGGAGCCCGCGATCCTCTCGATCGGCGGCCTTCACCGCGTATCCGAGGATGATTGTGGGCGCCAAGACCGCCGATCCCGCCACCAGGCACACCACGATGGCCGTGGTCAGTCCACCCCCGAAGCCATCGATGAGCTCGAGGGCGAACAACACCATCGCGACGAGATACAGGACGTAGCCGAGCCGCTGACCGCTCTGTGCGATGCGGGCCATCTTGGATCGCCGCTCGAGAACCGGATCCTGGGGGTCAGCCGGGGCCATATGGCCGCCCGGGTCCTCCGGGTCGTGGGGTGCGGTCATGTGTGCGGCTCGGCCGGGTGTTCGGCCTCGCCCGAGATCGTCGAGACAGGACGTTCGGGGATCTGCACTGGGGTCTCGTCGCCGCTCGCCGCGAGGTCGATGTAGTGGCGTGCGGGGTCTTCGAGCAGGCTTCGGCGTTCGACCTTGTAACCGGGTGGGCGCAGGAGGCGAAAGCCCACGTTGAGGAGTCCCGCCATCACCACGAGGTCTCCGAACGTCATCACCTCGTCGACCAACCCGATCGGGACGACCGCTCCGAGCACCGGAACCAGCGTGTCGGCGCTCTGCAGCTCGCGGCCGGCGCCGAGATCGACCAGGGCCAGCGCCTCGGGGCCGACGATTCCGGCGGAGACGATCGCATCGGGGTCCACGGCGATGTGACCGTTGAGGACGAGGGGCAAGAGGTTGAGCGCCACCCCGAACAGCACCACGCCCGCACCGGTGAGGTGCAAGTTGAGCATGCACATCGCTCCGATCGCGAACAGCGACAGGGCCAACCAGACCGCCCCACGCGGGAGATCGAGCCCACTCCCGACAACTGCGGTGAGCGCGATGGCCGCCACGCCGGCCGGCCAGTGGGCGATGCGCACCGCTCTGACATGGCTGACGGAGCCGCCCGCGAGGATTCCGAGCGCCGCTCCCGCGATCAGGGCGAGGGGGACGATGAACATCGCCACAGACGGTACCGAAGGGCGAGCCGCGAGCCCATGTCGGCATCGAGGGTCGTTGGTTGGTTATCTTGACGTGGCCCTGCGAACACGAGGAGGGGATCGTGGAGATCCGAGCTGAGCTGACCGCGACTGTCTGGAAGGTCATCGCCGAGGTCGGCGCATCCGTTGCCGAGGGCGACGAGCTGGTGATCCTCGAGTCCATGAAGATGGAGATCCCCGTCGTCGCACCGGTCGCGGGGACGCTGAGCGAGATGCGCGTCGCCGAGGAAGACAGGATCTCCGAGGGCGACGTCGTCGCCGTCATCGACCCCTCCTGAGGCTGACTGCTACACGCCGGGCGGCAACAGCCGGCTGAAGTTCTCGAAGAAGACGAACAGAACCACCAGGAACACCGGTCCCCCGATGGCGTAGCTGGTCCAGCGCCGCCAGTTCTTCCCGGCGTACCAGGTCAGGATCCACGCAAACGCGGCCAACGCGCCCCAGAAGATGGCGGGCCAGGCCGCAGCGCGATCGCCGTCGAGGTCGGTCACAAGACCATCGACAGGTGCTGCGGCCTCGCCCTGGGGCGGGGTGATCGTGGTGGGAGGCGCCGCCACCGTCGCTCGATCGCTGTCGGGGTCCTCGGCCCCCGCCTCGGAGCCTTCGGCCACGGTGACGTCTGGGGCGGCATCGTCGACACCCGCTGTGTCTGCTGAACCCTCTGTGTCTGC
>CAZVUM010000002.1:11036-123572 GCA_964629575.1 uncultured Acidimicrobiales bacterium | reverse complement strand
CTGTGTCTGCTGAACCCTCTGTGTCTGCCAAACCCTCTGTGTCTGCCAAACCCTCTTCGCCCGGGAGCTCGTCGGGGTGCTCCACTTTGGCGAAGGGATCGACCGGTGCGCTCGGCCCGATCAACGACGCGACGACGACGAGCCGTTGCCGGGCGGAGAACCGGGGGTGGCACGTGGTGAGCGTCAGACGGTCGTCGTCGGTCCGGTCGAGGACCCAGACGTCGCTTGGCTCCACGATGAGTGACTCGACCACCCTGTATTGGAAAGAGCCCTGGGCGGTTGTGACGTAGATCAGGTCGTGTTCCTGAAGCTCGTTGAGGTCGTAGAACGGTGCGCCGTAGGTGGTGCGATGGCCAGCGATTGCGGCATTCCCGGGCTGCCCCGGCAGCGGTGTTCCGGGATAGTGGCCCGGCCCCTTCTTGAGGGCGTTGGTTCCGACGCCTTCGACCACCACCTTGTCAACCCCAATCGCGGGGATGCGCAGCCGGGCGATCGCGTCGCCGCCCTCGGGGGGTGGGGGTGGCGGGCCGAAAACCGTGGCGGTGGGGTCGATCAGCAACTCGCTGGGGTCGACGAGGCCGAGCGCGACGCTGGGCCGGTCCTGCTCCTGCGCGGACTCACCTTCGGTGGCCTCTGTCTCGTCGGAGGCTGCGTCGGCGCTGTCCGACCCTTCGGCGCCTGAGCGGTCTGTCTTCAGCCCTCCAGTGTCAGCGGATGCGGCGACGAAGGCCGTGGGATCGAGACGAGCGGGGAGCTCGGAGGTGTCGAGCTCCAGCAACGGGGCGGCGTCGGGTGCGCTCGCCTCGAGCAGCTGCTCGAACTCCGCTTTGAGCGAACTCTGAGCCCGCCGTTCCTGAAGCGCCGTGCCCCACAGCTGGTACACGACGAACAGAAGGATCAACAGACCGGACCCGATCAGGGTCCGACCGATGTTGCCGATGGTGCGGCTCCAATTCACGACCAGCGAAGGGTACCCACGCCGGGGAGTTGTGCATCTGCACCGTTCGATCGGCGCCATTTCGTGGCCCTCGGGTGGGTCCAGCGACGGTCGTCGCCGTAGCATCTGGCTCCCATGCCGCCCGTCGTCTGCTTCCAGGCCGCAGTTGCGCTGCTCGGGCGGTATCCGGCGCTGTCCGGCTTCGATCTCGAGGTGGGGCCTGGCGAGATCGTCCTGCTCCGGGGCCCGAACGGGGCCGGCAAGACCAGCTTTCTGCGGGCCTGCTGCGGTCTATTGGCCGTGCGGTCGGGGCGGGCCGAAGTCCTCGGTCACGACCTGGTTGCCGACCGACGCTCGGTCAGGCGTCACGTGGGTCTGCTCGGGCACCAGAACCACCTCTATTCGGACCTGTGGGTGCGCGATCAGGTGCGATTTCGGGCCGCGTCCGCCGGTGCGGCACCGGACGAGGTCGCCGCAGCGATGGAGCGGGTCGGTCTCGAGCCCCGGCTGTGGCGGATCCCGACCGAACGGCTCTCCGCCGGGCAGCGCCGCAGGGTCGCGCTGGCGAGCCTCATCGTGCGCCGTCCTCGCGTCTGGCTCCTCGACGAGCCGCATGCCGGGCTCGACGCAGAGGGGCGAGACGCCCTCGACGACCTTCTCGTCGATGCCACGGGCGCCGGTGCCACTGTGCTGTTCGCCTCGCACGAGCTCGATCGGGCCGAGGCTGTGGCCTCACGGATCGTGGAGGTCCGTGGTGGGCGCACCACCGAAGACAGCGGGTCCGACCAAACCGGAGGAGGGCGGCCCGATGTTGGGTGACGTCCTGCTCGTTGCGAAGAAGGACCTGCTGATCGAATGGCGGTCGCGCATCACGATCGGCCAGATCGCTCCCCTCGGCGTGTTGGTCCTCGTCGTATTCGCATTCGCACTCGATGCCAACGCAGAGTTGTTGGAGCGGGCCGCCGGCGGCCTGTTCTGGATAGCCGTGCTCTTCGGCGGTGTGTTGGTGGTGCAGCGCAGCTTCGACGTGGAGTCCGAAGACGGCAACGACGACGCGCTGCGGCTGTCGGGGATCGAGCCGCCCGCGATCTTTCTCGGCAAGGCGCTCGCGCTCGTGGTGCAGCTCGCCAGCCTCGAGCTGGTCCTCGGAGCCGGACTGCTCGTGTTCTTCAACACGTCCGTCGAGAGCTGGCCGCTCGCCCTCGTCGCCGCCTTGGGGGGGACGCTGGCGTTCTCGGTGTGCGGAACCCTGTACGGCGCGCTGGCATCTGGGGTGAGGGTGCGGGATACGCTGCTGCCGTTGCTCTTGATCCCGGTCGTGGCGCCCGTGTTGCTCGCGGCGACGCGAGCGTTCGAGGCGGCGTTCGGTTTGAGTACAGATGCGGGCTGGAATTGGACCGGCCTGCTGTTCGCGATCGCGGCGATCTTCGCCGCGGTGGGCTCCGTGGCCTTCGGGCCGCTGCTGGAGGACGGATGAATGGGTGAGCAGAACGCACCTGCCGGCCAGGGCCCAATGACCGCGACACCGGCGACGCGCGTGCTCGGAGGGGTCGCGGTCCTCGCGACAGTCGTCGCGCTACTCCTCGGACTCGTGGTGTCGCCCAAGGACGTGGTTCAGGGCGACGCGGTGCGATTGCTGTACGTGCATGTGCCGGTCATCTGGATCGCCTATGGCTCCTTCGGACTCACCTCCCTCGCCAGTGCGCTCTATCTCTGGCGTGGACGTCGTCGTGCCGACTCGGGCCGCCACTACGACCGGCTGGCCGGCGCGGCCGCCGAATGCGGTGTGCTGTTCACCGGACTGACACTGATCAGCGGCGCACTGTGGGGAAAGATCACCTGGGGGACGTACTGGCAGTGGGATGCTCGCCTCACCACCACGGTGCTGCTGTTCATCACCTACATCGGGTATCTGGCGCTGCGTCGACTCCCAGCGGATCCGACGGTCCGCTCGAAGCGCTCGGCCATCATGGCGCTCGCCTCGTTCGTCAACGTTCCGATCGTGCACTTTTCGGTGGACTGGTGGCGGACCCTTCATCAGCAGGAGAGCTTCGGTCTCGGTGAGCCCGAGATCACCGGTGAGATGCTGTGGAGCCTGCTCTTCTCGACGCTGACCATGACGATCGTCGCAGCGTGGCTGATGGTCCACCGGTACCGCGTGATTCGTCTCGAGGAGATGCTCGACGACGAAGGGCTCTGCGCCGCGATCGAGGCGAGGCAAGCCGAGGCGGTTGGATCGTGAACAACGCAGGATCGATCATCGCCGGATACGGCATCACCATCGCTGCCATCGGGTTCTATGCCGCATGGATCGTGATGCGCGGTCGGGCGATCGGCGAACAGCTCGGCATCGGCCGCAGCGACGACGGCTCGTCAGCGGGCGAGGGGGAGAAGGGATCCACGTGGACCTGACACCGCGCCACGAGCTCGAGGACGTCGACGAGATCCGGCGTGGTCTGCTGCGCGGGCGGCGTACCCGGGTGCTGTTGGTGACGGCCGTGCTCGTGGTGGTCGGGGGCTTCGTGCTCGTGCAGGGGTTGCGCAACGCGACGCTCTTCTTCCGCAACGTCGACGAAGCGATCGAGCAGCGAGAGGATCTGGGCGACAAGCGCTTCCGCATTCAGGGGAGGGTGATCCCCGCCACGGTCACCAACGACGGTGGCGTCACCACTTTCCAGATCGTGCACGACTGCGAGGTCGCCGCGGTTCGCCATCTCACCGATCCCCCCGATCTGTTCGAGAGCCCGTGGATCCCCGTTGTCCTCGAGGGCGCATGGGAGCCCGGCTCGAGCTCCACGATCGCGGGCTCGGACAGCCATTTCTTCTTGTCGGACCGGATGCTCGTCAAGCACACCAACGAGTACGAGGCGGTTTCGGAAGAGTCGATTCAGGCGACGCTTCCCGAGGGGTATTTCGACGGCTGTCCTGACGGATTCGCCGAAGCGGCCGAACGGGGACGCGCCTCGTGACGGCGCTGATCGGAAGCCTCGGGGTTGCCATCGGCTTCGTCGGCGCACTCGGAGGTATCTCGACACTCGGGTTGGCACTCGCCACCCGCGACACGGCCAGGCAGCGCCGCGCTCTGATGTGGGTGGCGGTGATGGTGAGCGGGGCGGTGATCGCCACCATCGCTATGGAAGTCGCTCTTGTGCGCGACGACTTCTCGCTGGCTTACGTGGCGGAGAACTCCACGACCGACACGCCTCTCGTCTACAAGATGGCCACGCTGTGGGGCGCGCTCGAAGGGTCGCTCCTGCTCTGGGCACTGGTGCTGTGCCTCTACGTCGGCGCGGTGGCCTTCGTGTTCCGAGCGAGGATCGATGACCGGCTGGTGGCGTGGTCGCTGCTGACGATGCTCGCCCTGGGAGCCTTCTTCTTCGGCCTTCTCGTGTTTCCCGCCGACCCGTTCACCACGCTCGATGTGGCACCGGCGGAGGGCAACGGCCTCAATCCGTTGCTGCGCAATCACCCGCTGATGGCCATTCACCCGATCATGCTCTACCTCGGCTATGTCGGGTTCACGGTTCCGTTCGGGTTCGCTGTCGGCGCGCTGGTGACGGGGCGGCTTGGTGAGGGCTGGTTGGTGGCCACCCGGGTCTGGACCATGATCGCCTGGGGCAGTTTGAGCATCGGGGTCCTGCTGGGGGCCTGGTGGAGCTACGAAGTGCTCGGCTGGGGCGGGTACTGGGCCTGGGACCCCGTGGAGAACGCGTCCTTCTTGCCGTGGCTCACGGGGACGGCGTTCATCCACTCGGTGATCGTCCAGGAGCGCAGGGGCATGTTGCGGGTGTGGAACCTGTGCCTGCTCCTCGCCACCTTCGCGTTGACCATCTTCGGCACCTTCCTGACGAGATCCGGTGTCGTGCGGTCGGTGCATGAGTTCTCCGAGTCGAGTATCGGACCGTTGTTCCTGGCCTTGTTCACCACGATCGTGATCGTGTCCGTCGGGCTGATCGGCTGGCGCGGCGATCGGCTTCGGTCGCCCGGATCGATCGACTCACCGGTGTCGAGGGAGGGGTCCTTCCTCGCCAACAATTTCCTGTTCGCGGCCTTCGCGTTCTTCGTTCTGTTGGGCACCGTGTTCCCGTTGATTGTCGAGGCGGTAAACGGCGACCGGATCGCGGTCGGCGCGCCGTGGTTCGACACGATGCTCATGCCGATCGGGATCGCGCTGCTGTTCCTCATGGGCGTGTCGCCGCTGCTGACGTGGAGATCGACATCGGCAGCTCTGCTGGTCGAGCGACTCCTCGGCCCTGTAGCCGTCGCTGCGGGCACGATGCTCATCGCCGCACTCGCCGGTGCAACCGGCTTGTGGGCGCTGCTTGGCCTCGGGCTCGGCGGCTTCACGATCGGAGCAGCTGCGCGACATCTTGCGCTTGCTGTTCGCCGAAACGGATTGTGGGGGCTGACCGGCCGCGCCGGCGGCGGAATGGTCGCCCACATCGGCGTCGCCGTCATCGCGTTCGGGTTCGTCGCGAGCAGCGTGTACTCCGAGGAAGGCGAGTTCGTGCTCGCGCCAGGTGAGACCGGTTCGGTCGCGGGATACGAGGTGACGTTCATCGAGTTGGTGGACCGCATGGATGGCCCCAACCGAGTCGTGAGCGCACAGATCGACATCGAAGGTCGCGGTGTCTACGCACCGGCGGTCACCAGGTTCCCCACATTCGGGCGACCGATCCCCACACCGAGCGTGAGCACCGGTTTGGTCGACAACGTCTATCTCGTGTTGTCCGTGCTTCCCGACGAGGGCGACGATGAGGTCGCGATCCGGGTCCTCATCCAGCCACTGGTTGGATGGATGTGGGCTGGCGGCGGACTGCTCGGCCTCGGAACTCTGCTCGCCCTCGTCCCCACGCGCCGCAAGGACCTCCCATTCCAGGAGGGCGTCGAGCCGCCGGCCGAGTCCGGTGAGCCCGAGAAGGAGCCGGCGCTCGTATGACCGACGCCGCCGAGGAGGAACTCCCGGGCGGTGCCTCCGGTGGCCCGGTTCGGATGGCCGCCGTGGTCGCGGCGCTCATCATGATCGGCTTGGTCATTCTGCTCTGGACGCGCGACGGCGGCACGGACTTCGCCGGCCAGTCCCCGCTCATCAACCAGGTGGTTCCCGCAGTGGCGGGCGAGACTCTGGAGGGCGAGCCCTTCGACATCGACGACGCCCGCGGCAAGTGGGTTGTGGTCAACTTCTTCGCCAGTTGGTGTGTGCCCTGCGAGCAGGAACATCCCGAGTTGGTCGAGTTCGCCGCTCGTCACGTCGACGACGCGCTCGTGGTCAGCATTCCGTTCGGCGACACCGAGGAAGGTGCCCGGGCGTTCTTCGAGGAGCTCGGCGGCGACTGGCCGGTCGTGAAGGACCCCGACGCCGAATTCGCGGTGAAGTTCGCGGTACTCCGCCCGCCCGAGACCTTTGTCGTCGCGCCGAGCGGCTTCGTGGTCAACCGCTATCAAGGGCGAATCACTGCAGACCTGCTCGACGATCACATCGCCCAGCTGCTCGCGCAGGTCGATGCCTCGTGACAGCGCTGATTCGGCGCGCGCTCTGGGTTGTCGTCCTCGTGGTGATGGCGACGTCGGTTGCGATCGTCGCCACCGCCGACGATCCGCCGGCCACCGACGACGAGCGGGCCTACGATCTCAAAGCCACGACGCTCTGTCCCGAATGCGATGGGCAGAACGTGCTCGAGTCCAATGCGCCGGTCTCTGCAGCGATCCGCCAGCAGATCGACGAGCTCATCGATGACGGTCTCCCCGATAGCGAGATCCGCCGCTTCCTGACTCAGCAGTACGGTCAGGGCGTCGATGCCAGGCCGCCACGTGCGGGGTTCGCCTCCCTGGTGTGGGTCGTTCCGGTGATCGCGGTCGTCGTGGGAGGCGTGTGGCTGGGCTGGTCGTTCCGCGACTGGCGCTCGGGGAGAGGCCTCGGCGCGACAGATGAGGACCGGGAACTGGTCGCCCGGCTCCGTTCGAAGACGTGACGGCCTCGGGTCGGCGACTCGATCGCCTCGCCGAGCTCGAAGAGGAGCGGGACTTCCTGCTGCGCTCGCTCGACGATCTCGAGCGTGAGCACGCGGCTGGCGAAGTCGACGACGAGGAGTTCGCGACCCTCAACGACGACTACACCCGGCGAGCTGCGGCGGTGGCGCGCCAGATCCAGGAGGGCGAGGCCACGATCGCCCACGAAGCGACGTCGAGCCAGAAGTGGTGGTACTTCGCGGGTGCTGCGGTTCTCGCGGTAGTGGCCGGCCTGACGCTGGCCCAGTTTTCTGGGCAGCGCGCCCCCGGCGGGATCATCACAGGCGACATCAACTCGTCCGTGCGCACTCGGGTTGCGGAGGCTGAGCAGCTCTTCTTCGGCGGCGACCTGGAGGGAGCGCGCGAGATGGTTGACGCGGTTCTGGTCGACGATCGCGACCTCGCCGAAGCCCTCCTCCTCTCCGCTCAGCTGCACGAACGGCAGGCCGAGATCGAACCGGCGCTTCGCCAGCTCGATCAGATCCTCGCCGCAGATCCCGATCACGTCGGGGCATTGACCCTGCGCGGTTGGATCCTCGTCCGCGTCAGTCCCGCGGCCCGCGACGAGGCGCTCGCGGCCGAGGGTGTCGACCTGCACGCGCTCGGGCTCGAGGCGCTGGATCGGGCGATCGAACTCGGTGCGACGGTGCCAGACCCCTACCTCTTCAGGGGGTTGGCAGCGCGTGAACTCCAAGGCGATCTCGCGGCGGCGATCGAGTACTACGAGGCTGCGCTCGAACGCGATCCGCCACCCCAGATGGCCCAGGTGATCACCGACACGATCCAGGAGATGCGCGCCGCACTCGCGGGCTGAGGTTCAGGCCTCAGGGGCGGCGGTGTAGGTGGCGGTTGTGACCCGTTCGCCGTCGAAGTCGAGCGACCAGGTGGACCCTTTGGCCACCAGGTTGGAGCCGATCAAGCGCGCGCCGCGCAGCTGCGCCAGATGCAGCGCGTCGGGGATCAGGTCGCCGTGCGAGCACAGGAGGAGGTCGCCACTGCCGCCGACGTCTGCGCCGTGGGAGAGGGCGAGCTCGAACACCACTGCGCCGGCGTTGCCCTCGAACAACCGCTCGTCCTGCTCGACGTCGACGCCGAGCCGGTGAGCGAGCCGAGCAACCGTGTCGACGCAGCGAACGGCTGGGCTCGAGATGACTCTCTCGACGCCGTCGAAGAGGCTCAGCCCCGCGAGGGCATCGGCCTGGGTTCGGCCGCGGTCGTTGAGCGCTCGGTCTCGATCCGGCCCTTGGTGGCCGCGGCGGGGAAGGGCGCGGGCGTGCCTGACGAGATGAACGCGCAACAGTGTCAGACCCGCGTGGTGCAGACGGTGTCGCCCATGGGGACCGACCCGGCGAGCTCCGGTGTCGTTTCACCGTGGAGGCCGCCGAGCATGCCCTTCACGAGGCCGCGATCGATGGCGCACAAGACGGGATGGTCGACGGCGGCCTGTCCGAACGGGCAGTGCTCCGACACGATCACGAGTTCGCCGGCGATGCCTTCGGACCGGGCCGAGAAACCATGAGAGGTGAGCGCGTCGGCGACCGCGCCGACCGCCGCTTCGAGCGACCGGTGGGCTTCGCCCGGCTCCATCAACGATGCGAGATGTAGGCCGTATTCGATGCCGACCTCTTCGGCCAGCTCTGCGGCCTCGTCGGCGGGCAGACGGGTGAGCGCTCGGCCGAGCAGCGTCCCGAGAAGATCGTCGTGGCGAACGGGGAACTCCAGCGACATCTCCGGGTGGGCGGCTCGGTAACGCTTGGATGGCCGGCCTGCGCCGCCGCCCGAATGCACGTCGACCACGACATGGCCGCCCGCGGCCAGCTTGTCGAGATGGTGGCGGGCGACGTTGGCGTGCAGATCCACCGCCTGGGCTACTTCGGAGGCCGTCATCCCCTCGGCTGTCTCTCGGACGCGTAGGTAGATGTCGCGCCGAGTCGGATCGCCAAACGCGGCGGTTATCGACGCCACCGCTGCGGAGAAGCGTTCGGGAGTGAGTGCCTGAGCGGTCACAGCGGTAGATTCTATCGGCGGTCGGGCGGTCCACAGCCTGCGCCATCCCCCTCAGGAGTCGCCATGCCCGTCGCCGAAGACGATCTCACCACGGCGATCAGCGGCGTGATCGACCCGGAGCTGCGCCGCGACATCGCGCAGATGGGAATGCTGCGAGCCGTCGCGGTGGCCGGAGGCGGGGTGCAGGTCGCGATCGCGCTGCCGTCCGAGGACTGGCCCGTCAGAGAAGAGCTCGCGCACTTCGTTGTCGAGGCCGCGCGCTCGGTGGACGGCGTCGGTCAGGTGGACGTCGAGTTCACCGTGATGGACGAGGCCGAGCAGGCGACGCTGCGAGCGCAGCTCATCGGTGACCCGGCGGAGACCGCCGGGTCGCAGGGAGCGCACGGCCACGCCGAGGGGCGGGCGGTCTCGTTCGCCGAGCCGGGCAACCGCACGAGGGTGCTGCTCATCGCCAGTGGCAAAGGCGGGGTGGGCAAGTCGAGCGTCACGACCAACCTGGCGATCGCGTTGGCGCAGCGGGGTCTCCGGAGCGCCGTCATCGACGCGGACGTGTGGGGCTTCTCGATCCCCCGCATGCTGGGTGTCGAGCGGCCCCCCACGGTCATCGACCAGATGGTCGTGCCGGTCGAGGCCAACGGGGTGCGCTGTATCTCGATGGGGTTCTTCGCCCGAGAGGACCAGCCGGTCATCTGGCGGGGCCCGATGCTCCACAAGGCGCTCGAACAGTTCCTCACCGACGTCTATTGGGACGAACCCGACTACCTCCTCGTCGATCTGCCCCCCGGCACCGGCGACATCTCGCTCTCCCTCGCGCAGTTCCTTCCCAAGTCAGAGTTGATCGTGGTGACCACACCGCAGCCGGCGGCCCAGAAGGTCGCCCAGCGCGCGGCGTTCATGGCCGACAAGGTCAACCTCCAGGTCCGAGCCGTGATCGAGAACATGAGCTGGTTCCGAGGAGACGATGGCGTTGAGTACGAGATCTTCGGATCGGGCGGCGGCCAGGAACTCGCCGAGCTCCTGGACGTGCCACTGCTCGGGCGAGTGCCTCTTCTGCCCGCGCTCCGCGAGGGCGGCGACGTCGGCGATCCGATCACGGTCGCCGATCCTGACAGCGAGCCGGCCGTCGTGTTCCGCGAGATGGCCCGTCTCCTCGAGGAGGAGCACCTCCCGACCCGGCGCTACAACGAGGGCCTCAAGCTCCTCTGAGCCTGACGCTTCTGTGAGAGGGTGAACCGGTCATGACGCCAGACACGCTCGACGATCTTCGCTTCGACAACCGCTTCACCCAGTCGCTTCCGCACGACCCTGTGTCGGACAACCACAGACGCCAGGTCGTCGGGGCCTGCTACAGCCGGGTCGAGCCGACCCCGGTGGCCGGGCCGACGCTCATCGCGCACTCAGCCGAGATGTTCGAACAACTCGGGCTGGCAGCAGAGGTCGCCGAGGATCCGCGATTCGCCGCGGTGTTCGGTGGCAACGCGCTCCTCGCAGGGATGGACGCACACGCCATGTGTTATGGCGGCCACCAGTTCGGCAACTGGGCGGGCCAGCTCGGCGACGGGCGGGCCATCGCCCTCGGCGAGGCGGTCGACGTCACGGGTCGGCGGCAGATGTTGCAGCTCAAAGGCGCAGGGCCCACGCCGTACTCCCGCACCGCCGACGGCCTGGCTGTGCTTCGGTCCTCGGTGCGCGAGTTTCTCTGCAGCGAGGCCATGCACCACCTGGGCGTCCCGACCACGCGGGCCCTCAGCCTCGTCACGACAGGCGAAGACGTCGTCCGCGACATGCTCTACGACGGCAACCCGGCGCCCGAGCCCGGTGCGGTCGTGTGTCGTGTCGCGCCGAGCTTCGTGAGGTTCGGCAACTTCGAGATCTTCGCCGCGCGCGACGACCACGAGACGTTGCGCCAGCTCGCCGACTTCGTGATCTCCACCGAATACCCCGAGCTCGGTGTGCCTGGAGATGGCGGGCAGATCTACGCCGATCTGCTCGCAGAGGTCGCCCGCCGAACCGCAGCGATGGTGGCCGAATGGCTGCGCGTGGGCTTCGTCCATGGCGTCATGAACACCGACAACATGTCGATCCTCGGTCTGACGATCGACTACGGGCCCTACGGCTGGCTCGACGACTACGACCCCAACTGGACACCCAACACCACAGACGCGGGGACCAAGCGGTATCGCTTCGGCCTCCAGCCACAGATCGCCCACTGGAACCTGGTCCAGCTGGCCAACGCCCTCTTTCCGCTCGTCGGCGCAGTCGAACCGCTCCAGGAGGCGATCGACCGCTTCGTGCCGGAGTTCGAAGCGCGGTGGGCGGACATGATGGCGGCCAAGCTGGGCCTCCCGGCCCTCGCCGACGACGTCGATCGCGAGCTCGCCGCCGAAGCGCTCGAGGTGCTGCAGCTCACCGAGACCGACATGACGATCTTCTGGCGGCGCCTGGCGGAGGTGCCCACGTCCGAAGACGTCGACGACGCGGCCAGGGCGCAGGTGCTCGGTGAAGCCCACTATTCCCCCGGCTCGATCACGGTGGAGTCCCGGGACCGCATCCAGACCTTCGTCGGCGCCTACTCGCGGCGAGTGCGCGAGCTACATCTCCACGACGGCGAGCGCCGTGCCGCGATGAACTCGGTCAACCCCAAGTTCGTCCTGCGCAACTATCTGGCCCAGCTGGCGATCGACGCGGCGAGCGACGGCGATACGTCGCTCATCGGGGAGCTCCTGGACGTGATGCGTCGGCCTTACGACGAACAGCCGGAGTTCGAACCGCACGCGGCCAAGCGTCCCGATTGGGCGCGGACCAGGGTGGGCTGCTCGCAGCTGTCCTGTAGCTCCTGACCGGTACCATGGCCCCCGCCAAGTTTCTGGCAGCGGACCTCCCTCGACACAGGACGACGACGTGGACATTCGGATCGGCATGAAGAACGTGGCGCGCGAGCTGAGCCTCGAGGTCGACGACGACACCGCCGCAGACGTGACGGCCCATGTCGAGGCCGCGCTTGCCGGTGAGACCAACGTGCTCTGGGTCACCGATCGTGACGGACGCAAGACCGGTGTCGCGGTGACCAACCTCGCCTACGTCGAGCTCGGTTCGTCCAGTGGACGAACCATCGGGTTCGGGAGCTGAGCCACACCCCTACGCCGCGGGCGGGGAGTTCTCCGCTCGATCTGCGCTTCGTCGCGGTCACCGGAAAGGGCGGAGTGGGGAAGACCACGATCGCGGCCGCGCTCGCGGTGGCTGCCGCGTCCAGGGCCCGTCGAGTCTTGCTGTGTGATCTGGATGGCAGCGGTGCCACCGCGCAGGCTCTCGGCATCGGG
This sequence comes from uncultured Acidimicrobiales bacterium, assembly GCA_964629575.1. Taxonomy (GTDB): domain Bacteria; phylum Actinomycetota; class Acidimicrobiia; order Acidimicrobiales; family Poriferisodalaceae; genus JAYPWI01. The sequence goes on along the minus strand of CAZVUM010000002.1, from coordinate 111,299 downwards.
GACGTGGGGTACGAGCCGACCGAGGCGACCCAGGGGCTACACGTGATGCGGATGGACACCGCCGCAGCCCTCCACCACTACCTGCGAACGTTCACGCCCATGGCGGCGCTCGGACGGATCCGGCCGCTGGGTCGCGCGCTCGATCTCATGGGAGGCGCTGCACCTGGGGTGCGCGAGGTTCTGGCGCTCGGCCGTCTCCTGTGGGCGGTTCGAACCGACGAATACGACCTCGTCGTGATGGATGGGCCCGCGACGGGCCACGTGATCGCCTACCTCGATGCGCCGCGTTCGGTGGGCACCCTCGCGTCTGGTGGTCTGCTCGCGGGCCAGACCGGTTGGATGTCGGAGTTGCTCGCCGACCACACGCGCTGCGGAGTTCTGGCCGTCGCACTCCCCGAGGAGGCTCCCGCTGAGGAGTGCTGTCGTCTGATCGCCGATGTCAGCGAGCTCGGTAGCGCCGGCCTCTGTGGTGCGGTGATCAATCGGGTTCCGCTGGGGGTGCCGCTCGCTTCGGACCGGGCGCTCTTGTCTGCAATCGAGGCCCGAGATCTCGAGCTCCCCGGGGCTTCGCATTCCGCGTTGCAGGCGCTTGCACGCGAGCGAGACAGCGACGATGCGGCGCGCCGCTGGATCGAGGTCGTCGCCGGGTGTGCCCGACCGGCGCCCTTCTGGTCGGTGCCCGTCGTCGCCGAGGCAGACGTTGTCGCATCGCTCGCGGACGTCCTCGGGGCGGAGTGGTGAGCCCCGTCGCAGATCTGCTGGATCAGCGCCGTGTCGTACTCGTTCTCGGAGCGGGGGGCGTCGGGAAGACGACCGTGGCGGCCTCGCTCGCGCTGGCTGCCGGGCGCGCCGGCGGGCGGATCGCGATTCTCACGGTGGATCCATCGAGATCGCTGGCCTCGGCCCTCGGTCTCGGTGCCGACCAGAACCACGCCACCATCGATGTGGGGGAGGGGAGCCTGGACGTGACGGTTCTCGACCCGGCCTCCGCCTGGGACCAGCTGGTGACCCGGGAGCTCGGATCGGCCACGTCTCTCATCGACAATGCGATGTACAGGGCGGTCACGAGGAACTTCGTCCACGCCCACGACTTCATCGCGATCGAGACGCTGCACCAGCTCATCGCAGCCGGGCACGATCTCGTCATCGTCGACACCCCTCCGTCGAAGCGCGCCATCGAGTTCCTGATGGCGCCCGAGCGCCTCGCGTCGTTCTTCGAGAACCGCGCCCTGGGGTGGTTCACCGGTACCGCAGCCAACCCCGTGATCAGCGTCGGGACGCGACCGCTCGTCGCTGCTGCCAACCTCGTTCTCGGGCGGGGATTCGTCACCTCGCTGGCCGAGTTCTTCGGCAGTGTGAGGCCGCTCGCGGACCCGATCGTGGCGCGGGCAAAATCGGTCGACCTCCTCTTTCGCGAGGGCGACGCAGCGGCGGTGGTGGTGGTCACATCCACCGAACCTGCCGCCATCGAGCAGTGCATGTCGTTGGGCGACGAGCTGGCGACGAGAGGTGTCGCCTGGGAGGCGACAATCGTCAATCGCGTCCGGCAGCAGCCGCCCGGTGACCCTCCGAAGCAGACAGCGATCGAGCGCGACCTGACCGCTGTGCTGGCAGGCGACGAGGGCCACGGGCCGGCAGCGTTCGAAGGCCTTGCCCGCCGGGCCACGGAGGCATGGCAGCGCAGCGCCGTGGCCGCCCAGTACGACGAGCGGGCGATCGCGCCGCTCCGTGATGGCCCACCGCTCGTGATCGTGGGCGACAGGGGTCCCGGCGATCTCCATCGGGCCCATCTCGCCTCCATCGGCGACGAGATCGTGGCCTGAGGTGGTTGGTCACCGAGTGACGGCCCCGATACGTTCGATTCCATGGCCACCCTCGCCGAGCTGACCCGCCTCGGCACCGGCCTATCGACCAGGCAGCTGCTGCACCTCCAGCGCCTGGTGTCGTGGTGGGGTCTGCTCGCCGATCTGTCCTTCGCCGATCTTCTGCTCTTCGCTCCGGCCGATGACAGCGGTCGCCACTTCACGATCGTGAGCCAGATCCGACCAACGACGGGCCAGACGCTCTACCACGACGATCATGTCGGCGTGATCGCCGACGACGTCGATCGGCCGCTCGTCGCTCGGGCGTACGCGCTCGGTGAGATCGTCGAGGGTGAGGTGCGGCTCCGCCAGACCGGCCGGCGGGCGAGGGTCCTGTCCATCCCCGTCCTTCACGACGAGACGGTGATCGGGGTGCTCAGCCGCGAGGTCAGCCCCGACTTCGCGATTCGCCGCGACCCCGGTGAGCTCGAGAGACGATACCTCGCGACGTTCCATCGATTCGCCCGCATGATCTCGGCAGGCCGCTTTCCCTACAGGGGCGAGGAGGTGGACCATGATGAGGTCCCCCGGGTCGGTGACGGCATGCTTCTTCTCGACACCGAGGGCCGGGTCCGGTACGCGTCCCCCAATGCGTTGAGCACGCTGCATCGCGTCGGCGTGGTGGGAAACGTCGTCGATCGACGGCTCGGCGAGGTCGGCCTCGATCAGGCCCCGGTCGGTCAGGCCCTCACCACGTTCGCTCCCGCGTCGTCCGAGCTGGAGCGGGGCGATGTGACGGTGCAGATGATGGTGCTTCCGCTGTTCGAACGCGGCGCCTCCGACGGATTGGTCGTGCTGGTGCGCGATGTGTCGGAGCTGCGCCGACGAGATCGGCTGCTGCTGTCGAAAGACGCCACGATCCGCGAGATTCACCACCGGGTGAAGAACAACCTGCAGACCATCTCCTCGCTGCTGCGCCTCCAGGGCCGCCGCCTCGCCTCCGACGAGGCCAAGCAAGCGATCGAGGAGTCGGTGCGACGGATCGGCGCGATCGCGTTCGTCCACGAGACGCTGGCGAACGAGTCCGCCGACGATGTGAGCCTGCGGGAGGTCGCCAGTCGTCTCGTGGCCACCATCCAGGACGGCTATACGTCGGCCGAGCGGCGCATCGCCTTCACGGTGGATGGGGACGCAGGTGAGGTCCCCGCCGAGGTGGTGACGCCGCTCGCCGTCGTGCTCAACGAGTTGCTGCAGAACGCGGTGGATCACGCGTTCCCTGGGCGCTCGTCGTCCAACGGCTCGACGATCGGATCGATTCGTGTCTCGATCGAGCGCGAAGATCCGTTCTCGCTCACGATGGCCGTGCGCGACGACGGCGTCGGCCTGGCGGACGACTTCGACCTCGATCAGCAGAGAGGGCTCGGAACCTCGATCATTCGAGCCCTCGCCGACTCCGAGCTCCAGGGCTCATTCGAGATGCGCGGGCGCGACGACGGCCCGGGGTCCGAGGCGATCGTGACGGTTCCGATCGCCCGGGCAGCCCGGTAGGGGATCGGCTCAGCTGGCGCGGCGTCGGGCGGCGTTGCGCTCGCGGCGGATCTGCCGGCGCTCTTCCTCCGAGGTTGCGCCCCAGACGCCAGAATCCTGGTTCGTCTTCAGCGCGAACTCGAGGCACAGGTCCTTGACCTGGCAGTCGGTGCAGACCGCCTTGGCCGCTGCGATTTGATCGAGTGCTGCTCCGGTGGTTCCCACGGGAAAGAACAGCGCGGGATCGGTGTCCCGGCAGCTCGCCGTGCTTCGCCACACTCCGCTCTCGAGGAGCAAGGTTCCTCTTGCGCTCAACGAAATCCCTCCAGGTGCTCGCTCGTGAAGCGATTCACAAGCGGTGCCGGTCATGCTGCGCAGGGGCGGGTGGACGCCTTCTGCAATCCTGTGCTCCGGTGGAGCCCGAGGGCCCCTCTGGTGTAATTGCCGCCAGATTTCCGTTGCACGTCAGGGGACTGCAAGCCGCAGCGGCCACTGAGAGTAGCTTGGGTGTGACCCTTCGACAAGAAAAGTTTGAGATGGCATCGAACGCATGTTTGGGCTGGTCGCAGCGCTGCGGTGTCGGTGGGTACGCGCGTCGGTGGCCCTGGGGGAGCCGAGAGGCCTCGAAGTGAAGGTCATCGCCCACCGCGGAGCGTCACGGGCCGAACGGGAGAACACCCTCGCCGCGTTCGAGCGGGCGGTGGAGTTCGGGGCAGATGGGGTCGAGCTCGATGTTCGCCTCACCGCCGATGGCGCCCTTGCCGTCCATCACGACGAACGCACCGAGGCAGGGCGCGCCATCTCCGACAGTCCGGCGGCCGAACTCCCCACGCACGTTCCGTTACTCGCCACCGCGCTCGATGCGTGTGCCGGGGTGCACGTGAACGTGGAGATCAAGAACGACCAGCGATCGCGCAGCTACGACGCGGAGATGCGGATGGTGGCCCTGGTGTCTGGCGAGCTGGCTCGGCGACCGGAGGGCGACTTCAGCGTCTCGTCGTTCGATCTCGCGACGATCGACGCCGTTCGTGATCGGGAGCCAGACATCCCCACCGCCTTCCTTTTCGACCGGGGCGATCCCACCTCGCTGCTGCGGACCGCGTCCCGGCATGGCCATCGGTGGGTACATCCCGACGATCTGCTCGTGGACGAAGTGTTCGTCGCTCAGACCGTCGAGCTCGGCCTCGTCGTCAACGTCTGGACCGTCGACGATCCCTCAAGAATCGCCGAGCTCGCGCGATGGGGTGTCGATGGCGTGATCAGCAACGTGCCAGACGTCGCCCGGCGTGTTCTCGACGGGCTGGACAACCGCTGACCACCTCAGGCGGATTTTGGCATCACCAGGCGGAGCGCATCGGGCTCCCAGGTGAAGCGCAGTTCGTCGACGTCGCCGAGATGGTCGCCGTCGAGCTGATGCGGGAACGGCCGGTGACCCACGACGTCGACGCACTCCAGATCCGTCGCGACGTGGATGCGCGGGTCGTCGCGCAGATCCGCGCCCCGCAGCAGCCCTCCGAGCAGGCTCATCATCGGCCCGAACGACATGGTACGCACCGCAACGACGCACAGGCCCCTGTCGAGGGTGGCCTCGGGGGCGAGGGACAGAGGTCTGCTGCCCAGGTAGGTGTATGGATCGGTGTTGAGAACGATGGTGAAGTAGCTGTCATCGACACCCCCGCCTGCGTGACTGATCGACATGCGGGGCGATGACCGGTCGTAGTGGCGGGACCAGGTCGTGAACCCCGACCACACGAACAGCGGATGGCCGGCGTACCGCTTCACCGCCCCGCGGCGCTCGACCTGCTCCACCACGGCTGCGTCGAAGCCCATGCCGCAGTGAAAGAGGAAATAGCGGCCGCGCACCTGGCCGAGTCCCGCTCCGATGATCGATCCCCGATCGAGTGCGCCGGCGACCGCGTCGGCGGCCTCGAGGGGATCGTCCGGTGTCCCGATCGTGCGGGCGAAGACGTTGGTCGACCCGCCCGGGAGTGCCGCGAGGGCGCAATCAGTGCCGACGAGGCCGTTGGCGGCTTCGTTGAGCGTGCCGTCGCCTCCCAACACCACGACCACGTCGGTTCCGGTCGCCGCGGCACCTCGCGCCAGGCGAGACGCATGGCCGCGGCGGCTGGTCAAGGCCATCTCGACATCGTGGCGGCGGGCGAGGGCGGTCTGAATCATGACCCGGGTGCGTGCCGTCACCGACGAGGCGGAGCCGTTGACGAGCAGGAGCAGGCGCACGACAGGAGTGTCCTCGACACCAGGGTGGTTGTCGATTCACCCCATGAGGAAATTTCGAGGTTCTCCACCCGAATGATTTGGGAACCGGCTATCGGTTCGGCAGACTGCTGACCCATGAAGGTCGTTGTCTGCGTCAAGCAGATCCCCGATCCCGCATTGCCGGGTGAGCTGGATCCTGCCACCAACCTGTTGAAGCGCGACGACAAGCTGATCCTCGATGAGTCCGACAGCTACGGCGTGGAGATGGCTCTCCAACTCGTCGAAGCTGCGGGCGGAGGACAGGTGTCGCTCGTGTCCATGGCCCCAAACAACGAGATGAGTGGTCTGCGGACCGCCCTCGCAATGGGTGCCGACGATGCCGTGCTCGTCAGCGACGACGCACTGGCGGGGACCGACGCGCTCGGCACCGCCAAGGTGCTCGCCGCGGCGATCGGTCGTCTGGAGCCGGATCTGGTTCTGGCCGGCGTCGAGTCCTCCGACGGCTACACCGGGACCGTTCCCGAGATGGTGGCCGGGGTGCTGGACGTTCCGTCGATCACCTTCGCCAAGCAGATCTCCGTCGCCGATGGCACCGTCAACGTGCAGCGCCAGACCGAGGCGGGGTACGACGATGTCGAGTGCTCCCTCCCCGCGCTGGTGTCGGTGACCGCGGGTGTGGTCGAGCCCCGTTACCCCTCCTTCAAGGGGATCATGGCCGCCAAGAAGAAGCCGGTCGAGGAGCTCGACCTGGCCGGGCTCGGCGTCGATGCCGGGCAGGTGGGTCAGGGAGGCGCACGTCAAGAGACCGTGCAGGTGACAGCGGCCGAAGAGCGTCAGGCCGGCGAGATCATCGAGGACGAAGGTGACGCCCACGAGAAGATCGTCGACTTCCTCGGCGAGCTCAAGGTCATCTGAGGGGACTGAACAATGGCACTCTCCACCATCCTCGTGTTCGCGGAGGCCGACGAGACCGGTGTCTCGGGCCTCACGCTCGAACTCTGCGCCAAGGCCCGTGAGCTGGCAGACAACGTCGAAGCATTCGTCGCCGGCGACGGCGACGCTGTCGCCGCCGATCTCGGCGCCCACGGTGTGAGCACCGTGCATGCCACCGGCGATCTCGGCGGCAAGCTCATCGGTGTTCACGCAGCCGCGGCTCTCGAGGCGCACATCGGCGCGTCGAGCCCCGATGCCGTCTTCTTCGGCCAGACCACCGACGGCCGCGACACCGCGGCCCGCCTGGCGGTCCGATTGGACCAGCCGGTCGTCACCAACAATGTCGGCGCATCGCTCGACGGCGATGCCCTCGTTGTCGAGGAGCCCGTCTTCGGCGGAACCCAGAACGTGTTCACAGCGTTTCGTTCCTCTGGCCCAGCGCTCGCGCTGTTCCGTCCCAAGTCCTTCGAGGCCGAGCCCAGCGGCGGGGGCCCGGCCTCGGTCTCGGCGGTGGATCAGGTCGATGCCGGCAACGCCGGTTCGGCGATCGTCACCGGCCGCCACGTCGAGGAGCGGTCGGGCCCTCAGCTCGACGACGCTGCCGTCGTCGTGTCGGGCGGCCGTGGCCTCGGACAAGCCGACGCCTACGCGATGGTCGACGAGCTCGCCGGTCTGCTCAACGCAGCGTCGGGCGCCTCGCGTGCCATCGTCGACGCCGGCTGGGTGCCCTACTCCAAGCAGGTGGGCCAGACCGGCAAGGTCGTGAAGCCCAGCGTCTACATCGCCTGCGGCATCTCGGGTGCGACCCAGCACCTCGTCGGGATGAAGGGCTCCAAGAACATCGTCGCCATCAACAAGGATCCCGAGGCCCCGATCTTCGGCGTCGCGGATCTCGGCATCGTCGGCGATGTGCACAAGGTGATGCCGGCGCTCATCGAGGCGCTCAAGTCCCGCTGATCAGCTGACCCAACTTCTTCACACGAGTGGCCAGGGCCAGCGATGGCCGGACTCGTCGTCGGGGTACACCCCGTCGGCGAGGACTTGGCGCGCCCGGTCCTCGACCGCTTCGAGTTCGGGCCCGTCGAGCCATGGGGCCAGGCGCTCGAGCCCGTCATCCACGAACTCCTCGACGTCCGCGAGGAGGTTCTCCTCGATGGGCTCCCCGGTGAAGTCCCAGATCACCGTGCGCAGCTTCCAGTGTTCGCTGAAACAGAGCCCGTGGTCGATGCCGTAGATCCGCCCCCAACTCGAGAGCAGGCAGTGGCCGGACTTGCGGTCGGTGTTGTTGGCCAGCAGATCGAACACGCACAGCTTGCGGAGGTCTTCGTGATACTCCCGATGCTTCACCAGGGTGAAGTGGTGCTGTTCGAAGTCGGCGTCGATGAACAGCTGCACCGAACCCTGGCCATGCGGCCCGTCGCGTTCGACGGTCGGGGGGATCACGTCCCACCCCAACTCGTCGCTCAGCTCGAACGCGGCGATCTCGCGTCGGTGGAGGCCGGCTGGGAAGTCCCACAGCGGGCGTTCGCCGCGCACCGGCTTGTAGACAGCTGCTGCGGTGATGTCCTCGTGCTCGACGTGGACGAGGAACGTCGCATTGGAGCTGTACGGCATCCGTGCAGCGAGCTCGATCTCGCCGTTCTCGAGGATCGTGCGCGCCATGGCGAGGTCGACCTGGCGGGAGCTCGGATCCGTCTCCTCGGCCTCCTCCGGTTCGCAACCGTCATCGTGGTCGTCGGTCACCAAGGCGTCAGTCGCTGTGGGGTCGGTGGCCGTTCTGGCGACCGAAGTCGCGGCCATACTCGATGAGAAACAGCGCGTGGTCGATGAAGCCTCGGGCTTGTCCTGCGGTGAGGTGGATCTGAGCACTCGCCGGTTCGTCGCCTTCTTCGTCGACCAGCTCCTCGGCGATCACGACGATCGCATCGCCGTCGGGCTCCACACCGATCGCCAAGCCGCCGATCGTCCATGCGGCGATCGGGGGTTCGACGAGATCCTGCAGGGGGGTCGGCTGCGGATCGAGGTCGCGGTCGTCGAGCACCTCACCGAGGTAGCTCGCGAGCGCCTGAACCTGGCCCTTCTCGCACTTCAGGGTGACGACGAGGTTCTCCTCGACCACCTGCAGGTAGAAGATGCGGTCTCCTGGTTCGCCGATCGTGCCGGCCACGAAGTTGTCTGGATTGCGGAGTTCGAAGCTGTCGCTCATGGTGTGAGGGAGTGATCCTGGTCAGGCGGGAGAAAGCTCGGTGAGCTCCGCGGTGCTATTGACTGCGAGGACGACGGGGCCGCCCGTGGTGGCCAAGATCGCGGTGACCGAGCACGGCGAGACCACGATGCGCTGGAAGAGGTCGATGTGGGTGCCCATCGCGTGGGCGACCACGGCCCGGATCGGGTCGGCGTGGCTGACCGCCACGATGGTCTCGCCGCGGTGGCGTTCGGCGAGCCGGTCCAGCGAGCCGGCGATGCGCGTCTGCATTTCGAGGAACGATTCGCCCCCGGGGAAACGAAAGCCGCTGGGGTACTTCTGCACGGTCGACCACGCCTTGAGCTTGCGGAGGTCGCGCAGTTTGCGCCCTGTCCAGTCCCCGACGTCGAGCTCGATCAGCCCCGCATCGCGGCGAACGCGGTTGCCGGTGGCCTTGGCGATCGGTGCCGCCGTCTGACGGGTTCGTTCGAGCGGTGAGGCGTAGACCGCGGCGACGCGCTTGGCTCCCAGGGCGCCGATGCGCTCGGCGACAGCGTCGGCTTGGGCGCGCCCGGCGTCTGACAGATCGACCCCGGGACGTCGCCCGTACAGCTCGACCCCCGTTGTGGGTGTCTTGCCGTGCCGGACGAGCAGGATGAGAGTCGGTCGGTCGGATCGCGCCACGCAGGGGAACGTAGTCGTGCCAGAGTCACGGGGTGGATTCGCTCGACCGTCTCAGCGCCGACATCTGTTCGTGCCGCGCGTGTCCCCGCCTCGTCGAATGGCGGGAAGAGGTGGCTCGTGAGAAGAGGGCCGCCTACCGCGACGAGGAGTACTGGGGGAGACCCGTCCCGGGGTTCGGCGACCCCGCGGCCCGGGTAGTGATCGTTGGTCTCGCCCCCGCGGCCCACGGAGCCAACCGGACCGGCAGGGTCTTCACCGGCGACCGGTCCGGTGATTTCCTGTACGGCTCGCTTCACCGAACGGGTTTCGCCAACCAGGCCACCGCTGTCTCGCTCCACGACGGCCTCGAGCTGAATGGCGCCTACGTCACCGCCGCGGTGCGCTGCGCGCCGCCTGCGAACAAGCCGACCGTCGACGAGCGCGACGCGTGCCGCCCCTTCCTCGAGCGGGAGCTCGAACTGCTGGCTGGCGTGCGCGTCTTCGTCGCGTTGGGTCAGTTCGGCTACCAGGTCGCGTGTTCGGCGCTCGAGGTCCGCCCGAGACCCAAGTTCGGACACGGCGTGGTGGCCGAGGTGGGTGATGGCCGTTCGATCGTGTGCTCGTTTCACCCCAGCCAGCAGAACACCTTCACCGGTCGCCTCACCGAAGCGATGCTCGACGACGTCTTCGTGGCAGCCCGGCGTCTCGCCGCCGACTGAGCTCTTCGGCCTTCCGGGTACCTCACGGCGCGGGCTTGCTGTTTCGGGTACTCCACAGCTGCGCTGGCGCGAGCCGGGCCTCCCCGAAACGGAAGGGGCGCGCCAGATACTCCCCGGAACGGGAAGGGGCGCGGGCTCAGACCAGCAGGTCGAGCAGTTCGGTGATGTCGTGCCAGCAGTTGTCGCGCTGCTGCTCGTCGGACCGACCGAGGCGCACCACAACGGCGTCCGCGGCCGGGCACACAGCGAGGTACTGACCCTCGTACCCGCTGGCGAAGAAGGTGCCGTGGCTGTCATCGCCGAGCCACCAGTGGGCCCCGTATGCGTGATTCTCCACACCCTCGGACTCGGGTGTGAGCGTTCTGGCGTGGTCGACCCACCCGGCCGGGAGCACCCGCCGGTCGCCCCATAGGCCATCGCGCAGGTACAGCAACCCGAAGCGGGCGAAGTCCAAGGCGGTGGCGAAGCAGTACGACGACGCCTTCCATGTTCCACGCGCGTCGAACTTGGGCGTGGCGGTCGTCATACCGATCGGCTCGAACAACTCGGTGCGCAGGAATTCGTCAACATTGCGGCCGTCGCGTGCGAGGTCGCGAGACAGCCCCCGCGACACGAGGTTGGTGGTCCCGCTGGAGTACAGGAACACCTCGCCGGGTGGCGATGCGGCCGGGCGGGCCGCTGCGTAGGCCGCGACGTCGTTCGCGCCGTCCCCGAAGAGCATGCGCACGACGTCGCTGTCCTCCGCGGTGTCGTCTTCGCCGTCCGGATACGTTTCGTCCCACGCCAGGCCCGATGTCATCCGCAACAAGTGATCCCAGGTCGCCGTCGGTGCGTGGCTCAGGTCGGGAAGCCCGATGCGGTCTGCGGGGTCGACGCCGGCGATCCCCGCCGCCGCGTGCAGGATGCTCTTGGCCATCGACCAGGAGTGCAACGTGGAGTCCGCATCGATGCCGGCTCCGTACCGTTGAAGCACAAGGCACCCGTGCTGGACGACGACCAGCGCGTGCGTCGTGCCCACCCGCTCCGGCGCCGCCACCAAGCGCCCCACGAGATCGTCGACCCGACGGCCGACGGCCGTCGTCAACGCAGCGTGCGGCCACGAGAGAGTCGGCGGCGCGAAGTCGGTCGCTGCGGGGAGCGGGACGAGTGGATCCATGACGAAAGCGATCCGGAATCTACCCAGACCGGCGCCTAGAGTCCCACCGATGTCCTCGGCGGCCCGACGGTTCCTCGGCGTGATGGTGGCCATCAGCGCCCTCGCGACCGGCTGCTCGTTCGGGTCGAGCGAAGATCCCGAGTCGACCGATGACGGCTCCTCAGAGACTCAGGCAGCCCCCACTCCGACGGGCAACCCCGGAACCCTCGTGCCGCCGACGACCACCACCGAAGCCCCGGTCTTCGCCTTGTCGATCGCCCCCACCGTCGCGTTTCTGGACGCCTGCATCGCAGACGACACCCTCGTCGGGCCCTGTCACTGCGCCGGTGAACGACTCGAGAGCAACTTCTTCGAAGGTGACCTCATCGTCTTCGAAGACCGGCTCACCGGCCGCAACGAGTTCAGCCCCGAGGTCGCCGCAGCTCTCGTCGACTGCCGCGACGCCGGCGCGCCACCACCGTGGCCCCAAGAACTCACAGAGCGGTACGTGCTCGCATGCACCCAGGGGTCAGACCGCCTCGCCGACCTCTGTCGCTGCTCCGCATTCCGGGCTCAGGACGTCATCCCCGGTGACCGCCTCGAGGAGTTCTTGGTCGCCGACGACGTCAGACCCGGCTTCGTCGAGCTGATCAATACCTGTTTGTAGCTGGCCGCCCGGGTTTGAGTTACTTGCGGGTGGGTTCGGGGAGCAGGGCGGGGGCGTCGAAGCCGAGGTTCTTCCAGCGCTTGCGCGACTTCTCGCTCAGCTTGTGCATCAGCGCGATCGCGCCAGGATCATCGTCGCCAGGACGGCCGATCAACGAGCCGTCCTCGAGCATCTTCATGATGATCTCGCGGCCGAGCGGCGTCCGAACCACGGTGAGCGTCCAGTCGTTGTACTTGCCGATCCCACCGGTCGAGATGTCCGCATGCTCAGCGGCGAAGTCCGGGCAGTGGTTGCACCCCTCCCGGGTCCAGGCGTGGCACTCCTTGAGGTTGATCTCGTAGTAGCCGCCGTCGTGGGTCCAGATCTGGAACACGCCCTTGATGTTCGTCTTCTTGATGCGATGGCGGTCGAGCCCGTACTTCTGCTCGAAGAGCTCCTCGAAAATCGCCTCGTCGAAGGACTTGGAGCACAGCAGTCCGATGTTGAGCTTGAAGCGGTTGCCGACCTTGCCGATCTTGCGCGACTGGGCGACGGGGATGATCGAGCTCTGGCAGCTCATGCCCACGAGTGCGATCTTCTGCGCCCCCGCCTCGATGGCCTCGGCGTACGCGAGCGTGTTGGCCGAGTAGGTGTAGCGCGAACCCGCACCTCGCAGAACGTCGTCCTTGTTGAACGCGACCCCTGGGCTGGCGGTCCACTGGTCGCCCTCGCCGTCACCGACGTAGGAGGTCAGCGCGGCGTCGATGTAGCCGTGGTCGAGCGCCCAGATCAGGATTGCCGACACGAGACCGCCGTCCTGGCCCGTCTCGTGGACGAAATCGTCCGACGCCCGCGTGAGGATGATGTCCTTGAACACCCCCGACGGCTCATCGGCATCGCGGTGCCGCCCGAACATGAAGTCGTCCGCCTCGTACTCCCAGGTCCGAAAGCGGGGGCAGGCCCGCGTGCAGCTGGTGCAGCCCTTCACTCCGTGGCCACAGTCCTCGGGGCCCAGTTCGTCCTCGAGGTGGAAGGGCTTGAAACCGCCCTGCACATGGTCGTACCCGATCACATCGTGCGGACAGCTGATCACGCAGCCGGCGCACCCCGTGCACAACCCCGAGGTGATGACCTCCTCGTGGAGTTCCTTCCACTGGAAGGTCCAGCGCTCCTTCTTGGGTGCTTCGGCGGGAGTCTCGGTGACGGCCATGGCAAGACTCTACGCAGCTCGAACCCGGTGAGGCCCGATCGGCGACGAACCCCCGCCGAGGTTCGCCAAACGCTTGGGAGAGCCCCGGTCTGCGGCTAGGGTCTGTGCGTCGCCACCCGAGATCCGGTGTCCCCCCGGCCCGATGCGGTGGCCAGTCTCGCTGAGGAAACATGACTGATTCCGAGCTCTTCGATCTGCTCGAACACGCGCGTGTCGCCACGCTCGCCACCATTCGAGCCGACGGTCGCGTCGATCTCGTTCCCGTGACGTTCGCGTTCGACGACGACGTCGTCGTCACCGCGGTGGATCACAAGCCCAAGTCGACCACCGACCTCAAGCGGCTGGACAACGTTCGGCAGTTCCCCGAGGTGACCCTGCTCGCCGAGCACTACGACGACGCGGACTGGGACCAGCTGTGGTGGGTCCGCGTGCGCGGTCGGGCCAAGGTGCACACGAGCGGCCCCGAGTGGGAGCACGCGATCGAGCTCTTGGCCAAGCGCTACCCGCAGTACCGCGACCAGCGCCCCACGGGCGCGGCGATCGTCGTGGAGCGCACCGAGCTCACCGGTTGGTCCGCAGCGGCTCGCGACTGAGCGCTCCTGTCGGCCGTCCATGACGCAGCCGCCACCAGAGCAGCCCGGCTGCAAACGTCACCAGGCCCGCGGCGGGGGACAGGACGGCGAGATCGGTCACGTCTGTGCCACCGGTCAGGCCGTGCACAGTGGCGGTCACGAACAACGCCGGTGACAGCCAGTGGGTCGCGCGCCAGACCCTCTCACCGATCCGGGTACGGAGCCTGGAGGTGATCTCCACCGCCAGCAGCAGATACAGCGCCGCGATGCCCCACGCCACCGCTCCCGGCCGCCAGTGCGACCCGTAGGGCACCAGGACCGCGACCACGCCGAAGTCGACGTAATCGTCGGCGAAGATCGCGAGGATGTGGATCGCGGTGAACGTGACTGTGAGGCCGCTGAGCATGCGATGCACGTCGACGAACCACACCTTGGGCCGTGCGTCCCGGAGCAGGCCAGTCGACGCCAGCAGTCCGAAGCACACTGCGACGCCGGCGATCACCCAGGCCACGAGACCCGCGCTCCGCGCGAGGTACCAGGTGAGCTGGTCGTTCACGCGACTCGACCGCTCGGCGCCGCCGTGAGACGCGCGAACGACGTGGTCGATGCGACCTGTCCGCCGCTCCCCACGATCAGACCCGGCACGCCGAGCTCGTCGAACAGTCCGACGCCCTCGCCGGCCACCAGCGCTGCGGTGGCCGCGATCTCGGCTCCTGCGGCCCGGCGACACACTGCGGTCGCGGCAGCGAAGGGAGTCTCCGACGACGTTCCGGTCGCAGGGTCGATCACGTGGTGGGCGGGTCCGCGTGGTGTGGTCCAGGTTCGCTTGGCGCTCGAGCTGGTGCACACACCGCCGGCGTTGAGGCGGATGATCGTGTCGCGCCCGAGAGCGCGAGACGCCGGGGTCACGTCGATGGTCCATCCGCCTGGCCGCGGGCTCAGCCCTGCGACTGCGATGTCACCGCCGATCGACGCGATGGCTCCCGCAGCGCCCCACTCGAGCAGTGACTCCACAGCCAAGTCGGCGGCCACACCCTTGGCCACGCCGCCGACGTCGAGGCCCACCCCGCCGGGAAGCTCGACTCCGTTGATCCTCGGGTGGAGAACGATGCCGCCACAGCCCGGCGCCGGCGAGCAGCGGGTTGGCTCCCATCGCTGTTCGGGCGACCACGACGAGCGGTAGCCGATGCTGCGGACCGCGTCGAGGACGGTCGGATCGAAGCGCCCCTGAGTGAGCGTCCAACCGTCGACCGCTGTGGTGATGAGCTCGAAGGTGTCCGAACTCACGATGCAGATGCGACCGCGGGACGCATTGAGGCGGCTGATCTCGCTGTCCGGATCGAATCGGGTCCAGCGGCGGTGGCGATCCTCGAGTTGGCGTCTGGCCTGGTCGAGGTGCTTGGCACGGCCGCCGACGATGCCGATCGTGGCCTCGGAGCCCATCACCTCGAACCGCAGCTCACGAAGCATCGGTGGCTCCGTCCGGTTCCGTCGCGGCCGCTGACCCGGTTGCCGCGGCCTGGCCGTAGTCAGGGGGAAGGGTCGCAGTGGGCGCCGGGGGCTCGAACACCGGAGCGGCGAGCTTGGTTGCGAACTCCGTTGTGACGGCGGTGTCGGCGACAGTGGTGTCACCGGCGGTGGAGCGCTCCGCATCGAGATACAACGCTGCGACGACACCGCCGGCCAGTGCAACGGAGGACGAGGCGACCCACCGGCGGGCTCGGCGGGCAGGATGAGCTCGCCGGCGGGTCGTTCGGCGGACCGTTGGGGCACCCGTGGCGAGCGGACACCCCTCGGCCTCGAACCGTTGTCCTTCGTTCATTCCAACGCTCGCCTGCCATGGCCATGACGCGACGTCACGGCACCTGCGCCGAACCTAAGCAAGCGGCGATGAAGAAAAGATGAACCTCAGGTGCGCTGGCCGCGGAAAATCACACCGGCGATCGAGCCGATGTTCAGGGCGTTGGAGAACGCAGCAGGGTCGCCCTCGTAGGTCGAAAGAGCGCCCTCGGTAGGATTCGAACCTACGCACATGGCTCCGGAGGCCACTGCTCTATCCCCTGAGCTACGAGGGCGGGGCGGAGGGCGCACGAGTCGCCCGCCAAGACAGGGTTGTGAATGTAGCGCCTCGCCTGCGAGGTGGAGCAACGACATCGCCGTGCCTCAATCGGCTGCTGAGCAACGAGAGTGCGGCGGTACAGTCGAGCGCCGAAGCCGACCCGACCCCCGAGGAGCGGTGCACGTGATCAGAGACGCGTTGGCCGCCGCGCTGTCGTCTGCGCTCGACGCCCTGGACATCGAGCCGCGCCCGGCCGAGGTTCACCTCGAGCGGCCCGCGCATCGCGATCACGGCGACTGGTCCTCAAACGTCGCCCTCGCCAGTGCGAAGGCCGCGGGTCGCAACCCCCGGGAGCTCGCCCAGGAGATCGTCGACCACATCACAGCGGATCCGCCGCCCCACGTGACGGCGGCCGAGATCGCCGGTCCTGGATTCGTCAACTTCCGACTCGCGCCGACGTGGCTGCACGACGTCCTCACCGATGTCGTGGCCCAGGGCGACGCCTATGCCCGGCTCGACATCGGGACCGGCATCATCGCCAACATCGAGTACGTCAGCGCCAATCCGACCGGCCCATTGCATGCGGGCGGCGGGCGCTGGGGGGCGTACGGGGATTCGCTCGCCAGGATCTTCGCCCGCTGTGGGTACGGGATTCAGCGCGAGTACTACGTCAACGACCGCGGCGTGCAGATGCAGCTGTTCGGGGCGTCTCTTCTCGCTCGCAAGAACGACCAGCCGGTTCCCGAAGACGGGTACGAAGGCGCCTACGTCGTCGATTGGTCGAAGGAGATGCCGGACGGGGTCGATCCGGCCGAATGGGGGCGCGAGCGCGCCCTGCGCGAGGTGCGCGAGGCCCTCGCGTCGATGCACGTCGAGTTCGAGCACTGGGCCAGCGAGAAGGCGCTCGTCGAGTCGGGCGCGATGGAAACCGTGCTGGCCCGGCTGCGCGAGTCCGGCTACGTCGAACAACGCGACGGCGCGACGTGGCTCCGGACCACCGAGTTCGGCGACGATCAGGACCGGGTCCTGATCAAGGCGGACGGCGAGCCGACCTACTTCGTTCCCGACATCGCCTACCACCACGACAAGTTCTCCCGCGGCGACATCGTCATCGACATCCTCGGCGCCGACCATCACGGCTACGTGGGTCGGATGAAGGCCGCCATGCAGATGCTCGGCCATCCCGCTGACACCTACGAGGTGATCATCGGGCAGAACGTCACGTTGATGCGCGACGGCGTGGAGGTCCCGCTGAGCAAGCGGACCGGCACGATGGTCGAAGTGGGCGAGCTGATCGACGCGATCGGTCCCGACCTGGCTCGTTTCGCCTACCTGCTGCAGTCGGTCGACACCCGCCAGACGATCGACATCGACCAGCTCAGCAGCAGCGAGGCAAAGGAGAACCCCGTCCTCTACGTGCAGTACGCGCACGCGAGGATCCGCAGCATCGGCCGTCAGGCCGAGGCCCGCGACGTCGTTCGCCGCGCCGTCGACGACGTCGATCTCGCTAAGCTCGTCCACGAGCGCGAGCTCGAGGTGCTGCGACTGCTGTCGTCGCTTCCCGAGACCGTCGAGTTGGCTCTGCGCGAGCGCGCTCCCCACAAGATCTCGACCTGGGTGAGAGATCTCGCCGGGGCGTTTCACGGCTTCTACCACGACTGCCCGATCCTGCGAACCGATGTCGACGAGGAACTTCGCCAAGCTCGGTTGTGGCTGGTCGAGGCCTCGCGGGTCGGCCTTGCCATCGGGCTCGACCTCCTCGGCGTATCGGCCCCCGAGGAGATGTGAGCGCGCGCGACGAGCCGGTTCCGCTGTCCCTTCTGCCGGACACGGCGGAGATCGGTCCTCAGGGTCAGCTGATTCTCGGGGGATGCGATGTCGCGGACGTCGTCGCCGAGTTCGGGACACCGGTGTTCGTCTACGACGAGGAGCATCTCCGCTCGCGGTGCCGAGAAGCGCTCGATGCCTTCGGCGAAGGGGTCGCCTATGCCGGCAAGGCGTTCTTGTGCATAGCGATGGCGCGCCTTGTGCACGAGGAAGGGCTGCATCTCGACGTCGCCAGCGGTGGAGAGCTCCACACGGCTGTCGCGGCCGGCGTGCCAGGCGACCGCATCGTGCTTCACGGCAACAACAAGTCGGTCGACGAACTCCGGCTCGCCCGCGCCACTGCTGTTGGCTGCATCGTCGTGGACAGCTTCGACGAACTCGATCGCCTCGAGCAGCTCCACCGCGAAGACGGCCTCGTGGCCGACGTGCTCCTGCGGGTCACACCCGGGGTCAAAGCCGAGACGCACGAGTTCATCTCCACCGGCCAGGACGACTCCAAGTTCGGGTTCGGCATCTCGTCGGGCGCTGCGGCCCGAGCGGTCGAGACAGCGCGTGGTCACAGCGGCGTCAACCTCCTCGGGATCCACAACCACATCGGGAGCCAGGTCTTCCGCGTCGAGAGCTTCGCCGAGGCACTCGAGGTCGTCGCTCGCTTCTCGGAGCCGCTCGGCCTCGACGAGTTGTCCGTCGGCGGAGGCCTCGGTGTGGCCTACGTCGAGGGAGAGGCCGCCCAGTCGATCTCTGCGTGGGGAGCGATGGTGCGCGAGGCGTGTGATCGCCTCGGCGTCAGGGCACGGATCAGCGCCGAACCGGGCCGCGCGATCGCCGCACGGGCGGCCATCACCGTCTACACGGTGGGCACGATCAAGGAGATCCCCGGGATTCGCACCTACGTGGCGGTCGATGGTGGATTCGGCGACAACCCACGGCCTGTCTTGTACGGAAGCGACTACACGGCCTTTGCGCCTACTCGAGTCGATGCGCCGCGCGAGGCGCGTGCTCGGATCGTGGGAAAGCACTGCGAGTCGGGCGATGTTCTCGTGCGCGACGCACCGGTTCCCGCAGACCTGGGCGTGGGGGAGCTGCTCGCCACACCGGTCACCGGCGCATACGGGCACGGCATGGGCAGCAACTACAACCGCGTGCCCCGACCACCCGTTGTGTTCGTTCGAGACGGCGACGCCCGCCTCGTGATCCGCCGCGAGACCAACGAGGACCTCCTTCGCTACGACATTCAGTAGAGGGAGTGCGCGTCGCGGGTCGGTGGGCGTGCCATGGCATTCCGCAGACGAGCGAAAGCGAGGATTGCGGCGAGTCGCAGCCCCGGTAGCTTGGCCGCCATGGGTTCGGACTCCTCCCCCGTTCGCGTCGGTGTGCTGGGTTGCGGCACCGTCGGCGGCTCGTTGATCTCACTCATCCAGAACGACGCGGACGACATCTTCGCCCGGACTGGGATTCGTCTCGAGGTGACTCGGGTCGCGGTTCGCAACCTCTCGGCCGAGCGGTCGGTCGAGTTGGCCGATGGCGTCCTCACGCGCGACGCGCAGGGTCTGGTTGCCGACCCCGACGTCGATGTGGTCGTCGAGACGATCGGCGGCATCGAACCGGCCAGGCAGCTCCTCATCGACGCTCTCAAGGCCGGCAAGCCGGTGATCACGGCCAACAAGGAGCTCGTGGCCAACGTCGGCGCCGAACTCTTCGAGGCCGCTGCTGCGGGGGGCGTCGACGTCTTGTTCGAGGCGGCGGTGGCAGGCGGAATCCCGCTCATGCGTGCGCTGCGGGAGTCGCTGGTCGGCGAACGCATCACCCGTGTCATGGGCATCGTGAACGGCACGACCAACTACATCCTCACCAAGATGACCGAGGAGGGTGCCGACTACGGCGAGGTGCTCGCCGAGGCGCAACGACTCGGCTACGCCGAGGCCGACCCCACGGCCGACGTCGAGGGTCACGACGCCGGTGCGAAGGCCGCGATCCTCGCCACCGTGGCGTTCGGATCACGAGTCGTGGCGGGAGACGTGTACCAGGAGGGCATCTCCAACGTCAGCCCCGCCGACATCGGAGCGGCGGCCCGCATGGGCCACGTCATCAAGCTCCTGGCGATGGTCGAGCGAGTCGATGGCGAGATCGCAGTCCGCGTTCATCCGACCATGGTCCCGGAGTCCCATCCGCTCGCCTCGGTGCGGGACAGCTTCAACGCCGTCTTCCTCGAAGGTGAGGCCGTCGACGACCTCATGCTCTACGGACGCGGGGCGGGCGGCTTCCCGACCGCCAGCGCGATGCTCGGCGACCTCATCGGCGCCGCCCGCAATCTCCAGCGGGGTACCGCCGACGGGCTCGGAGCGTTGCAGGACGCCACGATCCGCCCCATCGACGAGACGTCGAGCGCGTTCTACCTCCAACTCGACGTTGTGGACGCCCCGGGCGTGTTGTCCGTGGTCGCCGGGGTGTTCGGGGACCACGGCGTGTCGATTCAGTCGATGGAACAGGAAGGCCGGGGCGAGACCGCCCATCTCGTCTTCATCACCCATCAGGCTCGCGAGGCCGACATGCAGGCGACCATCCGCGATCTCCGGGGCCTCCCGCAGGTGCGCGATGTGGGCGCGGTCATCCGGGTCATCGGCGACTGAGGCGACAGACGAGGAACGAGGAACACGTGCGCTACCAGTCCACCCGCGGCGACGCGCCCACCCTCGATTTCGGCGGGGCGCTGCTCGCCGGTCTGGCCAGTGACGGCGGGCTCTACGTCCCAGAGAGCTGGCCACAGCTCAGCGCGTCCGATCTCGGTTCGATGCGCGAGCTCGCCTACCACGAGGTCGCGCATCGGGTCCTGTCGCTGTTCGTCGGCGATTCGATCGCGTCGGATGACGTTGCGGCCATCACCGAGGCCGCGTACGCCACCTTCGATCATCCCGATGTGGTCCCGCTCTCCGAGCTGGGCGACCTGCACCTGGCCGAGCTGTGGTGGGGACCGACGCTGTCGTTCAAGGACGTGGCCCTCCAAGTCCTCGGGCGGCTGTTCGAACACGAGCTCACCCGTCGTTCCGACTGGGTAACGATCGTCGGTGCGACATCGGGCGACACTGGCAGCGCTGCGATCGAAGCGTGCCGCGATCGAGCCGGCATCCAGCTCGTGATGTTGCACCCCAAGGGTCGGGTGTCGGAGATCCAGCGGCTCCAGATGACCACGGTCGCCTCCCCCAACATCCACAACGTCGCGATCGACGGGACCTTCGACGACTGTCAGGACATCGTGAAGGCGATGTTCGCCGACCACGCGTGCCGCGAGGAGATGCACCTCGCCGCGGTCAACAGCATCAACTGGGCTCGGGTCGCCGCGCAGACCGTCTACTACGTCACCAGCGCGATCCGACTCGGTGCACCGGACCGGGCGGTGGAGTTCTGTGTCCCGACGGGCAACTTCGGCAACATCCTGGCGGGCGACATCGCCCGGCGGATGGGTGTGCCGATCGCACAGCTGACGATCGCGAGCAACCACAACGACATCCTCACCCGCACGCACGAGACCGGGTCCATGCGGATCCACGGCGTCGTACCGTCCTCGAGCCCGGCGATGGACATCCAGGTGTCGTCCAACTTCGAGCGTCTGCTCTTCGAGCTCGGCGGTCGCCGCGGCCTCGACCTGGGCCAGCAGATGCGTGACTTCCGCTCCGAGGACGAACTCGTGCTCGCCCCCGAGGTCTCCGCTGCGCTGCGCGAAGGCTTCGATGCTGGACGCGCGACCGAAGACGAGGTCGCGAACACCATCGGCTCCGTCTACGCAGACACGGGACGGTTTGTCGATCCGCATACAGCGGTCGGCATCACGGTCGCCAGGCGTCGAGGTGTCACCGACGTCCCGCGCGTGGTGATGTCCACCGCTCACCCTGCGAAGTTCGGTGACGTCGTCGAGGCGGCCACCGGAACGCCGCCGGATCTTCCCGAAAGGCTCGCGGTCCTGGTCGGTCGCCCAGAGCGGTGCGTCGAGCTGCCCAACGAGGTCGAGGCCGTGGCGGCACACGTTCGCCAGGTCGCTCTTGCCTGAGCGTCCCGATACACTCCCGAGCCAGCCCGCTGCCCGCCCGTTTTCGAGGCGAACTCGGCAGTCTCGGATCGTTCCGTCGTGGACGATCGTGCCAGGGCGACCACCACCCCAGTGTCTGGCCGCGCCGCAAGGTGTTGGGCCATGAGGAACCGTGAGGTATCGATGTCGGATGCGCCCGAGCGAGCCCTGCTCGAGTCGAAGTCCCGCGAAGAGCTCGTCGCCATCGCCGGCGCGGCGGGCGTCGAGATCGCCGCGCGCGCCCGCAAGGCGATGATCATCGACGCAATCCTGGGCGAGCCGGGTGACCAGGGCGGCGGCGCCACGGGCACCCTTCCCGCCGAGGCCGCTGAAGCCGAAGACGCCCCGACCGCCGACGCCGAGGAGGCGCCTGCGGCGGAGGCCCCGTCAGATGGCCCGCGGGTTCGTCGAGTGCGCAGGACCACCGAGGACGTCACCGACTCCGGCGACGCAGGCGACACCGGTGGCCCAGACGCTTCGGCGGACGATTCCGAATCCGAGGACGCCGACGCCGACGCCGACGCGAGCCCCAAGCAGGAGTCCAGGGGTCAGGGCAAGGGCAGCAACGGCCGTCCCCGCGACGACAAGGGTCAGCAGGACTCCGGAGGCGACGACGAGCCAGGGGTCGCTGAGCCAGGCAATCGGCGTCGCCGCCGTCGTGGTCGCGATCGCGAGCGGGACGACCAGTGGCAGGGTGAGCCTGTCGAGTGCTCCGGCATCCTCGATCTGCGCGACGAGGGCTACGGATTCCTGAGGACCCGAGGCGTGCTCCCGTCCAACGACGACGTCTACGTCGCTGCCAAGCAGGTGCGCCAATTCGGGTTGCGTCGAGGAGATCGCGTGGCGGGCGCGTGCCGTCCCGCCGCTCGCAACGAGAAGAACCCCGCGTTGATGCGGATCGACTCCGTCAACGACGGCGATGTGGAGGCCGCGGCTGGACGCCCCGTCTTCGATGAGCTGACCCCCCTCTTCCCCGACGAGCGCATTCGTCTCGAGCGAAGCGAACAGCCGTGGGACCTGGCGCCGCGCGTCGTGGACCTGGTGTCACCCATCGGTCGCGGCCAGCGCGGGTTGATCGTGTCGCCGCCGAAGGCCGGTAAGACCCGGATCATGAAGGAGTTGGCCAAGTCCATCGAGGTCAACCATCCCGATATCCACCTCATCGTGCTTCTCGTCGACGAGCGGCCCGAAGAGGTCACCGACATGAGACGGTCGATCTCGGGAGAGGTCCTCGCGTCGACGTTCGACCGACCTGTCGACGAGCACATCTCCGTCGCCGAGCTCACCCTCGAGAGGGCCAAGCGCATGGTCGAGTCGGGTCGAGACGTGGTCGTCCTGCTCGATGGCATCACTCGCCTCGCCCGGGCCTACAACATGGCCGCACCGGGCACGGGTCGCATGATGTCCGGAGGGGTGGACGCCGGCGCCTTGTACCCGCCCAAGAAGTTCTTCGGCACCGCGCGCAACCTGGAGGAGGGCGGCTCTCTCACGATCATCGCGACCGCCCTCGTCGAGACGGGCTCGCGCATGGACGAGGTGATATTCGAGGAGTTCAAGGGCACCGGCAACATGGAGCTGCGCCTCGATCGCCGCCTTGCCGAGCGCGGGATCTACCCGGCGATCGATGTCGATGGATCCTCGACGCGGCAGGCGGAGCTGCTGATGGACCGCAAGCGGGTCGACCAGCTCGGCAAGCTGCGCCGTGTTCTGCAGGGTCTCGCGAGTGACGAGGGCGCCCAGCCCGGCGCGGGGCTCGAGCTGCTGCTCGAGCGCCTCGGAGCCATGAAGACCAACGACGATCTCCTCGATGAGATCGGATCGGCCAGGGCGTGAGCGCCCGTCCCAACCCCGCAGGTGGCGATTCGTCCCACCAGCCGCCAGAATGGAGCACGCCATGAAGAGCGACATCCACCCCAACTACCGGCCCGTCGTGTTTCGCGACCCAGGCGCGGACTTTTCCTTCATCACCCAGTCGACGATCGAGACGTCCGACACCGTGACGTGGGAGGACGGCACCGAGTACCCGCTCGCGACCGTCGAGCTGTCCAGTGCCAGCCACCCGTTCTTCACCGGCCAGATGAAGATCGTCGACACCGCCGGCCGCGTCGAGCGATTCGAGCGCCGCTACGGACGCCGACGCAAGGGCGCGGACGACGCTGGAGAGGCCGCCGAGGCCGCCGAGGCTGACGAGTAGGTCCGTCCGGCCGGGCGAACCCCATGGCGCTCGATCCCGAACGCAAGAGGCAGCTGCATGGGCTCAAGCTGCGCGCCCTGGCTGCTGATCATCTGACCGCCGAACTCGCCACCGTCACCTGCACCGACGACGGTGCCGTCGGCACGGCGACAACCGAGTCGGGAGACCCGGTGGTGGTCGCTCTGGCCGAGGAGAGGCCGGCCCGCGGGCTCGGAGGCGCACTCGCAGCCGCCGAGCGGGCGGGACTGCACGGCATCCACGTCTTCGCGAACGGATCGGCGGGCGTTCTCGCCCGGCGGGCGGAGCTGCTGGCTCAGCCCGCGACGGTCTGGGCCGTCGAGGGTCGCGAGGCGACCACAGCTGTGGCCGATCCGCCCGTCGAGGATCCACCGACGCCGGAGGTTCCCGAACTGGTCGCGCTGATGGAGCTCGCCGGCGTCGAGGTCGTGGTCGAGCACGGTGTCGTGGTCGGCGAGGTGCAGGGCCTGGAGGTCGCGCGAGTGGTGGGCGACGCCACCGGTCATCGGCTCGAAGTCGGCGTCGGAGCCCACGACCGCGAGGCCTTCGGGCTTCTGCACGGCGATCTCCCGACCCCTGACGCGATCCGGCAGGTCGCCGATCTGGTCCGCACCCACCGGGCCCCAGGTGCTTCGCCGCATCCGCTCAATCGGCTCGGGGCCGAACGGTGGTTGCGGGCGCGACTGATCGACCGCCCCGATGTCGTGCGAGCCGCACGGCTGGCGCCTGCCGGGCCTCCAGTTCCGCGGACCAACCTCAAAGAGGCCGTTCCCGCTGTCGCCGTAGGTGCAACCCAGGGCGGGGATCCGCTCGTCGTCGTCACGTCGGTGGGGATCGACCTCGATGTCGTGCCCTTCGCCGCCGACGCTCGCCTTCGACTCGATCCCGACGCAGACTTGGTGGTGGCGGTGCCCGCTCGAGATGCCCACGACGTGGTCACTGCGATGTGTCGGCGGCTCGCCGTTCCGGCTCGTGTTGTCGCGGTGGAGGATTCGTGGCGTGAGTGGGGCGGGTCGGCGTCGGTAGCCTGACGCCTGTGCTGGACCGGTTGCGTCAACTCGAAGAGGAGCTCGCTCACGTCGAGGCGCAGCTCGGTGACCCGACGGTCACGAGCGACCGCGAGAGGTTCGCGGACATCGGCCGACGCCATTCTCAGCTCACCGAGGTCATCACGGTTGGGCGTCGATGGGAGGCTGCGCTCGGCGAAGCTGCGGAGGCGCGTGAGCTCTCCGGCGAGGTCGAGGGTGAAGAAGCCGCCGAGTATCGCGAGATGGCCGACGACGCCGACGCCGCGGCGGACGACCTGGAAGAGCAGTTTCGCCTGCTCCTGCTCCCTCGCGATCCCAACGACGAACGCAATGTGATCGTCGAGATCCGAGGTGCCGAAGGGGGAGAGGAAGCGAATCTGTGGGCCCGCGATCTCTTCGAGATGTATCGGGCCTATGCATCCTCGAAGGGATGGTCTGTCGAGATGCTCGGCGGCCACCAGAGCGACATGGGCGGCTACACCGATGTGGCGTTCGTGGCCAAGGGCGATGCGGTCTGGAGCCACCTCAAGCACGAGGGTGGCCCACACCGCGTCCAGCGCGTGCCGGTGACGGAGTCTCAGGGCCGGGTTCACACGTCTTCGGCAACTGTGACGGTGTTGCCCGAGGCCGACGAGGTCGAGGTGGACATCGATCCCAACGAGCTCGACATCGACACCTTTCGTGCGTCGGGACCGGGCGGCCAGTCGGTGAACACCACCGATTCGGCCGTCCGGGTGACCCACCGGCCGACGGGGCTGGTTGTCTCGATGCAGGACGAGAAGAGCCAGCTCCAGAACAAGGCGAAGGCCCTGCAGGTCCTGCGGGCCCGACTCCTCAAGCTGCACCAAGACGAACAGGCGTCGACGCAGGCCGAGGCCAAGCGGGATCAGGTGAAGGGCGGCGGCCGTGCGGACAAGATCCGCACCTACAACTACAAGGAGAGTCGCGTCACCGATCACCGGATCGGCGTCACCATCTACAAGCTGGATCGGGTCCTCGCAGGAGAACTCGACGACGTGATCGAGCCGCTGATGTTGGCGGAGCGTCAGGCGCAGCTGGAGGCCGCAGACGGTGAGCGCTGACGACGAGAGCGCTCTGACGTTGGGCGAACTGGTCGACGAAGCAGAGGCCCAGCTCGCCGCCGCCGGTGTCGACGACGCAGCGATCAGCGCGAGGCGCATCGGCGAGACAGCCGCCGGGGTCGAACCCGCGGCCTATCACGGGGCTCGGCGGACGGCGCTCACCGAGCGCATGGTCGCCCATGCAGACTCGATGCTCGAGCGCCGGGCAGCAGGCGAGCCACTCCAGTACGTCGTGGGGAGTTGGGGGTTTCGGCACCTCGATCTCCTCGTGGACTCGCGTGCGCTCATCCCGCGACCTGAGACAGAGGTCGTGGCCGGCCTGGGTGTGTCTGAGCTCGGAAGCCTCGGGCGATCGTGCCTCGCGGCGGACCTCGGGACCGGTACAGGCGCAATCGGTCTGTCCCTGGCGCTCGAGGTTCCCGAGGCGATCGTCCACGCCAGCGACGTGTCTGCCGAGGCGCTCGCGGTGGCGCGCGCCAATCTCGCTGGCCTCGGACGGGCCGCATCCCGCGTCCGGCTGTGTGAGGGGTCGTGGTTCGACGCCCTCGATCCCGAGCTGGCCGGTCGCCTCGACCTGGTGATCAGCAACCCGCCGTACGTAGCGGACGCCGAGCCACTCCCCGAGGTGGTCTCGCAGTGGGAGCCACAGTTGGCGTTGCGAGCCGGTCCAGAGGGCCGTCGGGACCTCGACCATCTCCTCGAGGCGGCGCGCCGGTGGTTGGCCCCTGGCGGACTCCTCGTCTTGGAGTGTGCGCCGCGACAGGCCGCCGACCTGGTGGCGCTGGCCTTCGATCGCGGGTACCAGGACGCGGACATCGTGGCCGACCTCGCGGGCCGCCACCGTGGGATCGTTGCCCGCCGACCGACCGGCGAGCCCCACGCTGACGCGATCGACGGATTCCGATCCGGTCTGGCAGCCGGCCAGACCGGTGTCGCTCCCACCGACACTGTCCCAGGCGTGCTGGCGGTGTATGCCGACGAGGCCGCCGTCCGCGAGGTCTACGAGGTTAAGCGGCGGCCGATCGATCAGCCACTCCCGATACTGGTGTCTGGCGTCCGCCAGGCGGGCGACCTGGTCCGGCTCACCCCAGCCGCCGCGGTGCTCGCGGCGCGACACTGGCCCGGCGGTTTGACGATCGTGGCCGAGCGACTCGGTGGCCCCGACCCCATTCATGGCCAGCCGACCCTCGGCGTGCGCGCCCCCGATCTCGGGTGGTTGCGCGAGGTCATCGACGACGTCGGCCCCGTGACCGGCTCCAGCGCCAACCTCCACGGCCTGGCGACCCAGGAGACCGCGTCGGCGGCCGCAGCGGAGCTGGGGGTGTCGCTCGTCATCGACGGCGCTGTGGGGGGTGGTGTGCCGTCCACGGTGATCGATGCCACGGTCGACCCACCCGTCGTCTTGCGCGAGGGCGCCGTGACGATCACGACGAACTGAACTCGGCCCAAACGATGCTCGGCACCAGAGGCTCGGCGCGCGATGATGGCGCCGAGTCACCACCTACGAGGATCCCCCGCCGTGTCCACCATCGCCGCCGGTTCCGATCACGCCGGCTACCACCTCAAAGGCGCGCTCGTCGATCACCTGCGGGCACTCGGGCACGACATCCTCGATCTGGGTACCCACTCGCCCGATCGCGTCGACTATCCCGACTACGGCGCGGCCGTCGGAAATGCCGTCGCCGCGGGTGATGCCGAGTTGGGCCTCTGCGTATGCGGGAGCGGCATCGGCATCGCAATGGCGGCCGGAAAGGTCGCCGGGATTCGAGCCGCGACGGTCCACGACGTCACGTCGGCACGGCTCGCGCGCGAGCACAACGACGCCAACGTGATGTGCATCGGCGCCCGATTCGTCGGAGAACAGACAGCGACCGACGCGCTTGACGCATTTCTCGCTGCGTCGTTCGAGGGGGGCCGTCACGCAGGGCGCGTCGCCAAGATCGACGCGCTCGACACCCCCGCCAGCCACGACTGAGAGGCACTGTGACCGCTACGACCCCCTGGACCGTGACCCCCGACGAGGAGATGAACCGCCTGTTGCGCGCTGAGCGCGAGCGGCAGGCGAGCACCCTTCAGCTCATCGCCTCGGAGAACTTCGCCTCCCCCGCGGTGATGACCGCGACGGGAAGCATCTACACCAACAAGTACAGCGAGGGATATCCCCGTCGTCGCTACTACGGCGGCAACCGGTGGGTCGACGAGGTGGAGCAGCTGGCGATCGATCGGGTGAAGGAGCTCTTCGGCGCGGATCATGCCAACGTCCAGCCGCATTCGGGTAGCCAGGCCAACGCAGCGGTGTATCTGGCGCTCCTCGAGACCGGCGATTCGGTGATGGGCATGAGCCTCGACCAGGGCGGGCATCTCACCCACGGGTCGCCCGTCAACGTGAGCGGCAAGCTCTACAACTTCGTCAGCTACGGGGTGACCGAGAGCGACGAACGCATCGACTACGAGGCGATGGCAGACATCGCTCGCGAGCACCGTCCCAAGCTGATCGTGGCGGGGGCCACCGCTTACTCACGGCGGATCGACCCCGAGCCGTTCCGACGGGTGTGCGACGAGGTGGGGGCGTACTTCATGTTCGACGCGGCTCACATCGCTGGGCTGATCGCCGGCGGTCAGCATCCCAATCCCGTGCGCTTCGCCGATGTGGTGACCTTCACGACCCACAAGACCCTGCGTGGTCCGCGTGGCGGGTGCATCCTGTCCACAGAGGATCTCGCCAAGAAGATCGACTCCGCCGTGTTTCCTGGCAGCCAGGGCGGACCGCTCGATCACGTCGTGGCGGCCAAGGCCGTCGGCTTCAGGGAGGCGCTCGACCCTGGCTTCGCGGGATATGCGGCTCGGATCGTCGAAAACGCCCAGGCGCTGGCCGAAGGGCTTGCATCGGAGGGGTTCCGCATCGTGTCGGGCGGAACGGACAACCACCTCATCCTCATCGATCTGCGGACGTTCGATGAAGATCTGACGGGCAAGCTCGCCCAAGAGGTGCTCGATGATGGGGGCGTGACGCTCAACCGCAACAGCATTCCGGGAGACCCGCGGAGCCCGTTCGTGACGAGCGGGCTGCGGATGGGCACTGCGTCGGTGACCACCCAGGGGATGGGACCCGACGAGATGGTCCAGGTCGCCTCGTTCACGGCCCGCATCCTGCGTGATCGCGACGATTCGTCCGCTGTTGACGCTGTGCGCGGCGAGGTCGCTGAGATGTGTGCGTCTTTTCCTCCGTACCCGGAGTGAGGAATTGCCTTTCCCCCTGACACTGCGTGCCGATTGCACTAGTTTGATCGGATCGTTCGCGCATCATCGGCGTAGGCGTCGTCCGTTCATGGTGCACGGGTCATCGATGTGCGAGGCGGGTGGCGATGGGCGAACAGTGTTTGGGCAAACAGTGTCTTGGCAAACAATGTCTCGGCAAACAATGTCTTGGCAAACAAGATGCAGTCGATGGGAACGCTACAGAGTGTGGTCGGAGATGACGGACGGTGGACACATCGCCAGTTTGTTCGAGAGTTCATTGACAGACCTCGCGGAGAGCGTTTACTCTGACCACGCAGAGCGTTCACCGGTGGTGAGCGCACAGCACCTTCCCCCGGAGGACTGAGAGCGTGAAGCCCGAGATTGCAGTCATCGGTGTTGGCAACATGGGCCATCGCCACGCACGAGTGGTGGCCGAGAACCCCCGGTGCGAACTCGCCGGGGTGGTGGACATCGACCTCGAGCGGGCGCTCGAGATCGCCGAGCACCACGGCACGCAGGGTGCGACCTCGATCGACGACCTCGAGGCGGACGCGGCCATCTTGGCCATCCCGACCGAATACCACTTCGATCTGGGGCTCAACCTGATCAACCGTCGTATCCCGCTGTTGATCGAAAAGCCGATCGCTCCGACCTTCCCAGAGGCGCAGTTGATGATCGACGTCGGGCGGGCTCTCGACGTGCCGATCATGTGTGGGTTCGTCGAACGCTTCAATCCGGTGGTCACCACCGTGCGCGACCTTCTCGACGGCCCGGTGGTGCACCTCGTGGCCACCCGCCACTCGCCTCCGGCCGATCAGATTCGTTCGAGCGTGGTGTCCGATCTGCTCATCCACGACATCGACATCGCGATTCAGCTGATGAGCGACCAGTTCGGTGTAGATGTGCTGCCCGCGGTCTCGGGTTCGGTCTCTCGCGGACCACGCCAGAACTCGTGGGGCGAGATCGCCGACTGCACGCTCTCGTTCCCCGACGGATCGATGGCCTCGTTCTCCGCGAGCCGGGTCAGCCAGCGCAAGATCCGCACCATGTCGGTCTGCACCGAGAACTCGCTGTTCGAGATCGACCTGCTCCGCCAGGACATCACGGTGTATCGGCACGTCAACCACGAGCTGCCCGGCTCGACGCCCGGCTATCGCTCCGAGACCATCATCGAGATCCCGTTCGTGAAGGCGGCGGGCGAGCCACTCGCCAGCCAGCTCGACCGCTTCGTCGACATGGTCGAGGGCAAGGTCGACCTCGAAGCCGAACGGGCCTCGATGACCGTCGCCCACCAGGTCGCCCATGCGGTGGATGCCCTGATCCAGACCCCCTCCCCTGCCCCATCCAACGCCGGCCGGCCCGAGTCGCTCAGCTACATCGACGATCGCGTGGCGCGCGTCGTGGGCAGCGGGGTCATCGAGCTGGAGGGCATGCGCAGGGTGCGGCTCCTCGACGCCCACGCTGTCGACGCGGGCTTTGCCGACGCGGCCAGTGGCGTCGACGTCGGTACAGAGGTGCGGTTCGAGATCGATCTCGAAGAGTCCCGGCGCGGTCCGATGCTGGCCGGCCGTCTGTACCGTAAGGCCGACGGCCTTCCGATCGTCAGCGCTGCCTGAGCGTCCTGCGCGGCGGCGCCTCGACTCTTACATCGGTCGGCTGCTGGCCGACCAGTGAGTGGTACGACCGCCCGCGAAGGACAGCACGTGGCAGAGGACCCCTTCATTCATCCCACAGCGTTCGTCGAGGACGGTGTCGAGATCGGTGCCGGGACGAAGGTGTGGCACCACTGCCACCTTCGCACCGGTGCGGTGATCGGCTGCGACGTGTCGCTCGGCAAGGGGGTGTTCGTGGACGTCGATGTGCGCGTCGGAGACCGGGTGAAGGCTCAGAACCACGTGTATCTCCCCCAGGGGATCACGGTCGAAGACGACGTGTTCCTCGGCCCCAAGGCCACGTTCACCAACGACGTCTACCCACGAGCGGTCGACGACTGGGAGCTGACCCCGACGACGATCGGGAAGGGTGCTTCTGTCGGTGCCAACGCAACGGTTGTCGCCGGCCGTCATCTGGGTCGGTACTGCGTCGTTGGAGCTGGGTCAGTGGTGACCAAACCCGTGGAGGCGTTCGAACTCGTGGCAGGAAATCCGGCGCGACGGATCGGGTGGGTGGACATGGCGGGACAGGTCGTCGCGCGCGGCGATGTGCCGCGCCCCCCAGATGGCGATCCCGCGGAGGATCTCGATGTCTGACATACACATCGCCGCCCCCGTCGTTTCCGACGAGGCTCGCGAGCTCGTCCTGCAGGTGTTGGCCAGTGGCCGCATCGCCCAGGGCCCCATGGTCGAACGCTTCGAAGCGCAGTGCGCCGCCATGGCCGATGCGCAGCACGCGATCGCCGTCTCGAGCGGGACCGATGCGCTCGAGGTCGCGGTCGATGCGCTCGATCTCCACGAGGACGAGGTGGTCATCACCACGCCCTTCACCTTCGCCGCCACGGCGAACGCGGTGCTGCGAGCCGGGGCACGGGTGCGTTTCGTCGACATCGACGACGACCATCTCATCGATCTCGACCTGCTCAGCGGAGCCCTCGAAGCCACTCCCCGCGTGGGCGCTGTCATCCCCGTGCATCTGTTCGGGCTCGCTCCCGACATGCCGCGCCTGCTGGAGATCGCGGGCTCAGCGGCCGTGATCGAGGATGCTGCCCAAGCTCATGGGGGAACCGTGGGCGGCCGTAGCGTCGGTTCGTTCGGTGCGGGCTGCTTCTCGTTCTACGCCACCAAGAACGTCATGTCTGGCGAGGGCGGCGTCATCACTACGAACGACGACGTGTGGGCCGACACCATGCGGACGATTCGCAACCAGGGCATGGCCGGTCGCTATGAGTACGTCAGGGTCGGGCGCAACTGCAGGATGACCGAGCTGCAGGCTGCGATCGCCATCCCGCAGATGGACCAGCTCGACGCCATCACCGCAGCCCGTCGTGACAACTCTCTGCGAGCCATTGCGGGGCTGGCCGAGGTCGAAGGACTCGTCCTCCCGCGCGAACCCACCGGTCGGACGCACGTCTGGCATCAGTGCACGGTCCTCGTTCCCGAGGATGTCGAGCGAGACGAGGTCGTCTCACGCATGCAGGGCGCCGGCGTCCACCCGGGCGTGTACTACCCCACCGCCCTCAACGACATCCCCGTGTACCGCGACCATCCCCGTGTCGACCCCGGAACCACTCCGCGCGCCCGCGGCGCAGCGGCGCGCTGTCTGTCGCTTCCGATTCACCACGCCCTACAACACGTCGATGTCGATCGAGTCGTGGAGATCTTTGTCGACGCCATCCGCGACATTCGCGCTGCCCGACCGCTGGTCGATCGGGCACTGTCCTAGAATCCCGCCGGGCCAGCGGGCCCGAGGAGCTTCCGAAACATGAACCTGAACACCCTCATCCAGGTGCTGATGCGCCATCGCATCGTCGTCTCGGCGCTCGTGGTCATCACCATCTCGACGGCATGGGGCTTCTGGGTGAGCGTGCTGCCTACCTACAAGTCCGAAGCGGTGGTCTGGGTGATCCCTCCATCCAAGGACAACCTCGGCAATGAGACGAACCCGTTCCTCGGCATCTCTGCCAAGTCGAACGACCTGGTGGCCAAGGCGCTGGCTCTGTCGGTGAACAGCCCAGAGTGGCGTGAGCCGCTCGTGGAGCAGGGGTACGCTAACGACTATCTCGTCGATGACGGAGACGGAGACAGTCCGCTGCTCTCGGTGATCGTCGAAGCTGACGACCGGGACCTGAGCTTGGCGACCCGCGACGCGGTTCTGTCCTCCCTCGAGCAGGAGCTCGAGGCGATGCAGACCGAAGCCGACGCGCCGCCCGAAGATCGCTTCACCGTCAATCAGATCACCGTGCTGCCGGCGCGCGTGCAGTACGGAACTCGCGACCGTCTCGTCGCGAGCACGGTGCTGCTCGGTCTCCTGGCGGCGGTCGCATTTGCGCTGCTGCTCGATGCCTTCGAGCGGTCGCGCGACGAGCCCACCAACGGTCGGAGGCCCGAACCGCGCCCCGAGGGTCGTGCCACGGGTGAGACGCCGGCGATTCAGCCCCGCGCCTCCCAGCCGACGAGGGCGTGACCACACCAACCGTCACCCCCGAACGCTCGGGCATCGGGCGGGTCGTCGACGTGCTCGGAAACGCGGCGCGCGACAGCCGTGTCCTCTTGCTCGCCCTCGTTGCCGCGCTCGTCAGCAACGCGTTGGTCCTACCGCTCGCCGGTATGGCGACGTTGCTCATCGTGGTCGTCGGCGGCCTCATCCTCAGCCTGCGACAGGTCGAGTTCGGCCTCGTGCTGATGATCGTGTCGAGTTTCGTGATCCCCACCCGATTCGGGCTCGTCGGATTTTCGCTCGTGATGGCGAGCGGACTCTTGGGTCTCGGGCTCTGGTTCGCCGGCCGAGTGGTGAGCGGTCCACCGAGGAGTCGGCTCTTCGGGGCGGTCGACATCATCGCTTTCGTCTTCTTCATCGCGCACCTCATCAGCTACACCAACGCCGCTCTCAATGCTCGCAGCGGCGCACGGGTGTCAGCCGGAGACCTTCAGCTCGTGCTGGTCCTGTCCTACCTGGGCATCCTCCTCTTCGCGATGGAGGTGGTCACCGTCGAGAGACAGATCTACTGGCTGGTCAATCTCCTGCTGCTCGGCGCATCGTTCATGGCGCTCGTCGGTGTGTTGGAGTTCGTCTTCAGCACCCAGCTCGCCGAGTATCTGCGGCCGCCCGGTTTCACCGTTCCGCCCAACGACGGTCGCGGCGCCCTCTTCGCTCCCGAGCGACTCGGTCTCACCCGAATATTCGGTACGGCACAGGGAAGCATCGAGTTCGCAGCCGTGCTGTCGTCGTGCTTGCCGCTGGCTCTGTTCGACGCTTTCCGGGGCCCGACCCGCGCGATGCGCCGGATCGGCGCCATTGCGTCGGTGCTGATCCTGGTCGCGGTGCCGTTGTCGGTGAGCCGGACCGGAATCGTCGGCGTCATCGTCGGCGTCGTCATCACCTACTTCGGGTTCTCGAAGGAGCTGCGGCCCAAGCTCTTCCGTCGCGGCGTCATTCTCGTGGTCGCCGGCCTGCTCGTCGTCCCCGCTTCGATCAACGTCTTTTACCGAGTGGTGGTCGACTTCGCCGCTCAGGACGAGAATCTCGACACCTCCGGTCGCTCCGACGACTACGCCGTCGTCAGGGCGCTCGTCCTCGAGCGGCCGATCCTCGGGACGGGCCTCGCGACCTTCGTCCCCAACGAGCCGCGCATCGTCGAGTCACGACGAGTTCGCTCGCTGTTTCTCGACAACCAGTACCTCGGCACTCTCGTGAACTCGGGCCTGGTGGGTCTCGCGGCCCTCGTCGCACTGCCACTCGGTGGTTGGTTCGTTGCTCAAGCGAGCAAACGAAGAACCGAGAACGACCGCATGCGCCTGCTCGCGCACTGCGCCGGCGCCTCGGTGCTCGTGCACGCCGTGACGTGGGCCCTCTACGACGCCTTCGCGTTTCGCACGGCCATGACCACGTTCTTCTTGACCCTGGCCATCGTCGGAGCCGTGGACAGCGTGACCCGAAGCGAGGGTCGCCGTCGACGAGTGCTCACCGCCTGAGGGCGGCCGGCGTTCTCAGCGGCCGACGGGCTTGGCGGGGTTGCCGGCCACCGTCTGGCCCGGCTCGACATCGCGGATCACGATCGCCCCGGCGGCGACCATCGCTCCGTCTCCGACGGTCACGGGGCCGAGCACACAGGCTCCTGCGCCGATGACCACGCCGTCGCCGATCACGGGGACACCGGGGCGACGTTGGTTCTCGCCCAGGGTGATGTTCTGCATCAGCGTGACGCGATCACCGATCTCGGTCTCGGCGTGGACGACGATGCCATAGGGGTGGGGGAGGTACAGGCCCTCACCGAAGTTCTTGGCCCGAAAGTCGGCGGACACCAGCAGGCTCACGCCGCGGTGCAGGAGGAACCGTGCCCGGTTGAGGTAGCGGTGAGGAAGCCTGCGGGGCCGGCTCAGCGACAAAAGCAGCCGAACCACAGGCCGGTTGATGCGCTTGTCCGGTGGGATGCCCCACCCGGCTTCCCACAGCTCCTCCGGGGTGTAGCTGGACTGCGGCGAATCCCGCCCTGCCTGTTGGCCGTCGCGTTCGGACTCGAGTCGGTCGATCTGATCGGTCACTTCGCGCCCCGGGCCTTCAGCACCACGAGCGGCGTGCGCGCCAGCAGCCTGATGTCGTTCCAGAGGCTCCAGGTTTCCCAGTAACGAATGTCGAGCTCGACCATCTCCTCGAAGCTTACGAGCCCGCGGGCCTCGACCTGCCACAGGCCGGTCATGCCCGGCTTGACCCGCAGGCGTTCCCACGAACGGGCGTCGTAGAGAGCGGTCTCGTGGAGGGAGTTGGGCCGCGGACCGATCATGCTCATGTCGCCCCGCACCACGTTCCAGAGCTGCGGCAGCTCGTCGATGCTGAACTGGCGCAGCTTGCGGCCCGCACGCGTCACACGCGGATCGTTGTCGAGGCGATAGATGCCATCGGTGGCCTGGGCTTGGCCCTTCATGAGGTCTCGGACGTAGCGCCGATGGTGGGAGTCGTCGTTGTTGTGCACCATCGTGCGCAACTTGAGCATCGAGAACTTGCGCCCGTCGCGTCCCACACGCGTCTGGCGGAACAGGATCGGCCCTCGAGAGTCGAGCCGCACCCAGAGCGCGGCCGCGGCGATGATCGGCGTTGCGAGCGCGAGAGCCGCGACGCCGGTGATGACATCGATCATGCGCTTCACCCGCGCCAGGCGGGCGGGGATCACCGGAGCGAAGGGGTTTGCGGTACCGATCGCAACGAAGATCAGCTCCACGTCGTCGAGCCAGCCGCTGCGAGGTTCGCCGAGGGGCCCGAGGTGGTCGACGCTCACCACGACTGCAGTGGTGCCGGGCGGGCGCTCCCCTGGCATGTCCGAGACGAATGCGTTGATGGTGAAGCCGGCCGCGGCCGCTTGTTCGCGGAGCCGGCCCTGGTCGAAGGTTCCGATGGCGACCACGGGACGACGCTCGGAATGCTCGGCGCGCACGGAACGCAGCTGAGCCCTGCGGCGTGCGGTGAGGTCGACGAGTGATTCGTTCTGCGTCATTGGTGCGATGTTGTCACTGTGAGAGGCTGAGGGGACACGGTAGGGGAAGAACGGAGAAAGTGGGGAGGGGTGATGCGGGGCCCTCCGAAGAGGACCCCGCATCACCGAAGCTTGCGTCAGCTACCGACTGCGTAGCTGGCTGTCACGCCGACCACGTCGTCGACCACGGCGAACGGTCCCACGTTCTGATCCGGGAGGCTGCCGAAGTACTGGGCGCCCGATCCGAAGCTGAACAGGCCGCCGTCGCCACCGACGGCGATGTAGCCGTCGGATCCGAAGGGAACCATGCCGTTGATGGCGTGGACCGGGCTGATGCCCAGACCCGGGAGCGAGCCACGGAACGGAGCGTCGAAGCCGAACACGCCACCGTCGGCTGCGATCATCCAGTAGCCCGAACCGTCGGGATCGGGGACGATGCCCACGATCGGCTGGTTGAGCACGACACCTGGGAGGACCTGCGGCACCGAGGAGACGTACACGGCGCCACCGAAGTTGAACAGGCCGCCGTCTGCGCCGACCATGAAGTAGCCGTCACCGTTTGCGGTGGGCGCTGAGGCCACGACCGGATCGTTGGGAACGATTCCGAGCGTGATCAGGTCACCGAAGTGTTGGGCGCTTCCGTAATTGAGGGCCCGGCCGAGGTTGGTGAACACCCAGTAGCCGTTGCCGTCGGGGTGGGCCGCGATGCTCGTCACGGCTTCACCGGCGGGCAGGGTGCCGAAGGGCTCACCGAAGGGCGCCGCGGCACCATAGGCGTAGACCTTGCCGTTGGATGCGAGGACCCAGTAGCCACCGCCTTGGGGGTGGCTGGTGATGGCCACGGCCGTCACGCCACCTGGCAGCGAGCCGAAGGGCTCACCGTGATGCAGTGCACCGCCGAAGGCGTACACCTGGCCGTTCGAACGCACCATCCAGTAGCCGTCGGTCTCATAGGTGCCGTCCGGCGAGGCCACGGCCTGGGTGAAGGGCCCGTCGCCTGCGGCGTTCTGGGCCACGACGGTGGCGGTGTAGTTGGGGCCGCTGTCGAGACCGGTGAAGGTCGCCGACGTCTCGCCAGGACCGAGGTTCAGCACTGCGCCGCCTGGGCTCAGGTTGACGCGGTACCCGGTCAGCGGCGTGAGCTCGAACCCGCTCGACGAAGGAGCGGTCCAGTTGAAGGTGAGCTCGTTGACACCGACGGTCGCTACAAGGCCGTCGACCGGACCCGGAGGCTGGCTGACGGGATCCAACATGCTCTTGGAGTTGAGAGCGTTGAAGATCTGCGACGCGATGTGTGCGTTGCCTGCCGCATTGGGGTACGTCGAGCTGTTGATCGACGCAGCGCTCACGTCAGCGGTGGCGATGGGGCTGTCCGCCGTGTCCGTGAACGCTGTGCCCGCGTTGGCTGCGAAGAACGCGTTGTAGTCGTTCAGCTCGGCGTTGATCGCAACGCTGTCCTTGTGGAGGTTCACGTTGGTCACCACGATCCGCACGTCGGCGTTGTGGGCCCGCAGCGCGTCGACCACGAGCTTGAGCTCGTTGACCACACCGAGGTTGGACTGACCGGTGCGCACGTCCTGCTGGCCGGCGAAGAGTACGACCACGTCGGGGTTGTTTGCGTCGAGCCAGTCCTGCAGCTTGCCCTGTGCGGGAGCGGCGCCGTTGCCCGCCAACAGCTCCTGGACGTGCCAGGCGCTGTGGCCCTCGTGATCGAGGTCGCCGAGGGGAACGATCGGGCGGGTCTGGTTGTCGCCGCTGTCGATGCCCATCTGGCTGCCGACGAAGTCGAACGGGACACCGGCACCGGTGATCAGATCGAACAGATCGCCACGGAACGTCGGCTCTTCGGCCGGCACGTAGCGCCGACCAGAGACGGTTTCACCACCCAGGACCATGATCTTGAGCGGCGGCTGGGTCTGCGTCGAATTGATCGTGAAGCACCCGGAGCAGGTGGCGACGTCTCCGTCGGGGTTGGTGATCGCTATGTTCCGGCTCCCAGGCGTCGACCACTGATCGACGTTGATCGTGACATCGACGATGCTGCTGCCTGACGGCTGGTTGTGCCAGTGCGTCTGCACGACCTCGACGCCTGCGCCGAAGTCCGCTGTGAAGCCGGCCATGATGTTGGACCCGGTGAGGGTGATCTTGGTTCCGTAGACGCCACGGTCACTGCTCTTCGACGTGTTGTCGAGGGTGGGATTGGGTGTGTTGTCGCTGAGGAAGCCCGAGTTCTGGAGAGCCTCGAAGTACTCCTGCGCGATGTGCTCCTGGCCGTCGGGACCGGGGTGGCTGCCGTTGTCCTGGTTGCTCGACGGGTACCCGGTGAAGATGTCCACGGCCACCACGGGGGAGGTCGGAGTCGACAGGTACTGCAGCTCAGGGATCACCGGGTTGAGCAGAGCGATCTGGGCAGAGCGGGCCGGGTTGTTGAGCGGCGGGTGGTGGTTGGACACCAGGATCCGTGCGTCGGGCTTCGCGGCCTGGATGGCCTGGATGGCCTCGACGAGCTCCGCGAAGACCTGGCTGGCCTCCTCGCCTTGGATCTGGTCGTTGGCGCCTGCGTAGAGCACGACGATGTCGGGCATCTCAGCGGCCATCCAGTCGGCGATCTTGCCCTGGGT
Organism: uncultured Acidimicrobiales bacterium; assembly: GCA_964629575.1. Taxonomy (GTDB): domain Bacteria; phylum Actinomycetota; class Acidimicrobiia; order Acidimicrobiales; family Poriferisodalaceae; genus JAYPWI01. Next base: position 72,435 of record CAZVUM010000002.1, on the reverse strand, counting down.
CGGCTGGCCGGCATGACCGTTCACCAGCTCATCGACCCGCCAGCCGTTGTGACCTTCGTGGTCGGGATCGACGAGGTTCGCGATCGGAGGCGGCACGTTGGCGCCGTTGTTGTCGATACCGGCCTCGCTGCCGACGAAGTCGATGTTGTGGCCCGCCAGGAAGAGCTTGTCGTACAGCGGCCCACGGTAGGTCGGGGTCTCGTTGGGCATGCCCGCCCGCCCGCTGGTGATGGAGTCACCGACGAACATGATCTTGATCGGGTTGCCGAGCGCTGCCTCGCTCGTGCCGGTGCTGCCGGTGTTGGGCAGGGTGAGATACCCCGCCATGACGGCGACCGCGACGATTGCGGCGATCCAGCGCGTACGCCGGGCCCGCCGTGGCCGCTTCGCCGTGTTCAGGTCCTCGTTGGGAACCCTTGGCTCGGTGAGTGTCATTGCTGAGGGAGACCTTCCTGATCTTCGTACTGCCACGGAGAGTGTCACACAGTCACTCTGAGTGGTCAACAGGTCGTGGAGAAAAATTGCAGTCCTCTCCTGGAGGCGCTTCTCCCACGCCCCAGCCCCTCTTCGATGGCGCGATGCGCTGTGAAAGCGTGTGGGGGAACGTTGCGGCACGACGGGCCTCGGGTCCGAGGTCCAAGCGGACGGTGTTCGCCCGCACGGGCATCTTCTGAGGTTTCTTCGCTCATGGACACGTCCGGTCGCGGCTGCGACGATTCTCCCGGTACACGTCATCCGGGGGGCGATGCAGCGTCAGGTAGGCTGACGTGCACATCATTTACTTCGGTCTGTTCCCCAGGTCCGATTAACCACTCTCTGTGAAATATTTGCACGCAGAGTGGTTGTCGGGTTAGGATGTCCATCATGCAACGCAGCACCTCCTCCTCACGAACCCGCCGGGGCCGGACCCTTGCCGGCTCCGCTGTGCTCGCCGTATCACTCCTCTTCGGCGGAGTGGCAGCCGCGCAGACGATCGATGATCCCGAAGCCGGTGGCGAGTCCGACCAGGGCTCGAGCGATGTCGGCACGCAGGTCGGCACCCCCGCACCGAGCGGCGGGTCGACCGGCGGTGACGCCTCCGGCAACGGCAGTCTGGCTCTCACGGGTGGCGATGTCACGGGTATCGCCCTGATCGGCGCCGTGGCAGCCGGAGCAGGCGGTCTGCTGGTACTCGCCAGCCGCCGCCGCGAGGCCGACGCCACCGCCTGAGCCTTCCTTCACAGCTTTCCTCTCGACGACGCCGCGGCAGCCGCCGCGGCGTCGTGCGCGTGTTCGGGGCCGCGAGGGTGATACAGAGAGGGTCGTGTCGCCTCGCGTTCTTCGCCGCCGCGCGCTGGTCGGCGTCCTCTTTCTCCTCGTGGTGTGGGCGGTCCTCGGCGTGTGGTCAGCGATCTCGGGGGCTCGCGCAGCTCTCGATGGGCGCGACAAGATCGAAGCCGTCTTCGACAACCACGACCTCGAGGCGATCGCGCGCGGTGACGCGGATGGCGAACTGCGCGCCGCACAGGGATCCTTCGACGACGCGGCAAACGCCATCGGCGGGTGGCGGGTGGCGCCGGCCCGATGGTTGCCCGTGGTGGGCCGTCAGCTTCGATCCGGTCACAAGCTGAGCAGCGCAGCATCGGAGATGATCGACATCGGTCTCGGCCTCACCGCCGAGGTGCGAGAGATCTCCGATCGCCTGGATGCGGGCAACCTCGACATCACCGAGGCCCTCGTCGAGGTGTCCGAGCCCCTCGCCGAGATGCAGGCGCGAGCAGCCAGCATCGACCTCGGTCCCGACGAAGCGTTGCTCGGGCCCCTTGCATCGGCCCGGCGCACCGGGCAACTCCGGTACGACGAGCTGGTGGATGGACTCGCCCGCGCCTCCGACGGTGCCCGCGGGCTGGCCGCGTTTCTCGAGGGACCGTCCCGATACCTCCTCTTCGCAGCCAACACCTCGCAGATGCAGAGTGGGATGGGAGGACTGTTGTCGATCGGTGTCGTAGAGGTCGAGAACGGTGAGATCACGGTGTCCGACGTGCGGTCCGTCACCGACCTTCCGCTTCCCGCCATCCCCGTGCCACTCGAAGCCGACTACGAGGCTCGATGGGGGTGGCTCGATCCCAACGAGGCCTGGTCGAGCCTCGGCGCGACGCCGCGTTTCGACATCACCGCCAGCACTGCCGCGGCGATGTGGGAAGCGACCGGAGCTGGTGCGGTCGACGGCGTACTGGCTGTGGATCCGGTCGCCCTGAGCGCCGTGGTGAGCGCGACGGGGCCCGTACGCATCGACGGCCAGCAGTACGGGGCGGGCGCTCTGCTGGGCTATCTCGCCCACGGTCAGTACCTCTCCCTCACCGAGGACATCTACGAGAACTGGCGAACGTTCGCGATCGCCCAAGCAGAGAGACGAGACCACCTGGCATCGATCGCCTCCCAAGTGGTGGCCAACATCACATCGGACGACGTCGACGGGTTCGACGTGATGATCCAGCTCGCGGATGCGGCACGAGGTCGCCACGTGATGTTCTGGTCGGCCGAGGAGGTCCAGCAGAGCGCGTGGCGCGCTGCGGGTGTGAGCGGCGAACTCGAAGTGGACTCGATGCTGCTCAGCCTGGTCAACCGCAGCGCGACCAAGGCCGACTTCTACGTCTCGATGAGCGCGACGATCTCGATCAGCGAGACCGAGACCGCCACCGAGGTCGTTGTCGAAGTGGACGTGAGCAACGCGATCCCCTTTGGCGAGCCGCGGTATGTGGCGGGTCCCCATCCCGAGCTGGATCTCGTCTATGGCGATCACCTGGCCATCGTCGCTCTCAACCTGCCCGGCTGGGCCCGCAACGGTCGGGTGGACGGCGACAGCAATCTCGCACTCGCAGGCGGCGATGGCGCCACGCGGGTCATCGGCTCGTGGATCACCGTGCCGCGCGACTCGACCGAGACGCGGGTGTTCCGGTTCGAGCTTCCTCCCGAAGTCACCGAGTTCACCGTCGAAGCAGGTGCCAGATATCCCGTCACCCAGTGGCGACACGGCAACGAGCGCTTTGACGACGATTCTCCCCGCACCATCGACTGGTGACCGGGTCGCGCGGCGTGCCCTCGCTAGGCTCCGGCCCGGAGGAGTTCGGTGAGTCGGAGTCTCGAGCACGCGGTGGTATTGGGGACCGCGGCCCTGGTGACGTTCGTCGGGACCTCTGTGGTCATCCGCCTCGCACCCAAGCTGGGAGCGGTCGTTCAACCGAGTGATCGGCGGGTCCACGAGCACCCCACCGTCACAGGTGGTGGGGCGGCGATGTACGTGGGGGTGCTCGTCTCGCTCGTGGTGGCCACCCGGCTCCCCGGTTTTCGAGACGTATTCGCCGGATCCTCAGAGGCGCTCGCCGTCGTCATCGCCAGCTCGGTGATGTTCTTCGTCGGAGCTGTCGATGACCTGCGCGAGCTGTCCGCGCCGGCCAAGGTGGCCGGCCAGGTGCTCGCGGCGAGCCTCCTTGCGACGTTCGGCCTGACGTTGTTCTTCTTCCGAGTGCCCTTCGGCGGACTGGTGGTGCTGAGCCCCGAGTGGGCGACCCTGCTCACTGTCGTTCTCGTCGTGGTGGTGGCCAACGCGGTGAACCTCATCGACGGGCTCGACGGCTTGGCTGCCGGGACCGTCGCGATCGCGGCGGGCGCGTTCTATCTCTACAGCCAGCAGCTCCAGAAGGCCGGGCTCATCCTCGACTCCAACATCGCTCCGCTGCTCGCCTTGATCACCCTCGGGATCTGCCTCGGGTTCCTTCCCCACAACTTCCACCCGGCGCGGATCTTCATGGGCGACGGCGGAGCCTTGCTGCTGGGTCTGCTCATGGCCTCTGCGACCCTGACGGTCGGAGGACGGGTCGTCGACCAGTTCTCCGGTCAGGTCTATTTCTTCCTCGCCCCAGCCGTGATCCCCATCCTCATCCTCGGGGTTCCGCTGATCGACACCGTCTTCGCCGTCGTCCGCCGCGCGTTTCGGCGCGGCGGTATCGCGACCGCCGACAAGGACCACCTCCACCATCGCCTGCTGCGAATGGGTCACGGGCATCGCAGGACCGTCGTCTTGTTGTGGGCCTGGACGGCCCTGCTGTCGACGGTGGCCCTCGTCCCCACGATCACGGGGTCGGGCGACGCCATCGTCCCGTTCGCATTGAGCGGGGTCGGAATTCTCTTGGTGCTGCTGTTGCGGCCGAGAGCGGGTGACCAGGCGACCATCGACTCCGCAACGTTGTAGTCAGGCGGTGGCCGAGCGATCGCTCTCGCGGCGTCTCGGTGAACGCGTCGCATCGCTCGCCGCTGAATCTGTCGGGGCCGTCTCGTCTTTGGGCAACACGCGAGGCGGGTTGCGGATCGCGGAGCCGGCGGGGACGGCGGGGACACCCCGAGCCATGCGGAGCAACCTGCTGAGGACCGACTCAGCGGTCGCGACCAGGATCACGATGTCGAGGCTCACGGACCAGTTCTCGACGTAGTGGAGGTCGAACCGACGATAGGCGTCGAAGCTCGGGTTGTCGCGAGCTTCGACCTGCCAGAGGCCCGTGATCCCCGGGCGGACGACAGCCCGCGTCTGCAGCGCTGTGTCGAAGTCGGCGAACTCTGCAGCCAGAGCGGGTCGCGGCCCGACGATGCTCATGTCGCCACGGATCACATTCCACAGCTGGGGGAGTTCGTTGATCGAGGTGAGGTCCATGAAGCGCCCAACGCGTGTGAAACGCGGGTCCCGTTCCATCTTGAACAGCGGACCGGATCGTTCGTTGGATTCGCTCTGGAGCTTGGCGAGCCGAGCTTCGGCATCCACCACCATGGTCCGGAGCTTGAGCACCTGGAAGGGTTGTCCGCCCCGCCCGATTCGGGCCTGGCGGAAGATGGCCGGCCCGCGGTCTTCGAGCTTCACCAGCAGTGCGAACACGACGATCACGAGTGAAGCGGGGAGGAGCGCGATCGCGGCGATCATGAGGTCGAGGGTCCGCTTGACCGCTGTCTGCCAGCGCGCCAGCTCCAGCCGTTCGAGATAGATGACAGGCTCGTAGGCGATGCTCTGGGCTTGGAGCCGTCGACTCGCGAAGCCGGCGAGGCGGCTCGAGAGCTGAACGTGTGCGCCGACTGCGAGCAGCTCGCGGGTGATGCGGTTGAGCGACGGCCCGTCGAGCGCGGACGCTGCGACGATGGCGCCGGTGATCTTGTCGGCATGGACGTGCCAGCTGGCCGAGTGCACGTCCCCACGCCAGAGCTCGCCGAGCCCCAGTCGATTCGCCTCCGCTTCGTCGCCATAGATGCCGACGACGTCGTACCCGAGCTCGGGATGCTGACTCAAGATGTCGTACATCGCCGCGGCCTCGTCATTGGCTCCGACGATCACCACGGATCGGCAGAATCGGCCCGCCGCTCGCTGTCCCAGCAGCCACGCTCGCAGGACCGAGCGGCCGGCGAACACCAATCCGAGCGTGGCAACGGTGGCGACCGCCGTGGCCAGCGGCGGCACCCACAACGACGTGAGCCGGCCGATCAGATGCAGCGTCACGGACGACGCAACGACCCCGCGGAGCACGCGCGTCATCTCCTCGAGCCGGATCGCGGTGATTCGCGATCTATACAGACCCATCTTCTCGAAGGCGATCCAGTGCACGGCGAGCGCTGCGCCGAGCGCGGCGGTGGCCTGTCCGGCGTCGCTCGGCCGGCCCACCAGCGCCAGCGCCGCAGCCCACGCGAGGGCGATCGCGACGAGGTCGATCGCCACGCCTGCGATGCGGAGACGCTGCGAACCAAAGAGGCGGGGTCTGCTGTGCTGGCCTCCGCGGCGTTCCGCGGCGAGGGGCATCACGGGATCGGGTGGATCGACGATCGTCATGGGGGTGGGCGTGTTCCTGCGCAGCCGGACGTGGCCCCACTCCTGTCGGTCACGCATTGGCGATCGGTAGCGTTTGCATCGCCCCGCCGGTCGAACCTAGATTGAGAAAGCTTTCACAAGCGCCCGACGAACGCGTCAGTCCGCTCTCTCTCACCGAAAGACCGTTCCCCCCACGATGGCAGCCCCCGAACGAAAGCCGCGGTTCTCACGCCTGCGCAGCGACGTCGCCGCGGACGACGGGCTCGTTCGTGCCATCGAGCTGGTGGCGACGCCGATGATCTTCGCCGGATTCGGGTGGTTGCTCGACCGCTGGTTAGGTACGACACCGGTGTTCCTCATCGTTCTCGCCGCGCTGGCGCTCCTCGGCAAGGTGCTCGCCGAGTACTACCGCTACACCCACCAGATGGACAAGCACGCCACCGAGCTCTCCGCCGAACGGCCCTCCAACGCTCGCGTCATCGAGACGGTCGAGGAACCCGACGGCAGGCTCCCGGCCGGCATCACTCTCGGCGAGGACCCAGCTGTCGGTGGGGACCCTGCGCCCGCATCCCAGGTGGCACAGGGATCACAGGCATCAGGGGATGGCCGACATGGCTGAGGCCGCCGACGCCGTGACGCCCGAACAGACCCCCGAGGCCGAGATCGCCCGCGACATCGTTCGCCGTGGCTTCATCGTCGCCCCACTGTGGCTGATGTTCACCGCCGCGATCTGGGGCTTCGACGGAGCGATCTCCTCGGCCTATGCCCTCGCTCTTGTTCTTCTCAACTTCCTCGCCGCGGCCACGCTGCTCACCTGGACGGCCCGGATCGGGCCAGGTGCGCTGATGGCCGCCGCACTGGGAGGCTTCATTCTCCGCCTCGCCGCGATCACCGTTGCGGTGCTCTTGGTGCGGAATCTGAGCGTGTTCGAGCCCGTACCGCTCGGAATCACGATCATCGTCGCCCATTTGGGACTTCTCATCTGGGAGACGCGCTATGTTTCTCTGTCGCTCGCGCACCCGGGCCTTGCCCCCGGCGCTGTTCGGAACTCTGGAGGGATCCACACGTGAACCTCATGAACGCTGCCACGTTGGCAGTCGAAGAAGGTGGCCATGGAGGCGGCGGTGGTCTCCACTTCCCGCCGATCGCCGAGCTGCTGGAATGGCCCGGCATCTTGTTCGATGGCACGTTCATGGAGCTGAACAAGGTCGGCATCGTCTACCTGTGGGCGATGATCGCTCCGATCGTGCTGTTCACGATGGCGATCCGCCGCAGCAGCCTGGTGCCGCGAGGCGTACAGACGGTCGCTGAGTCCTCCGTCGGTTTCGTCAAGGACAACATCGTCATGCAGACGATGGGCCCCGACGGCCTCAAGTTCATGCCGTTCCTGATGTCGCTGTTCTTCTTCATCTTCTTCGCGAACATCACCGAGGTGTTCCCGTTCATCCACTTCCCGGCCAACGCACGCATGGCGGCTCCCGCGATGTTGGCCCTGTTGGTGTGGCTCGTCTACAACGGCGTGGGCATCAAGAGCCAGGGCTTGTTCAGCTACTTCAAGAACACGGTGATCCCGCCAGGGGTCCCCGGGCCGCTGCTGCCGCTCGTGGCCTTGATCGAGTTCGTCTCGACGTTCCTCGTGCGGCCCTTCAGCCTCGCCGTTCGACTCTTCGCCAACATGCTCGCCGGTCACCTCCTCCTCGTGACCTTCGGGGTGCTCACCGCGACCCTGTGGACCAAAGGCCCGCTGTTCGCCATCATCTGGGCACCGTTCGTCGTGCTGATCGGCCTCACGGGCTTCGAGATCCTCGTCGCCTTCCTGCAGGCCTTCATCTTCACCATCCTCACCGCCGTGTACATCGGCGGGGCCCTGCATCCAGAGCACTAGGCCCACAGATCCGTCCGTGTGACCTCCGGGTCACGTCCAGCAAGTCCGAGAAAGAAACAGGAGAAGACGAGTGATCGAATTGCTCGCACAGACAGACACCGGGGCCGAGCTCGCCCTCGACGGCCTGAAGGCAGTCGGTGCCGGTCTGGGCTATGGCCTCGCGGCCATCGGCCCGGGCGTCGGCATCGGCCTCGTGGTCGGTAACGCCATCACTGCGATGGCCCGCCAGCCCGAGTCGGCCGGCATGGTCCGCACGACCATGTTCCTTGGCATCGCGTTCACCGAGGCCTTGGCCCTCATCGGTTTCGTGGTCTTCATCCTCCTCAACTTCGCGTAGGAGGAACAGTGAACGCATTGGCCAACCTCTTGGCCGTTGAAGAAACGGCTGAGGCACCCAACCCGATCATCCCCGCATGGGACGAGGTGATCTGGGGTTCGGCTGCCTTCGCCATTCTCTTCATCGTCATGGCCAAGTACGCCTACCCCGCCATCCGCAAGGTGATGGAGGACCGTACGGCAAAGATCCAGGGCGATCTCGACGCAGCCGAGAGTGCTCGCGGCGAGGCTGAATCCCTGCGTGCCGACTACGACGCCAAGCTGGCTGAGGCCCGTGCCGAAGCCGGTCAGATCATCGAGGCAGCGCGCGCCGAGGCCGAGCAGGTCCGTCAGGACCGGCTGGCCGCGATCGAGCCCGAGATCGCCGAACGGCGCGCTCAGGCCGAAGCGGACATCGAAGCCGCCAAGGATCGGGCGCTCGCCGACGTGCGGGCCCAGGTCACCACCCTCGCAGTGGGTGCGGCCGAGCAGGTCGTGCAGGCCAGCCTCGACGAAGCGGCGTATCGCCAGCTGATCGACGACTACATCGACCGGGTCGGGAGCTGAGGCTCCCCGGTGGTCCCACTCCGACCCTCGTCGGAGCCGGCGAAACTCGCCGGTGAAAGAACCTCGCCGGTAAAAGAATGAGGAAGAAGAGACGATGACCGACAGAGTCGAGGGCTACGCAGAAGCGTTGGTCTCGGTGGCCCGCAGCGAGGGCGAGCTCGAACGCGTGTCTGATGAGCTGTTCCAGCTCGGCCAGGCCGTCGAGGGCAACGACACGCTGCGCACCACGCTCGCTGATCGCAGCATTCCCGCGTCGCGCCGCATCGGCGTGGTCGAGGATCTGCTGGCCGACAAGGCCTCACCCACCACCCTCAACCTGGTGTCGATGCTGATCGGCGCCGGACGGGGCACTGAGCTTCCCGCGATTGCCGATGAGGTCACCCGCCTCGCCGCTGAAGATCGTGGTCAGGCCGTTGCCGAGGTGCGGTCGGCAGTGGCGTTGTCCGACGAACAGCAACAGCGTCTGGCTGCGGCCCTGAGCAAGGCCAGCGGTCGCAATGTGACCGTGCAGGTCATCGTCGACACCGATGTCATGGGCGGCCTGGTCGCCCAGATCGGCGACTCCGTCTATGACGGATCGGTTCGAACCCGCCTCGAGAAGATGAAGGACGCTCTGTCATGACAGACCTGAGCTTCGACACCACGGACATCACGTCCGCGATTCAGAAGAACCTGGAGGGTTTCGACCCCTCCATCGAGTCCGGCACCGTCGGACGCATCCTCGAGGTCGGCGACGGTATCGCCCGCGTCTCGGGGCTGCCCAACGCTTCGGTCAACGAGATCCTCGAGTTCTCGAGCGGCGACGTCGGCCTGGCGTTGAACCTCGATGAGGACTCGATCGGCGCGGTGGTTCTCGGCTCCGTGGAGAACATCGAAGAGGGCCAGGCCGTTCGGGCGACCGGACGGATCCTGTCGGTCCCGGTTGGCGATGGCGTGCTCGGACGCGTCGTCAACGCCCTCGGCGAGCCGATCGACGGCAAGGGCCCGATCGTGGGCGGCATCGACCGGCGTATGGAGATCCAGGCACCGGGGATCATGGGCCGCAAGCCCGTGCACGAACCGCTCCAGACCGGCATCAAGGCCATCGACTCGATGACCCCCGTCGGGCGTGGCCAGCGAGAGCTCATCATCGGCGACCGCAAGACTGGCAAGACCTCGGTTGCGATCGACACGATCCTCAACCAGCAGGGTCTCGGCGTGAAGTGCATCTACGTCGCGATCGGTCAGAAGGGTTCGACGGTCGCCCAGGTCGTCAACACCCTCGAAGAGCGCGGCGCGATGGACTACACGGTCGTCGTGTCGGCCCCCGCCGCTGACTCGGCACCCTTCAAATACCTCGCGCCGTACGCCGGCTGCGCCATGGGCCAGCACTGGATGGAGAACGGCGAGCACGCGCTCATCGTGTACGACGATCTGTCCAAGCAGGCCGAGGCCTACCGCCAGATGTCGCTCCTGCTTCGCCGCCCGCCTGGGCGTGAGGCCTACCCGGGCGATGTGTTCTACCTCCACAGCCGCTTGCTCGAGCGTGCGGCCAAGCTGTCGGACGAGAATGGCGCAGGTTCGCTCACCGCTTTGCCGGTGATCGAGACCAAGGCCGGCGACGTCTCGGCATACATTCCGACCAACGTGATCTCGATCACCGATGGTCAGATCTACCTGCAGGACGACCTGTTCAAGTCAGGTGTGCGGCCTGCCGTCGACGTGGGCATCTCGGTGTCTCGAGTCGGCTCGGCAGCTCAGACCAAGGCAATGAAGGGCGTGGCAGGAACGCTCAAGATCGACCTGGCCCAGTTCCGCGATCTCGAGGCCTTCGCCACCTTCGGCTCCGAGCTCGACGCGGTGTCCGCTGCCCAGCTCGGGCGCGGGTATCGCTTGGTCGAACTCCTCAAGCAGGGTCTCAACAGCCCCATGCGCGTCGAGGACCAGGTTGTTGTGATCTACGCAGGCACCAACGGCTACGTCGACGAGATCCCCGTCGACGACGTCATCCGGTACGAGCGTGAGCTGCTCGAATTCATGCATGGCCGCCACGAAGGTCTGATGGAAGAGATTCGCAGCACCGGAGCGATGGCCGAGGACTCGGTCAAAGCAGCGGTCGAAGCGTTCGGCGAGCAGTTCCAGGCCAGCACCGACGGTTCGGCCACCGAAGCGGAGGGCTGAGTCGACGTGGCAGGTGGTCAGGAACGCATCCTTCGACGGCGCATCAAGTCGATCGACGCCACCAAGAAGATCACCCGCGCCATGGAACTCATCGCCGCGTCCCGCATCGTGAAGGCGATGGGGCGGGTGCAGGCGGCCAAGCCCTACAGCGAGAAGGTGACCGCGGTCATCGCCAACCTCGCGGCGGGCGGCGCTGCCCTCGATCACCCACTCTTGGTGCAACCCGAGAGCGTCAGCAAGGTGGCCTATGTGGTCATCACGGCCGACCGTGGGCTGTGTGGTGGCTACAACAGCAACGTTCTGCGCAGCGTCGAGCGGGCGATCATCGCCGGCCAAGGACGCGGCGAGGACTACGAGCTGATCCTGAGCGGCAAGAAGGCCGCGGCCTACTTCAGGTTCCGCGGGTTCCGCATCACCACCGCCACCGAGGGCTACAGCGATCAGCCCTCCTACGAGGACGCACGGACCCTGGCTGTGGCGGCCACCGAGCTCTTCGAGAGCGGCGAGGTGCAGAAGGTCATCCTCGCCTACACCGAATTCCTCAGCGTCGGCAGCCAAGAGGTGCAACACGCCACCTTCATGCCGCTCGACACCAGCGAGATCGGCGACGAGACCGATGACGCCGGCGACGCGGGTGGTGCCGGTGCCTCCGGCGGCTATGAGTACGAGCCCGAGCCGGCCGGCATTCTCGCCCGCCTGCTCCCGCGCTACGCCGAAGCCCGGCTCTTCGCCGCAATGCTCGAGTCCTCGGCTTCCGAACACGCCGCCCGACAGCGAGCGATGAAGGCCGCCACCGACAACGCCGAAGACCTCAAGACCACCCTGACCCGGATCATGAACCGGGCACGTCAGGACTCCATCACCACCGAGATCATGGAGATCATCAGTGGCTCCGAAGCCCTGGCCCAGGGCGGCGATCTCATCTCCGACGACCTGCTCTCGGACACCATCGAGGCCCGCACAGCGGACCTCTTCAGCTAGCACGTTCACATCGACGCCTGATCCTTCAGGAGATCATCAATGACCATGACCGACGACAACACCGAGCTCAAAGATGGCCGAGTGGTGGCCATTGCCGGCCCGGTGATCGACGCGGAGTTCCCGACGGGGGCGATCCCCGAGATCAACACCGCGGTCGAGATGACCGTGGAGCTCGACGGCGCGGAGGTCACCATCACCGGCGAGATCGCGCAGCAGATCGGTGACAACCGGGTGCGCATCGTCTCGATGAAGGCGACGGACGGCCTCACCCGCGGGGTGGCGGTCAAGAACACCGGTCACGGAATTCGGGTGCCGGTCGGCGACGCGGTGCTCGGTCACATCTTCAACGTGCTCGGCGAGCCGCTCGACGGCGAGACTGCTGAGCCGGACGACAGGTGGGAGATCCACCGACCCGCCCCCAACTTCGACACCCTGGAGCCCAAGGCCCAGATGTTCGAGTCGGGGATCAAGGTCATCGACCTGCTCGAGCCCTACGTCGAGGGCGGCAAGATCGGTCTGTTCGGTGGTGCCGGTGTGGGCAAGACCGTGCTCATCACCGAGATGATCAACCGCGTTGCCTCCCAGCACGGTGGTGTGTCCGTCTTCGCCGGTGTGGGCGAGCGCACCCGTGAGGGCACCGACCTCTACCTCGAGATGGAAGAGTCGGGCGTGCTCGAGAAGACCGCTCTGGTCTTTGGTCAGATGGACGAGCCGCCAGGCGTGCGCCTGCGTGTCGCACTGTCTGCGCTCACCATGGCTGAGTACTTCCGCGATGTGCAGGGCCAAGAGGTGCTGCTCTTCGTCGACAACATCTTCCGCTTCGTGCAAGCCGGCTCCGAAGTGTCGACCCTGCTCGGCCGGATGCCCTCCGCTGTGGGCTACCAGCCGACCCTCGCCGATGAGATGGGCGAGCTGCAGGAGCGCATCACCTCGACCTCGGGTCACTCGATCACTTCGCTGCAGGCCGTGTATGTGCCCGCCGACGACTACACCGACCCGGCGCCGTTCACCACCTTCACCCACCTCGACGCCACCACCGAGCTGAGCCGCCAGATTGCCTCGCTCGGCATCTACCCGGCCGTGGATCCGCTGGCCTCGACCTCCACGATCCTTCAGCCCGAGGTCGTCGGCGACCGTCACTACAACGTGGCCCGCCGGGTGCAGGAGATCCTCCAGCGCTACAAGGAGCTGCAGGACATCATCGCCATTCTCGGTCTCGACGAGCTGTCCGAAGAGGACCGCATCACCGTCGACCGGGCCCGCAAGATCCAGCGCTTCTTGAGCCAGCCGTTCTTCGTGGCCGAGGTGTTCACCGGTCTGCCGGGCATCTTCGTTCCGATCGATGAGACGATCGAGTCCTTCGAGATGCTCTGCAACGGCGACCTCGACGACCTTCCCGAGCAGGCCTTCCTCAACGTCGGTAGCGCCGAGTCCGCGATGGCCAAGGCTCGCGAGCTCGAGCAGGACTGAGACGGCGAAGAGCCTGGAGGACAACATGCAGGTCGAACTCGTGTCGCCCGAGGCGGTCATGTTCAGCGGTGAGGCCACCCAGGTGGTCACCCGCACGACCGAGGGCGAGATCGCCTTCCTCGAAGGGCATGCCGCATTCATCGGAGCGCTCGACGTCGGCCAGGTGCAGATCTGGACGCCCGAGGGCGTGATCAGCCTCGCCGCGGCCGGCGGCTTCGTGGAGGTCAGCAACAGCGTCGTGACGCTGCTGTCCGACCAGGCAATGACCGCCGACCAGATCGACGTCGCCGACGCGCGCGCCGACCTCGAAGCCGCTCAGGCCGCCGTGGCCGCAGATGAGAACGACGAAGCCGCTGCCCAGGCCGTCAAGTGGGCCGAAGTGCGGATCGCTGTCGCCGAGGCTGCGTAGTCCACCTTCCGCGTGGGGGCGGTCGGTCCCCGCCGGCCACTCGCTCGCGACTGCGTCTCGCCGCAATCGTTGGTCGCTTCGCTCCCTCCTCTGCGGATTGCCACGGCCCCACCCGCCGCTCACTCGCTGCGCTCGCTCGTCTCAGAAGGCTCGCTCGTAGCCCCCGTCCCCCGCCCACCGTGTGGCTCGCCTCCACCCCCTTCGACGTCGGTACAGCTGGTGGGGCGGGCCGTGGCAGTCCGCGGACCAGTGAGGATTGCGGCGACAAGTCAGTGAAGTTGAGCAACGTTGGTGCCTGACACCGAGTTGCTCAACTTTGGTCAGGTGAACTCGAGGGTGTCGGCGGTGGTGACGACGCGGTAGTAGCAGCCGGTGCGGGTGTTGCCTGCGTCGTCCTTGGTGTGGCAGGCGCCTGCGCCGTCGCGGCGGACGCGGTAGAGCAGGCTGTTCTGTTCGCAGTTCACTCGCACGTCGACCAGGGACAGCGTGTCGCCCGATGTGGCGCCCTTGTGCCAGATCTCATTGCGTGACGTGGAGTACAACACGGCGCTCTGACGTTCGAGCGTCAGGAGGAACGCCTCCTCGTTGGCGTACCCGATGAACAGCACCTCGCCGCTGTCGGCCTCCTGGAGCACCACAGGAACCACCTGGTGGCCGTCCCGTCCGATCTTGGCGACCTTGTCGAAATCGAGCTGCTGCTCGAGACCCTCTTCCAGCGCTGCAGACATGTCGGCTGAGCCTACCTGCGACAGGTGCCTGGCACTTCGTGTTACGAATCGTAATGTTAGGTGCCAGGCACCAAATCAGGAGAAGTCGACGGAGGCGAAGGCGCTCAGCTTGTCGAGTTGGTGCGTGGCCTCGACTCGGCGGACGGTTCCGGTCTTGGAGCGCATCACGAGCGAATCGGTCACCGCACCGTTCTTACCGAAGTGGACGCCCTTGAGCAGCTCGCCATCGGTGATTCCGGTGGCGGCGAAGAAACAATCGTCGGAGCGCACGAGGTCGTCGATCGTGAGAACGGCCTCGAGGTCACAGCCGGCGTCGACGGCCGCCTTGCGCTCGCGGTCGTTGCGCGGCCAGAGCCTGCCCTGCATCTCCCCGCCCATGCATTTGAGCGCAGCGGCGGAGATGACGCCCTCGGGGGTGCCACCGATACCGAAGAGAATGTCGGCGCCGTCGGGCACGGCGGTCGCGATCGCGCCTGCGACGTCGCCATCGGGAATGAGTCGGATACGGGCGCCGGTCTGGCGCACCTCGCTGATCAGGTCGGCGTGGCGATCGCGGTCGAGGATCACAGCGGTCAGGTCGCGCACGCCACGCCCGAGAACTTCGGCGACCGCGTACAGGTTGTCGGTCGGCGACTTGTTGATGTCGATGACACCGCTCGACGCTGGGCCCACGGCGATCTTTTCCATGTAGACGCACGGGCCGGGGTCATACATGGTTCCGCGCGGTGCGACGGCGATGACCGAGATGGCGTTGCCGCGCCCGAGCGAGGTGAGGGTCGTGCCGTCGATCGGGTCCACCGCGATGTCTGTGGAGGCGCCGCTGCCATCGCCGATGGCCTCACCGTTGTAGAGCATCGGCGCCTCGTCCTTCTCGCCCTCCCCGATGACGACAATGCCGTCCATCGGGACCGACTCGAGGATGACGCGCATCGCGTCGACGGCTGCGCCGTCTGCGCCCTCCTTGTCTCCGCGTCCCATCCACCGGGCGGCCGCCAGGGCAGCGGCTTCGGTGGTCCGGACGATCTCGAGCGAGAGGTTGCGGTCGGGGGCCTGTCTGCTTTCAGCCATGATCGGTGACCCTAGCTTTCGGTGCTGGCGGGGGTGGTGACGGCCGGGTGGCACGACCATCGTCCTGTCGGCGCTCGCTGATACGGTTTCAGCGTTGTCCGAGTGGGTACCTTTGCGCTGATGATCCTGGCCGAGTTCGACGTGTGGCACACCCGGCCGGTGGCTCCGACGCGCCGCGTCGCCCTGGGCGACAGTCGTTTGCCGATGGACCCGGCGCCCGGTTTCGGTGGCCTCTTGCTCGGCGCGATCGTCGCCGTCCACAACGAGCAGCTCGACCCGGACCTCAGGCCCGACCTCGCGGAGCTGATGACGGCCCTCGAGTTCGGCGGGCGAATGCCGCAGCCCCGGCTTCGTCACCGACTCCAGCAGGATCGGGTCGGCCTGACATCGACGACCCATCGCCTCGTCGGCACCGACAACCGTGAGGTGGTGTTCGATCTCGAACCGGCCGACACCCCCGAGCCGCAGCTGCTCGGCGCCCTCTACCGGGCGGCCGTCGAGCCTCAGGCAACGCGCCGTTCGCTGTTCACGCTCCTGCGCTCCGCGACCAACTGGCGCGGCGGCAACACACCCGATCTGGTCAACTACCTCACCGGTCGGGCGCCCGACCTGGCGTGGGCGCGCACGATGGACATGGACCCCACAGCCTGGGCCCTCGACATCTTGCAGCTGAAGGAACACGCGTCGGATCGACGGTCGGTGCAACGCCAGTTCCGCCGCCTGCTGCGCGCCGCGCATCCCGACCACGGCGGTGAGGTGGTATCGGCGAGCGACCGCATCCGTGAGCTCTCTGCGGCTCGCCAGATCCTCCTGACCAAGCGGGGCGCCTGACGTGGCCACGGCGCACGCGGATCTCGCGGTGATCGGGGCGGGAATCATCGGTCTGGCCACGGCCCGGCGGTACCTCGACCGTCATCCCGAGCACACTGTCGTGATTCTGGAGGGCGAGAACGGGCCGGCCCATCACCAGACCGGCCGCAACTCCGGTGTCCTGCACTCGGGTATCTACTACCGGCCCGGCTCCTACAAGGCGAAGATGGCCGTCGGCGGTCGCAGTGAGATGGTCCGGTACTGCGAGGACAAGGGCATCGCGCACGAGATCTGCGGCAAGGTGATCGTGGCCACACGTGAGGACGAGCTCGACCGCCTTCGAGGCCTCGCTTCCCGAGCGGGGGAGAACGGCGTCGACGCGGAGCTGATCGACCGGGATCGCCTGCTCGAGATCGAACCTCACTGTGCGGGGATCGAAGCGATCAGGGTCCCCTCGACCGGCATCGTCTCCTACACCGAGGTCTGCGAGGCGCTCGCTGCCGACATCACTGCTGGCGGCGGCCGCATCGAGTACGGCGCGAGGGTGACCTCGCTCACCGAAGCGGTGAGCGGCGCCCGGATCGAGGCGACCAGCGGAGGTGTGGACGCGTCGCTCGTCGTGAATTGCGCCGGACTGCGGTGCGATCAGGTCGCAGACATGGTGGACGCCACCGAGGGCAATCGGATCGTTCCGTTCCGCGGCGAGTACTACGAGGTGGTGCCCGGCCGCCGTCATCTCGTGAAGGGGCTGATCTACCCGGTGCCCGATCCCAGCTTCCCCTTCCTCGGCGTCCACCTGACCCGCATGATCGACGGCAGCATTCACGCCGGTCCCAACGCCGTGCTGGCGCTCGATCGCGAGGGATATCGCTGGCGCGATGTGAGCGGGCGACAGCTGCGCGAGCACGCCACCAATCGAGGACTGTGGAAACTCGCGCGCCGGTACTGGAGAACCGGAGCGGGGGAGGTGTGGCGTTCGCTCAACAAGCGGGCGTTCGTTCGTGCCCTCCAACGGCTCGTACCAGAGCTGGAGGGCTCCGATCTCGAACGATCGCCGGCGGGTGTTCGAGCGCAGGCCATGGACGCCGACGGCGAGCTGCTCGACGACTTCGCCATCACCAACACGCCGGCGAGCGTGCACATTCTCAACGCACCGAGCCCCGCCGCGACCGCCAGCCTCGAGATCGCCAACGAGGTGGTCGCGCGCCTCGACCAGCGCCTCGGCTGACCCTCGCCGCGCAATCCCTCGAGAGCAGACCGATTTCCGGGCGGTCAGCGAGCCTGCGAGCGACCTCGCGATTGAATCGCGGCGCGACGGTCGGCGACCCGCTGAGGCGTGAATCCGCTGTCCTTCAACCACGCTCGCCCCATCTCCCGCTCGATCTTCCACCCGTCGTCCACCGACGCGGCGGCTGTGCGGTCGTAGGTCCGGAGGATCTGGCGGACGCCGGGCTGGTCGTTGCCGATGATGTCGGCCGCCAGGGCCCGAACCGTGGGCATCAGCTCAGCGTGGGGGACGACGCGGTTCACGAGGCCCCAATCAGCAGCCGTCTGGGCGTCGAGGTAGTTGCCGGTGAGGCTCAGCTCGCGCGCTCTGCGGACGCCGACCGCTTGGGGAAGCAGCACGCTCAAGCCCCAGCCCGGCATCACGCCGACCCTGGCGTGGGTATCGGCGAACCGGGCGTTCTCGGAGGCGATCAGGAAGTCGCAGCACAGCGCCAACTCGAAACCGCCGGTGACCGCGACGCCATTGATGGCGCCGATCAGCGGCTTGGTGCGCTCCGGGAACGGTCCTCGTTGATCGGCGTCGCCGCCCCCACCCAGATTGCGGCCGCCGTCGCCGAGCTCGCGCAGGTCGAGGCCGGCGCAGAACGCAGGGTCGGTTCCTGTGAGGACGAGCACGTCCACCGAGTCGTCGGCGTCGAGGGCCCTGATCGCATCTGGTAGAGCACCCAGCACTTCGCTGTTGAGAGCGTTGCGCGCTTCGGGCCGATTGAGCGTGATGGTGCCGATGCGATCGGCCACCTCGGTCAACACAACCCCATCGCCGCTGGCCATCGTCTGTCCCCCTCGTGCTGAGTGCGCTCCTATCCTGCCGCCAGGAGGTCAGATGCGAAAGCCGAAAGCGATGTTGCTCACACCGGGAGCGGGCGGCTCGTCCGACCATCAAACGCTCGTGGAGCTCGAGCAGGCCCTGGCACCGTTTCCGGTTCGCCGCCACGACTTCGCGTATCGGCGAGCCGGAAAGAAGGCCCCGCCGCGCGCCCCAAAGCTCATCGCGGAGCTCAACGAGGACCTGCCGGCCATCGCGGACGAGCTGGGCGTCGAGGTGTGGGACATGGTGCTCGGTGGGCGGTCGATGGGTGGACGTATGTGCACCATGGCGGCGGCCGAAGGCCTCGAGATCGCCGGGCTCGTTCTCCTGAGCTATCCGCTGCACCCGCCGGGCAAGCCCGACACGCTCCGGGTCGATCACTTCGGTGACATCGACGTGCCGTGTCTGTTCGTGTCAGGGAACAACGACCCGTTCGGCTCGCCTGAGGAGTTCGCAGAGCAGGTCGGCGCGATCGCGGGTCCCGTGACCACACTGTTTCTCGAGGGCGGCCGGCACGATCCCAAGAACGCAGCCCAGCGCGCCGAGATCGTCGACACCGTGGTCAACTGGACCAACAGCCTCGGCTGATCGAGTTCAGCCGAGGGCGGGGGAGGGGTCCTCTGGATTGAGTTCCTCGAGCTCGCGACGCGCGCCCTCACGGAACCTGAACCACACGATCAGCGCTGCAAGGATCGGTCCCGCCCACAAGAGGACGATGACGGGGCCGAAGGTTCCCCATTCAACGCGCAGCCAGCCCGCGACCAAGATGCCGAGGGAGCCGCCGATCACGCCGATGACGCCGGCGATACTCGCGGCTCTGGCCCTGACGGCCGTGGGGAACATCTCGCCTCGGAACACCCCGAGGGCGGGGAGCAACCCGCTCGACACGACGGTGGCGCAGAGCGCCAGGGCCCACAGGATGGGACCCGCAGAGTTGTAGAACAGGACGATGCTGCCGAGCCCAACGGTGACGGCTGTCGCGATCACCACGCGCCGGCCGCGAACGTCGGCGATGCGCCCTGCGAAATAGAGACCGAGGCCACCGGGGGTGGCTGTCGCGATGACGAACAGGGAAATGCGGCTCGCGGAGAAGCCGTGCTCGTCGCGGAGATACTCGTTGCGGAACCAATCGATCGGCGACAGGAACATCCCGATCAGGAAGAACACAGACCCGAGGAGCAGGATCCTCTTCCAGTAGGTGCCGAGCCGGACGGCGGTGCTGCGTTGCTCGAAGCGTCGGCTCTCGGGCAGGCGCCGCATGATGCCGATGACGAAGGGAATCATGAGTACGGGGATCAGGTAAATGATCCTCCACGTCCAGGTGGCCAAGCCGGCGATCGGTTGAGCCCACACCACGGTCCCGGCTCCGAGCGCGGCGCTCATTCCCAGAACCGAGAGCGCCCAGGCACGGCTGCCTGCGGGCATCTCCTCCATCGCCATGATCGTCACCATCGCGCCGAGCGCTGCGTTGGCGGTGCGGGTCACCACGAGGATCACGGTGAGCACGATGATGTTGGGGCTGAAGGCGGCCAGGATCGATCCGACGATCCCGACGACCATCGCGGCACCCAGCACCTTCCGCCTGCCGTGGCGATCGGCGATGATCGACGCACCGACCGCGATGATCGTGCCGACCCGAACGACCGCCCCGAGAAGGCCTTGGCTGAGCTGGTCGACGCCGAATTCGTCCGCCGCGTAGGTGTGGGTCTCGGCGGGTGCGTTGCCGAGGAAGCCGCTCAGGACAACGCAGATGGCGAGGGTCCCCATGATCGCCGCCGACCGCGGGTCGAGACGCTGCGGTGGGGCCCAGATCGGCTGAGTTCCATCCCCTGGACGGTGACCCCGGACCGCATGGCGAACGGGGAACCACAGGAGCCATCCGAAGTAGGGGACGCCCAGCCTGTAGTCGATGGTCTCGGTGACCGTGTGCCGCTCGCCGCTCGACGAGACGGCCAACTCGCGGCGGTAGCGGCGGAAGGGTCCATCGGCCAGCTCGAATGCATCGGGTCCGCTGGAGCGTTCGGATACGACGTCGTTTCGCGGCGCGCGGAGGTCGGCCAGCCCGACGTCGTCGGTCTCGTGTTGGACCACCAGCCTCGTCACAGCACACCTCGGGTCGTCATGTCGACGTGCTGTCGGTCACGGCAAGCGAACATACTGGTTGGGTGGAGCGTTTCGTTGTCCAAGAGAGCGGGCCCCTGGCCGGCGAGGTTCGGCTCGGCGGAGCCAAGAACAGCGTCCTCAAGCTGATGGCCGCCTCACTCCTCGCCGAGGGGAGGAGCACGCTCCACAACGTGCCGGACATCATCGATGTGTCAATCATGTCCGAACTGCTCACGGCGATGGGGGTCGGCGTGCGGCGAGATGGCGACCGGCTCGACCTCGACGTCCCGGCCGAGTTGCGTCCCGAGGCTCCCTACGAACTCGTCGAGCGGATGCGCGCATCCATTGTCGTACTCGGCCCGCTGCTCGCCCGTTTCGGACGGGCTCGGGTGGCCCTGCCCGGGGGCGACGACTTCGGGCCCCGGCCGATCGACATGCATCTCGCATCCCTGGAGCAACTCGGCGCGGTGTTCGAGCACGAGCACGGCAACATCGAGGCCAGAGCCGACCTATTGCGCGGCGCCGACGTCCTCCTGGAGTTTCCGTCGGTGGGCGCGACCGAGAACCTCATGATGGCGTCGGTCCTCGCAAAGGGAACCACAGTCATCGAGAACGCAGCGCGCGAACCCGAGATCGCGGACCTGGCGGCGTTCCTCAACCGCATGGGCGCCCAAGTGCTCGGGGCGGGAAGCTCTCGCATCACGATCGAGGGGGCGGAGGAACTCGCACCCGTCGAACACACCGTGATCGCAGACCGGATCGAGGCGGCGACGTTCCTGTCGGCGCTTGCAGTGTGCGGCGGCGAGCTCACCTTGCGCGGCGCGCGGCCCGATCACATGGACATGCTCGTCCAGAAGTTCGGCGACATGGGCATGCGCATCTCGCCAGACGCCGACGGGCTGTGGGCCGCCGTGCCGCGGCGGCTGCGCTCTGCGGATGTGTCGACGCTTCCGTATCCAGGGCTTGCCACCGACTACAAACCGTTCTTGGTTGCTGCGCTGTCGTACTCCGACGGTGTCGGAATCGTGACCGAGAACATCTTCACGGGCCGGTTCCGCTACATCGACGAGCTACGGCGCATGGGAGCCGATATCCGCACCGACGGTCACCACGCAGTGGTGAGGGGGCAGGTGCGTCTGTCCGGTGCTCCGGTGCGGGCCCACGACATTCGGGCCGGCGCGGCGCTGGTGATCGCGGGTCTCGGCGCGACGGGGACCACCGAAATCTCGGGCGCCGAGCACATCGATCGGGGCTATGAGGACCTGGCCGGTAAGCTCGCCGCGATCGGTGCGCCAGTCAGCCGGTCCTGACCGCTGGTTCCCCCTCCGGCGACCCTTTCATGAACGCCCGTCCGAATCCTCTTCCCCGAGATCCTGCCGCCCTGCTCGAGCATGCCCGAAGCGGTCATCGACTCGCGCTCGCCCG
This sequence comes from uncultured Acidimicrobiales bacterium, assembly GCA_964629575.1. Lineage (GTDB taxonomy): Bacteria > Actinomycetota > Acidimicrobiia > Acidimicrobiales > Poriferisodalaceae > JAYPWI01. The sequence goes on along the minus strand of CAZVUM010000002.1, from coordinate 50,595 downwards.
CGTGATGTCGATGGTCGAACGCGGTGGCGACCCAGCCCGAGAGCTCGGCGCCCTCACCTTCGCCGAAGCCGGGCAGGCCCACACCGTGGGCATCACGGGTGCGCCCGGTGCCGGCAAGTCGACCCTCAACTCCGCGTTGATGGACGTGGTCCGTGGACGTGATCAGCGCTTGGCCATGCTGGCGGTGGACCCCTCCTCCCCGTTCACCGGTGGAGCGATCCTCGGCGACCGGGTTCGCATGCAGGACCATGTGACCGACGACGGCGTGTACATCCGGTCGATGGCCACTCGCGGGCACCTCGGCGGGCTGAGCCTCGCCACACCGCAGGCGGTGCGGGTTCTCGACGCGCTGGGGTGGCCGTGGGTCGTCATCGAGACGGTCGGTGTCGGTCAAGTGGAGGTGGAGATCGCGGGCGCAGCTGACACCACCGTGGTGGTCGTGAACCCCAGATGGGGTGACGCGGTCCAGGCCAACAAGGCGGGCCTGATGGAGATCGCCGACATCTTCGTCATCAACAAGGCCGATCGTCCCGGAGCCGATGACACTCGCCGCGACATCCAGCAGATGCTCGAATTGTCGACATTGGGGTCGTGGTATCCGCCGATCGTTCCCACGGTCGGCGTGGACGGAACCGGTGTCGAAGAGCTCTGGGATCACGTGCTCGCGCATCGCGAACATCTCGCCGAGTCGGGCGAGCTCGAGGAGCGTCGCCGACAGCGCGTCGAGGTCGAGTTCGCCGAGATCCTGCACCGGAGCATCGAGGCGCGGGTCGCGGTACTCGCGGACACGCCGGTGAGCGTCGAGCTCCGTGGCCGTCTCGCAACACGCGAGATCGATCCGTACGCCGCTGTCGACGAGCTGTTGCGCCGAGCCGACGGGTCGCTGTCGTGAGCTTAGCGGCGACCCTCGAACCCTCACAGCTCGTCCCGTGTCGTCCGATCGGAACAAGATGGTCGCCGTCGTCCCCTCCGGTCACGCCATGGATGTGAACTCCCGTCTCGAACACCTGGCCCGGGTTCCGCGGCTTCTGGTGGCCTGTGACTACGACGGCACGCTCGCGCCCCTGGTCGACGACCCGGCCAAGGCCTTTCCTCGACGCGAGACCGTGGTTGCCATCCGCGCACTCGCAGAGCTGCCGCAGACCTCCGTCGCGGTGATCTCTGGACGCGCGCTGCGCGACCTGGCGACCCTGAGCCGCCTCCCCGAGGAGATCCGGCTGGTCGGCAGCCACGGCGGGGAGTTCGATGTCGACTTCGTCCGCGGGCTCGACGCGGAGCGCCGGGCCGTTCTCGACCAGATCATGGCCGGGGTCCACGTCATCGCCGGGGACTATCCCGGCGCCTATGTCGAGCCCAAGCCGGCCGGGCTGGCGTTCCACGTGCGTCGTTTCGAGACCGACGGAGCGTCCGTCGCGATCGATCGCGTGGCCGAGCTCGCCGCGACCCACAACGGCGTGCGGGTCCGTCACGGCCACGAAGTCGTCGAGCTCTCGGTCGTCGACACCAACAAGGGACGGGCCCTCGAGATCATCCGCTCCCAGGTGGGAGCCAGCGCGGTGATCTTCATCGGCGACGACCGCACAGACGAAGACGCCTTCGCCACACTCAGTGGCCCCGACGTGGGTATCAAGGTCGGCGACGGCGAGACGCTCGCCGAGCACCAGGTGGACAGCACCGATGATGTGACGCGGATCCTCGCCGATCTCGCAGAACGGCGAAGCGAGTGGATCCAGGGGTCCGGAGCCGTCCCGATCGAAGCGCACTCGATCCTGTCGGACCAGCGAACAGCCGCGATCGTATCGCCCGATGCCCGGGTCACCTGGTTGTGCGTACCGAGAATCGACTCCTCGGCCATGTTCGCGGAGCTGGTGGGCGGTCCGGTCGCCGGCTACTTCTCCGTGGCGCCCGTGTCAGGGGCGCGCCCGTTGGGACAGGGCTACGAGGGCGACTCGCTCGTGCTGCGGAGCCGATGGCCACGCATGAGCGTGACCGACTACCTCGACACGAGCCGCGATCGCACGACCCACCTCGCAGGCCGCACGGACCTGATCCGCGTCATCGAGGGATCCGACACCGCGGTGATCGAGTTCGCGCCCCGGCTCGACTTCGGCCGGGTGGCGACGCGCCTGCGACAACACGACAGCGGTCTCGAGGTCACGGGCACCACAGAGCTCATCGTGCTCCGTTCACCGTCCGTCGAGTGGGCGCTCGTCGACGACGGCGAGAACCACACCGCACGCGCAACCGTCGATCTGAGCGAAGGGCCGGTGGTGTTGGAGCTGCGTTGCGGCTCCGCATCCCTCGCCGCAGACCCGTGGTCCGAGCAGGATCGGCGGCGTGACACGCACCGTGACTGGGCGGGCTGGGCCGAAGACCTCGACCTCCCCTCGATCGCCAGGGACGACGTCCTGCGCAGCGCGCTCATCCTTCGGTCGCTCGTGCATGGTCCGACCGGAGCCATCGTGGCGGCCGCGACCACGAGTCTTCCTGAGCATCTCGGAGGAGTCCGCAACTGGGACTACCGGTACTGCTGGATTCGCGATGGCGCGCTCACAGCGACTGCGCTGGCTCAGCTCGGCGCCGAGCGCGAAGCGATGGCCTTTCTCGACTGGGTGACAGGCGTGGTGGAGGAACGAGGCGGACCGCAGAACCTCAGTCCGCTCTACCTCGTGACCGGCCGGCACCTCCCGCCCGAGGCCGAGATCGGTGAGCTCGCCGGATACGCGGGCAGTCGACCGGTTCGCGTCGGCAACGCAGCCGATCATCAGATTCAGCTGGACGTCTTTGGCCCGGTTGCCGATCTGGTGTGGCAGCTCGCCGAGAGGGGTGCTCCGGTGAGCGCCGCCCACTGGCAGCTCGTCACGGGTCTCGTCGATGCCGTCCGGGAGCGCTGGCGGGAGCCCGATCACGGGATCTGGGAACTGCGCGCTGCTCCGCGGCACCACGTCTACTCGCGTGTGATGTGTTGGCAGACGGTCGATCGAGCGGTGACGTTGGCGCGCATGATGACCCACTCGGTTCCCGAGGGGTGGGAGGCACTCCGCGACGAGATCGCCAACGACGTGATCGAAAACGGCTGGCGCGAGGATCTCCAGACCTTCACGGCGGCGTACGGGCGCGACGAACTCGACGCGAGCGTTCTCGCGGTCGGTCTGAGCGGACTTCTGCCGCCTGGCGACTCTCGTCTGGCCAGCACGGTCGAAGCGGTCGAACACGCGCTCCGTGAGGGCCCCACTGTCTGGCGTTACCGCGGCGACGACGGCCTTCCGGGTCGCGAGGGCGGCTTCCACCTGATGACCTCGTGGCTCATCGACGCCTATGAGTTGGTGGGTCGACGGGAGGACGCGGTTGAACTCTTCGAAGAGCTCCTCACCTTGATCGGGCCAACCGGACTGCTGGCCGAGGAGTACGACCCTCGTCAGGATCGCTCGCTCGGCAACGTCCCGCAGGCGTACTCGCACCTGGGCGTGATCCAGAATGCCCTGCGCCTCGATGGCCGGGCCTGACGCCCCTCAGTCGAGTTCGCCCCGAGCGAGGGCGAACGCCTGCTCGCGTTCGAGGGCCGTGAGATGCGGGTTCAGCATCCGGAGCTCCGCAGCCTCTCGCAGGTGGAGGAGAACATCGTCCTCGCCGAAGGCCTTCATGAACGCGGTGGCGAACCGTCGACGCAGGCTGGCGATCACGGCACGGGCGGCGACGTTCGTGTCGGCGTCGCCTGTGCGCAGGATCACGTAGGTCAACGCTGCGTCGAATGCCACGCTGCCTCGTGCGGCATTCGACCAGTCGAACACCATGGGTCCGTTCGGCGTCATCTTCACGTTGTCTGGATGCAGGTCGAGATGAACGACCGAGTTGCCGACGCTGACCTGGGTCCAGCCGGCCGGAGCTTCGATCCGACCGAGCTCATGGTGGAGCCGGGCGAGCGTCTTGGCGTGGCCGATCAGCTTCCACGGACGAGCCGTGAGCTCCTCGAGCATGGTGGGCCCGTGCAGGCGCTGCATCACGATGGCTTCGGGGTCGGGTTGTTCGATCAATGCCGGGGCTGGATAGCCGGCGTTTCGGACGTACTGCATGGCTCCGGCCTCGTGGGTGAGGTCGTTTCCGGGTTCGCCGCGTCGAATCACCTGGTCGGGTCCGTGGGTACGGACCTCCGAGCCGCGCCCGAGGCCGATGAGCTTGCCGACGTCCGCGGTGGGCACCTCGCTCTGGAGTTCGAGGATGCGTGCTCGCAGCCCGCGAAGATTCCGTCTCCAGACCAGGCGGAGCACCGGCCCCGCGGCCACCTCACCGACGCGGCCCCCGAGAAACCACGGCAATCGAAGGGTCTCCGTCCACGAGAAGCGAGTCTCGGATCCCGAGGGCGTCCCGAGCGGTTCGAGAACGAAGCGGCCCTCACCGGTCACCACACCCGAGTGCACGACACCGATCTCGCGCGCCGGCTCCCACGACGTGATCTCCATCTCGTCGTTGGTCGCGAGAGGGCCGACCCGAGTGCGACAGGTGAACGTGGTGCCCACGCCCTCGGTTCGCGTTCCGGTGAAGGTGATCGACTCGGCGTCGCGCATCCACTCGACATGGCCTGCGATGTTGCGCACCTCGGCCCAGACGTCGTCCGGAGTCGCTGGAAGGTCGATCGAGACGTGAATCTTCAAGGCCGTGCCCTGTTGTCGGAGGAGCGTCGACGCGGAGCGTAGACCGTGATGTGGCGCGCGCTGGTGTCATCGAACCGAGTTCCCGACCAGTCCGACCAGCGAGCGGCGCGCATCAGCCCGGCTCGGCTCGCGAGCCCATCCAGCTGGTCGGGCGTGAGGTAGCGGACCCTCCAGGGTCGGAGTCGAACTCCAGTGGGCGACAGCTCGATCTGTTGGCCCCGAACCAGCTGCGACGTCGTGTCTCTCGCTGTGACGTTGAGGACCGCGCCATTGTCGGCTGGGCGCGCTTCGACGCCACGGTCCGGCGCGTCGACCCGGGGGACGAACGCCTCGATCACGAGATGGCCCGTGAGGGAGAGCCGAGCCTCGACCAGCTGGAGGCAGGCCAGCTGCTCGTTCTCGCTGAGCAGGTTGAAGAAGGTGTTGTATGCCGCGAAGACCACCTCGAAGATGCCCTCCGGCAGCTCCTGGCCGAAGTCGGCATGCACCGCTGTGACGGTGCGGGCGGGGTCGGCGGCCGCGAGCCGCTCGAGCATGGACGGCGACGCGTCGACACCGGTCACCGACACTCCTCGGGCAGCCAAGGGAATCGCGAGCCGCCCCGTGCCGACGCCGAGCTCCAGGGCCGCGCCGCCCTGAGCCAGCTCGGCGAGAGCGGAGGTACATGCGGTGACGTCGGTGACGTCGGCGTACCAGTCGTCGTAGACGTCGGCGAACGCCTCGCCGTAGCTCTCCGGTCCGTAGCCCTCCACCGGTTCATGATCCCATGCCCCGGTTCAGAGTCGGCCCTTGGCTAGCCTCGCCTTCGGTGAGGACCCAGAACCGCGACGCATCCGCGATTCCCCCGGCGCGCACCATCAGCGGTGTCCTCGATCACGCCTTCGAAGTCATGCGGTTGCATGCCGGTGTCGTGTTGGCAATCTCGGTGGCGGCCGTGTTGCCGCTGTCGATCGTCATGCTCGTCCTCCAGATCCAGATCGTGGGTCTCGACGGTGTGGGGGACCCACTCGCGGGCTTCGACGAGGACGGAGGCTCTGATTTCACCCTGACATTGGTTGCCCTCCTGATCTCCTCGCTGCAGGTGACGCTGATGGCAGGAGCCCTCTCGCCCCTGGTGGCCGGCGATGTGGGGCCCGATGCCTCGGCCGGACTGCTCGCCGGGAAGCTGCTGCGTCGGCTCCCTTCGGTGCTCGCAGCGTGGTTCATCGTGAAGCTGATGCAGGTCGTCGGACTCGTGGGTCTCGTCGTCGGCGCGGCGTTCGTCATGGTGTTCGCGAGCCTCACGACCCCTGCGCTCATGACCGGATCGGCCAATCCCTTCCGCGCCATCGCGACGTCGTTTCGCCTCGTGTCGAAGAGCTTCGGGCGCGCGGTGGGCGTGATCACGCTGATGATCGTGGTCGACACCGTCATCCGCCTGTCCTTCGTGTCGGTGCCTGCGATCATCACGGCCTGGACCAGTTGGACCCTCGGTGAGGTGGCGGTGGCGACGTTCGCTGTCGTCGCGGATCTCGTGAGCGCCGCATTCGTCGGTGCGGCGACAGCGACCCTCTTCGTGGATCTTTGCGTGCGGGTCGACCACTACGACCTCGAGCGGCGTTTCGAGCGCGCCGGGGTGCCGTGGTGATCCCCGACGACGATCCCGACGAGCTACGGCGCCATGTAGAGGGGATCCTCGATCGTCCCGAATTCGGGGAGCCCGGTCGGTCGCTCATCGAGCGCGGGTTCTCGTGGATTCTCGACAGAATCGGTGATCTGTTCGGCGGGTTGACGTCGGGCGACGTCGGTTCGATCCTCGTGCTGCTCGTTGTGATCGGCGTGATCGTCGCGCTGATCGCGATGGCTCGACGCCAATCGGTACCTCTCGGGCCGGCGGTTACGGCTGGTCGCGAGGAGTCGCGCTCCTCGATCTCCGCCGATCCTGAGCTGTGGCGGCAGCGCGCTGACGCGGCGCGGGCCGCAGAGGACTGGCCCGAGGCGGTGCGCTGTGAGCACCGTCACCTCGCAGCACTGCTCGACCGAGCGGCGCTGCTGCGCGAGCGGGATCACCGCACCGCCTCGGAGCTCCTGGCGGACGTGATGTCGCGCCCCGATGTCGCCGGCGGGCTCAGCGATGTGACCCGCTCGTTCGAAGGGGTCTGGTACGGCTCCGACATCGCCGATCGACGGCTGGCCGACGCGGTGCGCGAGGTGGCACACCGGGTGGCCGTCACCGCGGGAGCACGGAAGTGAATCGCCGCAGCCGGCTCCTGACGTGGGCGCTTGTCGGGCTGATCGTGCTCGTGGTGTTCGCCGCGGTGACCCTCAGCGATCCCGACGCCCGGAGCTCGGGGCCGCCCCTCGACCCCAACTCGACCTCACAGAGCGGTTCGCGAGCGGCCGCAGTTCTTCTGGACGACCTCGGGGTCCAGGTCCACGCCGGTGACCTGCCGCGCCCCGGCGAGGTCGGCACGTTGGTGATCCTCGCGGACGATCTCGATGACGACGGGTGGAGTGCCGTCCGTCGCTTCGTCGAGCGCGGTGGCGACCTCGTCGTCGCCGAGCCGTTCGCCCCACTCGCTGCGAATGTGACGGACACGGTGCGGCGGCCGAGTCGGCTGACCGGACCATGTGAGATCGCCGAGATGTCCGCGGTGCGCGAGATCGTCGCCCCCGTCGTCCGAACCTTCGAAGGGGTCGGCTGCCTCTCGGTCGATGGGTCACCCGTGGCGGTTGCTGGTCGCATCGGCGAGGGCCGGGTCCTCAGCCTCGGGACGGCTCACCCCTGGCGCAACGATGCCATCGCGGAAGGGGACAACGCGGCCTTCGTCGTGGCGGCAGGGCGCTGGGGAACCGCGCCCGTTCGGATCTTGCAGCGCGGACAGGTCGGGACGGGGAGCGAGTCTCTGGCCGACCTCGTGCCCGACTGGGTGTGGGCCGCCTTGGCCCAGCTCGGCGTCGCGTTCGTGGCCTACGTGCTGTGGCGTGCCATTCGGCTCGGGCAGCCCGTGAGCGAGGCGGATCAGGTGACGCATCGGGCGAGCGTTCTGGTTGGTGCCGAAGCAGCGATGACAGCTCGCTCAGGCGACGACCATCACGCCCTGAGCGAGGTGGTCAGATGCTGGAAGGCCGAGCTCGGAGCAGCTGCGGGCGTCGCGGTCGGCGACGGCGCCTCCGACGCTCGTGCTGCTGTTGAGCGGCTGGCGCTGGCGCCTGGCGATGTGGAGCTCGTGGTCCGTTCGTTGGAGGATCCCGGCGCGGATGCGATCGCCCGCGGCCGGCTGATCAGCGAAGCTCGGCGCGCCCTGCGCGGCGCGGGACGCGAAGAGGATGGTGCAGACAGTGACCAAGACGAGGTGCACGCGTGATGGATGAATCATCGGCGAGCGGGGGGTCAGATCAGCTACGAGAGACCCTCGTTGCACTCCGCGACGAGATGGCCAAGGTGATCGTCGGGCAGGACGGTCTGGTGACCGGCCTGCTCACGGCGGCGCTGGCCAACGGGCACGTGCTGCTCGAGGGTGTGCCCGGCGTCGCCAAGACCCTTGCGGTCAAGACGTTCGCAGCCTCGCTCGATCTCGACTTTGCGCGGGTCCAGTTCACACCCGATCTCCTCCCCGCCGACGTGACGGGCCAGTTGGTTCTCGACCCGGCGACGCGACGTTTCGAACATCGCCCGGGGCCGGTGTTCACCAACGTCTTGCTGGCGGACGAACTCAACCGGACTCCCCCCAAGACCCAGGCTGCCCTCCTCGAGGCAATGGAAGAGCGTCAGGTGACGGTCGACGGGCAGGCGACGAACCTGCCCGACCCGTTCCTCGTGATCGCGACCCAGAACCCCATCGAGTACGAGGGCACCTACCCGCTCCCCGAAGCCCAGATCGATCGCTTCCTCTTCAAGCTGGCGGTGAGCTATCCCACCCCCGACGAAGAACAGGCGATGCTCCGCCGCCACGATCAGGGCCTCGACCCGCACGATCTTGCGGCGGCGGGCGTTCGCGCGGTCGCCTCGGCGGCGCACCTGGCTCGCGCCAGGGAGGCCGTGGCGGCGGTGAGCGTCGAGGATCGCGTCCTCGCATACATCGTCGAACTCGTGTCGGCGACCCGTTCGCTCGGTTCGGTCGCGCTCGGTGTGTCGCCGCGCGGCACCGCCGCTCTGCTGCATGCCGCCAAGGCCTGGGCCTGGCTGGCGGGGAAGTCGTTCGTCGGCCCAGACGAGGTGAAGGCCGTGATCCGTCCCGCAACCCGCCACCGGCTCATCCTGCGTCCCGAGGCTCTCCTCGATGGCACCGAGCCGGATCAGGTGATCGAGCGCGTCCTCAACACGGTTCCCGTACCCCGCTGACCTCTCGATGAACCGCAGGCTCGCCCCGACACGTCGTTTCTCGCAGCTCGCGGCTGCTGCGGCCGTGCCTGTGGCGCTGATCGTCTCCGGCGGGGTCGGGCCGTGGTGGGGAGTCGTGATCGGTGCTGCCGTGGTGCTGGGCGCGGTCGCCGCGGTCGACGCTCTGTTGGCTCTTTCGCCCCGCGACCTCATCATCGAACGAACCCTGCCCGGTGCACTGGTCCGTGGTGAGGAGGGGTCCCTCCGGTGGAGTGTGACCAATCCGAGCGATCGCACGCTCGCCTTCGCCATCGCCGACTCGGTCGCTCCATCCGTCGGGGTCGACAGGCGCTGCTCCGGCCAGCTGGCGCCGCGCGCGTCGCTCGATGTCGAACGACCGTTTCGCCCGAGCCGGCGCGGACGCTTCGCGATCGGGCCCATGACGGTCCGCTGTCCCGGCCCACTCGGGCTCTGCGCCCGTCAGCGGGACATCGACGAGATCGATGTGCTTCGCGTGCTCCCTCCGTTTCACTCGCGCCGCGCAACCGAGCTGCGGATGCGGTCGCGCCGCCTCACCACCGTGGGGCTGCGCACGGCACGGGGACGAGGCAGCGGAACCGACTTCGAGCAGCTTCGTGACTACGTGCCGGGCGATGACCCCCGCCACATCGACTGGAACGCGACAGCTCGATCCGACCGCCCGATCGTGCGGACCTTCAACGTCGAACAGCACCAGCCGGTGGCGATTCTGCTCGACTGCGGTCGGACCATGGCAGCGCAGGTCGAGGGCGCACCTCGGATCGAGCACGCCATGGACGTCGCCGTCGCGTTCTCGGTGGTGGCGTCGCGCACCCGCGACCGCGTGTCGTTCGTGGCATACGACCAGGCGGTCCGTGCCGAGGTGGGCCACGGAGCCGGCGCCCAGCTCGCGTCCCGCGTGACCGAAGCGGTGTTCGATCTGGAGCCCTCGCTCGTCGAGGTCGACCACGTCGCGGCCCTCGTGACCGCCACGCAGGCGCAGCGTCGACGATCGCTTCTGGTCGTTCTCACCGAACTCAACGAATCCGTGGTCGAGGAACGGCTCGCGCCGGCGGTCGCGCAGCACGCGTTGTCCCATCACATCGTGGTGGCCGCCGTGTCCGACCCTCAGCTGGAGAGATGGGCGGACGGCCCGATCGATGGGCGCGAATCACTCCACCAGGCGGCGGCCGCGACGCGCGCGCTCGCGGCGCGGGAGAGAGCCGCAGGCCTGTTGTCCGATCTGGGCGCGACGGTCATCGATGCTCCGCCTGGCGAGTGTGCGACGCGGCTCGTGGACGCCTATCTCGAGCTGAAGGCCGGAGGCGCCTGGTGAGACTCTCCGAGAACGCCTGAGAGGCCACGCCGCTCGGCAGCCGGGCCGTACGCCAGCACCCAGGCGGCGAACATCACGAACGCCACGATTCCGATACCCACGCGAACCGCGGTCGGAAGATCCGTTCCGGTGACGAAACCTTCGATCATCCCCGCGACCAAGAACGCGAGTACCAAGCCGATCACCACGACAACGCTCCGCTTGCCCGACTCGGCGAGTGCCTCGGCCCTCGGGCGGTCCCCTGGAGCGATGACAGCCCATCCGAGACCGAAACCCGCGGCGCCAGCGACGACGATCGCCGAGATCTCCAGCAGACCGTGCGGCGTGATCAGGCCCCAGAAGTGCTGCCACCGGCCCGCAGCCGTGAACAGTCCACCGGCCAGTCCGAGGAACGCGCCGTTCTGCACGAGGACCCACGCCGTGGGGACGCACAGCAAGATGCCGACCGCAAAGGCCAAGATCGCGACCTGGATGTTGTTGATGAACACAGCGGTGGCGAACTGGGCTGCCGGATCGGAGCTGTAGTAGGCCTCGAAGTCGTTCTCGAGGTAGGCCTCGCGCACGGACGCAGGTGCGCTGGCGTCAACGGCGTCGGGGGATGTGGCCATCCACGCACCGATGAGCAGCGCCGGCACGAAAAAGAGCAGTGCGCTGATCACGATGAAGCGCCTGTGCCACCACACCGCCGCGGGAAACGTCTCGACGAAGAACCGGCGCAGTTGACGGCGGTTTCTGGGCTGCTGGCCGTGAATGGCCACGTGTGCGTTGCCAACCAGGCGGGTGAGCCGGGTGCCCAACTCAGGATCCGCGCCGTCGGTTCGGACGGCGGCGAGGTGGGTCGAGGTGCGCCGGTAGCGGTCGACCATCGTCACGGCATCGGAAGCGCCGAGGCTGCCGGCGTGCGAGGTGAGGCGTTCGAGCTCGACCCATGTCGGCTCTCTGTCCTGCGTGAAGCTCTCCCTCGCCATCGCCCAGCTACCGTAAACCCTGATGGGGTGCCCGAGGCTGCACAGGTGAGTACGGCTCGCTCCGGAGGAGTGGCGCGGGCGGGCGATCTTCTCGTGACCGCCGAGGGAGTCGTCCTCGATCTCGAGACGGCTGGCGTGGCATCGCGCGTCCTCGCCCGTGCGCTGGATCTGCTCGTGTGCGCCGTCGGGCTGTACGCGGTGCTGATGGTGCTGGCGGTCACGATGCCACCCCTGTGGGTGATGATCGTGGCGATCACCATCGCTGTCTTCGTTGCCCTGTTCCTCTACCCGCTCGTCCTCGAGACCGCCCTGTCCGGGCGAACAGTCGGAAAGCTCGCGACGGGCCTCCGGGTGGTCACCGACGTCGGCGCCCCGATTCGGTTCCGTCACGCTGCAACCCGATCGGCGCTGTCGGTTGTGGATCTGCTGGCCACGAGCGGCTTCGCGGGGATCGCAAGCATGCTCGCGTCGCCGCGCCACCAGAGGCTCGGCGACGTGGCTGCGGGCACGATTGTGGTGCGGACCCGCCTCGTCGTCGGACGCTCCGGTTCGACTCGCTTGCTCGGACCACCTTCGGGATACGACAGCTTCATCGGGTCGCTCGATGTCGCTGGGATCGACCGCGAGCGGATCCATCTCGCTCGCGAGATTCTGGCGCGGTCCACGACCCAGTCCCTCGTCGGGCTGTCCGACCAGGCAGCGCACCTGGCCGCAGCGATCGACGCGGACCTCGGGAGTCGGAGACCGGCCCGGATGGCCGACGCAGTCTTCCTCCAGTGCGTCGTCGCCGCCGATGCGCAGGGAGACGACAGGCCGCGACCTCTGGCGAGGGTCGGCTCCACCGCTGCCCAATAGCCTGTTGGGCATGGCAGGACGCCCTGATCGCCCCGCATACCTCGATTGCGCCGCGTCGACGCCTGTGCGTCCCGGGGCGGTCGCGGCCATGCTGCCCTACCTGACGGACGAGTTCGCCAACCCGTCCGGTGCACACACCATGGCCAGAAGGTCGCGAGCCGCGATCGAAGAGGCGCGCGATCTCGTGGCTGCCGAGCTCGGATTCGGGCCGCACGACATCGTGTTCACGAGTGGCGGCACCGAGTCCGACAACCTCGCGATCGCAGGCGTCGTCGCCGCGACGGGCGGCGGCGTCGTGTGCCCGGCGACCGAACACCATGCGGTCCTCCACCCTGTCGAGGGACATGGCGGCCATGTGGTCGGGGTGACATCGGACGGGGCCGTCGACCTCGATGCCCTGAGCGATGCGCTGTCCGAGGAGGTTGCGCTCGTGTCGGTGATGCTCGTCAACAACGAATCGGGAGTGATCGCCGACCTCGGCGCGGTGCGATCAGTGATGGACGAGCGAGCCCCCAACGCAGTGCTGCACACCGACGCGGTCCAGGGCGTCAATTGGGTTGACGTCGCGGCGGCCGTGGCGCCAGCCGACCTCGTGTCCCTGAGCGGTCACAAGTTCGGCGGACCGAAGGGAGTCGGGGTCCTGGCGGTTCGTCCCGGGACGCCGCTGTCTGCGCAGACCCTCGGCGGGGGCCAGGAGGCAGAGCGGCGGAGCGGAACGCACAACACCGGCGGCATCGTCGCCCTCGCTCATGCGCTCGTCGAACTCGGGGCCTCGCGCGACACCGAGCTCAGCCGCCTGCGAAGCCTGCGCGATCGCCTCGCCGACGGTCTCATCGACGCGATCCCCGACTGCTCGGAGACCGTGCCACGACAGGGTCGGGCAGCAGGGCTGCTCCAGCTGGTGATCGGAGGTCTCGAGAGCGAGGCGTTGCTGGTTCTGCTGGAGAAGGGCGACGTCATGGCCTCCGCGGCGTCCTCGTGCGCGTCAGGTGCCATGGACCCGAGCCACGTGCTGGCCGCGATGGGCGTCGACCGCGTCGCGGCTGCGGGGTCGCTGCGGCTGTCGCTCGGTTGGTGCACCGAGCCCTGGGAGATCGACCAGGCCCTCGAGGTGATCCCGAGCGCGGTCCGCCAGTTGCGCACCCCGGCGATGATGGGGCGCAGATGAGCAAGATCCTCGTCGCCATGTCCGGTGGGGTCGACAGCTCGGTCGCCGCTGCCCGCCTGGTTGAGGAGGGCCACGAGGTCGCCGGCGTGACCCTGAAGCTCTGGGGCGGTGCGCAGGATTCCGGCTGCTGCTCGGTGTCCGACGTCGACGATGCTCGGCGGGTGGCCCAGCAGCTCGACATCGACCACTACGTCTTCAACTATGGCGATGCCTTCACAGAGTTCGTCGTCGATCCGTACGTTCGGGCGCACTCCGAGGGGCTCACGCCCAACCCGTGCGTGGAGTGCAATCGCCACATCAAGTTCGACGCCCTTCTCGAGCGAGGGCTGCGTCTGGGGTACGACGCGATCGCGACGGGTCACCACGCTCGTCGGGTCGACACCCCTGCGGGGGTGCGGCTCGCCCGCGGCGCCGATCCGGCGAAGGACCAGTCCTACGTTCTGTACATGCTCTCCGCCGCGCAGCTGGAGCGGTTGCGTTTTCCGGTGGGATCGCTCACCAAGGACGCCGTGCGGGACGAGGCCACGCGCCTCGGCCTGCGGACCGCGGACAAGCCGGACAGCCAGGACGTCTGTTTCATCACCTCCTCCGACGGGCGCCGTCGCTTTCTCGGCGAGCGCATCGATCTCCACCCAGGCGAACTGATCGACGAGGCCGGTGACATCGTCGGCACCGTCGACGCAGTCGAACTGGTGACCATCGGTCAGCGAAAGGGGCTCGACCTGGGCGGCAACGCGGCGCGCTCCTATGCCGTCGCCGTCGACACGCCGCGACGGCGGGTGACCGTTGGCCCGGCTTCGTCGTTGCTCGCAGAACGGGTCGAGCTCGTCGACCACTCGTGGACTGTGTCGCCCGTCGTCGGAGCGATCGCGGCGCAGACGAGCGCCCACGGTTCGCCTTGCCCGGCGACGCTCACCGACCGCGGCGAACTCCTGTGGTCAGAACCACAGCGGCGCGTCGCGCCCGGTCAGATGGTGGTGTTCTACGACGGTGATGTCGTGGTTGGCGGCGCAACCGCCGCCTGAGCGCCATCCCTGGCTACTTCGGGATTCGGCGTGCCCGGGCTTCTCGCAGCACCGCGCCCGGTCGCGACGGGGTGACGAGCACCCGCTGGACCACCTTGACCTCGGCGACTCGCCGGGAGACGGGAACGACCTCGATGTCTCCGTCGAGCTGCACGTCGAGGACCACGCCGAGGGCGTTTGAGCTGAGATCGATCAGGGTCTCGTCGGACAGGTCGATGTCGATGGCTGCAGGGCCGATTGCGAGCACGTCCTGGCGTCGCAGCAGAAACGGCTCGCGGGTCGCCAGCAGGTCGTGCACCACGAACCCGTTTGGCACGAACACGATCCACCTGCGGCTGAGCTGATGGAGCGACCTGACGCCCATCCATGCGATCGGAAATCCGATGACGACCAGCAGCGCACCGAGCACCCTTCCGCCGGCGGCGAGAACGAACGGGCCCGACACGACGCCTGCGACGACGAGCGCCCACACCAGTGGGATTGGCCCAGCGACGAGCGCGAAGGGCACCCGCAGGATGAGGCGGCGCTCGTCGCCATAGCTGAGACCATCGACGACGTGGGCGCCGACCTCCGGCAGGAGGGCGAGGACGAGCACGGCGGCACCGTGGGCAGCCGCGATCCACGAGCCGTCGGAGCCCGCTGCGCCGACGATGGCGACGACGACGGGAAGCGGTGCGGCCAGCCGGAGGGCGGTCAGACCCCACGGCCGACGAACCAGGAGGCCGACGAGGGCCGCGACCCACAGGCCCCACGCCAGCAGCGCCGCCGTCCATCGCGCCGCCGAAGACCAGTCGCCCGCGATGTCATCGACCAGGGCGCCGGTGGACAGCGGCAGCGTGGCCCATGCGACGCGCATGAGCCATGCGAGGGTCGTCTCGCCGAGGAGCGCAGCTCCGATGGTGGTCGGCTTCACGCCCAGATCGTGTCCGACGGGCGCCTCTCGCGCGAAATGCGACGCAAGACGGACCCCGTCCGCGATCGGTCTGGCGGCGGATAGATTCCTGGCGTGAGCAGCGAGGACACGGCGCCGCAGGAGACTTTGGAGCGGGTGCGGGCGCTCCAGGAGGACCTCCGGGCCCACAACGTCGCGTACTTCGAGAACGACGCCCCGAGCATTCCCGACGGCGAATACGACGCCCTGATGCGCGAGCTGCGATCGCTCGAGGATGCTCATCCGGAGCTGCGGAATCCCGATTCGCCCACCCAGTCCGTCGGAAGCAGCGCCGCGTCCCTGTTCCAGCCAGTCGAGCACCGCGTGCAGATGATGTCGCTCGACAACGCCATGGATCTCGACGAACTCCGCGCCTGGAACGAACGTGTGCTTCGCGGTCTCGGGGAGGAGGCCCAGCCCACCTACGTCTGTGAGCTGAAGTTCGACGGCCTCGCGGTGTCGATCCGCTACGAGGACGGCCGGCTGGTCCAGGCGGCGACGCGGGGCAACGGTCGTGTCGGCGAGGACGTCACCGCCAACGTGGCCACCATCGCCGACGTTCCGCATCAGCTGGCGCCCGGAGCGCCGCCCGTCCTGGAGGTGCGTGGCGAGATCTATCTGCCGGTGTCCAGCTTCGACGAGCTCAACCGCCAGCAGATCGAGGCAGGCCAACCCGCCTACGTCAACCCGCGCAACACCGCAGCCGGCAGCCTGCGGCAGAAGGACCCGAGCATCACGGCCGGCCGCGGTCTACGTCTGTGGAGCTACCAGCTCGGCGAGGTGGTCGGCGGGCCACAGATGACGACCTCCATCGAGTCCTTCGACCTCCTCCGAGATCTCGGCCTCCCTGTGAACCCAGAGATCACGACGTACGACGAAATCGCCGACGTCGAAGCCTTCTGCCTCAGGTGGATGGATGGCCGCCATGATCCCGACTACGAGATCGACGGCGTCGTGGTGAAGCTCGACGAGCTTGCCCTTCGAGACCAGCTCGGCGCCACGAGCAGGGCGCCTCGCTGGGCGATCGCCTTCAAGTTCCCCCCAGAGGAGAAGACGACGGCGCTCCTCGACATCGAGGTGTCGATCGGGCGCACAGGTCGAGCCACCCCTTTCGCCGTCCTCGATCCCGTCTTCGTCGGCGGATCCACGGTCGGTGTCGCCACGCTGCACAACGAGGATCAGGTCGCGGCAAAAGACGTTCGGCCAGGGGACACCGTGGTGGTGCGCAAGGCCGGCGACGTCATCCCCGAGGTTGTTGGGGCGGTCGCTGATCGTCGACCCGGCGACTCGACTCCCTGGACGTTCCCGACCAGCTGCCCTTCGTGCGGCGAGGCTCTGGTTCGCGAGGAAGGCGATGCCAACACCTACTGCGTCAATCGGGTGTGTTCGGCTCGGGTGCAGCAGGGCATCAGCCATTTCGCCGGTCGGTCCGCCATGGACATCGAAGGTCTCGGCGAGCGCACGGTTGCCACGTTGGTCGACATCGGGAAGGTGACCGATGTCGGGGATCTCTTCGCGCTCGGAACCGAGGACCTGCTCGAGCTCGAGGGATTCGGCGACGTGTCCGTGGCGAACCTGCTCAGTGCGATCGACGCCGCTCGCGATCGGCCGCTCGCCAATGTGCTGATCGGCCTCGGTGTCGAGCATCTCGGTCCGACCACTGCCGAAACCCTCGCCAGGCGGTTCGGTGACATCGAATCCATCGCGGCGGCCGGCGTCGAGGAGATCGCGGCGATCGACGGCATCGGACCGATCATCGCCGAGTCCGTACAGCAGTTCTTCGCGGACGAACACAACGCCTCGGTCGTGCAGAAGCTGCGATCGGCGCAGGTGCGCCTCGACAGGGTCGACGGCGAACTCGACGCGCCGCAGGTTCTCGCCGGCAAGAGCGTCGTTGTCACCGGCAACCTCGATGGCTGGTTCATCGAGCGCAACGACGCAAAAGCGGCGATTGTCGCTCGCGGCGGCAAGTCACCGGGCAGCGTGTCCAAGAGCACCCACGCCCTGGTCGCAGGCGAGGGCGCCGGCCAGTCCAAACTCGACAAGGCCGAGGCCCACGGCGTGCCCGTTCTCGACGAAGAGGGACTGAGACAACTCCTCGACACGGGTGACATCCCCGGCTGAGCCCCGGAAGTGCTGGTTAGAACGCCGTCCAGCACCACCGCAGATCGATGTCGTCGAGCTCGTCGTCGACGATGTTCGTCGCCCGAACGCGCGCACAGTTCTGCCCTGGCCGGATGTCGTCGATCACCTGGCCCTCGCCGGGTGCGAAGAAGTACTCGCCGAGCTGGCGCGTGCCGGCGTCGAGCTCGGACTCGGGAATGGCGGTGCCGTTGATGGTGATGGTCGGTTGCCATCCGGGACCCATGGTCACGCCGATCGAACCCTGACGGGGCGCCGTCGCTCCCTCGGAGGGCAGCACGGACCGCAGCCCGCGCGGGTACAGCGGTGCTTGCGAGTCGGTGGTGGTGAGCGTCGCCAGATAGATCACGAGCCCGGCCAGGGCAACGATGCCGAGCGTCACGCCGATGCCCACCCCCCGGCGAAGGGTCCAGTGAGGTCGCTGCTCGGGCTCCATGGGTTTCATCATGACCGACCCGGAGCCCAGACTCCCATCGGACGCCGGTACTCTCGTCGGGGTGGCGATGACCGAGCGCGATCAATGGATCGGACGGGTCCTCGGCGCGCGCTACCGGCTCGTCGCTGCGATCGGTCGCGGTGGCATGGGCCATGTCTATCTGGCAGATGACGTCCGCTTGCGCAGGCAGGTCGCGGTCAAGCTGCTGCACCCGGCGCTGACGGGGGACTCCACGTTTCTCCGCCGCTTCGAAGCCGAGGCTCAGGCGGTTGCAGCGCTCAGCCACCCGCACGTGCTCACGGTCCACGACTGGGGTCACGACGAAAGCGGGCCGTTCCTCGTCTCGGAGTATCTGGCGGGCGGCAGCTTGCAGGCGATGCTCGACGGCGGGCGGCGGCTCACCCCGGCGCAGTCCATCAAGGTGGGACTCGAAGCGGCCTCGGGTCTGGCCGCCGCTCACGCCCGCGGGATGGTCCATCGCGACATCAAGCCCGCCAACCTGCTGTTCGATCACACGGGGCGCCTCCGGATCGCAGACTTCGGTCTGGTACAGGCAATCGAGGACGCGGGGGTCACCGAGCACGACGCAGCGGGCACGGCCCGCTATCTCGCGCCGGAGAGGGCGGGCGATCGCCCGCTGGACGGACGTACCGACGTGTACGCCCTCGTGCTGACGATGATCGAGTCGGTCACCGGTCACGTCCCGCTCGGGAGTGGAACCGCAGCAGAAGTCGTGGCGAGGAGGCAGACGACCAGCGTCGACATCCCTGTCGAAATGGACGCCGCGGCGCCCGTCATGTCCCGAGCGGGTCGAGCCGACCCTGAGGAGCGACCGTTCGCCATCGACTTCCGCAATGGGCTCGTGGAGAGCACACGCCACTTCACCGCCCCGGCCAGGCTGCCACTGGTGGGAGCGCTCCCCGATGGAGCGCCGCCCTACGGAGGCGGAGAGCCCACCATGGTCCCGGCGACTCCCCTGGCGCTGCCGCCCGAGGTCGATGCCTCGCTCGACGTCGACGTCGAAACCGCACCCCGTCCGCGGTGGAAGCCCACGCGCGGGCTCGCTGCGCTCGTCGCTCTCCTGCTGGGTGTTGGCACCGCCATCGCAGGCTGGGTCGTCAGCGATGTCGATCCGCCACGTACGCCGACCCACCTGGTCGAGGACTACAGCGGGCGTCCGGTGGAGGACGTGCGGCTGGTGGCCGAGGCCAACGACTGGGTTCTCGACGAGGACCAACTTCGCAGCGACACGGCCGAGACTGGCACGGTTCTCACCCAGCACCCCGGATCCGGCCAGGACCTCGCCGAGGGTGAGCTGCTGTCAGTCGAGGTGGTCAGCGGGCCGCTGCTTCGCATGACTCCGACGGTGGTGGGTCTCCGCAGCGACGACGCGGTGACCAGGCTCGAGGCTCGCGGTTTCGAGGTCGAGACCTCGACGCCCCGCTTCGACGAACTCATCGCCGCGGACGTCGTGATGGAGCTGGTGATCGACGGCGAGGTGGTTCACGGCGGGGTGCTCAGGGAGCCGGGAACGCGGGTGAACCTCGTCCTCTCGAGCGGTCCGGTGCCCCGGACGGTGCCTCGGGTGGTGGACCTCGGGGTGGAGCAGGCTCTCGACATGCTCGCGGCCGTTCAGCTCCGCCTCGTGGAGGCCCCGGAGCGCGAGTTCAGCGAGACGGTCGCCGACGGCGTCGTGATCCGTCAGGACATCACGCCGGGTCTCCAGGTGGAGCGCGACACCGAAGTCGTCGTGGTCGTGTCCAAGGGTCCCGACCGCCGAGAGGTCCCCAACGTGATCGGCATGACGATCTCCGAGGCGACGGACCGGCTGGAGGCCGTCGGGTTGGCTCGATCCGGGGTGTCGGGCGGCGGCGACGTCGTGGAAGCCACCGACCCCGCTCCCGGCACCCTGCTGCCTCCGGGCACCGAAGTGCTCCTCTGGGCTCCGTCGAGCTAGCTCGTCAACGCCTGAAGCCGAGCCGCGACCTCCGCTTGCAGCTCGGTGCGGCTCGCCGCGGCCGCCTGCATCGCGAGGAGCTTCGCCACGTCGCCCTCGACCATGATCTTGCCGGTCATGAACGCCGTCATCGCAGCTCCGGGATCCCCCTCGACGAAGAGGTCCTGGGCGGTCTCGTAGTCGGTGGTGATCGTCACGTCGGCGTCGTCGAGGTGACCGCGATCGATCCGCGGGATGCCCTCGCTCGTGTCGAGGTGGAGTTCGAGAGGGTCGTCGCCGAACGGGGTCTCGGTGATCACCTGATTCATCTTGATGGTGACGTCCGAAGGTGGGATCCGACCCCGGTATTCCTCTCCCAAAGCGAGTGCCGCGTCGATCCAACTGTCGGAGAGAAACGGGTGCACGGGTCGCAGGCTACTGGTGCCGCGGGCTGGGGTGACCGCCGGGCAAGCCCGTAGGATCCACGCCTGTGGCCAGCGGCAACCGCCCAGCGCGCCTCGGGCGCATCGAGACACGGCAGCGCAACGCCAAGTGGCCCAACGCGCCCCTCTACATCGACATGGCCGAGTGCATCAACTGCGATGCCTGCCTGCGCGCGTGCCCGCCCAACTTCGGAGCGATCTTCAACCACGGCATCGACGTGATCATCATCCCCGAGCTGTGTTCGGGGTGCGACAAATGTCTCGATCCCTGCCCGGTCGACTGCATCTACCCTCTTCCCAACGACGGCTGGGAACCGGCTCCCGACGATTGGTGGGACGAGCCTCTCAGCCCCAACGACCCGTACATCACCTGACTCGAACCCAGTACGCCGCAGCCGGAGGTTTCCTTGAGCCAAGCACTGTCGCGAGACGATGTCGCTCACGTCGCTCGACTCGCCCGCATCGACCTCGATCCCGATGAGGTGGCCCACTTCACCGACCATCTGGGCAAGATCCTCGATCATGCTCGCCAGCTCGAATCCCTCGATCTGTCCGATGTCGAGCCGATGACCCACCCGTACCCGCTGGCCAACGTGCTGCGCGACGACGTCGTCGGCGACACGCTCGACCGGTCCGAGGTGCTCGAACAGGCGCCAGACGCCGACGACGGTCAGTTCCGCGTGCCCCCGATCCTCGGCGAGGCGCCGTGAGTACGGTCCGCAAGATCGCCGCAGACGTGCGGTCCGGTCGCCGTTCGGCGACCGCTGTTCTCGAGGAACATCTCGCAACGATCGACGCCCGCGACGGAGAGATTCACGCCTTCAATCTGGTCACCCGCGACCAGGCGCGCGAGGCGGCAGCCGCGGTCGATGCGGCGGTCGCGGCGGGAGACGATCCCGGCCCGATGGCCGGCGTTCCGGTGGCCTACAAGGACAACTTCTGCACCGCTGGGGTCGAGACGACCTGTTCGTCGAAAATCCTCGAAGGATGGGTTCCGCCCTACGACGCCACGGTGGTCGGGCGAATGACCGCTGCGGGAGCGGTGATGGTCGGCAAGACCAACCTGGACGAGTTCGCGATGGGGTCTTCGACCGAGAACTCGGCGTTCGGTCCGACCCGCAACCCCCACGATCTCGACCGGGTTCCCGGCGGATCGAGCGGGGGGTCTGCGGCCGCCGTTGCCGCCGGGTTCGCGCCACTGTCGTTCGGCTCGGACACCGGTGGTTCGATCCGCCAGCCGGCCTCGCTGTGCGGCGTGGTTGGCGTGAAGCCGACGTACGGGATGGTGAGCCGGTACGGCCTCGTCGCGTTCGCCTCCTCGTTCGACCAGATCGGACCGTTCACCACCGACGTCGCGGACGCCGCGTTGGCGCTCGAGGTGATCGGTGGACACGATCCGGCGGACAGCACCTCGATCCCGCTGCCTGCGCCCGATCTCCAGGGCGGTCTCGATGACGGAGTCGAGGGGCTGCGGATCGGTGTGATCACCGAGATGCTCGAAGGCATCGACGAGGACGTGGTGGCCCAGCTACACGTCGCCGCGGATGCGCTCCGCGAGGCCGGTGCCATCGTCGATGAGGTGTCGGTCCCCGCCGTTGAGTACGGGCTCACCGCGTACTACCTCATCGCTCCCGCCGAGGCGTCGAGCAACCTCGCGCGATACGACGGCGTGCGGTACGGCCTGCGGGCCGAGGGGACCAACGTCGAGGAGATGAACTCCGCGACCCGTCGGCGCGGCTTCGGCGATGAGGTCACGGCGCGCGTCATGCTCGGAACGTTCGCGCTCAGCGCCGGCTACTACGACGCGTACTACGGCAAGGCGCAGCGCGTCCGCAGCCTCACGCGACGCGACTTCGATGCGGCGTACGCGGACCACGATCTGTTGCTGTCTCCGACGTCGCCGTCCGTTGCGTTCAGGTTCGGAGAGCGGTCCGATCCGATGATGATGTACCGCTGCGACATCTGCACCATCCCGAGCAATCTCTCGGGAGATCCGGCGATCTCTGTTCCTTTCGGGACGGGCGACCACGGTCTCCCGGTCGGGATTCAGGTGCTCGCCCCGGCCCTGGCCGAACCGACGATGTTCAGGGCCGCAGCTGCACTCGAGCAGATGGCACCGGAGGTGACGCAATGACTGAGTGGGAGACTGTCGTCGGGCTCGAGGTGCACGTCGAACTCGCGACCGAGACCAAGCTGTTCTCTGCGGCACCGAACCGTTTCGGTGACGCCCCGAACACCAACGTCACACCCGTGTGCCTGGGCCTCCCCGGCTCGCTGCCGGTGCTCAACCGGCAAGCCGTGGAGCTGGCGATGCGCATCGGCCTCGCCCTCACCTGCGACATCCGGCCGTCGGTGTTTCACCGCAAGAACTACTTCTACCCCGATATGCCGAAGGACTATCAGGTCAGTCAGTACGACGAACCGATCTGCGCCGAGGGTCATCTGGACCTTCCCGATGGCAGCCGGGTGGGAATCGAGCGAGCGCATCTCGAAGAAGACGCAGGCAAGACAACCCACCTCGGCGGCGGTGACGGCCGCATCCACGGCGCAGAGCAGGCACTCGTGGACTACAACCGCGCGGGCGTACCGCTTCTCGAGATCGTGTCGCGGCCGGACATTCGCAGCGCAGATCAAGCGCGCCTCTACGTCGAGGAGCTCCGCGGGATCCTGGTTGCCACCTCGGCCAGCGAGGCTCGTCTCGAGGAGGGGTCGATGCGCGTCGACGCCAACGTGAGCGTGCGGCCCGTCGGGTCAGACGAACTCCGAACCCGGTGCGAGATCAAGAACCTCAACTCGCTGCGCTCCCTGGTCCGTGCGATCACCTACGAGGCGCAGCGGCACATCGCCCTCTACGAGGCCGGGGACGAACCCGATCAGGAGACCCGCCACTGGTCCGAAGAGGGCCGCACCCACACCCTGCGCTCCAAGGAAGAGGCCAACGACTATCGCTACTTCCCTGAGCCCGACCTGGTGCGCCTCGACCCTGACCCGGAGTGGATAGAACGGGTGCGGGCTGCGCTGCCCGAGTTGCCCGCGGCGTTGAGGACCCGACTCCTGGACGAGACGCCGGCCTCCGTCGACGATGCGTCCACGGTCGTCGAACGTGGTTTGGCGCGGCTGGTGCTCACCGCTGTCGAGTCGGGAGCCGACGGTAGTCGGGCCATCACGCACGCGGTGCAGAACCTGGCCATCGAGGGCGCGGCCGATCTCGACCCCACCCACTTCGCCAACCTGATCGGGCTCGAAACCGGCGGTCAGCTCACGGCGACGCAGGCCAAACAAGTGCTCGCCGACATGGTCGAGACCGGCGAAGACCCGGAGTCGATCGCGCAGAAGCTCGGCTTCGAGGCGATGGACAGCTCGGAGCTCGAGCAACTGCTCGACGCCGCGATCGCGGAGAACCCAGAGGCGTGGCAGAAGTACTGCGATGGCGAGAGCAAGGTCCAGGGCGTCTTCGTCGGTGCCGTGATGAAGGCGACCAAGGGTCAGGCCGACGGCAAGGCGCTCAACCAACTGCTGCAGGCACGGCGCAGGTGAACCGCCCGGCAGTTGCTTCTGAACCCTCTGCCGGAACATGCCGTAGACCACGGGGATGAACCGAGGCGTGGCGGGATCCGATACGGCGTCAGCCGGCTCTGCGGTCCGGCCGATCGTGGCGGTCTCGGGGCTGCTGGTCGCTGTCGTGGGTTTCGAACACGACGCCGTCTGGTGGAAGTGGGGCGCTGTCTCGATTCGCTCCGGCCAGGCGCTCGGCCTGGCGGTGGTGGGCCTCGCTCTGGCCGACGCGGCGATGAGGCGCCGTCGCGAGCGTGACCTCGCGGTGCCGGCACTGTGTGCTGCCTTTGCACTCTGGAGCGTCGTTTCGTGGATCGTTGCGGACAGGTTCCCCGCGAACGTGGCCGCGACCACGTTTCGGGTCGCGCTGTTTGCGACGGTCGGGGTTGCGGTCTGGTGGCTGACTCCACGTCGTCCCGATCGGGAAACGATCGCCCGCCTGTTGGTCGGAGTCGGGGTCGTGGCTGCGGTGGTCGGCATCCTCGCGGTGTGGAGCGGTGGTGAGTGGTGGCGGACGGAATCACTGCGGGGCTCGCCGACCGAGCTCGGCCCGCACCAACGGCTGACCCGTCCCTTCAACCACGCGAACGTGGCCGCGATGGTCTTTGCCCCGCTGTCGGTCGTGGGATGCGGGCTGGCGGTGCGGCGCCACGCCTGGTGGCTCGCCGCAGCACCTCTCGTGCTGGCCACGGTCCTGACCTACTCGCGGATGGCTCCGGTCGCGCTTCTGGTCGGGGCCGCCGTAGCCGCTTACTGCTCGAGCGCCCGCCGCCCCTTCGTGGGCCTCATGGGCCTGCTCGTGATCGTCGCGGCTGCCACCGCTTGGCTGTCGCCTGCGTGGTCCTCGCGTCTCGGGTCGCCGGGAAATCAGGCGTGGTACGGAGTCGACATCGTCGTCGACGGACCCGTGGCCGGGCCCCAGCCGCTGAAGGTCACCGTCGTGAACCGGAGCGATGTTGGTTGGGCGGCCGAGGGCGCCGAGGCCGTCGAGGTCAGCCTCCGGTGGCGCTCGGAGGGCGGTGCGATCCAGTACCTGGACGAACGGTTTGCCTTGATGGGTCCGCTCGCCCCTGGCGAGTCGACAACCGTGGAGGTCAGCTCTGGCGCCCTCCACGTCGTGGCGCCCGGGACCTACGAGGTGGTGGTCGACGTCGTGCGCGACCGGGTGGCCTTCTTCGACGAGGTGACCGGCGGCGCGGCGGTTCTGTCCGTCGATCTGCCCGGCGCCACCGGCGACGCCTCGGGACAACCGGTCCGACGCCCGATACCCGAAATGGCGCGGCGGGACCTCTGGGAAGCAGCCATCTCATTGGCCATCGACAATCCCGTCGTCGGCGTCGGTACGGGCAACTATCGGCTCCTCTACGGCACCGAACTGGGCTTGGAACAGTTCCGGCGCAGTAGCCATGCCCACAGCCTCTACCTCGAACCGGCGGCCTCCAGTGGGCTCCCGGCGGCGGCGGCGATCGTGGCACTCGTCGGGGTCGTTGCCTGGCGCGTCCGGACTCGGCGCGGCGATCTCGAGCCCGTCGACGCGGCCGTTGTCGGAGGCGCGATGACGATGGCGGTCCACGGATTGGTGGATTGGCCCCTGATCTTCACCGGATCGGGCACCCTGTTCTTCGTGATGTACGCACTCGCGGGTCGGGCAGTGAGCCGGGATCGAGCGGCCACGTGATCACCGCGGTCGTGATGGCCCATTCTCGCCCACCGTCGTTGCAGCGGCTGCTGCGGTCCATCGAGGCTCAGACGTCGACCGATGGTGTGCGTCTCGTCATCTGCCTCGACCCCGGTGCACCGGACCAGCGAGGCGTCGAGGCGGTGATTCGCGACGTGGACTGGCCCGCGGAGCGCTGCGAGGTCGTCGTCGCCAACGACCGGCTGGGTCTGGTCGGCAACTTCGAGCGATGTGGGGCCCTCACCCGAGATGTCGGCGAGATCGTCGTGCTCGAGGACGATCTGGAGCTCGCGCCCACTGCGTTCGAGTGGGCCCGTTGCGTCCTCGACCAGTATCGGGATGATCCCCTGGTCGCTGGAGCGTCGCTCAATTCGCTGTGGTTCAACGGGTTCACCCACTGCCGCTTCGAACCGTTGCCCGACGGCTCGGACGTCTTCTTTCTCGCAGTGCCCTGGTACCAGGGGATGGTGTTCACGCCCGAGTGGTGGCGAATCTGCACGACAGACGTGGGAGCGCCCGTCGAGGTGCATCCCGTGTACGACACCTTCGCCGACGACGAATGGTTTCCCGACATGGCCAGGACCATCGCCGCTTCGGGCCGGGCGTTCGTGTTCCCTCGAACCTCGCAGGCGATCAACCACGGTGAGGCCGGCGTACATTTCGGGAGTAGATCGTCGTGGTTTCAGACTCCACTCGAGCGCCGATGGAAGCCGCAGACGATGCGGCCGGTCGCAGAGTCCTATGCGAGGTATGACCACTTCATGGAGCTGGACCCGAGCGTGTTCTCCGCTCTTGCTGGACTGCCTCAGGTGACGGTGGATCTGACGGGCCAGCGCCCGCTTCCCTCCAGCGGTGAAGTGCTCACCATTCGCGGCGGAGCTGATCCGTCGAGGTCGTGGGGAGCCACCCGCCGACCGCTGGAGGTCAATGTTCTCGACGACGAATCGGGCGTCGGACTCGACCTGGTCGAGGCGGCAGCCGTCGACCGCGGCGCCACGGGCCAGCGGCGCGCGGCTGAGCTCCTGGCTGATCATGACCGCCATGGACGACCTGTCTCCCTACGAGCGGAGATGGTGCGACGGATGAAAGGGCGACGGTGACCGGACAACTCGACGCGGTGGCGTACGTCGAGCATCTGCGCCGGATCGGTGCGTTGCCGCCACGCCTCCAGTGGCCGACCTCACTCGTGATCGGTCTCGGCGTTCCGAACCAACGTCGGATCAGACGGACGGTCGCGACGCCTTTCGGAGATCTGACCGTCGACGGCGACGTCGGCGTGCTTCGAAGTGCGCTCGTCGGCGCACCTGCCGCAGCCGTGTTGACCGAGTCGCTCGGCGTTCTCGGTGTCGAACGGGTCGTCGCCGTTGGTCGAGCTGGTGCGTTGGGCGCGGGTCCGTCGGAGCCATCCTGTGTCGAAGTCGCCGGCGCCGAATCGTGCGACGGGACCTCGCGGGGCTATGGCGCCCACGGGGTGCTCGCCACCGCACCGCTCGGGTTTCCGGGAGCCGACAGCGCACGCACGGCAACGATCGACACACCCTTTCTGATCGATGATCGACATCTCGGTGAGCTGGCTCGGCGGGGCGCCCAACTCATCGACATGGAGCTGGCGGCGATCCTGGCCGCGGCCGGTCGGCACGCCATGGCCGTGAGCGCGGTGTTCGTCACGAGCGACCGCCGACAGGAGGGCCGGTGGACCCCGTACGATCCGTCAGACGTGGACAACAGCCTCATCAGGGCAGTCCGTGTTGCCGGCGAACTGATCGGGGGTGTGACATGACCGATGCGGAGCCCGGCCCCGTCGTCTCCGATCTGCCCATTGCCGTAGTGCACGACTACCTGACGCAGCGGGGCGGCGCGGAGCGGGTGGTTCTCGCGATGCTCGACGCGTTTCCCTACGCGTCTGCTCTGTGCGCCCTGTACGAGGCGTCGACCACCTACCCGGAATTCGCGGCACGCGACATCAAGGCGTTGCCGATCGATCGCATCGGCTTCGTGCGCCGCCATCACAGGCTCAGCCTTCCGTTCATGGCGCCGTCCTTTCGTTCCAAACGCGTCGAAGCGCCCGCGGTCCTGTGCAGCAGCAGCGGGTGGGCCCACGGGATCAAGACCTCCGCGCCGAAGGTGGTGTACTGCCACAGCCCGGCACGGTGGCTCTATCGCCCAGACGGCTACCTGCGACACTTCGGTCGCGTGGCGCGCACCGGTCTCGGGGTGGCCAAGAAGCGGTTGATCGCCTGGGATCGTGAGGCGATGGCATCGGCCGACCGGATACTGGTCAACTCGACCACCATCGCTGCGGAGGTCGAGCGCGTGTATGGCCGCGACAGCGAGGTGGTGCCGCCCACCTCCACCCTCGACGCACACGGGTCCGACGACGCGATCGACGGACTGGAGCCTGGATTCTGGCTGACGGTGAGCCGGCTGCTCGGGTACAAGCGTCTGGACGTGCTGCTCGACGTCGCCCGGCTCCGGAGCAGCGAGACGTTCGCCATCATCGGCGATGGTCCCCACCAGGAGGCTCTCGTGGCGCGCGCTCCGCGCAACGTGGTGTTCCTCGGGTCCGTCTCCGACGAGCAGCTTCGCTGGGCCTATCGCAACACGGCTGCTCTCGTGAGCACGAGCGCAGAGGACTTCGGACTGACGCCGGTCGAGGCGGCGTCGTTCGGGCGCCCCTCTGTGGTGCCCCGAGCGCGCGGCTACCTGGATCACGTAGTGGAGGAGCTGAGCGGCATCTTCCACGACGGCACGGTCGACGGGCTCGACGAGGGGCTCACTCGGGCCCGACTGTTCGGGTGGGACACCGTCGCCGTACGTAAGCACGCGGATCAGTACCACCCGTCGGTGTTCGCCGCCCGCATCGTCAAGATCATGGAAGAGGTGGCATGACCCTCGAACAAGACGCAGGGACCACGGAGCTCGAGAATGCGTTGCTCGCAACCGTTGCGTACTCCGACGTCTTCGACATGCCGGTCAGCGTGGCCGACTCCGGCCGTTTCCTCGTGGGCGTTCGCGCCGCTCCGGCGGACATCACTGCCACGGCGGAGCAGCTCCTGGATGAGGGCCGACTGAGCGCCCGGGACGACCTGCTGTATCTCCCCGACCGCGCCGAGGTCCTGGCAATCCACGACGATAGGCGCGCGAGGGCGGAGGCCATGTGGCCCCAGGCCCGACGTTGGTCGCGCCTGCTCACATGGATTCCCTATGTGCGTATGGTCGCGGTCACCGGGGGGCTCGCCTGCGACAGCGTCGAAGCTCACGACGACATCGACCTCTTCGTGGTCACGGCTCCGGGTCGGCTCTGGCTGACCCGCCTGGCCATCGTGGTTGTGGTGCGGATCGCCGGGCTGCGCGGTCCCGAGCTCTGCCCCAACTACATCGTTGCCTCGGACTCGCTCGAGATGGACGTGCGGACCCAGTACGTCGCCCGAGAACTAGCCCAGACGATCCCGCTGTGCGGGTCCGATGTGTGGGATCAGCTACTCGATGTCAACGGGTGGTATCGCGAGCACCTGCCCAACGCCGAGAGACGCGCCGAGCGCCAGGTCGCCAGCGGGCGCCCCGGTCCACTGCGTGCGGCCATCGAGTGGGCGTTCTCGCGCAGCGCTTTCGATCGTCTCGAAGCCGCAGAGATGAAGCGCAAGGTGAAGCGGCTCACCGCCGTCTCGTCGCGACGCCCCGAGGTCGGCCGCCCCGACGAGTCCGCCTTCTCGCCGTCGGTGTGTAAGGGGCACATGGACGGCAACGCAGCGGGGATCGAGGTCGCCTGGCGCGAACGGATCACCAAGCTCAGCTCATGACGGACTTCGACGCTGCCGCTTCAGGGTACGACGATGTCGCCAACTCCGACCTCGGCAGCGAGCTGCGCCATCGTGTTCACGCTGTCGTGGACGAGTTCGTCACCACGGGAACCGACCTCCTCGACCTCGGCGCCGGGACCGGGATCGACGCCGCCCACTACGCCCAACGAGGAGCGACGGTCCTCGCCGTCGAACGGTCAGCGGCGATGGCAGCCCAGGCGCGTGATCGTTGCCGATCCAACTGCACCGTCGAGGTTGCGGACATCTCCACCGTCGACCTCGCAGGGCGGACGTTCGATCTCGTCACGTCCAATTTCGGCGCCGTCAACTGCGTCGAGGGTCTGGACTCGCTCGGAGCGCGACTCTCGGCGTGGTGCCGACCCGGAGGCCGTGTCGTCCTCGTGGTGATGGGCCGTTGGGTTCCGTGGGAGACCATCGGCGCGCTGCGCCATCTGGACCGCGCTCGAGCCATGCGCCGGTTGCGTGGCCATGACGGGGACGTTCGGTACCTCGTCCCCCGTGACGTGTCCGCCGTGCTGTCCGACTTCGAGGTCGAGGCGGTCTCCTCGCTGGGGCTCGTCCTCCCGACCTATCAGCAGCGCGCCGCGGTTGAGGGTCGCCCCCGGCTGCTCCGAACCCTGGCTCGCCTCGACCGCGTTCTGGCCCGTCCGGCGGGTCGCCTGGGGGCGGGCGACCACTGGCTCGGGGTCTGGCGCCGCAGATGAGTTGGTTATGGCGGAGTCCGCAGTCGGGAGGAACGCTCACCGAATGCGGCGACGAGCTGCAGGGCGGCGACGAGCGCTTCGCGCGGAACGGCGGCATCTGGGACCTGCTCACGGGCAGCGATCGCGACGATCTGGTCGCCTGGTCCGACCAGTACGGCCGCGTGAGAGCCGCAGAGGGTCGCACCGCCCCAGGGCCCGAGTACTACCGCGACCTGCCGTGGCGGGACACCACGGGCCGCTTCGCCGATCAGTGGGCCATCCGCGCCGAGTCGTTCGACCGCTTCCTCGTGCTCCTGGGCGACCGAACCGGTCGGCTCGTGGATCATGGTGCCGGAAACGGGTGGGCGGCAGCGCGTTGTGTGGAGCGCGGGTGGGAGGCAATGGCGATCGACGTCAACGTTGACGGTGACGACGGTCTCGGTGCCGCACATCATCACGGCGTCGACATCACCCTCGTGCGCTCGCCGCTCGAGACGATTCCCTTGGAGGACAGCGGAGCAGATGCTGTTCTGGTGAACGCCGCGCTCCACTATGCCGCCGAGCCCGCGGCCGTCGCTGCAGAGGCGATGCGGGTGGCGGGCGACGACGGTCTCGTCGTCGTGGCGGACTCGCCGATGTTCGAATCGGCGGAGGCCGGCCGGCAGATGGTGCGCGAGCAAGACGAGCGACTCCGCGCAACGGGCGTGGAGCCGCCGCCGCTTCCGGGCCCCGGCTTCTTGTGTCGGACCGACATCGACAGCTGGACGGGTGACTGGGCCGACATGACCCCGTCGCGTGGCAGGCTGCGGGCGTTGATCGGGCGACGACGCGCCGGACGCGAGACGGCTCGACTGTGCTTTCTGGTGGGACGAGGAGGAAACCCGTGAAGATTCTGATCGGCCACTCGTATTTCTTGAGGTTCGACCCCAAGCTCGAGGAGGCCATGCAGCCGTACTCGCCTTTGGGCACCCTGCTCGCCGCGGCCCAGGTGCGCGAGGTCGGCCACGAGGTCGTGGTCTATGACGCGATGCTCGAGTCGTCCACCGCAGGCTGGGCCGAGCTCGTCGCTCGCGAACGGCCCGACGTGGCAGTTCTGTATGAGGACAACTTCAACTACCTCTCCAAGATGTGTCTGCTGGCCATGCGCGACGCGGCGGTGGAGATGATCTCCGCTGCGCACCGTGCCGGCGTGCCTGTTCTCGTCTGCGGGTCGGACGCCACCGACAACGCAGACACCTACATCGATGCAGGCGCCGCGGTCGTGATGACCGGTGAGGGTGACGCCACGCTCCTCGAGTTGCTCGACGGCATCGACGGCATCGACGACAGGGGCATGGCTGCTCTCACGGCAGAGCACCTCAGCGGCGTGGAGGGGGTGCAGTACCGGACCGATGCGGGCGTTCTCGAGCGCACCGCCGATCGAGCCAACCTCAAGCAGCTCGACGACCTCCCACCCCCAGCGTGGGATCTCATCGACATCGAGCGGTACACGGCTCTGTGGCGCGAGCATCACGGCCACGTCTCGTGGAACCTCGTGACCACCCGCGGGTGCCCCTACCACTGCAACTGGTGCGCAAAGCCGATCTGGGGTCAGCGGTACAACGCTCGCTCGCCGGAGTCGGTCGTCGACGAGATGGCGGCCCTCGCCGATGTGACAGCGCCCGATCACATTTGGTTTGCCGACGACATCTTCGGGCTCAAGCCCGGGTGGATCGAACGGTTCTCCGAGCTCGTGAACGAGCGAGATCAGGTCGTTCCCTTCAAGTGCCTGAGTCGCGCTGACCTCCTCGTTCGGGGTGACACGGTGGAGCATCTTGCGAGCGCGGGATGCGAGATCGTGTGGATCGGGGCGGAGAGCGGCTCGCAGAAGATCCTCGACGCCATGGAGAAGGGCTGCACGGTCGAACAGATCCACGAGGCGGCCGAGCGAGTGCACGCGGCCGGCTTCAAGATCGCCTTCTTCCTGCAGTTCGGGTACCCCGGCGAAGAGCGAACCGACATCGAGAAGACGTTCGAGCTCGTTCGCTCCTCTCGACCAGACGACATCGGGATGAGCGTCGCCTACCCGCTCCCGGGCACCAAGTTCCACGACCGCGTGGTCGATCAGCTCGGCACGGTTCGCAATTGGCAGGACTCCGACGACATGGCGATGTTGTTCGAAGGGCCATTCACCACCGAGTTCTACCGCCAGCTCCACACCACCCTGCATCGCGACTACCGCAGCAGAAAGATGTGGTGGCGGCTGCGCTCCGGTGAGCGTCCGAGCGCCCGGGGGCTCCTGGGGTCTGTCCGCGATCGCGTGCTGTTCCCGGTCGAGTGGCGGCGCCTGTGGCGGCTGGGTCGTGACCGGCCCTCGACTCAGCTCACGCTTCCGGTCGAGCTCGACCAGGAAGCGGCGGCTGTCCCCAGCCCACAGCCGGTCGCTGCGCCGCGTCGGAAGTGACCCCGGCAGCCGAGGTCACTTCCCGCAGCGTCTGAGTTCAGTGCTTCACGACAGCGGGAAGCTCCTTGGCCGATGCGATCCACCGCTCGACCTGGCTGAGAGCCGGAACCTGGCGCACGAGCGGGTTCTTGCGGCGTGCGTTGGTCGCTGCCATCGCCTCGTGCAGGTTCGCCGCCTTGCGCCTCTTCAGTTCCTTGACCGTGTCGACGCCCGCCGCCTCCAGCAGATCCGAGTACTGCGTGGAGACCCCGTTGATCCGCATGAGATCAGCGCGATTGACCCACTCCAGAATTCTCTTCTCGGACAGTCCGCAGGTGTCGGCCAGCTGCTTGCGGCCCTTGCGCGTCGCACCCACGGCGACGAGTTTCTCGCAGGTGCGGATGTCGGCCGCGGCCAGCTTGGTGCGGTACTTCGGGCCGATGCCTTCGATGGCGGTGATCGATGCCATTGACTGTCCTTGTGTGGGGGAAGGGGCGCTCCAGTATCCAAGATTCGGCTGCGCTGTTGGCCGACCCCAGGGATCGAACTTTCGGCATCACGGTTCGCCCGACCCCACAACCGCCCACCGGCCCGTCCTGAAGCGCAACCACAGCGGGACGGTGCGGGCGAACATCAACCACGTCACCCCGACCCAGAGCCATCCGATGCCCGCGCCGGTGGCGCCGATCACGATTCCCACCACGCCGAAACTCATGAAGGCACCGACCATCGCGGCGGCGAGGAACCGCAGGTCCCCTGCGCCGATGAGGATTCCGTCGAGCGCGAAGACGACGCCGTTGAGGGGTTGCATCAGCGCGACGTAGAGAAGCACAAAACCCGCGAGATCCACCACGGCTCGATCGTCGCTGAAGATCGACCCGACCCATGGACCCACGACGAGAAGGACGACCATGAACAGGATGCCCACCTGGATACTCATTCCGATCATGCGGCTGCCGGCTTCCCGGGCCGTGTCCACCCGGCCGGCGCCGAGTTCCTGGGCCACGAGGGCCTGGCCGGCGATGGCCACGGCGTCGAGCGCGAGCGCGAGGAGGGACCAGACCTCCATGCCCACCTGATGCGCGGCGAGCTCGGCGGTGCCCAGACGCGACGCCAGGGCAGCGGCGATGACCAGCGATCCGCGGAGGGCCGCGGTCCGAACGAACAGTTGGGCGCCGACCCTCATCGATCGGAGAAGGCTCCGGCGATGGGGTCGCGTGCTCACACCGCTTCTTCGAGCCCGAACGACGATGTGACGGACGAGCCAGACGGCTGCACCGACCTGGACCGCCACGGTGGACCACGCGGAGCCGGCGACCCCCATGTCGAGCCCGAACACCAGCACCAGCTCGATGAGAAGGTTGGCCACCGCCGAGACGAGTGCGATGACGAGTGGGGTCCGCGTGTCCTGCAGCCCGCGCAGGAAGCCGGTCCCAGCGAGGATCACGAACATGCCCGTCAGCCCCACCAGGCTGATGCGGAGGTAGGTCAGCGCATGGATGCGCACGGCCGGCGCCGGGTCGAAGAGGTCGACGATGGGTCCGCTCGAGACCGCGAGGACCCCGCTGAGGATCAGTCCGAGAATCGCCGCAAGCCACAGGGCCTGGACGCCTTGCACGGTCGCTGCCTCCTCGTCCCCGGCGCCCCGCAGCCGCCCGACGATCCCGGTGGTCCCGTATGCGAGAAAGATCAGCGCCGCGTGGGCGGACAGCAGGACCGCGGCGGCGATCGCGAGCCCCGCGAGCTCATCAGTGCCGAGGTGACCGACGATTGCGGTGTCCGTGAGGACATACAGCGGTTCGGCCACGAGCGCTCCGAACGCCGGAACCGCCAGCGCGAGGATCGCCCTGTCGTGCCGGGTCCGGCGGAACACCGCGGCGCTCAGCCGAGATCTGACGCGATCAGCCGGTGGACTCCCGACTCGATGTCGACCACGTAGAGCTCACCGACCGAATCCTGGCCGAAGCCGACAGGACGGCTTGTCGCAAGCGGGAGCTCGATGACCTCGGGCGTGCCACCCGGAGTGAAGGCGAAGAGGGTGCCGTTGCACAGATCCGTGAACACGTAGCGACCCAACAGCTGTGGAAACTGCTGACCCCGGTACACGTAGCCGCCGACGACAGCGCAGAGCCCGCGCCCGTGGCCGTACTCGTACGCCGGTTCCTTGTGATCGCGCAGTGGATCACCGAGGAATCGACGCGTGCCCTCGTAGCGGTTCCAGCCCAGGTTGGTGCCGGCCTCGCGCTGGCCGAGGATCGTGATCTCCTCGATGCACTGCTGGCCCACATCCGCGATCCACAGATCGCCCTGTACCCGGTCGAAGGAGATGCGAAAGGCGTTGCGGAGCCCGTGCGCCCAGATGAGGTCGTGCTTGTCCGGGTCGTTGCGGTAGGGGTTTCCCGCTGCGGGTCCGAACGGAGGTGTTGCCAGAGGGTCGACATCGAGGCGCAGGATCGCACCCAGCACCGTCGTGGCGTCCTGCCCGTTGTGGAACGGGTCGCCCAGGCCACCGCCGTCGCCCAAGCTGAGATAGAGGTAGCCGTCCTCGGGGCCGAAAGCCAGATCGCCGCCGTTGTGCTGCGGGCTCGGCTGATCGACGACCATGATCTCGACCATGCCGCCAGAATCGATCTCGCCGTCGTCGTGTGGGTAGGCGCGCACGACGCTCGAGTCGGCGCCGTCTGTGTGGTGCAGATACAGCCACTCCTGGGCGGGGTCGAGGGTGAGTCCGAGCAAGCCCTGGTCGTGATCCACCGAGGTGTTGGCGCTGAGGTTGATCACCGGGTCGCCGAGCCTGCCGCTCTGGTCGAACGCCCACACCCTCCCGGCGCGATCGCCCACGAACCCCCGCTCGGTGTCGATAAAGGTGATCACGGTCGCGTCCACCATCTCGATGAACGGTTCGAGGGCGATTCCGAACATCACCGGGACCGCATCGAGGCCGGGGAGCTCGGGCGGGCACGCCTCGGTCGAGCGGATGAACTCTTCGGTCTCCTCGATCGGGTTGCGCACCTCGGTGGTCGCGGACGCGGTTTCCTGCGGAGCAGCGTTGTCGGGAGGTGTGCCGCCGTCTCCGGAGTCTGAGGTCGTCGCGGCATACGCGAGCCCACCGATCACGGCGGCCGCGAACACGATCATCACAGCGACTCGACGCCCGGGCACGGGCTGAATCTAATAGGCCGCGGTCGGCCGCGTGTTGCACCGACCACGCGGCCCCGGCAGAATATGAGCCATGCGTCGCTTGTCGACCCACCACCGTCCTGCCCGCGACCTGATCGTGGTACTCGTCTAGGCGAGCCGACCCTTCTTCGCGCTCGCCCTCGCCTCCCAGTCGGGAGGCTTTTCTGTTTCTCAGACCCCTCATCCAGGGAACGCCGTCAGCCAAGAAAGTGACCTCCATGGAACTCACAGGAGCACAAGCACTCGTCAAGAGCCTCGAGATGTGCGACGTCGAGGTGATGTTCGGGCTTCCGGGCGGAGCGATCCTGCCCGTGTACGACCCGATCCTCGATTCGGAGATCCGCCACGTGCTCGTGCGACACGAGCAGGGTGCTGGCCACATGGCCCAGGGGTACGCCCACGTGACGGGCCGCCCGGGCGTCGCCGTGGTGACGAGTGGACCCGCCGCGACCAACATCGTGACGCCGCTGTGCGACGCTTTCATGGACTCGATTCCGATGGTGGTCATCACGGGGCAGGTCGCCCTCGCCGCGATCGGCTCGGACGCCTTCCAGGAGTGCGACACGACCGGGATCACGATGGCTGTCACCAAGCACAATTACCTGGTGACCGACCCCGCGGACATTCCCCGCATCGTCAAAGAGGCGTTCCACATCGCCACGACGGGGCGGCCGGGTCCGGTGCTGATCGACGTCCCCAAAGACGTCAGCAACGAGATGATGGAGTGGTACTGGCCCGACTCGATCGACCTCCCCGGTTACCAGCCCGCCTCCGAGGTCGATCCCGAACTCGTGGCTCGTGCGGTCGAGCTGATCCAGGCCGCTGAGCGTCCGGTGATCTACGCCGGTGGTGGACTCCTGAAGGCCAGGGCCGCCGAAGTGCTCCGCGAGCTGGTCGATCTCACCGACATCCATGTTGCGACGACCCTGATGGCACGCGGCGTTTTCCCCGACCGCGACCCGCGGTGCCTGGGTATGCCGGGGATGCACGGCAACTACACGGCGGTCACTGCGTTCCAGAAGGCCGACCTGCTGATCAACCTCGGTGCTCGATTCGACGACCGGGTCACGGGTAACCCGCAGTTCTTCGCTCCGGACGCCAAGATCATCCACGTCGACATCGACCCGGCCGAACACGGCAAGGTCCGCAAGCCCGACGTCGCAATCGTCGGTGACGCCCGCCTGGCGGTGACCGAACTGGTTGCGCAACTCCGCGCCGCAGGCGGCGGTCCGGACCGCGATGGGTGGAAGTCGACGATCAGCGGCTGGAAGGAGCAATACCCGCTCCAGTACGACCAGCCAGACAGTGGGTTCCCGCTCAAGCCGCAGTACGTGCTCGAGAAGCTGCGCGACAACTGCCCCGCCGACACGATCGTGGTGGCCGGCGTGGGCCAGCACCAGATGTGGGCGAGTCAGTTCTGGAAGTTCGATCACCCCTACACCTGGGTGAACTCCGGCGGACTCGGAACCATGGGCTTCGCCGTGCCAGGTGCCATCGGCGCCAAGGTCGGCCACCCAGACACCATGGTGTGGGCGGTGGACGGCGACGGCTGTTTCCAGATGACCGCCCAAGAACTCATCACCGCCTCCGCGGAGAACATTCCGGTCAAGATCGCCATCTTGAACAACGCCTACCTCGGGATGGTGCGCCAATGGCAGGAGCTCTTCTACGAAGAGCGCTACAGCGAGGTGTACCTCAGCGCCGACCACCCGGACTATGTCGGGTGGGCCGAGGCGATGGGTTGCGTCGGCATTCGGGTCGAGAGCGCCGAAGAGGTGCTTCCGGCGATCGAGAAGGCCAACAGCATCAACGACAAGCCAGTGGTCGTCGATTTCCGGGTCGACGCGTTCGAGAAGGTGTACCCCATGGTTCCCGCCGGCGGATCCAACGACGACATCATCCTCGGCCCCGAAGGGGACGCGGACGCCAAGGCGAAGGGAACCGCACCCTCATGAGCAGCACGGTCACCTCGGCAGATGCCGCTGATCCGGTCGCACCGGATCTCCACATCCTCGCCGCAGTCGTCGAGAACAAGTTCGGTGTGTTGGCGCGCATCGCGGGACTCTTCAGCCGGCGCGGGTTCAACATCTTCAGCCTGGCCGTCGCCCCCACCGACGATCCCGCCCTCAGCCGGATCACCATCGTCGTCGACGTCCACGACACCGACGTCGATCAGATCGCCAAGCAGCTCAACAAGCTCATCAACGTGCTCGAGATCACCGAGCTGCCGCCCGTTTCGTCGATCGAACGCGAGCTCATGCTCGCCCGAGTCGCCGGCGAGGACAGAGACGGCATCGAGGACGTCATCGGTCGCCGTGGCGGACGAATCGTGAACGAGGGCGGAGGCGAATTCATCGTCAGCGTCCACGCCCATCCCAGCGATCTCGACGAGTGCGAGGCCGAGCTTCGTCGCTTCGGGATCCACGAGCTTCAGCGCACCGGTCGGATTGCGCTCGGCCGCCTGAGCGGCTGAGCTACCCGCCAGATCAGCTGTACGACCCACTTCTGCAATTCCAAACTCATCGAGGAGCAAATCGATGCCCGCCACCATCTACTACGAGGACGATGCCGACCTCGGCCGGCTCTCCGGCCGCACCGTCGCCATCATGGGATACGGCAGCCAGGGCCACGCCCACGCGCTGAACCTTCGCGACAGCGGCGTCGACGTGATCGTCGGCCTGCGTGAGGGTTCGTCGTCACGAGCCAAGGCCGAAGCCGAGGGCCTGCGGGTCATGACCGTTGCCGAGGCCACCCAGGCCGCCGACATCATGATGTTGGCGCTGCCCGACACCGAGCAGGCGGCCATCTACGACGAGTCGATCGCTCCAAACCTCACGGCGGGCAAGGCCATCGCCTTCAGTCACGGGTTCAACATCCACTTCGGTCAGATCGAGCCGCCGGCCGATGTCGACGTGTGGATGATCGCTCCGAAGGGCCCGGGCCACAACGTCCGTCGGACCTATGTCGAGGGCGGCGGCGTTCCTGCGCTGGTGGCCATCCATCAGGACGCGACGGGCGACGCACTCGCCAACGCGCTGGCCTACGCGAAGGGCATCGGCGGCACGAGGGGTGGCGTGCTGACCACGACCTTCGCCGAAGAGACCGAGACCGACCTCTTCGGGGAACAGGTCGTGCTCTGCGGTGGGCTCACAGAGCTCATCCGCGCCGGCTACGAAACCCTCGTCGAGGCCGGCTACCAGCCCGAGTCGGCGTATTTCGAGACCCTTCACGAAGTGAAGCTCATCGTCGATTTCATCTACGAGGCCGGTATCTCCGGCATGCGGTACTCGATTTCGACGACCGCTGAGTACGGCGACATGTCCCGCGGTCCGCGCATCATCACAGACGAGACCCGCGCCGAGATGAAGAGGATCCTCGCCGAGATCCAGGACGGCACCTTCGCCAACGAATGGATCGACGAGAACCGCAACGGCCTCCCCAACTACAAGCGGATGGTCGAAGAGGGCAAGCAGCACCCGATCGAAAAGGTCGGCTCCGAGCTCCGCGCCATGATGCCGTGGATCACCGCAGGCAAGCAGGACGTCACCGAAGCAAGCGGCGGGGCCGTGGAGTAGTCATGGCCAAGGGCTACTGGATCGCATCGGTCGACGTCCACGACGACGACGCCTACGCCGCCTACCGCGAGGCCAACGCGGCGCCCTTCGCCCGGTTCGGAGCTCACTTTCTCGTACGCGGGGGCCAGCACGAGGTGGTCGAAGGCTCCGCGAGGTCCCGCAACGTCGTTCTGGAATTCCCGAGCTACGAGGCAGCGCTCGAGTGCTACAACTCCGCCGAGTACCAGGCGGCCAAAGCCATCCGCGACCCGGTTTCCGACGGCGACGTCATCATCATCGAAGGCTATAACTAGCCGCAATCGTCGCTGCGCTCCTCTGCGGAATGCCATGGCCCCGCCCGGGGCTCACGGCTTCGCCGAGTCGCCCCTCCGTTGCTGGCCGCAATCGTCGCTGCGCTCCTCTGCGGAATGCCATGGCCCCGCCCGGGGCTCA
>CAZVUM010000002.1:1279-10936 GCA_964629575.1 uncultured Acidimicrobiales bacterium | reverse complement strand
GCCGCAATCGTCGCTGCGCTCCTCTGCGGAATGCCATGGCCCCGCCCGGGGCTCACGGCTTCGCCGAGTCGCCCCTCCGTTGCTGGCCGCAATCGTCGCTGCGCTCCTCTGCGGAGCTAGGTGAAGACTCCCTGCAGGGGGCGGGTGTCGCCGGTCAGGACGTCGTCGGCGTCGAGACCGAGCCAGCCCTGGGACAGGGTCGCGTAGTAGCGGGTCATGTCGACGGTGCTACGGAGGTTGTCCTCCTCGTCGAGGTCATCAAGGGGGCTCGGCTCGCCGTGGATTCCGGGACGAACCGGCGCGCCGGCGAGGAGGGCGACCGATGCGGCGCCGTGGTCGGTGCCACTTCCGTTCTCGAGCGGCCGCCTCCCGAACTCGCTCACCGTGGCGACCACGACGTCGTCCGCCATCCCCGCGGCGGCGATCTCGTCGAGGAACGCGCTCACACCCTGGTCGAGCCTGCGCATGAGGTCGTCGTGCTGCCACCGGTGTTCGGCGTGCGTGTCGAACCCGCCCAGGGGCACGTGGAGAACCCGAACGCCGGCGCCGGAGCGGATCACCCGGCTGGCGGTCGCGAGCCGCCAGGCGAACTCGTCGTCCGGATAGCCCTCCGAACCACTCGGGAGGGCTCCCACCAGTGAGCCGAATTCCAGCGCGTCCTCGATGCCGCGGCGGGCAACGTCGGCGATCGACTCATCGCGCGGACGCGCCATCAGAGCGAGCCCATCGCGAAGTTCGCTCGCCCACAGGTCGCGGCGCACCATCGCGTCGAAGCCATCGGGATCCGGAAGCGACATCGTGAGCGCATCCGCTGAGGACAGCGCCGGGACCGAACCCCAACCCAGGCTCACGCCCGACACGATTTCGTCCCCCCGCAGCGCGTCGCAACACCTCCCCAGGAAGCCCTCTCGGTAGAGGCCGGCTCCCGCGCTGTCGCCGGCCGCCCACCGAGCCGCCATCTCGAAGTGGGAGAGATCCGGCTGCTCGCTTCCAACCCCTGCGACGACCGCGAGGCCGCGCTCGTGCAGGCCCGCCAGGTTGGGATGGAGGCCGTACTGCCCGTCGAGGTCGATCACGTCGTTCGGATCGAGCCCGATGCCCGAGCGCCAACGCCGATAGTGCGGTCCGGAGTGGGGGACAAGGGTGTCCACGCCATCGTTGCCTCCATCGAGCTCGACGACGACGAGCGTTCTCTGCCCCGGTGGGATGTTGCGAGCGGTCTCTGGCCGGAGCACCGGCTCGCCGGCCCGGTCGAGAAGAGCGACGGGTGCGGTTCCAGCTGCGGTGGCCGCCGGGGTCACCGGCCCAGCCGAGGCCGGAAGCAGCCGGACCCCGGCAACGGCGGCGCCGGTTCCGACAGCACCGAGTCCGAGAAAGCGGAGGAACTGTCGCCGGTCATGGGGCCGGGGACGAGTGGGAGTGGTGTTCTGGTTCATCAGGGTCCTTTCAGGCCAGTGCGAACTCGGGGCTCGCGAGCGCGAGGCTGAAGAGCAGGCTCTCCTGTTCCCACGAAGCCGAAGATGTGCGCTTCGCGACTCGCTGCAGGGTCTCCCGCGTCTGGGGCGACACCTCGAAGAGGCTGCAGCGCTGCAGTACGTCGGCGACCGGGTCAGCCCCGAAGAGGTGCTCCTCCGACGCGAACCACGTCGCGAGATCGACGCGGCGCAGCAGCTGATCCGCGCCGCCCCAGCGAGCGCCATCGGGCCATCCGCCCACGTTCGGGGGCGACCACGGAACCTGACCGAGCTGCTCGTAGGTCCACGGCCCGACGTCGTCGTCCATCCCGCTGGCCACGAGCGCTGCGGACAGCCACTCGATGGGGCCACGGAGCCGGGTGTTGCGATTGGTGAGGAAAGAGGGATCGGAGACGATCTCCGCGACCAGCGGCCGGATCTCGAGCCCGGAGGAGCGGAAGACCGCCGCCAAGTGTTCGACGCGATCCGGTGCCGGTTCGGTTCCGATGAACTGCCGGTGCAGCTTGGCGGCGACGAATCGAGAGCACGCGGGGTGCTCGCACACGGCGTCCACGACATCGTCGACGTCTATGCGGCCGCGCCGGCCCAGGAAGTCGACCTCTCCCTGGTAGGCGTCCTCTGGCTCGAAGTGGGCTTGCCATCGCTCCCAGTCGACCCACCAGCCGGCGAGCGCCCTCGCTCCGCCCCGCACGTCCTGTTCGGTGTAGTTGCCCACGCCGAGCGTGAAGAGCTCCATGAGCTCGCGAGCGAGATTCTCGTTGGGCGCTTCACCGTAGGAGCCGTCGCCATCGAGGTAGATCAACATCGCGGGGTCGGTGATGACAGCGCGCACCAGCTCCCGAAAGTTGCCGAGCGCGTGCTGCCGCAGGATCCGATGCTGGGTGTACATGGGGGTGACATCGCCGACCTTGTCGATGCTGGTGGCGAAGTGGTCGTGCCAGAACCAGGTCATGCGCTCGTGCAGCCCTGCATCTCGAGAGCGGAAACGGCCGACGATCCAGCCGACGACGAGCTCGTAGTCCTCCCACTCGCCCGCGAGGTCGTAGTCGGGAGCGGTCACGCCGACGTCGGCGATCTGGGTTTCCACGAGCTCGGCTGTACTCCCCGCCCACTGGTCGACGGCATCGGGGTGAGCCACGAAGCCGATTCGGCGCAAGACGTGGGCCACCTCGGCCCGGGAGCTGTCGATGATGTCCATGCCGGCGATGGTGCCCAAGCGACGATGACGCCAACGTGAAGGCGCGCCAGTCGGCGCCTTCATGGTCCCTTCATCGAGGCGCTGGCAAGATGTGGCCGTGCGCATTCTCGTCGTCGAGGACGATGCCGCCCTCGGCACCGTTGTCCGTCGCGGGCTCATCGAAGAAGGTCACGCCGTCGATCTGGCGACGACGTACCGCGACGCGGACGACGCCGTCGGAATCGAGACCTACGACGTGATCGTTCTCGATCTCGGACTTCCCGACGGGGATGGCACCGACCTGTGCAGGCAGCTCCGCGATGTCGGCGACCCGGTGAAGGTGCTCATGTTGACCGCCCGCGATTCTGTCGCCGATCGGGTCGACGGACTGGACTCGGGGGCCGACGACTACCTTCCCAAGCCGTTCGCGTTCCCGGAGCTCGCGGCCCGGGTGCGCGCGCTCCTGCGTCGCACCGAGTCGACGAGCGCCCCTGTCCTGGAATTGGGCGACCTTCGGCTCGATCCGGCTGCCCATCGAGTGGAACAGCGCGACACAGTGGTGCCCCTCACCCCCAAGGAGTTCGGGCTCCTCCACTACCTGCTCACCCGACCCGGCGAAGTGGTGGATCGTTCGTCGCTTCTCGATCATGTGTGGGACGCCCACTACGACGGTCTCTCCAACGTCGTCGACGTCCACATGGCCGGCCTGCGACGCAAGCTGGACCTCGGAGCCGACGAGGGTGCCGTGCGGCTCGAAACCGTGCGGGGTGTCGGGTACCGCCTCACCGAGGCGGTCGGGCGGTGAATCTCAGACGCGTCCGCATCCAGCTCGCGGCCGTCTACGGCGTGCTGTCGCTGCTTGCGGTGGGCGTTCTTGCGTTCGTCGCCATTCGGGTGGGGACATCGCGGATCATCGACTCCGCAGAACGCGAAGGCGAGGACGTCATCGCCGAAGCGCTCCAGAACGAGGAGCCTTCGAACACCTGGTACGTCAACATCGACGACGATTGGACCAGCGCCTACGGCGAAACGTGGGTGGAACCACCCCTGATCACGATCGCGCGCGAGGCCCTGTGGTTCGGTGACAACCACCACCGCTTCAGCCAGGACGGGGAGTGGTTGGCCACCGCCCGCGCGGTCAACGACAGCGAAGCGATCATCGCAGTGATCGAGTTCAGCGAATTCCAGGGCGACGCCTCATCGCTCCGCTGGCGCATCGTCCTCGCGGCTCTGGCGCTGTCGGGGGCGTCGACGGCCGTCGGGTGGCTCATCGCTGGACGATCGCTGCGCCCGACGAGGACCGTGCTCGCTCAACAGCGGGACTTCATCGCTGACGCGGCGCACGAACTGCGGACGCCGCTGGCTGTCATTCAGGCGTCGGCCAGTCACGCTCTCGGGCGGGACCGTCCTGCCGCCGAGTACCGCGAGTCGCTGCACGAGATCCAGGTGGCGACCGAGCGCGCGACCACCGGAGTCAACGAGCTCTTGGAGTTCGCCCGGCTGGAGAGCGGTCAGGCCCTGCCGCGGCTGGCCCCGCTGCGCCTGGACCTGTTGGCGGAGGAGATCGCCGCGTCGATCCGAGTGGATGGGGTCGTGGTGTCGGCGTCGGCTGAGACGGCTGTCGTCGTCGATGCCGACTACGGCCTGTTGCGCCAGGCGGTCGACACCGTGGTGCGCAACGCCGCGGCGCGCGCGGCGACGGTTCAGCTCAACGTCGAGGAGGCGGAGGGGATGGGCCTGATCATCGTGCGCGACGACGGTCCCGGCTTTGATACCGCCGTCATCGATGAGGTGTTCGAACGGTTCCGCCGCGGCGACCGCAAGGGCTCGTCGGGTCTCGGGATGGCGATCGCGAAGAAGGTGCTCGAGGTTCACGGCGGGGACGTGCAGGCGGCCAACGCCGACGAAGGTGGAGCGGTGGTGACGGTCTCGGTTCCGACCTCACACCGCTTCGATCGCTGACGTCGCAGCGACCCGCCAGACATTCCTGTCGGTTCAGGGCACCGGGACGCGCCAGGATGGAGCCGTGGTCGATCGTGTGGTCACCCCCATTGGCGCGCCGTCCAAGGCGCGGCTGCTCGTGGCCACCCCGCGGCTCGAGGACCCCAACTTTCGTCGCACGGTGGTCCTGCTCGTCGAGCACAACAACGAGGGTTCGATCGGCGTTGTCCTCAACCGTCCCTCGCCGCTGGGGGTCGTGGACGTCCTCCCGAGTTGGGGAGAGCGTCTCGGCGACGACGCCCACCTGTTTGTCGGTGGCCCCGTCGAGCCAGAGGCCATGCTCGCAGTGGGGCTCGCGGGTGAGAACGAGGAAGGCTGCACGCCTCTGGGCAATCGGCTCGCCCTGGTCGATCTGGGCCG
This sequence comes from uncultured Acidimicrobiales bacterium, assembly GCA_964629575.1. Taxonomy (GTDB): domain Bacteria; phylum Actinomycetota; class Acidimicrobiia; order Acidimicrobiales; family Poriferisodalaceae; genus JAYPWI01. Next base: position 5,923 of record CAZVUM010000002.1, on the reverse strand, counting down.
GACCCCCGAACTCTTCGCCCAGTCGGTCGAATCGATCCTCGTGTTCGCGGGGTACGCCGGATGGGGCCCTGGCCAGCTCGACGCCGAGCTCGGCGAGGGTGCGTGGTGGGTCTTCGACAGCGAACCGAGCGACCTGATGACCGAACCCGAGGAGCTCTGGCACGATGTGCTCGCCCGCCAGGGGTCCGCTGCGACGCTTCTGCGCGAGCATCCCGACGATCCATCCGTGAACTGAGGCCGTCATGATCGAAGTGATCGAGTACACCGACCCGTGCTGCAGCTGGGCCTGGGGCACCGAGCCCAAGCTCCGCAGACTTCGTTGGCAATACGACGACCAGCTCACCTGGCGGACCGCTATGGGCGGGCTCGTGGGCGACGCGAGTGCGGTGTACGAGGACATGACCGACGCCGAGGGTGGGCAACGCCTGGCCCGCTACTGGAGCCGAGTCACCGAGCACACCTCGATGCCCTACCCGGCACGACTGCAATGGCCGCCGCTCACCAGCAATCGAATGGGACAAGCGGTGAAAGCCGCCGGATTCCAGGGCACCGTCGCTGCTGAGCGGCTGCTTCGGGCCCTGCGGGAGGCGATCTTCATCGTCGGTCGGCCAGCGGACACCTGGGAGCGGATCCTCGACGTCGCGGTCACCGTCGACGGACTCGATGCTGGGGCATTCGCGAGCGACCTGCGGTCCGAGCAGGCCGAGGCCGCCTACGAGCTCGACTGGGCCGAGACTCGCAAGCCCAACGATCACGTCCGCTTCCTGTCGGGCGATCGGCCGGGAATCGGGTCGATGAAGAAGGACGGCGACCTCGATCGCTACGCATTCCCGACTCTCATCGTGCGTGGCGGGGGAGCCGAGACCACCCTTCCAGGCTGGATGCCGGCGCCGGACTACGAAGCCGCGGTCGTGGCGGCGGGCGCGGACCCCTCCGCAGCGCGACCACTGCCCGACGCCGAGACCGCCCTGGCTCACTACGGCGTCCTTGCCCCAGCTGAGCTCGAAGCGCTGACGGGCTCGGCAGACCCGCCGGCCTCCGCTGTCGCGTACGACTGGGGCGACGGCGAGGTCTGCCTCTCCGAGTCGGTCGCCCAGCGATGGGCCGACGCCGGCTGGATGCCCTGAGCAGACAGCGGCTCAGGTCCAACCGAGCTCCTGCAGGGTGAGGCCCGAGTGCCAGACCTTGGTCATGTGCGAGATCTTGTCCCCGTCGAACTGCATTGCGTAGACGTAGTCAGCGCTGGCGCTCCGCCCGGTCGGCGGAACGGGGCCGCCCTCACCCGTGTGGGTGCCGCTGAACGTCGCAAAGGCGACCACGCTGTTGCGTTCGTGGTCGGTCGCGAAGGACTTGAGGTCGTAGGAGCCGTCGGGCATGAGCGCCAGGAGTCCCTGCATCCAGTCGGTGTAGGCCTGGAGGGTCGCAACGTCCGCGAGCGCTTCGGCCTGGGCCGAGAACCCGGCTCCGTCGTGGCAGAACTGGGCACAGCCCTCCCAGCCCTCTCCGGTTTCGCAGGCCTCGAAGAACTTGGATGCGGTTTCGGTGATCGACGACATGTTGTCTCCCGTGGTTGCCGGCCACCCCGTGGCGACCGATGGGTCGATCATGCGGTCGGGCGGCGCCCGAAACATCTGCCAGGTGGCATATATGCCACCTGGCAGATGTAGGCCACCCTCGGCGAGACTCATCGTCGCAACATGAACGATCAACAGACCGAGGCGGACCGCCCCGTCTCCGGGATCACCAACCTCGCCGCATCTCTCACGAGCTTGGTCGGCCGCTCCGAGGAGGTCGCCGAGCTCTGCCGTGAGCTGGACACACAGCGGCTGATCACGCTCACCGGCTCGGGAGGCTGCGGAAAGACGCGACTCGCCTACGAGACAGCGTCGAGGTTGTTCTCCGAGAAGGCCGACGCGGCATGGGTCGTCGAACTCGGGGCGGTGACGACCGCCGAACAGGTGGCAGCCGAGATCGCCAGCGTGCTGGGGATACGTGAGATCTTCGGCGTACCGCTCAACGTCACCCTCGCCGAGCACCTCAGCGCAGTCGATGGCCTGGTGGTTCTCGACAACTGTGAGCACGTGATCGACGGTGCACGATCCACCGCTGAGCACCTACTGAAGAGCTGTGGCGCATTGCGCATCCTCGCGACGAGCCGCGAGCCGCTGGGGATCCTCGGCGAGGTGACGTGGCGAGTCCCGTCGCTTGCACCCGAGGTCGGGATTGCACTGTTCGTGGAGCGTGCCCGGAGTGTCCGCCCCGGCTTCGAACCGGACGAGGCCGAGATTCAGGCGATTGCCGAGATCGTTTCTCGGCTGGATGGGATTCCCCTGGCGATCGAGCTCGCCGCCGCGCGGCTTCGCATGATGGGTCCCTCAGACATCGCCGCGGGGCTCGACGATCGCTTCCGCCTCCTCACCGGCGGGAGTCGGTCGGGCCTCGCCAGACAGCAGACGCTCGAAGCATCGGTCGCGTGGAGCTACGACATGCTCGACGAGAGCGAAAGGCTCTTGGCGCGACGGTTGGCGGTGACGGCCCGATTCACTCTCGAGGCGGCGGAGGACATCGGATCCGACGACGAGCTCGACCGCTACGCAGTCCTGGACATCTTGACCAGGCTGGTGGACAAGTCGATCGTCCAGGTCGACAACACGAGACACGGCACTGGCTACCGATATCTGGAGTCCGTGCAGCACTATCTGCTCGGGCGACTCGTGGAATCAGGTGAAGCGGAGGTCGTTCGCGGCCGTCATCTCGCCTACCACCTGGCGATGGCCGAACGCATCGAGCCGACGATGACCTTTGGCAACAGCGCCGATCAGGTCCGCGTTCTCGAAGCCGCTCATGACGACTTCGATGTCGCGCTCGAGTTCGCAACCGAATCGGGACGAGTGGACTCAGCGCTGCGGCTCGCCACGGCGCTGACCCTGTTCTGGGAGCTCCGAGGGCATCTCGGCCGGGCGAGTCGGTGGTTCGAACGGATCCTGGACCGAGCCGAGCCCTCTGCGCTTCGTGCCCGTGCCTGTTGGGGAGCGGCGCACGTGGCGCTGTACGCCGGGGACATCGAGACGATGAGCCGCCGCGCACCGGAGGCGCTGGAGCAGGCCGAGTTGTTCGACGACGACTGGGCGCGAGCGAGGGCCCTCAACACCCTCGGGTTCGCCACCGCGATCACCGCTCCTGACGACGCCAGGCCCATCCTCGAACAGAGCATCGAGCTGGGCCTTCGTCTCGACGAACAGTGGACGGTGCTGAACAGCCGAAAGATGCTCACCGTGGCGGGCTTGTCTGCGCAGGACGAAGCGCGTGCTCGTCCCGATCTCGAGTCCCTCCGCCGTCACGCCGAGGGGTGCGACGCGCGCTACTTCTTGGCCTGGTACCACGGCGTCAACGGCATGTTCCTCGCCCGCCGTGGTGAGCTCGCCGAGGCTCGATCCCAACTCCGCACCGCCATCGAGATGTGCGATGCGATCGGCGAACCGGTCACCGGCACGATGAGTCGAGCGTGGCTTCTCAACGTCGAGATTCTGGAGGGGAACTACACCCTGGTCGAGGAGTCCGGCGGGGCCCAGCTCCAGACGGCGGCCCCGCTGGGTGGTGCGTTCGGGATTCCAGACATCCTCGTCGCTCTGGCCGGAGCCGCCGTCGCCCGCAATGACCCGGCTGCCGCTGTCGAGCTGCTCGCCGATGTGTACGCAGAGCAACGCGAACACGGCATTCCGTTCCTGGTCGCGACGATCGGTCTGGGGTTGGCGTCAGCCCATCGCAGGACGGGGGCGCTCGTCGAGGCCGGAAGGACCCTCGAGAGCCTCGACGACCTCGCTGCACAGCTCGGGAACCGATGGGTGCAGGCCAGTGCCGACATCGAACGAGCGGAGATCGCACTGAAGAACGGCGAAGCTGATCGGGCCGAAGCCCTCACGCACGCTGGGCTGGTGACGTTTGTCGAGATGGGCCGGCGCCCCGACATCGTGCGTGCCATCGACATGATCGGACGCGTCGCCGCAGTCGTGGAGAGCGGCCCCGAGGCCCTTCGAGCCTTGGCCGCCGCCGAGGCAGAGCGAGAGCGCCTGGGAGTTGAGTCGGTCCCCTGCGATGCGCAGCAGGTGGCCGAAGTTCGGGCCGAGATCGCAGGAGAGATCGGAGCCGACGCGGCGAGGGAGCATTGGGAGCAAGGACGTTCGCTCTCCCTCGAAGACGCGCTGGAGTACATCTCGCGCGCTCGAGGTGAGCGCAAGCGTCCCAGCAGTGGCTGGGCAAGCCTCACGCCGACCGAACTGAGGGTCACCAGCCTCGTCGCGGAGGGCCTCACCAATCCGCAGGTCGCCGAAAAGATGTTCGTCGCGCGCGGGACGGTCAAGGTCCACCTGAGCCACATCTACACCAAGCTCGGGATCACGAACCGTGCCGAACTCGCGGCCATGGTCGCTCGGCGAACCGTTTCAGACGACGCGTCGGACTGAGCGGCCATCCGCTCGTGATCAGTAGGACTGGAGAGGGTGTGATGCAGAACTTCTGGGCACCGATCGGTCGTGGCGACGCGGCGGCCATCGGTGAGCGGGCGCGGCGCCTCGAGGACCGGGGCTACGCCGGGGCGATCGGCAACCAGGTGTATGGGCCGCCGTGGGCCAGCATGGCCGTTGC
>CAZVUM010000002.1:0-1179 GCA_964629575.1 uncultured Acidimicrobiales bacterium | reverse complement strand
GGTGCCGACTCCATCCCGAGCTACAGCGGCGACCACTACCAGCTCTCCTTCGAGGGCATTCACCCCCACTTCGGGCCCAACGCCCGGCAGGTCCCGGTGTTCATCGCGTCGCTGCGAGAGCGTCTGTGCGAGCTGGCGGGGGAGTGCGCGGATGGCTTCATCGGGCACTCGATCTGGTCGAGGTGGTGGCTGGTCGAGAAGGCCTTACCCGCGCTGCATCGAGGGGCGACGGCTGCCGGTCGGGACCCTTCCGACCTCCACGTGCAGCTCTGGTTGACTGCGTCGATCGACGACGATCCGGTAGCGGCTGCCAAGGCGGCGCGGGGCAACGTCGCGTTCTATGCGGCGATTCCGAGCTATCGCTCGTACTTCGACGCCCACGGGTTCGGCGAGCTCTTCGACGAACTCGTCGAAGCGCGGCGCTCGCTTCCGCTGGACCAGTGCGTCGATCTGGTGCCGGTCGAGGCCGCTCGCACGTTCGCGGTGTGCGGCACCCCCGACGAGGTGGCCGACGAGATCCAGCGCACCGCACTTCACGCCGACTCGATGTGCGTCAAGCCGCCGATGTGGGGAATCGACCCCGCCGACGCGGCCCGGCAGGCCCTGCTGCTCGAGCACGTGCTCCTGGGCTGAGGACGCGCCCGTCGGGCGAGTTCGGGCGGGTGGCTCGGCGTTGCGCTGCGATGTCGAAGGCAGGAGACTCCTGCGATGGAACGTGTCGCGCAATGTGCATGTGGTCGGCTGTCGGCGTCGGTCACTGGTGAACCAGCAAGCGTGGTCGGTTGTCACTGCGATCACTGCCTGCGGCGCAGCGGGAGCGCCTATCCGGTCGTGGCATGGTTCAACAAGGACCAGGTCGGGGGCATCACGGGCGAGCGATCGGTGTACAACGGCCTGGTCGAGAACGGTCAGGCGGGGCCCGGAGGTCTCGTGAACCTCTACAACTTCTGCCCCACGTGCGGTTCGACCGTGTTCTGGACGTTCGAAGACGTACCGACGAGCTTCCCTGAGCCGCTCGCAACGCAGCTCCCCGACACATTTGTGATCCCGGTCGGCAGCTTCGCCGACCCGGACTTTCCCCCGCCGAGCCAGTACCTGTTTCCCGAGCTGCGACCGACCTGGCTCGCCACGCACGACGCCGAGGCCTGAGCGCGGTTCCGCGGAACCGCCGAGCCCGGC
>CAZVUM010000001.1:222785-231325 GCA_964629575.1 uncultured Acidimicrobiales bacterium | reverse complement strand
CGTAGCCACGCAAGGGCACAGTGGCGTAGCCACGCAAGGGCACAGTGGCGTAGCCACGCAAGGGCACAGTGGCGTAGCCGGGTCCAACCCACGCCGAGTCCCACCGCGCCACCTCTGGCGCGCTCCCACTCGGCGAACCACCACCCCCCACCCGCCTCTGCGGACTCCCGCCCGGCCGGGTCCGGCCCACGCCGAGTCCCACCGCGCCACCTCTGGCGCGCTCCCACTCGGCGGTTCGCCCGGCCCGGTTGAGGGAAACGGGCTTTGTCGCGAGCGGTGTCACCCGTCAGACTTGTCTGGTGACCACCACCTGGCATCCCGGTTCCTGGACTGACCATCCCGCGGGGCAGCAGCCCGACTGGCCCCAACTCGACGCCGTCGACGAGGCGCTGCACGAGCTCGGAGCTCGCCCTCCCCTGGTCTTCGCCGGCGAGGCTCGCCGCCTCACTGATCAGCTGGCGCGTGTCGCAGCCGGAGAGGCGTTCGTCCTCCAAGCGGGCGACTGCGCGGAGTCCTTTGATCTGGCCTCGGCGGACGCGATTCGCGACAAGTTGAAGATCATCCTGCAGATGGCGGTGGTCCTGCAGTACTCGGCCGGCCTCCCCGTTGTGAAGATCGGTCGCATCGCCGGCCAGTACGCCAAGCCGCGGTCGAGCGGTACCGAGACCCGGGGCGAGGAGACGCTGCCGAGCTTCCGTGGTCACATCGTGAACGACATCGGGTTCGACGAGCCCTCTCGCACCCCCGACCCCGGCCGGCTGCTGCAGGCCTACAACACGAGCGCAGCCACGCTGAACCTGCTGCGGGCGTTCACCCGCGGTGGGTTCGCCGATCTGCGCCAGGTGCACAACTGGAACCAGGAGTTCGTCGCATCCAGCCCTGTGGGGCAGCGCTATGAAAATCTGGCCAACGGAATCGATCGCGCTCTGCGCTTCATGAGCGCCAGCGGGCTCGACACCGACGACGCCGCGATGCGCCAAGTCGACCTGTACACGAGCCACGAAGCCCTTCTGTTGGGCTACGAGCAGGCCCTCACTCGCCAGGACAGCATCACCGGCGATTGGTACGACTGCTCAGCCCACATGCTCTGGATCGGCGAGCGCACCCGCGAACTCGACGGCGCGCACGTGGAGTTCCTCCGTGGTGTACACAACCCGATCGGCTGCAAGATCGGTCCTACGACCGATCCCAGTGATGCCGTCGCCCTATGTGACGCCCTCAACCCCGACCGGATTCCCGGTCGCCTCACCCTCATCAGCCGCATGGGCGCAGATCGGGTGAGCGACGCGCTGCCCGGCCTTCTGCGGGCGGTGACCGACGCCGGGCACCCCGTGGTGTGGGAGTGCGACCCGATGCACGGCAACACCTACTCCACCGACGACGGCGTGAAGACCCGTCACTTCGACGAGATCATGCGCGAGGTGCGCACCTACTTCGAAGCTCACCGCGCCGAGGGAACCTGGCCGGGCGGCATTCACTGCGAGCTCACCAACGACGACGTCACCGAATGCGTCGGTGGCGGAGACGATCTGACCGCGCATCAGCTCGGGGACCGGTACGAGACCATGTGTGATCCGAGGTTGAACGGCCGCCAGAGCCTCGACTTGGCGTTCGGCGTCGCTGAGCTGCTCCAGACGACCTGATCTCAGCCGAGGGAGACCTCGAGCACTCCGGTTCCCGAGGCCGACCCGCGGGCCCAGTGCACCTGTCGAACACGCCCTGATGCGAGGTCGACAACCACTGTCGTTCCAACGACGCCCGAAGCCTCCAACGAGTCCGCGACACCCAGATAGCCGATCTGATCCCACCCGAGTGCGACGATCGCCTCGGGGCGCGCCGAGGCTGACTCGGGGCCGAAGGAACGCCAGTCGAGCTCGACGCTCAGAACGCCGCCCCGCCGGATCGCAATGCCCACGAGATCCGCATCGACGAGCGAGATGACCCGGCAACGCGTCTCACCTGCGTCGCAGCTCGTTGCCTCAGAGTTGTGCCGAAGCGACCCGGCGACCGAATAGGCCCTCGACGCCTCGACGTCGAGCAGATCCTCAGCATGCACCGGTTGGAGCCGCGTGAAGCTGAGCTCGGCGACGAGCTCGGTCTCGAAGGAGAAGTCACCCCCTCCATCATCGAACGCCCACCGCAGCGTGCCGTGGGCGACGCCGCCCTGCTCGAGCGGCAGGGCCGGAACGAGCGACACCTCCTCGCCGAGCGCTTCCTCGCTTGGGGCGAGGACAGGTGCCGGCACGGTGTCTTGGCCCGCCTCGCCACTCGCCTCGGCGATCCGCACACACGAAGTTGCCATCATGACGAGCACGAGCGCTAGAAGGAGAGGTCGGCGCGGTCGGATCACTCAGTGCCCGTCGGCTGCGCCCACCTCAGCCAAAGTGACTATCCCTCGCCACGGCTCGTCGCCCTGCGGGCTCCTCACACAGCCCTCGCCACGGCTCGTCGCCCTGCGGGCTCCTCACACGTGGATTGGCTGCGCGGGCTAGGCCAAGTGGTCCACGAAGCCTTCGAGCTGGCGGAGATTGCGGCACTCGAAGGTTCCGTCGCAGTGCGTGGAGTACTCGCTGATCACCGAATCGCCGGTGTCCCAGTACGACCGCGGCTCGGGGTTCAACCAGAACACAGAGCGGGCCTTCTTTTGGGTCTCCTTGATGATCCAGGCGTTGGTGGCGTGGTAGTTGTTCCGGGCGTCACCGAGGAACATCACCGTGGACTTGGAGTTGACCTCGTGGCCGAAGTTCTCCCAGAACACGCTGAAGGCATGGCCGTAGTCCGAATGGCCGTCGACCCACACGACGTCTGCCTCGGTGTTGACCCGGTGCACGGCGTTGGTGATGTCTTCCTCGTTCTGGAACATGTGCGTCACCTCATCGAGACCATCGATGAAGACGAACGAGCGCACCTTGGAGAATTGGTTCTGCAGGGCATACACCAGATGCAGGGTGAACCGGGCGAAGGCCGCAACCGAGCCCGAGATGTCGGCGACGACGATGAGCTCGGGCTTGTTGGGACGCGGGTTGCGAAAGCGAGGCTCCGCCGGAACGCCGCCATAACTGAGCGAACGCCGGACAGTGGCCCGGAAGTCGAGCGGGCCGCGTCGCTTGTGCTTGCGCTTGCGCGCCAACCGGGCGGCGAGCTTTCGGGTCAGGGGCTGGATGGCCTTGCGGATGTTGGCCATCTCCTCCCGTGACGCGTGCATGAAGTCGACGTCTTCGGGCAACGGCTTGCGGAGCGTCTTGGCCATGGCCTCGACCCCGCGATCAGCGACGAGGCGGCGACGGATCTCCGCTTCGATCTCGCGCTTCAGTTGCTCGATCCGGTTCTCGAACTCCTCCTTCTGGAGTCGTTCTTGAAGCTGGGTCGGGTCGTTCTCGAGCCGATCCATCGACTCGTCCATCAGCCGGTCGAGCATGCCGTCGAGATCGAGGTTCCGCAGCGTGCGGTAGAGGTAGTACGTCCCTCCCACTGGACGTCCGGGCTCCATGCCCGCGAACTGCGTGACCGCGGCCCGCGCCATGGCCTGCATCATCGCCTCGTTGGCGTCCATGAGGGCCTTGAAGAGCATCTCGGCGATCTCTTCGGGGCTCATGTCCTCGCCAGAACCAGGGCCGCCTTGGCCCTGTTGCTGCTGCATCTGGCGCATCCACTCTTCGAGGTCGTTCTCGTCCCACTCGCCGTCGCCGTCCTCGTCGCCGACGCTGTACTCGGGGCCGCGGAGGCTGAAGTAGACCTCGAAGACGGTCTCGAACGCCTTCCAGTGCTGCTCGTTCTTGACGAGCGTGGCCGCGAGGGCGTACTTGAACGCGTCGCGATCCTCGATCGGGATGTGGGTGATCGCTTCCATGGCGTCGAGGTTCTCGGTGAGCGACACCGGGAGACCGGCGTTGCGCAACTCGACGACGAAACCGCTCATCAGATCGAGCATCGGATCACGCCTCCAGCGTCAGTTCCTTGGCTGTCTTCTCGATGTCCGACTGGTACTTGAGCAAGATGTGAAGCGACTCTTTGGCGGTCTCGATGTCGATGTTCTCGATACCGAGCAGCACCAGGGTCCGCGCCCAGTCGATCGTCTCTGACACCGACGGGCTCTTTTTGAGCTCCAGCTGACGGATCGAGCGCACGATGCGCGCCACCTGCTCTGCGAGGTTGTCGGTGATGCCCTCGACCTTGGTGACCACGATCTCCTTCTCGCGATCGAGCTGCGGGTAGTCGATGTGGAGGAACAGGCAGCGCCGCTTGAGAGCCTCGGACAGCTCACGGGTGTTGTTCGATGTGAGGAACACGAGAGGGATCTGCGACGCCTCGATCGTGCCGAGCTCGGGGATCGAGACCTGATAGTCCGACAGGATCTCGAGCAGCAGCGCTTCGGTCTCGATCTCGACCCGGTCGACCTCATCGATGAGAAGCACGACCTTCTCTTCGGCACTGATGGCTTCGAGAAGCGGCCGGGTGAGGAGGAACTCGTCGTTGAAGATGTCGTCCTGGAGCTCGGTCCAGTCCTCAGCGCTCTCGGTTCCACGGTCGGCCTGGATCCGCAGGAGCTGCTTCTTGTAGTTCCACTCGTACAGGGCCTTGGCCTCGTCGAGACCCTCGTAGCACTGCAGCCGGATCAGACGGCTGTCCGTCATGGAGGCCACCGATTTGGCGAGCTCGGTCTTGCCGGTTCCGGCCGGACCCTCGACGAGCACCGGCTTGCCCAGCTTCTCGGCGAGGAACACCACGCTGGCGATGCCGTCGTCGGCCAGGTAGTCGACGCTCTTCAGCCCGTCGCGGACGGACGCGAGGTCGTTGAAAGTGGTTTCCCCCATATGGGAAGTCTCCTTGTCAGGTGCCGGATCTCCGAAGCCACGGCGTGCTCATGTCCGAGACCGAGCACCCGTGCAGACTATCGAAGCCAGACCTCCGGGCCCCAGTTTCTTCGTGGTGAGGCGCTCAGGCACTCGACGGGGTCGGCCGATGGGAAACGATGCGCTCCCTCGCCGTCGACGGCGACCTCTGCTCTGCAGTCGACCGCTTCATCGACGTCGTCTCGCCGGCGCTTCACCGGCTGCGGGCGGACATCGAGGATCTCGCAGCGGTCCAGCCGCTCCGAGACGCCGCGGACATGACGCGTGCGTTCATCGACACCGACGGCCTCTACACCGACGAAGAACTCACCGCGTTCGTCGAGGCGTTCGCCGAGCGGATCGATGCACCGCTTCCGACCGAGCCGAGCGAACTGCGCGCCTCCGGGGTCTTCCGACGGGCCAGGCGTTGGCTCGAAGAGCCGAGCCCGCTCTTCGAGCTGCTCGTGACTCTCGACGCACGAGAAGGCAGCGACTTCGCATGGCGGTACCACGACGCCGCCACGGCGCTCGCTGCGTGCCTCTTCGAGCTCGACTCGTATCGCTCACCCGCCGAACGCGCGGCGCTCGATCGCTGGCGGGGACTGCTCGTCGCCCGCATGTCCGCCGCCGGCGTGACCCGACGAGCTGCAGGGGTGGCCTCCAACCAGGCGGCTCCTGCCACTGCGGAAGCGGGACCCCGGCTCGATGATCTTCTCGCCGAGCTCGACCAGCTCATCGGTCTCGAGCCCGTGAAGGACCAGGTACGGCAGGTGAGCAACCTGTTACGGGTTCAGTCGCTCCGGGCGGATCGGGGAATGGCTCAGCCGGCCACCTCCCACCACCTGGTGTTCACCGGTAATCCCGGAACCGGAAAGACCACGGTCGCTCGGTTGGTTGCTGCGATCTATCGCGCCCTCGGCGTCGTGAGCAGCGGCCACCTGGTCGAGACCGACCGGGCCGGACTGGTCGCCGGCTACGTCGGCCAGACGGCCGCGCAGGTCGACGCGGTCCTCGACGAGGCATTGGGCGGGGTGCTGCTGATCGACGAGGCATACGGGCTCGCCCGCGGTGGGGCGCAGGACTACGGCCGAGAGGCCCTGGACGCTCTGGTGAAGCGGATGGAGGACCACCGAGACGACCTCGTCGTGATCGTCGCGGGCTATCCCGAGGAGATGGACGACTTCCTCGATGCCAACCCCGGGCTGAGGTCGCGGTTCCCCCGAACGATCCACTTCCCCGACTACACCACGGCTGAGCTGCTCGCGATCTTCGAGCTCTGCTGCCACGAGGTCGACTATCGACCATCTGATGAAGCGCTGGTCAGCGTCGCCGAACGCTTGGCACGTGCCGACCGCGGCCGCGGGTTCGGCAACGGCCGACTCGCGCGCACGATGTTCGAGCACGGCGTGATGGCGCATGCGACCCGCGTCGCTGGAATCGCCGATCCGAGCGATGCCGACCTCTCGACGCTGACCGCGCACGACGTGACGTGCTGACGGCGCTCTGACGCTCCGGGTGTGCCCCCGACCGGGGGCGACGGGACCTATCAGGCGAAGCCCGCGATGATGACGTCGCTCATGGAGAAGAGCAGGTCGGGGGCCTGCCACCGCACCGCAGCGGCCTCCACGCGCGGCGAGACGAGCGTCGACTCACCGCTCACCAGATCGTTGATCCACAGGGCGCCGGTGCCGTCGCACGAGGAATGGTGTTCGAGTACGACGACGGTGTCCTCGTCGAGAAAGCCCACCGGGACGGCGTTGAGCCCTGCTGCGACGGGGAACGGATAGCCGCCTCGATCGAGCCGGTAGCGCTCGACGCTGCTACCGGACTCGCAGTCGCCGGTCGCGTACATGATCCGGTGGGGGTCGGCTGGATCGATGGTGAGGTGGGACAGCGGTGATGCGGATTCGATCTCGGGTTCGAGCAACTCGGGGTCTTCGGGCAGCGCTGTCAGAAGCCGTTCGCCGTCGTCGGTCTCCCACAGCATCGCCGGGAGGTCGAAGCTGTGAATGTGCTGAACATCGTGGTGGTCGGCGACGAACGTGAGCTGAGTTCCGTCTGCGCTGAAGGCGACATCGGTGATCTCGGCGTCGTGGGTGTCGATCCACACCTGTTCGCCTGTCCCGTCGTTCTTCACCAGGAACAGGCCGGTCTGCGTCCACTCCTCCACGACCAGCTCGTCGGTGTCCCAGTCGTACCACTCGGCGGTCGCGGTTCCGGTACCTGCAACGGCGAGGTGGAGGCCGTCGGGGTGGTACGTGGCCGCACCGTGGTCGTCGAGGAACGAGATGTCGATCACACCCGACCCGTCCGCCTCGACCTTGGTCAGTGTCGCCCCCTGGGCCTGGACGAAACGCAGGCCGGTCGGCCACGTCCAGCCACCGGTCGCGGCACCGATCGCGCCGGTCTCGCGCCGTTCGCCTCGATCGAAGACGACACCGTCGTCGAGCAGTGCCCGCCGGCCCGTCGGCGACCAGCTCAGCGACGTTGTGGGGGCAACGGTGGGGGCCAAGCATCGAACGTCGGAGCCCTGAAGGTATTCATACAAACGACCTTCGACCACGAATGTCAGCGTCGGCTCGAACTCCGCCTCGCGCCATCGGCAGTCGTCGGGGAGCTCGAGGCCGGTCCCAGCCGCTTCGGCTGTTTCGGACATCGTCGTGGTCGTGGTGTTCGTCGAGGTCGTCGCGTCGCTTGTGCTCGGCACAGAAGCGACAGTGGTGGGCGCAACCGGGGTGGTCGCCGGTGGTTCGGTCGCCGCAGCGGCCGTCACCGACGCCGAGACCTCTGTCGGCGGCGCGACCTCACCGCTGTCCGCCGACTCATCGGACGAAGAGCCACCACAGGCTGTTGCAACGACCGTGAGCGAGACGAGGAGCGCCAGAGTCCGAACTCCTCTCAAGCGCATCCGCCTGCAACCCGATGCAACGATCATGTTTCAGAGTGTGTCATCGGCGGATCGATGAGTCGGCGCGCCCTTCGAGCAGGCGATCACATCTGGGTCGAAGCGCCGGCCGGACTCGGGACCCGTCGAATCGACACCCAGCTCGTCGCGCGTGACGACAGGCAGTACCTGGTGTTGTGCCACGCGCCCGACCTCGAGGGAGTCGACGTGGGCCCCGATGCGGTGGTCTCTGCGTCGTGGCATCGCAACGGACGGCGCGAGGAGACTCAGGTGCAGGTAAGCCACATCGCCACCTACCCCGTGGGAACGCTTGTGCTGAACGAAGTCACCCCAGCGAATGGCACCGATGCCGGAGAGAACACTCGGGAGGCCCCGCGGCTCCACCGGGTCCTTCCCGCCCAGGTGTGGACCCCAGAAACCGGGCACCTCGCCGCTGTCATCGTCGACATCAGCACCGGCGGGGCGCGCCTGCGCTTGCGCGAGCGGCCCCCCGCCCTGGAGTGCGACGTGGTCCTCGGCTGTGGTGACGAACCCGTCGAGCTGCGAGCGACCGTCCTCGAGATCATCCCGCCGGGGGTGGCCGGCCGTCAGCACGAGGTGCGCCTGCAGTTCCTCGGCGCCGGCGAGGAGGCTGCGGCCCATATCGACTCCGCCGTGCGCCGAGGTGTGTCAGACGCGATCGCCGAACTGGGCTTCGACGCCCGAGCCGCGTCACCCTAAATACAAATAGGTTCCAGGAGCGCTCCTGGAACCTATTCGTCGGAACCTCTTTCAGGGGAGCAGCACGAGGTCGTCGGCGTGGA
>CAZVUM010000001.1:214670-222685 GCA_964629575.1 uncultured Acidimicrobiales bacterium | reverse complement strand
GAACCTATTCGTCGGAACCTCTTTCAGGGGAGCAGCACGAGGTCGTCGGCGTGGACCACCGTGGTCTGGTTCCCGGGCGGCAGTTCGTCGGTGCGGCGGCCGGCAGCACTTCGCAACGCCTCTGCGTCGAGGCCCGCCAGGCCCTTGGCGAACTCCCGCCGATCCGGTCCGACGATCTCCACGGCGTCTCCGACAGCGAAGGAGCCGTCCACCGCTACCACGCCTGCCGGGAGGAGCGACCGTCCCCGTTCGAGCAGTGCGCGGCGCGCGCCGTCGTCGACTTCGATCACCCCGGCCGCCGTGACAGCGAATCCGATCCACAGCTTTCTGGCCGACACGTGGGCATCGCGCGCCGGAACCGTCGTGCCGACACCGATGACCCCCTCGATCGCATCCTGCAGCACGCCGACGCGTGCGGCGCCTGCGATCACCGTGCGCACCCCACTCCACGAGGCCATCTTGGCGGCGGCGAGCTTGGAGGACATCCCACCGCTCCCCCGCTCCCCAGCGGTGCCCGCCACGCCCTCGATCGAGTGATCCACCTCGCGGATCTCCTCGATGAGGGACGCGTCGGGGTTGACCCGCGGGTCGTCGGTGAGCACTCCAGCCGTGTCGGTCAGGAGCACCATGAGGTCGGCTCGGAGCAGGTTGGCGACGAGAGCGGCGATCCTGTCGTTGTCTCCATATCGGATGGCGTCGTCGGCGACAGCGTCGTTCTCGTTCACCACCGGCACCACGCCCAGCGCGAGCAGGTGCTCGAACGTCGCCCGCGCATGCAGATACTGGTTGCGGTCGCGGAAATCGTGCGGAGCCAGCAAGACCTGCCCTGGCACCGCCCCATGGCGTCCCAGCAGCTCGCTGTAGACCCGCATCAGGTCGATCTGACCCACGGCGGACACCGCCTGGAGCCTCTCCGGCGCGGTGGGGCGCTGGATACCGAGCGTCTGGACGCCGGCCGTGATCGCGCCAGATGTGACGACGATCACCTCGTGGCCCGCCCGGCGTGCGTTGATGACCTCGGTGGTGAACTTGCCCAAAGCGAGGGTGTCGACCTCGCCCGCAGCAGCGGTGACCGACGACGTTCCGATCTTGACGATGACTCGCACAGCTACACGTCCGGCTCGTACTCGAACTGGAAACTGCCGATCGTGACGATGTCACCTGCAACGGCACCTGCGCGAGCGAGCGCTCTCGGCACCCGCAGCTGGTCGAGCCTCTGCTGTGCATGATTGAGAGCGTCGACATCGGTGAGATCGCTGAGCGCGACGGCACGTAGGGCCTGCCGCCCGATGACTTCGAACGACCCATCGTCGTGGCGGACGATCGACACACCCTCGGTGGTCGGCCGGTGCACGACGTACTGCGACGGTTCGGGGTCGGTGGCCCGAGCCTCCTCCACGAGCGTCCGAAGGCGGCCGACCAGCTTGTCGACGCCCTCGCCGGTGACCGCTGAGAGCCGAGGCCCATCCCACTCGAGAGTCGCAACGTCAGCCTTGGTTCCCACGACATGCCTGGGCCGCTCGAGCAGCGATGGGTCGTAGTCGCCGAGCTCGTGCAAGAGGATGTCGGCCTGCTCAGCGGGCTCGCGTTCTTCCACCTCGGCGAGGTCGACCATCACGAGCAACACCCGTGCACGTTCCACATGTCGAAGAAATTGGTGCCCGAGGCCACGACCTTCGGCCGCCCCTTCGATGAGCCCGGGGATGTCGGCGACGACCATTTCGAAACCATCGTCGGGCCGAACCACCCCGAGGTGGGGTTGCAGGGTCGTGAACGGGTAGGACGCCACCTTCGGCTTGGCTGCGGAGATGCGGCTGATCAGGGTGCTCTTCCCTGCGTTGGGGAGGCCGACGAGTGCAACGTCGGCCATGAGCTTGAGCTCGAGTCGAAGCCAGACCTCTTCACCGACTTCGCCCTGTTCGGCGAAGGCTGGCGCCCGTCGCTTGTTGGAGAGAAACCGAGCGTTGCCACGCCCGCCCTGTCCCCCGTGAGCCGCCAGCCACCGATCCCCTGCGTTGACGAGATCGGCGATCACCTCGCCGTCGCGGTCGCGCACGACGGTGCCCTCGGGAACCGACACGATCTGGTCGTCCCCGCCGCGTCCGTGCTTCTTCTTGCCCTGGCCGTGTGTTCCGTCGTCTCCCCGGCGAAAGGGAAAGTCCCGAAAGGCGAGCAACGAGGCGACGTTGCGATCTGCCACCAACCAGACGTCTCCCCCACCGCCGCCATCCCCGCCGTCGGGTCCGCCTTTGGCGACGTGGGCCTCCCGCCGAAAGGACACGCAGCCGGCGCCGCCGTCTCCACCCTTGACGTGGAGGTTGCACTCGTCGACGAAGCCGGACACGACCGCCCAGGATACGGACCGATCTCCGCTGGTCGGTCACCCAATTCGGAGAGGTTCAGAGCCGGTAGAGCCGCAGCGCGTTTCCTTCGACGATGGCGTCACGATCCGCATCGGACACACCGTCGAAGATCGTCTCCACGACCCCGGCCGAACAGGGCCACGTCGAGTCGCGGTGCGGATAGTCGTTGCCCCACATCACGTTGTCGACGCCGATGAGCTCCCGGCACAGAACCGCGGATCGATCGTCTTCGATGGTCGCGAGAAAACTGCTCGACCAGTACTCACTCGGCGGGCGGTCGAGCGAGGGATCCACAGCAGTGGGGTCACGCATCCATCCCTGATCGAGTCGCTCGAGCCAGTTGGGGAGCCAGCCGGCGTTGAACTCCGACACCACAAAACGCAGCGCAGGGTGTCGGTGGGCGACGCCCTGGCAGATCAGCTCGGACACCGTGCGCTGGATCACCGAAGCCGCACCCGCGTACTGTGCCACAGGGTCGCGAGGGCCCCGGTCGACGTTGCCGGACGGCCTGGGCGCCCAGGCGTTCGTGCCGATGTGCATCGCGAGCGGCAGCCCCGCCTCTTCGGCCAGCGCCCAGATGGGCTCGTACGCAGCATCGCGATAGGGCCGATCGTGCGGCGCCCGACACGGGATGCACGCGGTCCGCACCCCGCGGTCGACAGCTCGCTGGACCTCACGAAGCCCGGCGGCCGGGTCGTGAAGTGGGATGAGTGCCGCCCCGATGAGCCGCAGTGGGTCGGCGGAGCAGTAGTCGTGAAGCCAGTCGTTGTACGCCTCGAACGCTGCCACCACCACCTCGGTGTTGGGGAGGCCGAACACCGAGAAGAACATGCTCGGGTACAGCACCTCGGCGGTGACGCCATCGAGGTCCTGGTCCAGGAGCCGTGACGAGGGATCGGCGATCCCCTCGCGCACGACGTCGTACCCCTGGCGGCTGAGCTCGACGACCTCGGGATGCGCCGGATCCTCTGGGTCCGGCTTCACCCTGGAGCCGCGGTCGACAGCCAGCGGGCCGTCGAGCCTGAACCCGGCGATGCCGATGCGCGCAGGGGGAAGGCCGCGCAGCCCGACCGCAGGGACGTGAAGGATGTCGCGCAGGTCGCCGTGATCGACGATCCGCGGCGCGTCATCGCCGAAGCGGTCAGCCAGACCGTCCACGACGAGCGCCGGCTCCACGATGTGCGAGTCGGCCGAGATCATCGCCGGATCCTACGACTGTTCGACCCAGCGTGTCCGCTGATCCACCCGGGGCATGTCCGCAAACAGGCCGCAGCGGGATCGCAACACGACCGCAACCCGAGTTCGGGAACCCGCTCGGCTCCGGCGTTCGTCCAAACCACCGAACACCGAGTGGTGGAAGGACGAGAAGATGTTCACACACACAGGATTTTCCTCCCGAGGAATCGGAAAGAAGCTGGCTGCAGGGGCGATGGCGGGGATCTTGCTCCTGGCATCGTGCGGCGACAGCGACAGCGATTCGGCGGACGCCGGCGACGACAGCGGAGAAACGGGGGCGGCGCCCAGCGAGCAGACGTTGGCGTTGCGAGGCAGTGGAAGCGACTCCCGGGTCAGCGCCGAGGGCGAGGGCGCCGACGAGGACGGCGGTCTGTCACAGGACGCGATCGAGGACGCGCTGAGCGGCGACGACGAGGCCATGGAAGAGGCGGAGGATGACAGCGGGTATGTCGCTGCGACGCCGGCGCCGGTCACCGTTGCGCCCCAGGCCCAGGAGCCATCGCGCATCGATCGGCCGTCACGCACCCGTACCCCGGAGCCCGACGACACCAACTTCGTCGATGCAGGCGTCAACCCGTTCATCGACACCCGCGATGATCCCCAGTCGACATTCGCGCTCGACGTCGACACGGCGAGCTACACCGTCGGCCGAAGCTGGATCAACCAGGGAGTCGTGCCCGACCCGGCGTCGGTTCGGGTCGAGGAGTGGGTCAACTACTTCGACCAGGACTACGCACCACCCCGCAACGACACGTTCGCCATCTACGCGGACGGAGTGGAGCACCCGTTCATCGACGATCGAACTCAGCTCCTGCGCATCGGCATCGCAGCACGCGACGTCAGCGAGCGCAGGCGCGATCCCGTCAACCTCACCTTCGTGGTCGACACCTCGGGCTCGATGACCCAAGACGACCGCATGGGACTCGTCCGCGAGGCGATGTCACTTCTGGTCGATCAGCTCGACGAAGACGACACCGTCGCCATCGTGGCCTATGAGGACCGGGCGAGGGTTGTCATGGAGCCTCGGGCAGGTGACGAGCACAACCGCATCATCGATGCCATCAACACCCTCCGACCCGGTGGGTCGACCAACGCTGAGGCCGGTCTGACCCTGGGGTACGACATCGCCGACGAGATGTGGCGGCGGGGCGACACGAATCGCGTGGTGCTCCTGTCCGACGGCGTCGCCAACGTCGGCGCCACCGGACCCGAGACCATCCTCGAGCGCATCGGCGATCGAGCACGCGACGACATCCACCTGATCACGATCGGGGTGGGCTTCGGCAACTTCAACGACAACCTGCTCGAGCAGCTCGCCAACCAGGGCGACGGTTGGTACGCCTACGTCGACACCGTCGACGAAGCGGAGCGGATCTTCGTGGACGACCTCGTGGGATCGCTGCAGGTGGTCGCCGAGGACGCCAAGGTCCAGGTGGAGTTCGACAGCCGGAACGTCGACGCATACCGGCTCATCGGCTTCGAGAATCGCGACGTCGCCGACGAGGATTTCCGCAACGACAACATCGACGCCGGCGAGATCGGCGCCGGGCACACCGTCACCGCTCTCTACGAAGTCGAGCTTGCCCGGGGCGTCGACCCCGGTGATGGCCAGACCATCGCCACGGTCAACCTGCGCTGGACCGAGCCAGACGCCCGGCGAGCCGACGAGGTGAACGGCACCATCACCACCGACGTGCTGGACACCCGGCAGAGCGACGCCAGTGCGCACTACATGCTCACTGCAACCGCAGCCACCTTCGCCGAAGTGCTCCGGGAGAGTCGGTACGTGCGAGGCGTCGACCTCGACGATCTGGCCGACGCCGCCGAAGACGCCGCACGCGAGATCGACACCGATCAGGCGTGGGAGCTGGTCGAGCTCATCGAGGACGCGATCCGTCTCCTCTGACAACGCATCGACAATCGACCGGAGGCAAAGGCAAGGGCCCGGGCATCAGCCCGGGCCCTGTTGCCGCTTCGCTGAGAGCGTTCGAGGCCACGCAGGCCCTGTTGCCGCTTCGCTGAGAGCGTTCGGTCAGTCGGAGACGACGTCGACCAGGCGGCGACCCTTGCGGTAGCCGAACTTCACCACTCCGTCCGACGTCGCGAACAGCGTGTCGTCCTTGCCGATCCCCACGTTGCGGCCGGGATGGAACTTGGTGCCCCGCTGGCGCACGATGATGCCGCCGGCGTTGATCTCCTGGCCGGCATACACCTTGACGCCGAGCCGCTGGGCGTTGGAATCGCGCCCGTTGCGTGTTGAGCCGCCGCCCTTGGTCTTGGACATCGTTGCGCTCCCTGCCCTAGCCGCGGGCGATGTTGGTGATCTCGATGGTGGTGTACCGCTGGCGGTGACCCCATCGACGACGAATGTTGGTCTTGTTCTTGTAGGTGAACCCGTCGATCTTCTTGCCCTTGGTCTCACCCACGACACGAGCCGTCACCGAAGCGCCGGAAAGCTGATCGGGGGTGGACATCACTGCCTCGTCGTCGACGACGAGGACGGGGTCGAAGGTGACCTCGTCACCCTCCGCGGCTGAGAGCAGCTCGATATTCAAGACCTGTCCGGTCTCGACCTTTTCCTGCTTGCCGCCGGTGGCGATGACTGCGTACATACGGCCGACCATTCTACCGACGTTGGTGTCTGCGTCGAAACCCGCAGGCCGAGACAGTCCGACTCAGACGTCCAGCAGAGCCTCGTTGAGCTGAACGCCCCGGCCGTCGCAGTGTTCGCACACGTTGGAGACCGATTCGAGCAAGCCCTCGCCGATCCTCTTGCGCGTCATCTCCACCAGCCCGAGATCGGAGATGGCAGACACCTGCGTGCGTGTCTTGTCGCGGCTCAGCGCCTCCTCGAAGACCCGCACGACCTCCTCGCGGTTCTTCCTGATCTCCATGTCGATGAAGTCGATCACGATGATGCCGCCGATGTCGCGGAGGCGGAGATGCTTGGCGATCTCCTCTGCGGCTTCAAGGTTGTTGCGGAAGACGGTCTCTTCGAGGTTGGACTTTCCGACGTTCTTGCCGGTGTTGACGTCGATGACCGTCAGGGCCTCGGTGTGTTCGATGATCAGCGATCCGCCAGAGGGCAGCCAGACCTTGCGATCCACCGCCTTCCTGAGCTGCTCAGCGACGTGATAGCGCTCGAAGAGCGGCAACGACTCCGCCGCCGGATCGTGGAACTGGATGCGATCCGCGAGAGCGGGAGCGATGGTCTCCATGTACCCGCGGACCTGCTCGTAGAGCTTGGGGTCGTCGATCACGACGCCGCGGTAGTCCTTGTTGAACTCCTCACGGATGATCCGCACGGCCAACTCGGGCTCACGGAAGAGCAGCGAGGGGGCCTTCGACTTGGCGGCGAGAGCGTTGATCTGATCCCACTGGTCGAGCAGACGGCGCACGTCGCGCTCGATCTCCTCGGCGGTCACGTTCTCGGCCGCGGTCCGGACGATGACGCCGTGCTGCTTCGGCTTCACCTTGTCGAGAATGTTGCGCAGCCGCTTGCGCTCCTTGTCGGGGAGGCGCTTGGAGATCCCGTAGGTGGGGCTGTTGGGGACGAGAACCACGAACCGGCCGGGCAGCGACACCTCTGTCGACAGCCGAGCGCCCTTGTGCCCGATCGGATTCTTCGTGACCTGGCACAGGATCGTCTGGCGCGCCTTCAGCAGGTCCTCGATACGAGGCTCGTTGCGACGCCGGCCAAGTCGCCCACGACCCTTCTTCGCCTTGGGCTGCGGGGGCTGGCTCTTGTCACCGTCCACGTCGTCGAGGTCGTAGGTGACGTCGCCGCGGTACAGAACGGCGTTCTTCGGGGTCGAGATGTCGACGAATGCGGCCTCCATCCCAGGCAGGACGTTCTGCACCTTGCCGAGATAGATGTTGCCGTGGATCTCCGAGACGTCGTCCGAGGGTCGGCTGACGTAGTGCTCGATCAGGCTGCGCCCTTCGAGAACCGCGATGTGGGTGACGCCCTTGTGGACGTGCACGCACATCAAGTAGCGACCGACCGGACGCCCCTTGCGCTCCTTGCCGCGACGCTGCTCGAGCGCCGCCTCGTCGAGCTCGAGAGGCCGATCGTCGGTGATGATCGCCTCGACCGGCTCGGTGCGGCGCCCGCCCCTGTTCTGCTGTTGCTGGCGGTTGTTCTGCTGTTGCTGGCGGTTGTCCTGCTTCTGCTGCCCTCCGGAGCCGCCGCGTCCGCGACCGCGTCCCCCACGGCGGCGACGCTTTCGCCCGCCCGGCGACCCGCCGCCGTCAGCGACGTCATCAGACGAGGCCGGACGGCTGTCGCCGATCTGGGGCTTGCGCTGCGGTGGCGGTGGCACCTCCGGAGCCGCCGGTGCTTCCTCGACGGGGGCGGTGTCTGCAGAGGCCCGAGCCGCGGGCGCGTCAGGACGACGCTTGCGGTTGCCCGACGTC
>CAZVUM010000001.1:207597-214570 GCA_964629575.1 uncultured Acidimicrobiales bacterium | reverse complement strand
GTCGAAGCGGATGCTCCGACGACTCGACGACGTCGAACCGGGCCGCTCGGGGCATCGGCGCCCGCGTCGGCAGGCCCGGCCTCTGTGTCGGCTGTGGGTTCGGTCATTCTGGGGTTCCTTCCTGTGTCCCCGCACCGAGTGCGGGGGCGAGCGACGGGGCAAGCTGCGGCAGCGGTTCGCGCCGCGCGCCCTCGTCACTGATCCATTGGTGGCGGCGCCGTGCCACCCCCATGTCTGCTCCGGGCGCAAGCGCACCGAGCAGCTCTGCGGGTCGCACGACCCGCGGGGAGGCGGAGAGGTCGGCCACGATGATGGCGCCTCGGTCGGACTCTCCATCGACGTGCAGCGCGTGCACCGCCGACCGGATGTCCTCCTCGACCATCGTGCCCTTCTTCTTGCGTTGTGCGAGTACCGAATCGCTGGCCAGGATGTGCTCGACGGCATCGGATGCCGCGCTCACGTCCTGACCGGCGAGGTCGAACTCCCACGTGCATTCGGTGATGCACTCCTGGAGCGAGGGGCCGCCGCGCGGCTCCACCACCAGGTTCACGACGTCGAGCCCATGGGGCAGGGCGTCGCAGAGAACCTTGACCAGCTCGTCGGGTGTTCGGGACGCTCCAGCGCCCTGTCCCACCATCTCGAGGCGGCCGTTGTCATCGAGACTCGACACCCCGATCGGGATGTCGAGGTACTCGGCGAGCGATTCGTAACACGTCGGCAGCGCGAGCCCGAAGGACATCTTCACGCGCGGCGAGAATCCTTCGGAGTACGTGACCGGGAAGCCGACCTTGCGAAGTGAGCGCTCGAAGAGACGCGCCACGTCACGATGGCCGACGAACCGGATCTTGCCGAGCTTCTGAAAGCGGAGACGGACTCTCAAGCCGTACTCCCACCCGCGAGGGTGGGATCGACACGCTGTCCCGGTGGGGCGCCGTGGCAGATCATCCGCCACCTCCCACGACTGCGCTCGCCTCGGAACGAGGCCGCAGCTCCACCGGCACGACATGGCCGGTGGCGAGGTCTTGGCCGGTGCCCTGGCTTCCGCCGTTCGGCGGAAGGGGCGACGCGACCACGTGTTCGATCCCATACTCCGTGCAGGCCCCGCAGTCATAGCACGGGGTCCAGCGGCAGTCTTCGAGGCCGTATCCGGCCAGCGAGTCCTGCCAATCCTGCCAGAGGAAATCCTTGTGCAACCCGGCGTGGATGTGATCCCAGGGGAGCACTTCGTCTTCGCCGCGGTGCCGGTGGACATACCGGTCCATCGAGAGCCCGCTGGCAGCCATCGCCTCTTCCCAGAGGTTCAGGTCGAAGTGTTCGCTCCACTCCTGGAAGACACCGCCGTGTCGCCAGACATATTCGATGACCTGCCCGATGCGGCGATCACCTCGCGAGGTGATCCCCTCCGCGGTGGTGGCCTCGGGCGAGTGCCACTTGAGCTGCACTCCCTTGTTGGGGCGCACCGCGCCACGGACCAGGTCGACCTTGCGTTTCAGTTCGTCCGACTCGTTCTGGCCGAACCACTGGAACGGGGTGTGCGGCTTGGGGACGAAGCCCCCGAGCGACACGGTGACAGACGCCTTTCGCGTGTACTCCCGTCCGATGTCCACGCAGTTGGCCGCCAGCTCCGCGATCCCGAGGGTGTCGGGATCCATTTCGGAGGGGAGGCCGGTGAGGAAGTAGAGCTTCATGCGGTGCCACCCCTGACTGTACGCAGAGCGAACAGCCGCGTAGAGGTCTTCCTCGGTGATCAGCTTGTTGATGATCTGCCGCATGCGCCATGACCCGGCCTCGGGGGCGAAGGTCAGCCCCGTTCGACGGGCCCGCGACACCTCGCCGGCGATGCCGACGGTGAACGCGTCCACCCGCAGACTCGGCAGCGCAATGCTGACCCGCCCGCACGTGGCTGGGTCGTCCATGGTGTCGGCGACGACCTGTTCGATCCCGCTGAAGTCGGCGGTGCTGAGCGAGGTGAGACTCACCTCGTCGTAGCCGCTGCGGGCGAGACCGTTGCTGATCATCTCCCGCACCTGCTCGGCCGGCCGTTCCCGCACCGGTCGGGTGATCATGCCCGCCTGGCAGAAGCGACAGCCGCGGGTACACCCGCGGAAGACCTCCACCTGCAGCCGATCGTGAACCACTTCGGTGAGCGGCACGAGCGGCGTGCGCGGATAGGGCCAGTCGGCCAGATCCGCCACGGTTCGCTTCTGCACGATCTCGGGCACGTCCCCGTAGCGGGGCTCCACCGCAGCGAGGTGTTCGCCATCGTAGGAGACCTCGTACATCGAGGGGACATACACCCCCGGAATCTTGGCGAGCTCGTGGAGCACGGTCTCCCGTGTTCCGCTCTTCTTGCCGGACCGCTTCCAGGCGCCGATGACATCGGTGATGTCGCCGATCGCCTCTTCGCCGTCGCCCATGACGAAGAAATCGATGAAGTCGGCGAGCGGTTCGGGGTTGAACGCGCAGTGCCCCCCCGCCCCGATGATCGGGTCGGAGTCGTTGCGCTCAGCCGCCCTGACGGCGACGCCGGCCAGATCGATGCAGTTGAGGACGTTGGTGTAGACGAGCTCCGCGCTCAGGTTGAACGCGATGACGTCGAAGTCGCCCGCCGCGCGATGGGTGTCGACGGAGAAGAGCGGAACGCCGGCGGCGCGCAGTTCCTTCTCGAGGTCCACCCAGGGCGCGTAGGAACGTTCTGCGACGGCATCTGGCCGCTCGTTGAGGAGCTCGTACAGGATCTGCAACCCCTGGTTGGGCAACCCGATCTCATAGGTGTCGGGGTACGTCAACAACCAGGACGTGGTGTCAGGGGTGTGGACCGGTGTGGCGGCCCCGTCCTCGCAGCCGATGTAGCGGGCCGGCTTCTCAACCCTGGGGAGGAGAGGCTCGAGCCTGGGCCACAGCGAATTCATTTCGGACGCTAAGGATACTCGCTGAGCAGCCAGTTTCCTGCGCCCACCCAATCCGTAGTGAAGCGAGGCGGCAAGTTGAGCAACTTTGGTGTCAGGCACCGATGTTGCTCAACTCCACGCCCCTTGGCACCGCGGCAGGTTCGCCGGGCGGGCCATGGCAATCCGCAGAGGAGCGACGCCGCTGGGCGTGCCATGGCAATCCGCAGCGGAGCTGCGGCAAGAAGCAGCACTCAGCCTGCCCAGTCGGGCACGAAGTCCTCTGACCAGTCGACGATGACCCACTCGCGCGACAGCAGGGGGTACGACGGGGGCTGAACGTCGGACAACCGGTCGTCGTAGCCGTAGTTGCGGGGCGACCAGCTGGAGCTCATCCAGGCCGTGTAGCCGGTGGCGAGGCTGCCGAGCATCGTGAACTCGTCGTTGCGGATGCTGCCGCCGGACATGCCGCAGCGGTATGCGGTTCGAAGACCAGGATTGCCCTGCCCGAGGATTGAGGCGTGCATCACCAGGTCGCCGTCACCGTTGTGCGAGTCGGGGTTGATCACGATGTCGTCGCTGGCGATGAGGCCCCACACCTCGATGCCGCTCGGGTCCACGTACTCGATGTCGCTGTTGATCACGACGTTCTTCGGCTGGCCCGCGCTGCCAGCGTAGAGAGTCATGGACTCATCGATCCACGCCGTGCCGTTGCGTCCTAGGGAGGCATCGCGGTTGCCGATGACGACATGCGCGTTGGAGTAGATCAACCCGTTCGCCGGGGCCGGGATCGCCCTGCCGACGACCTGCCAATTGACCGACGAGTGATGGGGCGCCCGCGTCCACCAGTCTTCCTCGTTGAAGTTGCAGCCGTTGGCGCTGCCTGTGCGCGCCGGTGACCAATAGATGTCGAAGAACTGGTCGCCGCCGGAGACGTACGGGTGAACGAGATACGCCGACGCCGTGGGCTCCGTGTTGAGACAGATGCCGCCGCCAGAGCAGGCGAGATCGGCGATCGTCTGCATGTCGTCCCAGAACCGGTTGAAGTCGAGCGGCGCCTCGAAGATGTCGCGGATGTCGCCGTACTGCGCCCGACCCGACGAGTCGTACCCCTGGGCACCGTTCAGTTCGGTGGTCGTGCCGTTGATCCGATCCTCGGCGTAGTAGTCGGCGTCGGTCGAGTTGTTGGTGTTCCAGTTGAGATCGCCGCCGGTGTAGATGCGGCCATGCATCTGGGCGCCCGACCCGAAGTAGAGATCGGCGTCGATGAGCAGAACGAACTCAGACACCGACACGGCCTTGAGCATCACCGACAGCGTGCGTTGGTGACCCTGGGGCCCGACGCCGACCACGGTGACGCGCTGACCCGAGCCCGAGGGCGGATCGACTGTCACCTGAACGTCGACGTCGGGAAACAGCGGGTGCTGACTCCAGGTGGGGGATCCGTCGTAGCGCCAGCTGACACAGTCCGGCGGCCACTGCGTCCCCGGCTGGACGACCTGGAGGTAGGACGACGAGGACGGCGTCGTGCAGGTCCTCGCCCTTTCGAGCTCGTCGACCCAATACGTCGGGTAGGCAGCGGTCACGCCGAGCTTGGATGCGTACCGATCGAGAACCGCCTCGGTGGCCGCCAGCAGTTCGTCGTCCTCTGCGCGGTCTGCCGCATCGCCCTGCACGGCCTCGGCCTGGCGCAACATCGCGATCAGCCCGACGCTGATGACGAGCATCATCATCGCGATGGTGGCCAGCGCGGCTCCGGAGTCGTCTCGAAGACGTCGATCACCCATGGTTGCGGATCCTCACGTACTCCTCGAAGCGCTGGGGCGGGCGGCTGCTGGCGCGGAGCCCCACCTGAATGTCGATGTCGACAGCGTCGAACTGGCAGGGGCTGGCCGTCGCCGAATCGCAGCTCGCCGTCTCGGTCCGAATGCCCCCGGTCCAGTCGATTCCCTCGAACAGCGGCGTGGCGGGTGTCGTCGGAATCACGTTGTTGACCACCACAGTGGTCTGCAGCGTCGTACCGCCCGCGTAGTCGGCGATCCCGCCTGTGAAGCCGCCTCTGCCGACGACCGTTCGCACCAGCTCGCACTCTCCCGCCGAGCAGTTGGTGACCTCGTACGTCAACAACTCAGGGCCGTCGAAGCCCGACGCCACATCGCTCGTGAACACGAGCTTGGTCGCGGTCATCTCACGGACCTCGGTGTTGACGTACCAGCCGCCAAGGTCGGCTGTCTCGGCCTCGCGGAGCTCCACCACCAGCCGCTCGAACGCGACGTTGACCTCGGACTGCGCCTGGGTACGAGCCTCGACGTATGAGGTGTCGCGCAGAATGACCACGACAAGCGCCACCGCCGCGGCGAGGATGATCCCGCTGATCAACGTGGCGACGTTGAGTTCGATGAGCGTGAAGCCCCGTTCGTCGCGGCGCATCAGCATCCGCCTCGACGATCTACGCGTATGAGGTAGGGGTTGCCCATTCGCGAGAACCTCGGTTTCCGTTCGCGCAGCTTGGTGGTCTCGTCACACCACGAGGTCAGCGTCCACCGGGAGTCCGAGTTGTCCACGACGTGGCTGACGCGGATCTGCGAACTCGGCTCCATCCGGATCGCCGCGTCCCAGCCGCTCCTACGGGGCTTGAACGTGAAGTGGCTCACCGTGAATCGGCTCCACATGTGCACGACCTTGGCGCCGGCGGGCACGTTCATGCTGATGTTCGCCGCATGGGTCGCGCCGGTCGGAGTGACGTTGACCACCGTCGTGTCAAAGCCCCGATCGCTCGTGAGCGTCAACACCGCCGTCTCGTTCTGGGGCAGATCGATAGAAGCCAAGCCGTCCTCGTCGGCAGTCAGGTTGATGATCCCCCTCGTCGGCGAATTGACGCTGATGGCCACCTCGCCGACCTCCCAGCCGGCGCCATCATTCACCGAGATCGACACCGTGCTGTCCGATGCGGCTGCGTCCTCCAGGACGATCGTCTCCTCGTGCACGACATCGGTCGGATATCCCAATGGCGCACTGAAGGTGACCGTCTTGGTCTGCTTGCCCGGCGCGCTGACCTGGACCGTGTAGCTGTCCCACTTGAGCGGGATCGCCGAAGAATCCTGCGTCACAACGAACCGGCCAGGCGACGCCATGTCGGCCGGCACGAGGGACGTCGTGGCCATGGACCCGCTGCTGATCGTCACCGACGCATCGGAGACCGCCGCGCCACCGGTGTCCTCGATGTCGAGATCGAGGGTGATCATGCGGTAGACGGTCACGGTCGTCTCTGCGAGGAAGGACGTGCCCGTCGCCAATTCGGGGCTTCCCGACAGGAACCATCGCCCATCGTCGAAGTCCGTCCGCAGGAACCCCAGCCGGATGTCCCACGTCTGATCGGGATTCGTGAAATTGACGAAGAGCTGCTGTTCCTGATCCCCCGTCGAGGTCGGCACCCAGCCAGAGGTCCGCGACACGAGAAACGTCGAGGGGTAGTCGTTCGGTGGGCTCGGAGTCGCCACCGGCTCATCACGAATCACGTTGACGATCGCCGCGGCCGTGTTCGACGACGACAGGTCATCTGGGCTCACGAGCGTCTTCAGCTCGTAGGTGCGTGCGGGGTCGTCGACCAACGACGCCACGACCGTGACCGACTTGTAGTCGACCCCCGAGTTGGTGAACCCGGCGACACCATCGCCGAGGTCCGCATCGCCGTCACCGTCGGAGTCGACCATCGCAAGGCCACTGACGACGCCCTCCCACTCGACCGTCGTCTGCAGCCGCACCTGTACGTCGTTGACCACCACCGTGCGATCGGATTGCACGACGCCCGCCGGTGCACCCCCGAGCGTCCCGACATCGGAGAACGCGAGCGTCCGCACCTCTTCGATCTGGCCCTGAGCTCCCGACCGCAAAACATCGAGAGTGTCCGCCCGCCGAACCGCCGCCTGCGACACCAACACAGCGGGAATCGACATCACCAAGATGATCCCGAGGACCATCATCGCCATCAGAGTGTCGATGAGACCAAAACCGTGCTGGTCGCCGGCCTTCGCCGGATGTTTTCCGGACCCGCGTCCACCCTTCGGGAGCCGCCCGGCCTTCGC
>CAZVUM010000001.1:146110-207497 GCA_964629575.1 uncultured Acidimicrobiales bacterium | reverse complement strand
GCGCGCCGCTCTCGGCGGTCCTCGGTCGGGCGGCTCCTCATGGGACTCCATCGGCACCGAGACCCGATGAAATGAGCCTCTCGGCGGGGTCGAAGCGCCTAGGGCATGTACCGTCTGGCACCCACGTTGAGCACCAGACCCATGGCACCGAAAGCGACCACCGTCGAGGACCCGCCGTGGCTCATGAACGGCAACGGAATCCCGGTGATCGGCATGATCCCGATCGTCATTCCGATGTTCTGGAAGATCTGGAACAAGAACATCGACAGCACGCCCACGCACAAGAACGTGCCGAACAGGTCGCGCGACAAGTGGGCGATCCGCCAGATCCGGAACATCATCCACGCATACACGGCCAACAACAACGAGGCCCCTGCGAAACCGAACTCCTCACCCAACGCCGTGTAGATGAAGTCGGTCTCCTGCTCGGGGACCAGGTTCAGGTTGGTCTGCGTCCCCTGCAACCAGCCCTGACCGGTGAGGCCGCCGGCCCCGATGGCGATCTGGCTCTGGCGGAGGTTGTACGACGCACCTGACGGATCGATCTCGGGATCGAGGAACGCGGTCAGGCGCTGCGCCTGGGTCTCGCGGAGAAGCGCGGGCCCGCCGAGGTCGTCCACGTTGAACACGAACAGGATCGCCAGGACCCCGAGTGCAGTCGTCGCGGCGATATGGCGCAGCTGGGCTCCCGCCACGAGGAGCATGCCCATCGCGATCGCCACGAACACCAGCATCGTGCCGATGTCCGGCTGCACGAAGATGAGGCCCATCGGCACCGCGACGAGCAACAACGCGTTCACGAGCGCGTCGAGCTTGAGGTACCCCTCGTGGCTCGCCACAAACGCGGCGAGAGACAGGATCACCGCCACCTTCGCGAACTCCGCGGGCTGGAGCTGGAATGCCAGGCCGGGCAGCTCGAACCAGGCGCGCGCACCGTTTCGTTCGACGCCCAAGAAGAGCACGGCGACCAACAAGCCAAGAACGATCAGGTAGCCCTGGGCGGCGAAGTCGCGGAACAGCTTGTAGTCCACAGTCGCAGCGATCACGAGGGTCACGATGCCGAGCGCGACGAACACCGCCTGCCGCTTGGCGAAGAACGCCGGATCGCCGCCGTCGAACTCGAGCTGCCTCCAGGTCGAGCTGTAGTTCATTGCGATTCCGATGAGGGCGACGAGGAGCGCCGATGCCACCAGCGAATAGTCCGCGTATCGCAGAGGGGACTGCAGCTCCTTGCGAACGGGCAGCCCCATCAGCCCTGCTCCTCGTCCTCGTCGGGAATCCCATCGCCATCGGCGTCACCGGGCTCGTTGGCACGGGGGACCTGAATGCCCCACGGGCAACCCTCCGGAACGAAGCTGAGGAAGGCTGGGTCACCGCGCAGCGCTTCGGGGATGTCGGGACACTCGGGTTGCGGCGCGATGAAGGCGATCTGCGGGTCGGGCCAGCGCTGCTCGTACGCGCGCACGGCCTCGAGAATCCGCCTGGTAACCGGTGCCGCCGCCTCGCCGCCGAAGCCCGCCTCCTCCATCACTACTGCGACCACGTAACGCGGATCGAAACACGGAGCCCAGGCGACGAAGACCGCCGTGTCCTCCTTCTTGCGTTGGAGCACCGGGTTGATGCCGTCGGCCTCTGAGGTTCCGGTCTTGGCCGCAACGCAGTAGCCGCTGTGGTCGTAGCCCTGGAACGCCTGCCACGCGGTCCCCCGCCGGGTGAAGTTGGTCACCCCGCCCAAGCCCTCGCGCACCACCGACGAACCCGGCGGAAACTCCACGGTGTGCACGATACGGGGATCGAACGTCTGGAGGACCTCGCCGAAGTTGTCGGGACGGCGCGAGATCCGCTCCTCCACGATGTTGGGCTGGAACAGCGTGCCACCGTTTGCGAAGGTCGCGTAGGCGTTGGCCAGCTGCAGCGGTGTCACCGCGACGAGGCCCTGGCCGATCGCGGTGTTGATGTTGTCACCCGGCAACCACAGCGTCGTCTCGTTGAACGGGTTGTACGCGGCGGGGTTGGATTCGTACAGCCGCTTCTTCACCTCGTCGTCGGGGATCCGGCCCGATGCTTCGAAGGGGAGCTGGATTCCGCTGTGGCGCCCGAACCCGAGGTCCCGCGCCATGATCTGAATCGCGAACTCGTCCTCGTCGTCGGTGAGCCAGTACAGCTCGTTCGCCACTTTGTAGAAGTACGCATCGCTCGACTTGGTGAGCGCGCCGGACAGGTCCAGCACTCCCAGTGCGACCCGGTTGGCGTTGAAGAACGTGCAGCGGCCCGTGCAGTTGTTCTCCGGCGGAATCGTGTAGTAGCCGACGTCGAAGAAGGCAGCCCGCGGGGAGATGAGGCCGGCCTCGAGACCGGCCAGAGCGGTGACCAGCTTGAAGGTCGAACCGGGCGAGTAGAGGCCCTGGACGGCTCGGTTGTTGAGGACACCGGGCGCGTAGGGATTCTGGAAGATCGAGTCGTAGACATCCTGCCTGATGCCCTCCACCAACCAGTTGGGGTCGTAGGTGGGATGACTCGCCATAGCAAGCACGTCGCCGTTGCGAAGGTCCATCACCACCGCCGCGCCCCCGATACCGGGGTAGAAGAACCCACTGTCGTTGGACACCCGCTTGCGGCTGGCGATCAGCCCCTGACGAAGGAACGACTCGACGGCGGCCTGCAGCTGGGAATCGATCGAGATGATGATGTCGTCGCCCGGCTGGGCCGGGACGTCGGTCACGATTCGGTGGACTCGGTTGGAGCCGTCCACCTCAAGCTTGGTCTGCCCCGCCTGACCATGGAGGAACTCTTCGAAAAGCGCCTCGATGCCAGCTCGGCCAACCCGCTCTGCAGGGAGGTAGCCGCGCGGCACGAGCTTGCGTTGCTGGGTCTCCGACATCGCGCCCACGTACCCGATGACGTGGGCGCCGACCTCTTCGAGCGGGTAGTGCCTACTCATCTCCCACTTGGCCTCGACCCCTGGGAGAGATCTCTCACTGACCCGCAGCAGGCCTTCCTCGTCGAGACCGGTCGCGACGATTTTCGCAGCGAGCTGATGGGTCTGGATGTCCTCGAGCCGCTCCGCCAGCGTCTCGACCGGGATCTCAAGGAGCTCGCTGAGCTCAGCGAGAACCTCGTCGATCTGGCCGGGGGCGTATCGCGTCTGGTTGACGGTCACGACGCCGCTACGGACGTTCTCGGCCATCACCACACCGTGGCGATCGAGGATGCGCCCGCGGGTCGGCGGGGTGATGACGATCTCGATCTGGTTCGACTCGGCCTGGACGGAGAGCTCTTCGGTGCTCAGCACCTGCAGGTACCAGAGGCGCAGGAGCATCGCGGCGAACAGGCCGACGATGACGAACCCCACGAAGGCCAGACGGCTGTTCAACCGGTCCGTCACGCCGGTGTTCCCGCAAAGTTGGGACGAATGAGCAGACCCCAGCGGATCGGCCGCTCGGCCAGGAGGTTGAGCAGGATCGAACTCCCGCCGACGACCGCGATGATGATCGGGACGTTCTGCTCAGTGACGTAGGTGAGGTCGAGCAACCACGCGATGCACACGAAGAGCCCGACGCCGGACGCAGCGATCAAGCCGACCACGAGCGAGCGGGCCGCACGACCTCCGTCGACCAGGAAATGCGTCGCCCCCCCAGCGGCGTAGCCGACGACTGCCATCGTCAGAATCCACATCCCGAACGGGGTCTGGACGACCAGGTCGCTGGCCAGGCCACAGCCGAACCCGATCAGCGCCCCCCTGTCGCTGCCCCCGTTGACCCCGGCCGACACGGCGACGAACAGGAGCAGGTCGATGACGTATCCCGCCACGGTCAGTTGGCTCGCCGCGGAGACCTGGAGCGCCAGGGCTGCTGCAATCAGGACCACGAAGCGGGCGAATCGCCCGGCTGCCGACATCATGGGCTGGCCTCAGGCACGGTGGACGACACGGTGGATGGCTCGTTGGGGTCAACGGTAGTGGCCGTCGGTGGATCAGAGACCGCGGCCGACGTCGGTGGCGCCGTCGAGGCCACCGGAGCGGTGGACGGAGGGGCCGTGGGCGCAGGCGGGAGGCTGGTCGTCTCGGGAGCGCGATCGACCACGACGGGCTCGGGCGCGTCGGGGACGTACAGCACCACCGACACCCAACGCAGGCGTGTCAGCTCGGCCGAAGGGTGCAACGTGATCCGCTGGGTGCCCTGCACGGCGTTGGGTTCGACGTCGACAACGGTGCCGACCAACAGGCCTTCGGGAAACGAACTGCCCTGAAAACCGCTGGTCACGACGGTCTCTCCGGGGATCACGACCGTCTCGAGTTCAACGAAGCCCACTTCCATGTCTTCGCCGCGGCCGCGACCGGACGCAACACCATCGTCGCCCGAGCGGACCATCCGCACGCCGACGGCGAAGTTGGGGTCGGTGAGCAACTCGACTCGACTGCGGGTGGTGCTCACTTGCACCACGCGCCCGATGAGACCCGCGCCGGTCTCGACGGGCATGCCCTCGCGCACACCGTCGCGGCTGCCCCGGTCGAGCTCGATCGTTCGTTCGAAGTTCGACAGCGGGGCGTCGATCACGCGCGCCGTCACGCGGGGGATGTTCGCAACCACGTCGCGCGCTCCGAGGAGGTCGAGCAGTGCTTGGCGGTCCCGCTCGATCTCGCCGACCTGCAGGATCGAACTCTCCGCCTCGGCGAGCCGGGCG
Source organism: uncultured Acidimicrobiales bacterium (assembly GCA_964629575.1). Taxonomy (GTDB): domain Bacteria; phylum Actinomycetota; class Acidimicrobiia; order Acidimicrobiales; family Poriferisodalaceae; genus JAYPWI01. The sequence continues at coordinate 202,814 of CAZVUM010000001.1, read as the reverse complement.
CGCAGCTCGGCGTTCTCGTCCTCGAGGTCGTCGTAGCTGGTTACGCCTCGCCAGGCATCGCCGAACGGAGTCAGCACCCACTCACCGGCCGAGCGCACAGGACCGAGCACGTCGAGCATCACGTTGCGCACCGACGTGAGCGGACCACCCTCGCTCCGAACGTCGATGGTGATCAGAACCACCGCGGTGATGACGAGCGCCAAGAGGCGCACTCTCGAACGTCGACGACGCCCGTCTCCGATGTGGCCGACCATGCTCGAGGGCGGCTACCGCTGCTCGCCCGAGGAGAACAGGACGCTGCGCAGGGCCTCGAACTCTTCGAGCGACTGTCCAGAACCGCGGGCGACCGCGTAGAGGGGGTCCTCCGCCAAGCAAATCGGCATCCCGGTCTCGTTGCCGAGCCGCCGATCGAGGCCTCGTAGGAGGGCGCCGCCACCAGCGAGCACGATGCCCGACTCCATGATGTCGGCGGCGAGTTCGGGGGGCGTCTGGTCGAGGGTGACCTTCACCGCATCGACGATCGAGGCCACGTTCTCCTCGATCGCCTCGCGGATTTCGACGCTGCTGACGGTCACGGTCTTGGGCAGGCCGGTGACGAGGTCGCGTCCGCGGATCTCTGCGTACATCTCTTCATCGAGTGGCCAACCCGAACCGAGCGCGACCTTGACCTCTTCGGCGGTCCGCTCCCCGAGAGCGAGGTTGTACTCCTTCTTGATGTACTGAATGATCGCGCTGTCCAGCACGTCGCCACCGACGCGGGCCGACTGGGCGGCGACGATACCCCCGAGCGAAATCACTGCGACCTCGGTGGTACCACCGCCGATGTCGACGATCATCGATCCGCTCGGCGACTGCACGGGCAGCCCGACACCGATTGCGGCGGCCATCGGCTCCTCGATGATGTAGGCGGGCTTGCGGGCACCGGCGTACTCGGCGGCTTCCTGCACGGCTCGCTGCTCAACGCCGGTGATGCCCGACGGCACACAGATCACCATGCGCGGCTTGCTCCAGCGGCTGGAGTTCACCTTCTGGATGAAGTAGCGCAGCATCTTCTCGCAGATGTCGAAGTCTGCGATCACGCCGTCCTTGAGCGGCCGGATGGCCTGGATGTGTCCGGGCGTTCGACCGATCATCCGTTTGGCCTCGACCCCCACCGCCAGCGGCTTGCCGGTGGTGATGTCCACGGCGACCACCGACGGCTCGTTGAGAACGATGCCCCGGCCGCGTACGTACACGAGCGTGTTGGCGGTCCCGAGGTCGACGGCCATGTCGCGGCCGGAGAACCCACCGAACATGGGACCAGAGCTCGCCCGACGGCTGCTGGCGACGCCTCCCGGCGCCCTTTTCGATTTGCCGTCGTCCATCAAGAGCTCCGATCAGGCGCCGGGAAAGAAGATCCCGATCTCGCGCTCGGCCGACTCCGTGCTGTCGGAGCCGTGCACGAGATTCTCGGTCACAACGAGCCCGAAGTCACCGCGGATGGTTCCAGGAGCTGCGGTCGCCGGGTTCGTCGTGCCCATCAGGTTGCGCACGATCGCGAAGACGTCGTCACCCGCATCCTCGGGGCCCTCCACCACGATCAACATGGCCGGCGACCTCGTGATGAACGCCAGGAGATCATCGAAGAACGGCTTGCCATCGTGTTCGGCGTAGTGCCGCGAGGCGGTCTCCCGATCGATGGTGCGCAGCTCGGCGCGAGCCATCGTCAGGCCCTTGCGCTCGAAACGGGAGATGATCTCGCCAACGAGGCCGCGTTCGACGGCATCGGGCTTACAGATCACGAACGTCCGGGGCATCAATTCTCCTGCGAAACAGCGGCCCGAGTGGCCGCGACGACCCGCGCAAGGCTACCGCGGTCACTCCAGGAGGTGAATTCGGGCCTCGGACGCCACGTAGAGCGAGCCCGCGATCAGCACGACGCCCTCGGACCCGGCCAGCTCGACTGCGGAATCGGTCGCGTCGGCCACGCTCGGCGCGATCTGCACCTCGAGGCCGAGTTCGCGGCCTGCGGCGGCCACCTCGTCGGGCGGCACGGCCCGGGGCCAGTCGGGCGCCGTGGCGACCACGCTCCCAAACCGGTGGGCCCCGAGCGCTTCGAGAAGGGGACCCGGTTCGTGAGGTCGATTGCACCCCACGACCAGGACCGGTGCCTTGTCGCTGCTGAAGTCGCCGAACAGAGTTTCGGCAGCGGCGCGCGCCCCGGCGGGGTTGTGGGCGCCGTCGACGATCACGAGCGGTTGGCGCCCCATCACCTCGAACCGCGCCGGGAGGGTCAGCGAGGCGAGCGCGCCGCTCAGGAGCTCGTCGTCGACCTGGCGCCCGAAGAAGGCTTCGACGGCGGCCACGGCTGCGGCCACGTTGGAGGCCTGGTGTGCCCCGTGGACCGGGAGGAAGACCTCCTCGTGGCGGCCATAGGGAGTGAACAGGTCGATCACCCGACCGCCGACCGCGAGCCGGTCCCCCAACACATCGAAGTCCACGCCGCGCAGCCAGAACTCGCGCCCGCCGGCCGCGCTGATGATGTCGACGAGCTCGGGCTCGGTTTCACCGCACACCACATGGCTGTCTGGACTGATGATTCCGGCCTTCTCGTACGCGACGTCGCCGAGCGCTGGGCCGATGATCTCGAGATGGTCGGCGCCGACGTTGGTGATCACCGCAACCTCGCCGTCGATCACGTTGGTGGCGTCCCAGCGGCCACCCACTCCCACCTCGATCACGTTGACGTCGACAGCGGTGGCCGCGAACCAGTTGTACGCGGCGGCGCACAGCACCTCGAAGTAGTTGGGCGGGGAGCCCTCCGCGTCGACGACGAATGGCTCGACGGCGGCGATCTCCGCCAGCGCCGTCGCGAAGTCGTCGTCGCTCAGCGGTTGGTTGGCGATCGCGATTCGGTCGTTGACCCGCTCGATGTGCGGCGAGCTGTACGAGCCGGCGTCGAGGCCGATGGCGCCGAGCAGCTCGACCAGCATCCGCGACGTGCTGCCCTTGCCGTTGGTGCCCGTGACATGAATCGCCGGGATCGAGTTCTGGGGATCACCGAGTACACCCATGAGCGAGCGCATGCGGTCGAGGGTGGGCGCATCGACACCGACTCCACCGAGCTGCCGCTCGAGGTTGTAGTGCTCGATGAGCCAGGCGATCGCGTCGTCGTAGGTGTCGAACGACCCGGGCACCGGGTCCCTTCAGCTCAGGACGCCTCGCGTCGCTGGCGACTCTGCTCGGATTCGGCGCGACGCGGGATGAGAGTGGGATTGACCTTGTCGAGAACGACCGACCTGTCGATGATGCAGCGAGCCACGTCGTCTCGACTTGGCAGGTCGTACATCACGCCGAGCAGCACCTCTTCGAGGATCGCCCGAAGGCCACGGGCCCCGGTGTTGCGCAGCAGGGCCTGGTCGACGACAGCGGCGAGCGCATCTTCGGTGAACTCGAGCTCGACGCCGTCGAGCTCGAACATGCGACGGTACTGGCGGATCAGCGCGTTCTTGGGTTCGACGAGGATGCGGGTGAGCGCCTCGTCGCCGAGCTGATCGACGACACCCAGGACGGGCAGACGGCCCACGAACTCGGGGATGAGGCCGAAGCGCTGGAGGTCCTCTGGCAGAACCTCGGGGAGGAGATCGGTGTTGTTGCGCTCGCTCGGAGACTTGATGTCGGCCCCGAAGCCGACCGCCCGGTGGCCGATGCGATCACCGATGATCTTTTCGAGACCGTCGAACGCACCGCCGCAGATGAACAAGATGTTGCTCGTATCGATCTGCAGGAACTCCTGGTGCGGATGCTTGCGCCCACCCTGGGGAGGCACCGATGCAACGGTGCCCTCGAGGATCTTGAGCAGCGCCTGCTGAACACCTTCGCCCGACACGTCGCGCGTGATCGATGGGTTCTCGCTCTTGCGGGCGATCTTGTCGATCTCGTCGATGTAGATGATCCCGGTCTCGGCCCGCTTGGTGTCGTAGTCGGCGGCCTGGATCAGCTTGAGGAGGATGTTCTCCACGTCCTCGCCCACATAGCCCGCTTCGGTGAGGGCGGTCGCATCCGCGATGGCGAAGGGAACGTTGAGCATCTTCGCGAGCGTCTGGGCCATCATCGTCTTGCCGCAGCCGGTGGGGCCGATCAGCATGATGTTCGACTTGGCGATCTCGACATCAGCCTCGAGGCTGTTGCCGAACTGCACCCGCTTGTAGTGGTTGTAGACCGCGACCGAAAGAATCTTCTTCGTGCGTTCCTGCCCGATGACGTAGTCGTTCAGGAAGTTGAAGATCTCCCGGGGCTTGGGGACCTCATCGAATGTGACATCGCTCGTCTCCGCGAGCTCTTCTTCGATGATCTCGTTGCACAGGTCGATGCACTCGTCGCAGATGTAGACACCTGGACCCGCGATCAGCTTCTTGACCTGTTTCTGGGACTTGCCGCAGAACGAGCACTTGAGGAGCTCACCGCCCTCGCCGAACTTCGCCACGCCGCTCCTACCTGTCTCCCAGCACCAGCCCGCCATGAAGGATGGCACAGGCTGAGGGTGGGCGAAGTCCCATCTGACGAAATTACGCGGCCCGGATGGGCCCGTCCTCCACGGACTCGCGATTCGCGATCACCTCGTCGATGATCCCGTATTCCTTGGCCTGCTCCGCGTCCATGATGAAGTCGCGGTCGGTGTCGTCGTGGATTCGATCCAACGGCTGACCGGTGTGGCGAGCGAGGATGTCCTCGAGCAGGCCACGCATGCGGTCGATCTCGCGAGCGGCGAGCTCGATGTCGGTCGCCTGACCCATCGCCTGGCCGTAGGGCTGATGGAGGAGCACCCGAGCGTGGGGAAGGGCCATGCGCTTGCCAGGGCTTCCCGCCGCCAGCAGTACCGCCGCCGCGGACGCCGCCTGCCCGAGGCAGATGGTGGTGATGTCGTTGCGGATGTACTGGCTGGTGTCGTAGATCGCGAACAGTGCGTTGATGTCACCACCGGGGCTGTTCACATAGATGTTGATGTCGCGGTCGGGGTTCTCCGACTCCAGATGGATCATCTGGGCGCACACCAGGTTGGCGATCGTGTCGTCGATCGGGGTGCCCAAGAAGATGATGTTCTCCTTGAGCAGCCGCGAGTAGAGGTCGTAGGCCCGCTCACCACGGTTGGTCTGCTCGACGACCGTGGGGACCAGGTAGTTCTGTGCCTGCAGAGTCACTCGTCCGTCTCCTCGCTCGAGTCCTCACTCGCTGCTGGGTCGTCGCCCTCTTCGTCGTCAGTCGACTCGTCGACCGGAAGCTCAAGGTCGGACCGGTCGATGACCGTGCCGTCCTCGTCAACCAGGGTGACGGAGTCGACCAACCACTCCAGGGCTTTGCGCTTGAGGAGTTCTGAGCGTATCGGTGCGAGGCCGTCGCCATGCTCCAGGTCGTCGCGAACCTGGCTGACGGTGCGCTCGTACTGGGTGGCCAACCGCTCGAGCTCGTCGTCCATCTCGTCGTCGGTGACCTCCATGCCCTCGGCAACGCCGAGGGCGCGCAGGGCGAGATCGACCTTGGCCGACCGCACCGACGCGTCGCGGAGCTCGGAGGTGAAGCTCTCGGGATCCTGGCCGGTCATCTGCAGCCACTGCTCGATCTGCATGCCCTGGCCCTGGAGATTCATCGCCAGGCTCTGAAGCTGATCGGACATCTGCCCGTTGACCAACGAGTCGGGGATCTCGTCCTCCACGAGCTCGCTCAGCTTCGAGGCGGTGTTCTCACGCAGGGCTGAGTTGGCCTGGAACGAACGCATCATGCGCATCCGCTGAACGGTCGCGTCGCGCAGCTCCTCGACGGTGTCGTGCTCGGTGTTCTCCTCCACCCACTCATCGGTGAGCTCGGGGAGCACCTGCTCCTTCACGGCGTTGACCGTGATCTCGAAGTCGATCTCGACGTCCTCTTGAACCGGATGTGGCGCGCTGAACGACAGCTCGTCGCCCGCGCTCGCACCGGTGAGCTGCTCGTCGACCTCGGCCACGATGCCACCGCTGCCCACCTCGTAGAGGTAGTCCTCGGCGGCCAGGCCCGGGAGGCTCTCGCCATCGACCGAACCGTCGATGTCGATCGAGACCTGGTCGCCCTCGGCGGCCTCCCGCTCGACGTCGACCAGCTCGGCGCTCTGGCGGCGCTGCACGTCGATCTGTTCCTGGACCTCGTCGTCCGACGGGATCGGGTTGGGGATCTCGACCTCGAGGTCCTCATAGCCCGAGACGCTGATCGTCGGGCGAATCTCGACCACGGCCTCGAACGTGACGGGACCATCTTCCTCGCCGCCGGTCAGCTCGAACTGCGGAGAGGCGATGACGTCGACCCCGTTGTCGCGCACGGCTTCGGAGTAGTACTCGGGAAGCGCGTCCTCGAGCGCCTGGGCCCGCGCGTACCCCGAACCGATACGAGATTCGAGGACCTTGCGCGGCACCTTGCCGGGACGAAAGCCCTGGATTCGCACCTCGCGGGCGATCTTACGGAACGCCGCGTCGATGGCCTCCTCGAAGCGATCCGGATCGACCTGGACCGACAGCTTGACCCGTGGTCCATAGGTGCGATCGGCGCCCTCGACGTCGGTTGGCTCGTCCGAGTCGTTCTCGTCGCGCGTGATGCCGGGGTCGTCCGGCGCGAGTTCGGTGACAGTCGTCTTCACAAGCGGGAGAGCCTAGCGGGCTGAGCTACCCGCTCCGCTCTGTGCTGTCCGCTCCGCTCGGGGCGTTCATGGCCACGCAGGCCCCGCTTCACCGCAAGACCACAAGGCACACCTGGTTGCCCGCTCCGGTCGGGGCGTTCGGGCCATGCAGGCCCTGCTACCCGCTCCGCTCGGGGCGTTCGGGCCACGCAGGCCCTGCTACCCGCTCCGCTCGGGGCGTTCGGGCCACGCAGCTGAGCTACCCGCTCCGCTCTGGGCGTTCGGGCCACGCAGGCCGTGCTTCACCGCAAGACCACAGTGCCCGCACCCGGGTCTCGGCCGAAAGACGCTCTTCCAGCCGAGACCCATCGGTGTGGCAATCGCTGGTGTGTCATCGACGCACCAGGGATTCCATCGGCGACGCGCACCGGGAATGAAGGGGTTTTCATTTCTGAGTACTTAGGACAGTCGTGGGCGTCCAGATGAGTGTTGCCGACAGCGCTCAGCCGCCACGCAGAAGCGCTCGCGCACGCGGGCGTCGTGCGTGACACAGTGCGGGCATGGAATTCGACCTCGCCCAGACCGACGCCCTGCTCTCCACGACCCGAGCCGTCCGCAAGCGGCTCGACTTCGACCGCGATGTGCCAGACGACGTGTTGCTCGAATGCCTGCAGCTCGCCGTGCAAGCCCCGACCGGTTCGAATCGTCAGGGCTGGCGCTGGATGGTGATCCGCGACGCCGAGAAGAAGGAGGCGCTCGCGCAGATCTACCGCGAGGCGGGCGGCGAGTACCTCGCCCAGGCAGCCCAGGCGGCCGACCCGGGAACCCAGACCGGACGCGTGATGGACTCGGCCAACTTCCTTGCGGAGAACTTCGGTCGGGTGCCCGTGATGGTGATCCCGATGATCGTCGGCCGCATCGAAGACGCATCGACCAACACCTCAGCCGGACTCATGGGCTCGATCATCCCTGCGATGTGGAGCTTCCAACTCGCACTGCGCAGCCGAGGCCTCGGGTCGTGCCTCACCACGATTCACCTTCGCTATGAAGAGCGGGCCGCCGAGCTCCTGGGCATCCCCGACCACATGACCCAGGTGGGCCTGCTGCCGGTCGGCTACACGAGCGGCACCGACTTCAAGCCCGCCGAACGTGCCCCGGTCGAGGAGATCACCTATCTCGACACCTACAAGAACCCCATCCGGTAGCGATCCGATGCTCTGATGGCTGCGGCCAGCCGGGCGAGAAAGTCTCGGATTTTCTTGTCCAGCGGGTTGGAGGACGAACATGTGTTCGATAGCGTTGACGGTATGGATGGCGGGGCGATTCTCGGGGACGGTCAGCATCTCGACTCGCTGAACACCGACGCAGAAGCGTTGACCTACAAGGTCGAAAAGGCCCGGGTCGCGCAGCTGTTGACGTTGCGGTCGGTTGCTGAGGACTCGAGCTGGGGTCGTGACGGTGCCGCGGCGATGACACCGTGGCTGCAGCAACGCTGCGGACTCATCCACGCAGACGCATTGGCGTTGACCAAACTGGTGAACCTGCTCCGCCGTCTCCCCGGTCTGGCCGAAGCACTCGAGTTGGGGATCACCACCATCGCCCACCTCGAAGCACTCTCGGCTGTCGCGACCGATCGACGTTCCGAGGCCGTGGAGTTCTACAGGCGGCAGCTGGTCGCAGACGCCACTGCTCTGTCTGCTGTGGAGTACGAGAAGCTGTGTGCCCGGTTCGCAGAGTTGGCTGACGAGCATCTTGCTGAACCGGCAGGATCCGACGGGTACGGGTTGACGCTTCGCCCGACCCTGTTTGGTGAAGCCGACATCACCGGTCATCTCACCGCAGACCAGTACGCGACCGTCGGCGAAGCGTTGAACACGATGAATGGCCCCGACCCGGCCGCTGCACCCGTCAAGAGGACGGTGAAGCAGCGCAACGCTGACGCGTTGACCGACATCTGCCACCAACACCTCAACGGCAACACAGCCTCCAAAGACGAGGACTCGGGAGGCAAGGCAACGGTTCGCCGGGCCAAGCCCACCGCGTTGATCTCGATTGATATCGACACCGCGTTGGACACCCACCTCGATCTTGCCCGGATGCATGGCTTCGCCGACACCGGCGATCAGATCGACATGACCAAGATCCGGGCCGAGCTGTTGGCCGGCGGCCCACTCCCCAAATTCGTCACGGACCTGCTCACCTGTGATGCGAGTCTTCGTCGCCTCGTCGTGGACACAGCCGGGATACCGCTGAACATCGGACGCTCCACGCCTACCGTCACCGAAGCACAACGCATCGCACTGCATGTGCGTGACAAAGGATGCGTGTTCCCGCATTGCACCCGCCCGGCGCAGTGGTGTGACGCCCACCACGTACAGCCCAGGTCACGTGGTGGACCGACAGATCTGCACAACCTCGTGCTGCTGTGCCGGCATCACCACCGGTTGATTCATGGACCCGACTGGGACCTCAGCTTCGACCCCGCGACAAGCACAGTGACCGCCACCCGAACAGACGGACTCGGCTACAGCCGACAACTCGGCCACCACGCCAACGACCCACCCCAACGCGAATAGCCCCACCCGCGTGTGTGCGGCCGCCGCGCTCCGCGCAGTGAAGAGTCAGCGCTCCCCGCAGTGAAGAGTCAGCGCTGGTCGCTGCAGAAAAACAGCCTCCCCGGAATCCGAAACGGATTCCGGGCCGAGGCGCGTTGCGAGCCATCACGGTTACTGAGCCTGACAGCGGGAGTCGGCCGTGCGCTAGCTGCGATGGCGTCCGCGCAACCGGCCATCTTCGGCGCAACCACCGGTCTCGGGGACAAGGCGAACATTGGGGACGTCCTGAGGAATTGCCGCAAGCACGGCCTCGAGCTCGGCGATGAGCATCACATCCGGGGATAGCACCCAATCCTTCGCCTTGGGCTGGCCCGGCGAAGACTTGAACGCCACGGGCGGGGAGACCAGGTCGAGGCAGAGGCCGGTGCTCTCCAGGATCTTCGCAGCGCAGATCTCACATGGCCCCATCCAGTAGATGGTCCATCGCTCCTCACCGTCGTCGTAGACGACTCCTCCAAACGCGACATCGGGCCGATCCGGAACCTCGACCTCTGGGAACTGCTCGAGACACCCGGCCCACCAATCGAACGGGACCTCAACCTCCCCCCGGAACTGCGGCACCCAGATCGTCGCCGCCGGCTCCGCCCGGGTCGTCGGTGCCGCAAGATCGCCGTCCGGCTCAGGACTACAGCCCGCAGCCGCCACCACTGCCGCCGCCGAAAAGGCGCACGCCCCCACTCGCCGCATCCGCCCCTCCCGACCCAATGGCATCGCCGAGAAAAGGAACGCCATCACCTCGACGGCAAAGGCGTCAAGGGTGCGCGTGGTTTCCGCCGCAAGGTCGTCATAGAAGCGCCATCACGGTGCCATCCACGAATGTCTCGATTGCCCCGACCGACGGAGCGTACGAAACTTGGCAAGGTTGGTAGTCCGCCGCATCCTGTGCGCAACGGCGTTGTTGGTGTCGTGTGCGTCGTCAGAACCTATTAACGGCGCGCGCGACACAACGGCTCCGATCCAGGGGTCAAGCACCACGGCGCCTGCCGCTGACACAACAGCGATGCAGCGGTCCGCCACCAGCGTCCCGGCGACGTCAACCACTCTCGCCACGGAAGATGGGCAGCCTGAGATGCCTGGCCGGCTCCTCGGGGCACTCGACACGGCCTTCAATGCCGAGTCGGTCACCGTCGGCGACAGCCTGGTCGACACCGCCGAATGTCCGCTGCTGGACCGTCCGGCCGCCGGCTACCGGGTCGGCATCAGAGATCGCTCCCGCGTCCTCACCCATGCTCCGGTCCTGTTCGTCTCCTCGTTTGAGACGGGCTTCGCTGCCGCACACAGCGACGACGGCTCGGTTGAGTTGATCGATGTGTCCGAAGCGGACCTTGACGACGTGGACGTCGATCTCATAGTCGAAATCAACACGCGGCCATCTGTCCTGGGTGATGAGATCGTCGAGTGGTCGCGCCAAACATGCACCCCGCTCCTGCCCGCCCAGGTCACCTCACCATTCTGGCCTCCGGCACATGACTGGGTGCTCGGGCCGCTCTACACCGACCAGGCAGGGGTTCTGCCGGCGTGGGTGACGGAGGCCGACACTGTCGCCACTCTCGAGGTATCGGTTCCCTGGCTCGCCGACGGGATCACGGGGCAGGTCATGTCGCTGGAGATGGACGAGGTCCCCAACCAGCCCGGGTTCTTCTTCCCACCTGACGCCGAAGCCATCCGACAGATCGCCGAGCGCGGACCCGAGGTCGTGGTGTTGACGGGCCACTGCCGCGTCATCACCGGGCCGCTACGCGACGGCGGGTTCACGGGCAGAATCCTGGTTCTCTATCCGGCATGCCACGCGGACCTCACCGAGGAGAACGTGACCGACTGGTGGGGCGACCGAATGGTCGTCTCGGCCTCGTCACCTCTCGGCAACACCGACAACCCCATCGTCGAAGAGATCGAGGCAGCGCTCGACGAGGCAGACGGCGGCTGGCAGTGGCCCGCCGAGGAATCCTGGCGCCGCGTTGGCTGGCTCTACGGCTGGTACGCCGCGACTCTCGTCGCGGCGGCGACCGAACTCAACCAGGACGACATCGATCCCGCCTACCGACTCCTTGCCGCCGGCCGCAACCTCGACACCACCCACCCGATCTACGGAACACCGCTTTCGACCTCGCCGGCATCGTTGCAACCCGACTCCTCACCGCACCTCTTCACTCACGACGGGACGGGCGGGGTCGCAGCCGAACCGCGGTGGCTCGGACTTTCACCTGTGTTTCGGCCGATCCGAATCGCCCGCCCACCACGCGAGATGCGTGGCCGCTGTACCTGCGATTTCGAGGGCCGGAATCCCACTGTCGGCCGACATTGGGCCTTTCGGGGCCCGTGTGCGTGCGGTAGCTACATGCGTGCACGACGAATAATGCGGTCTGACCTGCGGTTGTGTGTGGAGCGGGCGACCGGGATCGAACCGGCATCATCAGCTTGGAAGGCTGAGGTTCTGCCATTGAACTACGCCCGCGGGGCGAAGAGTCAGGGTACACGCGCCGCTTTCAGGAGCGACCGGGGAATGCCTCGAAGATGCCGCGCTCGAGGATCTTGTCCATGTACTCGGGCTCGTAGGCGTCCCAAGGATCATCACGCACGAGGTCGTCGAGTCGGTGAGCATCCTCGCCGACCAGGATGCGCCACTGGCCGTCCAGCACGGCGTCGAGGATGATCGTCGCCGCCTGTGCCGCTGAGGTGGGTGCGTTGTCGCGGAACTGCTCCCCCATCGCGACCATCGCGGCTTCGATGTCCTCGTCGCTCATCTGGTCGGCCGGGAGACCCCGCGCGGCCAACTGTTTGCGGACCTGGGTGACGTCGACGCCACCGTGGAGGGTCGAGCTGTTGAGCGCGATCGACGTGCCGATGTGGCCCGGCATCACCACATGGGCCGAGAGGTGGGGCGCGTTGACCCGGAAGTCGGCGATCAACGCTTCGGTGAAGCCCTTCACGGCGAACTTCGAGGCGGCGTAGGACGTGTGCGGACGGTCCGGCCCGACCGACGCCCAGAATCCGTTGACACTGCTGGTGTTGACCAGGGCACCGTCGCTTGAGCGCACCAGCATCGGCATGAAGGCTCGGGCGCACAGATAGACGCCGCCCCAGCAGACATCGAACGTCCTCTCCCAGGCCGCCCGATCGTCGTCGACGAAGCTCCCCGCGCCACCGATTCCCGCATTGTTGAAGAGCACCGTGATCGTGTCGGTGTCGTGCTGGGCGGCAACGGCATCTCGAAACGCGACCACCTGAGCCTCGTCACTGACGTCGCAGATGTGTTGCGAGATGGTGGTGCCGCTTCCGTCCTCTGCGACGAGCCGCGCTGTCTCGGCCATGTTGTCCGCGCTGACATCGCACATCGCCACGTCGGAGCCGGCCGCGGCGAGCTGTCGCACCAGCTCGCGTCCCATCCCGGTGCCGCCGCCGGTCACCACGGCGAGTCCGCCTCTGTACGTGTCCATGAGTCCTCCGGGCGACGTCGTGCGCTGCTCGATTCAATCACGCCCTCAGGGACGGCAGAGCAACTCCGCCGGCCGCCGCGCGTCCTAGCGTGCGGTGATGTCTCTCGGGTGGGTGCTCCTCGTCGTGGCGGCTGCTGCGGCTGCGACTGCCCTCACAGCGTCGATGTGGGGACGCGACGTCGACCGACGATGGGCTGGGCGCGCCCTCGACCTGTCAGCTGTCGCGCTCGTTGCGGCGACGCTCCGGCTCACCCACCTACTGATCGATAGCCGGTTCGAGGTGACGTACGTCGCGGCCACGAGCCGCCGCGAGGCACCACTCGTGGAGAAGATCGCGGCGCTGTGGGGCGGCTCGCACGGCTCGCTTCTGCTCTGGTCGACCCTCGCCGTCGTGGGGCTTGCACTCGGCCGCCGCAACGGCGAACGACGAGACCGCCTCGTGCTCGCCAGCGCGGCCACGATCGCTTTGGGCTCGGCACTCGTCTTGCTCACGCTGGCCGATCCGTTCGAGCGCTCGGGCATCCCGGCACTGTCTGGCGCCGGCCTCACGCCTGTTCTGCGCCATGGAGCGATGGCGTATCACCCCCCGCTCCTCTACGTCGGCTCGGCCATGACTGCAGTCGCCTGGTGCCGTGCCCTACGGGCCAGCGACCCAGCCTCGTTGCAGCGGTGGCTCGTGGCCTCCGGCTCCGTGATGACCGTGGCGCTCCTCGCGGGCGCCCGATGGGCCTACACAGAACTCGGCTGGGGTGGTTTCTGGGCCTGGGATCCGATCGAGAACGCCGGTCTGGTTCCGTGGCTTCTCGTCATCGCCGCCATCCACGCCATCGGTGCCGGCGCGCCGACTCGCCGAACCGTCGCGATGGGCGCGATGCCGTTCGTGGCGGTCCTGGGCTTCGGCGCAATCAACCGTGCCGGTCTCCAACTCTCGGTGCACAACTTCGCCGAACAACGAGGAGTGGCGTGGGGACTTCTCGGCGTTGCTGCCGTCGCTGCAGCCGCGCTGATCGTGTCGGCTGCCGAACCGACCCAATCGCCGGACGGTGCGATGCCGCGCCGGCGCTCTGTGCCCGTCGACATCTTCCTCTTCGGCGCGGTGGTGGTGACTGTGGGCACCATCGCCCCGCTGCTCGGTAGAGCCATCGACGGCGAACGCGCCGTCACGACTGGCCGCTTCTACACCCAGCTGCTCGGACCGATCGCTGTCGCCGGAGCCATCCTCGTAGGCGGTGTTCCGCACTGGGCGCGTCGCCACCGCATCTCCGCCGGAGTCGCCGCCGCCGCAATTGCCACTGCACTGGTGATGGCAATCCTCGGCTCCCCATCGGCGACACTGTCGCTCGCTACCGCCGCGACCTTCGGTCTGGCGCTCACGCTCTCGAACGCTCGGCGATCGCCGGCCGCCCAGACCTGCTGCCATCTCGGCGCACTGGTGTTGCTCCTCGGCGTTGCAGGCAGCGTCGCCGGCCACGACGAGCTCGTCACCGTCAGCCCAGGCGAAACCGTGGTGGTCGCCGACCAGCAGGTGACGTTGCACTCGTTGGTGGTCGGCGGCGAACCCGGCCGCCCAGCGGTGGTCGCCCAGATCACCGTCGCGAGCGGCGGCGCCCAGGCCGAGCTCGAACCGTCACTCGTCGTACACCCCGAGTGGGGGATCCGAGCGAGCGAAGCGGCGCACTGGGGACGCCTCCGCGGCGACACCGTCGTGATGCTCCACAACGCGACCGACGGCACGGCGGTGCTCCGTGTGCGGACGCGGCCATTCATCCGGCTCGTGTGGCTGGGGGCAGCTGCGATGGCCGTCGGCCTGGTGGCGGCTCAGCCCCGCCGCTTGCGGTCCAGGAGCCGCCCGAGCGTGGAGTCCTCCGCCGCCGCCTGATCCGGCTCCGATGACGGCTCCGTCGAGGCTTCCTCGCCACCGCGACGCTCGCCGGCATGGCTCTCGATCCGGGTTGTGACCGATGGCGAGTCGGGCCCGCTCCTCGAACGGGTCTCCTCCATCGGGGCCGCCGCCTTCATTCGGTCGAACAACTCCCGCGACCGGGTCGCGACCGCGGCCGTCGGAAGCGTGCCCCGAAAGCTCAGCCGGCTGACGGCGATGGCCACAAGGAGCGCCGCCAGCGCGAAAGCCAGGAGCCACGACGTGAGCTCAGTCACTCGCCGTCCGGCTGTGAGGCCAGCCGCGTCGAATGCGTTCTCGGGCGCCGGGCCCAGCCGGCCACCGGTCGCTGCGCTCAGCTCGCGCAGCAGCTGCTCTCGGGGCTCTCCCGGGCGAAACTCGTCGCTGTACGAGCGATTTGCGGTGGTGACCGCTGTCGCTGTCGGCTCGCCGTCGGCGTGCAGGCTCACCCCAACCGCGTAGACGCCCGCATCGTCGGCGGCGACCTCCGCGGCGAAGCGTTCTGCCCCGACTCGATCGAGGACGAACTCATCGGCCGTGCCGTCGGGGCGGCCGATCCGAGCGACCGCCGTGACGGCGCCGGTTGGTACCTCCGCAACATCGAACTCGATACGCAAGCGCCCGTCACTCACCAGAGCCGACACCCCTGCGTCACCCGACGCGTCGGGGAACGTCTCGCGCACCACCGACGCCCAGAACGTGGCGTACCCGTCCCAGCTCGGCCACTGGGTCGTCCAGCGGGTCCCGGCGTCACTCGACCACGCGCTCACGGTTCCCAGTCCGGTTCGCCACGTCGCCAACAGCGGATCCTGCTCGGGCCCGATGCGCAGCAATGTGCGGGCGCCGGGCTTCTCGGAGACCCCGACGAACCCCTGGAGGCTCGGAGCCGCCGTCAGGTTCTGCGTCGAGGCGTCGATTCCTGTCACGACAGGAACGAAGTCGCCCTCGTTGACCAGCTCCCGCGACGCGATGATCGTCTCCTCCACCAGAATCTCCGGAATCGCCTGGAGGTTCCGGCCGGGGTAGAAGCGACCACCACCCGCACGTGCGATGGCAGCGAGCTCGCGAGCCGACCCCTCGCCGGTGGCGATCACCGACACAGTGATGCCCTCGGCCGCGAGCTCGGCCGCTTCGGTCGCCATGGCCTCGATGTCACCCGGGTCGGTGAAGCCATCGCTGAACACGACCACGTGTTTGAGGCTCGCGCTGCTCTCGCGCAGGGCGGCGGCCGACGTCGCAAGCACGTCTTCGATGAACGTGCCGCCCTCGGGTGTGAGACGTCCGAGCGCCGCGTCGATCGCATCGGTGCCGGGCACCGCCTGGAGATCGAGCAACCACCGCGTCGTCGCGTCGAAGGCCAGGACGCCGATCTCGTCTTGGGAACTGAGCGCAGCGATGGCGCGAGTCGCAGCGGAGCGCGAGATGTCGGTCTTGTTGACGCCGCCATCGATCTGGCTCGCCGGAAACCCGCCCAGCTGGCCCTCCCGACAGTGGCACGCTCCCATCGAACCGCTGGTGTCGATCGCGAGCACCTCAGCAACCGTCTGACGGCGCCGTGGGTCGGTGATCTCGGCCACGACGGGGAGAAGCTCCTCGAGGTCCGATCCCAGGTATCCGCCGAGGCCGAACGACTGATCGCCGCCGATGACGACCAGACCGCGTCCGAGATCGCGCACTACCGAACCGAGCATCGCCACATGCTCGTCGGCCAGAGCGCGCCGATCGACGTCGACGAGGACCACCGCCTCATAGACCGACGCCTCCTCGAGGGACGGCATCTCGTCGACGCCCGTCGTTTGCACAGCCATCCCAGTGGAACGCAGCGCCGCAACGAGGGCCTCGGCGTCACCGCGGCGCCCTTCGATCACCAGGGTCGAGCTGGGTCCGGTGACCGCGACCGCAGCCGTCGCCGTGTCGTTCTCCGCCACGAGATCACCCGGCGCGCGAATCGACACCCGGTAGCGGGCGAGGCCGATTGTGGCGTCGGAGTCGACGAGCCGCAGGACCGAGCGGCCGGCGTCCACCTCGACGCGCTGGGACGACACCTGCTCTCCGTTGCGGAACAACACCAGCTCCGCCGCCACCGCAGTGGGCGCGTCCACCGGGACGAGGATGACGACGTCGTCGCCCTCCTCCGCCCGTGACGGAACGTCGAGATCGCCCACCGCTACGTCCAGCCCACGATCGGCGGACACCAACACGGTGTCGACGGCGATCCCCTGTTCGGCAAGACCGGCCAGCTCACCGAGCGCATCGCCTTCGGTCTCCCGGCCATCGGTGAGAAGGACGACGCGTCGGCGCATGTCGGTGGGGCTCATGGCCGCGGCGAGCCTGAGCGCGTCGGCGAGATCGGTCGCCGACCGGTCGACGGCCACGCTGACGCCACCGAAGGTCGGGTCGCTCTGAACCACTGACTCGATGCGGCCGCGGGCGCCGAATGCGACGACGCCGGCTCGGCCAT
Organism: uncultured Acidimicrobiales bacterium; assembly: GCA_964629575.1. Classification (GTDB taxonomy): domain Bacteria; phylum Actinomycetota; class Acidimicrobiia; order Acidimicrobiales; family Poriferisodalaceae; genus JAYPWI01. The sequence goes on along the minus strand of CAZVUM010000001.1, from coordinate 185,779 downwards.
CCGAAGGTGTCGAGGCGAGCGCCTGGCGAATCCAGTCCGAGGCAGCGCGCCGCCCCTGGCGCCCGAGGGACTCCGACTCGTCGACGACGAACACCGTCGCGACGTCGTTGCCGGCCCGCGTCCACGACACCTCGACGAGAGCCAGCACCAACAGGCAAGCAACCGCGAGGCGGAAGAGCTGCGCGACTCGCCACTGCCGACGAGGAACGCCGATCTGCCTGCGGGCGAGAGCCCACTCGAGCAGGAGCACCGCGCCGAGAGCGAGCCCGAACCAGCGCCACAGGTCGCGCTCGCCCACCCGCACCTCGGCGTCAGTGGCGGCGAGGATCTCGATCGGCAAGCTGGGCTCAGGCGTCGTCGCCGACTCCGCCAGAGGCTGCACAACGGACACGAGGTGAGGACGTCGGCCCGCCTGCCGGATCTCCCAGATTCCGAGCTCATCCACTACCGGCCTCGGCGTCCGCGCCGGGACGTCGAGCGAGGCCCCGGAGGGAGTCGTCACCGTCGCGTCGACGGCCGAGTCGAACGACACAGTCGATCCGCTCTCGAGCTCGGCTGGCGGCACGATGGCCCCCGCCAGCTCGGTCAGAGCCCGGTCGATCAGCACGGGGAACTGCGCAAACAGGGGAAGCGTGCTGTCACCCGCTGCCAGCGCGAAGTACAGCCCGTCCGCGCCGTCGCTCGAACGGGTTCGCACCAGGAGCGGCGCCCCCTCCGCCGCAACGAGCACTTCACCGACACCCGGGTCGAGGACCTGCGCTCTCCCGACAACGACCTCACTCAAGTCGAGACCGGCCAGCAGCGGATCGTCGTTCCGCACGAGCGCGATGACCGGGTTCTCGACACTTCCCAGCACCGCAACGTCGTGGAGACCGCCGGGCAGGCCGAAGGCGAGCGTCGGAACCTCGGGTCCGGCACCGCCAGCGCCCTCGACCACGGCAACGTCGATGAGTGGATCCGACGGGTCGTCCACGACCCGCACCCCGGGTAGGGCCAAAAGCGCCGCCCCCACGTAGGTCGAACGGGCGCCGCCGTGGAACACGACGAGGTCGCGACGCTGGGACACCGCGCTCGAGCGCACATCGTCCGACATCAAGGCGTCTCCACCGTCGAGTCGTGCCGTGACCAGGTCACCGGGCGGAGCCAGGATCTCGAACGTCTGCGATCGGCCGCGTTCGAGCGAGACCTCGAGCTCGTCGACGGTGCGACCGTCGACGTCGATCCGAAGGGTCTGCGTCGCAGCGGGACCAGCCAGATGGCGGGCGGTCACGGTGACCGACAGTCCGCGCTCGGCCGGGACGACGGACAGCTGGGTGACCGCACGATTCGGAACGTCGGTTCCGATCCGTTCGTAGCGGGTCCCCGCGGGGATCGCCGAACGATCCTGAACGGCGACACCGCCGTCGCTCACGAGGACGAAGCCGATCGGTTCGCCGGGCGCTTCGAGGCTCTCGGCGAGGCTGAACGCGGCCCCGAAGTCGGGCGTCCCCGACATGGCCCGGACCGCGCCGAGGGCGTTGCGCAACTCGCCGACGTCAGTGCTCCGCGTCAGGAGTACCCGACTCGGTCGGCCTGCCACGACGAGACTGGCCCGCCCGCCATCGGGGAGTTCGCTCCGCACGGCGAGGATGCGTTCGACGGCCAGATCGAGCCGATCACCCGACCCCTCGAGTGCCTCCATCGAACCGCTGGCATCGATGATGAAGACGGTGTGATCAGCCAGCGGCTCGGTGGTCGACGTTGAGGGTCGAGCCAGGATCAACGCGAGAAGGGCCACCGCGAGGAGCTGCGCCAGGAGCAGCCAACTGGGCCGCAGACGCTGCCACGGCGAGGACGCGGCGACCGGCTCGGCGATCTGGTCCCACAGAAAGGTCGAGCTGACCTCCACGCGCTGGCGTCGGGGGCGAAGGACATGCACGGCCACCACCGGCACGAGGAGGCCGAGCAGCCACAACGCCGCGGGATTGGCGAAGCTCACAGCAGCCAGCCCGCCCGCCGCCACGAACGCAGCAGCACTTGGCGGGGCTCCTCGTCGGACATGACGCGCAGGTACCGGATGTCCGCCCAGCCACACCGGTCCTCGACGCGGCGAACCCAGTCGGCGGCCGCCAGCTCGAACCGTTCGATCCGACGCGGATCGAGGCTCACCGGCAGATGGCCGCCAGTCTCGGCATCGACGAGTTCGAGGTCGCCGACCGACTGGGGGTGCAGGTCGTCGTGAGCGAGAAGGTGCACCAGCGTCACGTCGGTGCCCGCTCCACGCAGCCGCGGCAGGGCCGCTTCCCATTCGGGGGTCAGCAGGTCAGAGATGACGACGACCGCGCCGCGCGGACCCCGCTCGGCCAACCGTCGGTTGACCGCCCGGGCGAAACCGGTCTCGCCCGATGCCTCCACCCGCTGCAATGCGTCGAAGAGCGGCGGCACCGCCTCGCGCCCCACGAATCGACGCGGGCGATCATCGGACGGAAAGACGGACAACGTCACCGCGTCTCGGTGGGCCAGGGCGAGATAGCCGAGCGCCGCGGCCAAGCGACACCCCATGTCGAGCTTGGCCCCGAACGCCATCGACGCAGACGCGTCGAGCAGCAACCGGAGGGTCAAGTCCTCCTCGGCGTCGAACTGCTTCAGAAAGACGTCGTCGGAGCGGGCGAGATGGTGCTGATCCACTCGGCGGAGGTCGTCGCCCGGCCGGTACTCGCGGTAGTCGGCAAAGTCGAGGGACGCGCCGCGCCGGACCGAACGATGGTCGCCGGTGATCGCGCCCACCAACGGTCGCCCGAGCCGCAGCTGCAGCCGTGCGAGCTCCGACAACAGGTCGGGCTCGAGCAACGGCCCGGCGTCGGTCACGCGCCGGCCTCCCCCTCACCCGGCGCCTCGGTCGCGGCGAGCAGCGCGTCGACGATGTCGTCGGCGGCAACACCGTCGGCCGCGGCCTCGTACCCCAGCACCAGCCGATGGCGAAGCGCGCTGGGAGCGACAGCGCGGATGTCCTCCACGCTCACGCTCGGACGCCTCTGCATCAGGGCGACAGCCTTCGCACCCAGGATCAGCGCCTGAGCACCACGCGGCGAAGCGCCGAACCGCACGTAGTCCTTCACGGCGTCGACCGCGGTCGTCGCGGGTTGGGATCGGTGGACGAGATCGACCGCGTATCGCCCGACGTGGAGAGGCACCGGGACCGACCGCGTGAACGACACGAGCTCCGCCAGCCTCGCCGTGTCCACCACCTCGGACACATCCGCGCGGCCGACGCCTGTCGTTCGCAGAACGATCTCCTCGAGCTCATCGGCGGAGGGGTACGGCACCACCGTCTTGAACATGAACCGGTCGAGCTGAGCCTCCGGAAGCGGATATGTGCCTTCCATCTCGAGGGGGTTCTGCGTGGCCATCACGAGGAACGGCCTGGGGAGGTCCCGGGTCACACCGCCGACGGTCACCGAGCGCTCCTGCATGGCTTCGAGCATCGCTGCCTGCGTCTTCGGGGACGCTCGGTTGACCTCGTCTGCGAGCACCAGCCCAGCGAAGATCGGGCCGGCCTCGTACCGAAACGAACGGTTGCCCGCGTCGTCCTGGTACAGCACGTCGGTACCGACGATGTCCGCAGGCATGAGGTCGGGGGTGAACTGGATGCGCGAGAACTCGAGGCCCGTCACCCGACCGAGCACCTTGAGCAGCTCGGTCTTTCCGAGCCCCGGCACCCCTTCGAGGAGCAGGTGCCCCTCAGCGAGAAGACACGTGGCGACGTCGCGGACGAGGTCCGCCTGGCCGACGATCACCGACCCGATCTCGGCGATGATCGCGTCCGCGGCATCTGCGTAGTCGTCGATGCTGATGCTCACCGTTGTGCCTCCTCGTTGAGGTGTTCGAAGTAGCGGGCCACCAGCTGCTGGTCAGTGGGGCTGAGCTGGAGCGAGTCCAGTGCCTCTACCGCGCGATCAGCGAACTCGGCCAGCGTCTCGGCCTGGGACCGAGTGATCACACCGGGACCTGACCGGGTGTCGCCCTCGCCGACGACCGCGCCGGGCTCGCCGCCCGCGGCCCCGGCGAGATCGAGCGGATCGCCGAATCCCTCGCCCTCCAGCGGCGGCGCGACCTCCGGCTCTTCGCCCCGCGCTCCAGGGTTGTCACCGGTCTGACCCGACTGACCCTGGCCACCCTGGCCCGCGCCGGTGCCGCCGGTCGAACCCGCGACCTCACCCGACGGCTGTCCGCCACCCCGACCCTGACCCGCGCCTTGGCCTTGGCCTTGGCCCTCACCTTGGCCCTGGCCCTGGCCCTGTCCGCCCTCGCCATGCTCGGCCAGATCTTCGGCCGCGCGACGAGTCGCATCGGCGGCTCGCGCTGCCGTGTCGCCGCGTTCGACCTGGTCGCTTTGACTGCGATGAGCAGCCGAGGCCTCGGCCAGCGCCGACGCGGCGGCGCCGAGATCCCCGCTTCGCACGGCATCGGCCGCCGCGGCCATGGCTGCGCTGACAGCGGGTGAGCCGGCGGCCTGAGTCGCCGCGAGCGCATCCAGGCGATCGGCGAGGGCTGCTGTCTCCTCGGCGGTGAGGTCCTCCATCGACCGGGACAGCTGATCCAGCTGGTCGGCAGCTGCTCCCGACGCAGCCCCGGGGAGCGGTTGTGCATCGAGACTTCGCTCCAGTCCCGAGGTGGCCGCGCGTTGGCTGAGGTGGGAGCGCGGTGTCGCCAGATCGAGCTGGCTCTGCGCCGTCCGCAGCTCTTCGAGAGCGGTGTCGATGTCGTCGAGCCCGTCGAGCTCTGCGAGAAGGGCCTCGAGCTGATCCGCTGTCTCCTCGGCCAGCGGCTCGTCGCCGAGTTCCTCGACGAGATCTTCGAGCTCCTCGGTCGCCGCGGCGATCGTTCGCTGCTCGGCGGCCGCGGCGGCCCGGGCCTCATCATGACGGTTGGGGACGACGAGGCCGGCGACTGCGATCAACGCGAGCGCGAGCGCCACCAGCAGGCGACGGACGTCGAGGCGCACCGGGAGGATCGCCGGCACGGATGTCGCTTCGGCCGCCGCGACCGCCCGGTCGCGGATGGCGGCTCCGAACGCGTCGGCCCGCTCGACCTCGACCAGACCCGCACCGAGAGCGTCGTGGGTGCGGCATCTGCGGTCGAGCACCGAGGCTGCGCCGAGTCGGGAGATCGGCTGGCGAAGCGTCCGCCAGAGCCACCCCACAACCGAGATCACGACCACAGCAGCAGCCGCCGTCTGGGGCCACACCCACGGAGTGACCCATGTGAGTGCCACGAGAGCCACGCAGATTCCCGCCACCAAGGGGGCGCCGAACGACACGAGAGCCGCGCCGTAGCGAGCGCGCAGGCGGCGCCGAGCTGCGTCGACAACCGCGACCACCGTGGTGGGAACCGCAGAGCTCATCGCTCGACTTTGGCGGGCACCCGCGCCCGCCACCACCCCAGCCAGAAGAGGAGGAGCGACGCTGCGGCGTACCAGGTCACGGACCACTTCCAGTTGAGCGGGTCGCCACGATCGAGATCGTCCAGGGATACCTCACGCCCTGTCCGCGGGTCGAACGCTACGAGCTGGCCACCTGGCCCGCCCGGGAAAATCTCCAAGCCGTCGAAGTACTCGTTGAGCTCGCGCAACGGGTTGAACGGGCTGAGGGGGCGCTCGAAGGCGGTGCCGGTCTCCCCCACGGCCTCGGCGACGAACATGACCGGATTGGGGGCCAGGATCGAGAGCGGCGGATCGGCCGGGTCGGTCCCACGGGACGCATCCACCGCGGCAGCCGCCGCGAACAGGATCAGCGTTCCTCCGACGAGCAGGAAGGTGAATACGTACGCGACCACCGTTGCCACCTGGACACGGCGCAGCAGAGCCGACCAGCCAACCGTCATCACCGCGAGCGCGATGCCCACCGCCAGGACGCTGGCGATGCCTGCGAACACGGTGTCGAGGTTCACGCCGCCGAGCAGGTAGGTCGCAGCAAGCATCGGAACTGCGGCGATCACGAGCAGGAAGAGGAACACCACCGAGGCCATGACCTTGCCCCACATGATCGACGCCGTTCCCATCAGCGTCGCCTGAAGCGGGATGAGGGTCTGTCGTTCGCGCTCGCCGGCAATCGCGCCCGAGGCGATGCCCGGGACGATGAAGATCACCAGCAGCAGCAAGAAGAAGAGGACGAACTCGAACATCGAGCGTCCGACGGACGCCGAGTTGAGCTGCTGGAAGGGGTCGAACCCGCCGAACTCGTTGAAGCCGTTCCCACCACCTCCGCCGCTCAGGCCGCGGTTGGTCAGCGCCAACGTGACGATCAGCAGGCCGAGGAACACGCTGAGTATGATCGCCGTGCGGCCACCGCGTGCCCGCTGGCGCAGCTCACGGGCGAGCACCGGATTCACCCTCGGGCGCCACCGGCGCCGCGGCGACGGGTCGGGCGGATCAGCGGCTTCGATGACCTCGACCTCGGCGGTCACTGCACCGTTCCTTCGGTGATGCTCATGAAGAGCTCCTCGAGGCCGGAGCCGCCCTGACGGAACTCCACCACCCGCCGGCCCTCCACCGCGACCAGGCGATGAAGGAGTTCGGCCTGCTCGTCATCGCCGGCGACGGGAAACTCCTCACTCGAACCGTCGGCGAACCTGACGGTGACCGTCCTGCCTCGACCGAGTTGTTCCTGAATGCCCGCAGGAGTGCCGGATGCCAGCAGCTTGCCCGCTTCGAGAACGGCGATGGCGGTACACATCTCCTCCAGCTCGGCCAGGATGTGGCTGCTGATCAGCACGGTCTTGCCCATGGCACGCAGCTCGCCGATCAACACACGCAGTTCGATCCGGGCGCGCGGATCGAGACCGCTCGCCGGCTCGTCGAGGATCAGGATCTCCGGGTCGTGAACGAGGGCCCTGGCGAGCGACAGACGTTGCTTCATCCCCCTGCTCAATGAGTTGACCATCGCATCGCGCTTCACGCCGAGGTCCACGAGCTCGAGCAGCCCATCGACCACACCGTCCCACTCTCGGCGGGGAACGCGATACGCAGACGCGAAGAACTCCAGGTACTCACCCACCTGGAGCCCGTCGTAGGTGCCCATCGCATCAGGCATGTAGCCGATGCGCTTCCTCACCTCCTTGGGACTCTTCATCGGATCGAACCCGCAGACCCGCACCCGGCCAGAGGTCGGACGAAGAAGCGCGGCGAGGATCGACAGCGTCGTGCTCTTGCCTGCCCCGTTGGGACCGATCAGGCCGAACACGCTGCCTGGCGGAATCTCGAGGTCGAGCCCGTCGACCGCAGCCAACTTGCCGTACATCTTCCGCAGGCCCGAGACCGCGACAACGGATTCGGCCGACGGCTCGCCGTTCACGGCCGGGTCGGCGGCGACATCAGCCATCGGCTTGGTCCCCCACTGCTGCGGCCGCTGCGGCTGCCGCCTCGATGGCAGCGTCGATGTCCTCCTGCCAGACGACGACCGACTCGGGCGGGTCGTCCGGCGCGGTGAGATCGAGGTGCAGCAGAGACGGCTCGGGGCCGTTCCAGAACCGGTTCTCGTCGTAGCTGACGCGGGCGAACACAACACCGCCAACCCGTGCCTCTGCCGGGAGCAGGAGGGGGCTGCGCGCATCATCGACAGCCACCCTCTTCCACCCATCGGGTGTCCAGAGATCGAGTTCGACCAGAGTCCCCCGCCGGAACGTGAGGGCGAGCGGATCGTCGTCGTCCACGCCGTCCATGACCAGTCGAAGTGTGCCTCCCGGCCCGAAGCCGATCCCGCCGCCGGCGCGATCGGACGACACGACAGCCACCCGCGCTGTCGGTTCGACACCGCTTCCTGGGACGACGGCGGCATGGGTCACAAATGCGGTGCGCCCCGAAGTGATGCGCGTGCCTTCGTTGGTGGACACCGGAGCAGATCCGTCGCGGGTCCAGCCCACGGCCGTGACCGCACCCGACGTCGACCCCCAGCTGGTCCGAGCCTGGTGGACGGCGAGGAACGCTCCCGGATTCACCGCGCTCAGCTCGTCGGTCTGGGATCGGTTTCCCGGCCCGAACGGGTTGAAGCCGGCCGGAATCGCGTCACCCCACACCCGGAAGATCGCTTCGCTGACGCCGCTCGTGCCGACGACGTTGGTGATCTTCCAGCTCTCGGACTCCCCTGGCGCGAGATCCCCGATGTCTTCCACTTCGGTGTGCGACAGAACCACGATGTCGGACAGGTGTCGGTCGGACGTGTTGGTGATCGTTCCCGTGGCGCCTCCGCTGCCGTCGGCCTCGGCGGTGAGGACCAGCGCCGCTTCGCCATCGGTCGGCCCCGTTGCAATGAGGGTCCCGTTTCCTCCTGGCGGCAGGTCGACCAGGGCCTGGCCGCCGGCGACCTGGATGTTGGCGCGCTGCCCGTTCCAGCTGTTCATTTGGCTGCCGACGTGCCACCCGTCTGGGAGTCGAACGCCGGCGCTACCGCCCGACGCGGAGCTCACCATCACCGTCGACGTGGCCCAGGTGCCACCTGGGGTGCTCTCCAACACCGTCGCATGGGCTGCGGTCACCGACTGGCGGTCGTCACGACCTACCAACCAGAGGGCGAAGGTGACACCGAGCGCGAGCCCGGGGACCGCGACCCACATCAGCGGCTTGCGATTGGTGACCCGGAGCAAGAAGAACAGAACCGGCCCGACGACCACCACGTACGACACCAGGATCCACAGAAGAACGCCGAGCGACGGAACGTCGAGGCCCGCGTCCTCGGCGAGCGTGAACTCCATCGGGAAGAACCCACCGAAGAAACCGAACTCCTCCAAGGAGCCGCCCGGTGCAGGCAGGACGAGACCGTCCCACAGCCCAGCGGCGGCCGCCCCATGAGTGAAGGTGACGCTTCCCCACCCCGCAGCGACCCGGTCACCCGTGGTCGGAACCCACTCGCGAGGAAGCGTTGCCGGCGCTGCATCGGGCGAACCGTCGATGTACAGCTCCCCGCCGAACGTGACCCATCCGACGACGACATCTCGCTCTGCTGCGGACAGATCGACGAAGTCGCGGGGCGCGATGACGAGCGAGCCGAGAGGGCCGAGAACGGCGGGCCCGTTCGGGAGAACATCGGCGTCGATCGGGAGGAGCTCCGCCTCGGGAAGGTCGAACCCCACCGACGCCCGGGTGGGGAGCTCTGAGCTCGCGAGGCTGCCGAGCACGCCGATGGTGTGAGCCGAGCCCCGACCGGAATTCAGCAAGCCCGTGGCAACGATCTCCTCGCCTTTCTCCAGGCGCACAGTGATGGTCTGGCCCTCGTACGGCGTGGTTGGGGCGATCAGAACCAATTGCTTCGCGGACCCGGCGGCGACCTCGACCGGTTCGCGGATCTCGGCGCCACCCGAGATCACGACGATCTCGCCCTGGAAGAGAGCATCGCTCTCGACCGTGACGAGGACCGGGACCGGTGCGCCGGGAGGAAAGTGCCCATCGACCACGTGCTCGACCCGCAGGTCCTCTTCGGCCGAAGCGCCAGTGCCCAGTGCGATCACCGCCGACAGACAGACCGCGATGGAGAGCAGGATCCGCAACGCTCCCGCACGCCGGGAGATTCTCCCGTCTCGCATCTGCCCCTCTCCCCGCCCTGGCATGTTGCGCCACCTCCACCGGACTCGCCTGACATTCTCACATTCCGTCTGCGATGTCCGGTCGCCCCTGCCGCGCACCGTCCGAATGGCATCCACGCCGACGACGAGGCTGCCGCCTAGGAATAGCGGAATGAACCCAGAGGAGCTCCAGGCCGCCGTCGACCAGTATCAGTGGTTCCACCAGATCGACCTCGGCCACGGGATCGTGACGCCCGGGCCCGATGAGTCCGCCGCCAAGCTGATCGACGTCGCGTTGCCCCAGGACCTCACCGGGATGTCGGTTCTCGATGTCGGCACCTTCAACGGCTTCTACGCCTTCGAGGCCGAACGGCGGGGCGCGGCGCGCGTGGTGGCGGCCGATCGCTTCATCTGGGAGCGCGGGCCGTGGTCGAAGGCAGCCTTCGACTTCGCTCACTCGGCGCTCGGTTCGAGCGTGGAGCCCCTGACGATGTCGGTGGAGGAGATGTCGCCCGAGACGGTCGGCACCTTCGACCTGGTGCTCTTCATGGGCATCCTGTACCACGCCCCCGATCCGCTCGGATACCTCGAGATCTGCCGGTCGCTCTGCTCGGACGACGGCATGGCCATCGTCGAGACGCACACCGACGCCAACGACTACCCCCTCCCCGCGGTGATCTTCTACCCGGGCACCAGCCTCAACGACGACCCCACCAACTTCTGGGGGCCCAACAGACAAGCCGTTGATGCGATGCTCCACGAGGTCGGGTTCGGCAGCCTTCATCACCCGCCGCTGGCCGAGTCGGGGCGATACACGGTGCATGCGCACGTGCAGGAAGGCCGCGGCAACCCCCTCCCCGCCGCGGAGCCTGCGCCGGCCGAGGCCACAAACGCGGCTCCAGACCTGCTGTCCCGCGCCGGGACGGCGGCCCGCACCGTGGCTCAGCTCGGAAGAGATGCGCTGGGACGCCTCAAACGCGGGTGAGCACCCACATGTCCGTCAGGCGACCGCGACCCCGCCGACGTTCGGCGCGCCAGCCATGCCGGGCTGCGAGCTCGAAGAAGAACGGCACGGCAAAGCCGAGCTCCATCCAGCCCTCACGCCGCACGGACCACAGCGACAGGCCATCCAGCCGCAGGCCCCATGGAAGAGCCTGGTGCGAGATCGGTTCTCCGACCAGAAGTACTCGCCCATGAGGAGCAACGACGTCACTCCGCAGTCGATCGAGCAGAGTCGGAAACTCGAAGCAGTGGTGGAAGGACTCGAAGAAGACCGCTGCGTCAACAGGACGATCGGGAGCGAAGGTCAACATGTCGGCAGCGACGGTCGACACCTCGACCTCCACTCGACCGGCCTGTCTGTCGATGACATCGAGCATCGCCGGGTTGAGATCGACGGCGCTGACGTCGAAGCCCGACAGCGCCAGCTGAATCGTCAGCAGGCCCCAACCCGGCCCGTACTCGACGATCCGTCGACCCTGTAGATCTCCGAGCGCCTGCAGCACCGCGCCGGCTGCCTCGAGCTGCTCGCCGACCGTCTGGGGCTGACCGGTCGAGTAGGGGTAGAGGTTCCGCGGCGACGCGCTCGACTCCAGCTCGCTGACCTCAGCGCTGGCAGCGTCGTAGCCGTCGCGGCCGCTGAGACTGCGGTACAGCTCCATCTGCGCCTCGCGGTACCCGGCCGAATGCGGGTCGCGATGGCCGATCGTCGGACCCGCGTAGCGAACGGTGGACAGAAGGGCGAGCGCCTCGGCATTCGAGCGCAGGAAGGCAACGGCCGCCTCGTCGAGAACCGCGTCGACATCTTCGAGGGTGCGCAGCGTGCGGATCCCGCGCGTGCGAGCCTGCAGGGCGCGCGCTGCACCGACCGCGCGATAGGGAATGCGGCGAGTGCGACCCATCACCCCTCATCTCCCCTTCCGGGTCATCGGCAGCGCGCCCTCTCCGTTTTGGGGCGCCCACACCCGTGCCAGCGCGTCCCCCACGGACCCAAAAGCGCCATGACGTTGTCGGGAAGACAGGATTTGAACCTGCGACCCCCTGCTCCCAAAGCAGGTGCGCTACCAAGCTGCGCCACTTCCCGGATCGCAGAGCAGCGTACCGAGAAGAATTGCTAGTACTCGACTGCGCCGGCCCGCGGGATCGCCTGGGTGGGGCAGCTCTCTGTCAACCTGCGCTCAGTACTCGACCGAGATCGCCTGGGTGGGGCAGCTCTCTTCGGCAGCGCGGACCTTGGACTCCATGTCGGAGCCAGGCGAGGCGTCGAGCAGCTTCGCCAGCCCATCGTCGCCGACCTCGAAGACCTCGGGGGCCAACATCTCGCACGAACCGCTGCCGATGCACTTGTCGACTTCGAGGCTGATCTGCACTGCTGACTCCCGTGGACTCGATTCGGCCCCATTGTTCCATCCAGCGCGGGCCGGACAGCAACACCGCCCCAGGCGGTAGCCTCGGCGACGACCACCGCCACCAGATCCTTTGGGGGAGACATGAAGTTCGGCGTGATGATGTTCCCGACCGACAAGGCCATCCAGCCGATCGAGCTGGCGCGCGCCACCGAAGAGCGGGGCTTCGAGTCCCTGTGGTTTCCCGAGCACAGCCACATCCCCACCAGCCGGGTGACCCCGTGGGGTGGCCGCGAGGGGGCACCGCCGCTTCCCGAGGAGTACTGGCGCAGCCATGACCAGTTCGTGGGGCTCGCCGCAGCCGCCGCTGTGACCGAGAACATCCTGGTCGGCACCGGCATCACCCTCGTCGCCCAGCGGGACCCGTTGTGGCTCGCGAAGGAGATCGCGTCCCTCGACACCATCTCCAATGGCCGCTTCCTCTTCGGCATCGGCTACGGCTGGAACAAAGAAGAGCTGGCCCACCACGGCGTCAAGTACACCGAGCGTCGCGCTGTTCTCCGTGAGCGGATCCTCGCCATGAAGGAGATCTGGAACAACGACGAGGCCGAGTACCACGGCAACCACGTCGACTTCTCCTCCAGCTGGTCGTGGCCCAAGCCGGCCCAGGACGGCGGGCCTCCCGTCATCCTCGGCGGCGCAGCCGGCCCCAAGACCATCGCCGACATCGTCGAGTTCTGTGACGGCTGGATGCCGATCGCCGGCCGCTACGACATGCTCAACAAGATCGAGGAGATCGAGAAGGCGTGCGCCGAGATCGGCCGCGATCCCAAAGAGATCGAATACGGCCAGTTCGGCACGCCCCCGAAGCCCGAGATCCTCGAGCCGCTGGCCGAAGCGGGTGTCAGCCGAGTCGTGCTGAGCCTCCCACCGGCCGACGCCGACACGGTTCTTCCGATTCTCGACGGATACGCCGAGCTCCTCTGACCCCTCGAGGTCTCGGAGACGGGGGCTGAATGGCCACCGACAGCGCAGCGGGCGTGGAGGTCCTCGACATCGTCGACGACCTCGGTCGCCACATCGGCACCAAGCCGCGCGACGCGGTTCACCTCGACGGCGACTGGCACAGGGTCTTCCACTGCCAGATCGTCGCCGAGCGTGACGGCGTTCCCGTGGCGGTGCTGCAACGCCGCTCCCTCCAAAAGGCCGCATTCCCTGGGCTCCTCGACATCTCGGCCGCTGGTCACCTGGCCGCAGGCGAGTCACCACCCGATGGCGTGCGCGAGTTGGAGGAGGAGCTGGGCGTCGACATCGATCCCGCCCACCTCACGTTCCTCGGCGAACGCAGGTTGGTCGACGACAGCGGCGAGGGTCGGCTCAATCGCGAGCTGACCTCGGTGTATCTGCTCCGCGACGATCGACCCCTGAGCGGCTACGTCATCGCCGAGGACGAGGTCGCGTCGCTCATCGATGTTCCGATCGCCGCACTTCTCGAATTCCTCGCTGGGCGGATCGGCGAACTCGACATCGCAGGGGTCTCCTCGGCCGGCCACCCTCACCAGAGCGCGTTCAGTGCAACGGTGACGGTGGCGGACCTGGTGCCTGGCCGGGACTACTGGATCACCCTCATGGTGATGGCCGAACGGTTCCTGCGCGGCGAGTCGCCCCTCGCCATCTGAGCCCGGCGCACTCGTGTCGGGCGTCTCGCGGAGTCCCAGCGCGCCACTTCTGGCGCGCTGCCACTCGGCGGTTAGCGGCCGATGGCGATGAGCTGCATGGCCTCGGACCGGGTGGCTTCGGAGAGGAACAGACCTCGAACAGCCGAGGTGATGGTGAGCGTGCCGGGCTTCTGCACGCCTCGCATCGACATGCACTGGTGCTCGGCTTCGATGACGACCAGGGCGCCTCGCGGTTCGAGAACATCCACGAGCTTGTCGGCGACCTGGCTCGTCAACCGCTCCTGGACCTGGGGTCGGCGGGCGTAGGCCTCCACCAGACGAGCCAACTTCGACAGGCCCGTGATCTTTCCGGACTCGCCAGGCACGTAGGCCACGTGCGCCTTGCCGACGAAGGGCAGCAGGTGGTGCTCGCACATCGAATAGAACGGAATGTCGCGCACCATGACCATCTCGTCGTGGTCGGCCTCGAACTGCACCTCGAGATGATGAACCGGGTCCTCGCGCAAGCCGGAGAAGACCTCTGCGTACATCTTGGCGACGCGGCTGGGCGTCTTGAGAAGCCCGTCACGACCGGGGTCCTCCCCGATCGCCGCGAGGATCTCCCGCACAGCGGCTTCGATGCGGGCGAGATCGACCTCGGAGTCGGTGATCGCTCCGTTGGCGCCCTTGACGCCGTTCTGGACGTTGCTGTCGGTCACGAGCCCTGAAACCTACTCCGGTCGGGTTCCATTCCGTCGCTCGCGTGCGGTCGAGCGACCACGATCGATCCGGCGACGACCAGACCAACGAGCAACGCGTCGATGAGCTCGAAGATCATCACGGCTCCAGCGGCGGCGGACCACGCGCTGACGGCCAGCACCGGGATCGCCACGATGGCCCAGAAACCCAGCCGTTGGGTCCGTGTAGGCCGCTGCGATCTGGCCAACGCCACCGCCTCGGACCCGCACCACTGCTCGAGCAACCCTCGGCGACCGACCACGGCGAGGAGCGCGAGCGAGAGCAAGCTCCCCGCGCTGTGCCCTGCGTACTGGAGTAGGCCCGGTAGGGACCGGACGCCGGCCGGACCGAGATCGAACGAGACCGAGTCGAGGTCGAGCCACGCGGCGCCGAATCGACCCCGGTGGGTGAAGCCGTCGATCAGCACGTGTGACGTGGCCCCGACGACCGCCGACATCAGCGTGATCCGAAAGCGGGGCCACGATGCGGTGTGGGTCAATGCTCCGTAGGACCTCAGTCGCAAGACGCCGAGATCTGGAAGCTGGCAGGCAACCGACCCAGCGATGCGCCAGCGGAGGGCAACGGTGAGCGCCAGCGTCAGTGGGACCGCAAGGGCCACCACACCCAGGGCCGTGTGACTCTGTGAGCCGATCCACCTGTGCAGCGGGTATGCGAGGTCGGGGGCCGCAGCACCGATGAACAGCGCTGTGCCGTCCCACCACTGCGGCCGATGGAGTTTGAGAGCGAGGACGGGAAGCTGGTGAGCGGGCACGGTCAGCGGCACCCAACGAGAGTCGCGCAGCCCCGATCAGATGTATCCGCGGGTCAGGAGAGCAGATCCGCGACGACCTCGAGCACCGCGTGTTCGTCCTCGGCGGCGTAGACGATGTGGGCGGGCGCACCCAACTGGCCGAGCATGCCGCCACCGCCGAGGTTGATCCGCACGTCGATCCCGTCCGCGTCGAGCGCCTCGCCTGCGAGATGTGCC
Source organism: uncultured Acidimicrobiales bacterium (assembly GCA_964629575.1). Lineage (GTDB taxonomy): Bacteria > Actinomycetota > Acidimicrobiia > Acidimicrobiales > Poriferisodalaceae > JAYPWI01. The sequence goes on along the minus strand of CAZVUM010000001.1, from coordinate 170,516 downwards.
GTCAGCGGGGTGTCGAGGTTGATCCGCCGGAGGCCCTCTCCGTAGTCGTGTGGCGAACCAACCGAGGCGTCGCCGAGCTTGAACCCGAGTCGCCGCTGAGACGGCTTGCCCGTCGCTCGTTTTCGCACGCGCCCCCGGCAGGACTCGAACCTGCAGCCGTCGGGATAGAAGCCCGCTGCGCTATCCAGTTGCGCCACGGGGGCCGTCGCCCGAATAATGCCACCCCGTTGGCTCGCCGACACCAGCAGAATGGCCCGCCGCAACTTGAGCGCGTCAGGGGCAGGGCCTCAGCGGATCACCGAACGTGCGCGGCGCTGGGACACCGCTGAAGGAGAAGTCCGAGCTGGCGTCGTTGTCCTGACATCCCGACGCACGACGGGCGTAGACGTCGGGCAGCCCCTGGCCCAGATGTGGGAGTCCCGGCGGGTTGAGATCGAGGATGACCTCATCGACGACGACGAACCCGGAAGCATCACGCAGCTGCACAACGTTGGTGATGAAGAGGTGCTCCCCCGGGTCGTACAGCGCGTCGGACGCGCCTCCATATTGAGCACCCGCGACGAGGAAGTGCTGGCCAGGCGCCAGGGTCACCGCGGGGAGTGTTGTGATCACAGCGCCATCACGGCGCAGGGTCATTCCGGTCAGGTCCTGCGTGCCGATCGTGGGGTTGAACAGAACCACGTACTCGTCGGAGTCCCCCGCCTCGCCGTCGGTCCGCAGCTCTTTGATCACGACCCCGGAGACGAACGTGGATGAGGTCTGCGGGCCGCAGGTGACCGGCGCGCCCGCCGATCCCGTCGGCGTGACGTCGGTTCCCCACGTTCGAATGAAGTCCGCGGCGTTGTCGTCGGTGTCGCTGCAGGCTCCGATCGAATCCGGGAGAGCACGGGTATACGACAGGTCGAAACCGCCAATCGGCGACAGTGGCGCGACCCCCACGCCTTCCTGGATCAGCGCCGCGGGCACCGGTGTCCCGGCGAGCCGGGCGCGGTTGCCCACCACGTCGATGTAGGTACCGAGTTGCGCCAGCCCGACGCCGAGCGACTCGCCGAGCGGAAAGCCGATCGCCTGATCGCGAGTGGCGGTCAACGGGCCGTCGGTGGCGAAGAGGTAGAACCCGCCGGCAGGCAGGACGGTCGCTGCCGGGATCGTGAGAATCGACGCGCTGGCCTCGTCGGTCAGGTGGAGCTCCCACCCGCTGACATCGACCGGCCCCGTGCCCGCGTTGTAGAGCTCGACGAAGTCTCCCCCGCTGTACGAGGAGCCACCTGAGTACTCCGAGATCAGCACGGTCGACCCGCCCGTGATCGTCACAACGATCGAGCCGGCGACGCACGCTCCGCCGGAATCGCACACGGAGTAGCCGAGGGTCTCCGTCGCTGCGGTCCCGGCTCCTGGCGTGTACTGAATCAGCCCTCCCGCGCCGCCGACCTGCGTCGCCGTCCCCCGTACTGGCGGCGTCGGGTCGAGCGTCACGGTCACCGCGCCGAAGCCGACACCGTCCTCCGCGTCGAAATCGTTGGAGACGAGGTCGACAGGATCGATCCACGCGACGTTTCCGGCCGCCACCGTGCTCGCGTCCGCGACTGCGACGGGTAGGTCGTTCACCGACGTCACCGTGACCCCGACCGTGCCGATCGACGTGGCGCCCACCTCGTCGACCACCACGTAGGTGAAGCTGTCGCTCGTCGTTTCGGAGCCGTCGTGCGTGTAGGTCACCGAGAAGTCGGCCGCCAGGGACACCGAACCGTTGGTCGGCGAGCTCACGCTCAGAACGGTGAGCGACGCCCCGGCATCGGGATCGACGTCGTTGGCGAGCACAGCGACAACCCCCGCGCTGCCCTCTCCGACCGCCAGAGCATCGGCAGCGGCGACCGGCGGGTCGTTCTGCGGTTGAACGGTGTATCGGACGACAGCCGAAGCCCGCTCGCCCTGTTCGTCCTCGATCACGTACGTGACCTCATCCGACGTGGTCTCGCTGCCGTCGTGTTCGTAGACGACCTGGCCGTCCTCGTTGACCGACACCGAACCGTTCGTGGCGCCGGAGGCACTCACCAGGGCGAGCACGTCGCCGGGATCGGGATCGCTGTCGTTGTCGAGTACCTCGACGAACGAATCGCCGCCCTCGGTCACCAGCGCGACGTCGTCCACGGCAACCGGAGGATCGTTGGGAACGAAGATGCTGATGGTCACCAGCGCGTCCGAGGTTGCGCCCTCGGGATCGGCCACCGTGTAGGAGAAGGTGTCGGTCGTCGCCTCGTCCCCTCCGTGGAGATAGCTGACCGTGCCGTCTTCGTTGGCGAAGGCCTCGCCGTGTGCGGCGCCGCTGACGGCGACGATGTGGAGGGACGTCGCGTCGGGGTCGACATCGTTGGCCACGACGTCCAAGGTGACGATCGAGCCGCGGGCAACCGAGCCCACGTCCGCCGCTGCGACGGGCGGATCGTTGACTCCTTCGATGGAGAGGCGGACACCGCCGATCGTCTCGCGACCCTCGGCGTCGATGACGACATAGGTGAACGAGTCGTACGGCGCGTCCCCACCGTCGTGGGCGTAGGAGATCACACCATCGGATTCGACCTCGGCGACCCCTTCCGTCGGCGGCTCGGCAATGCGCACGGACAGGCCCGTGGCGCCGGCGGCGTTGAGATCGTTCGCCAGCACGTCGAAGCGCGCGGTCCCTCCTTCGGTGACAGCGATCAGGTCATCGATCGCAACCACTCGTTCGGCGTTGCTCTCCTCGCCGATCGCAGCGGGCAAGCCGGCGGGAACATCCGCGTCAGTGGACCCCTCGAGGGGGCCACCGTCCAGGTCGTCGCTCACTCCCGGAGCGGTCGGAGCGACGTCGATGGCCAGCTCGATGCGGGGATCGGTGTCGGTCGCAGCCGAGGTGGGCGGCGAGTCGATGGCGACGGCGGCGACCACCGCGGTGAGAGCAGCGACCGCGGAGCCGGCGACAGACATGACCGCATGGCTCGTCGCATCGGCTGCCGACACCGCGCGCAGGCCCGGCAGCGATCCAAGCCATGACAGTGGACCGGCGATACGGCGGAGCTTTCCGACCGGCACGGCGAGAAACGCGCGGGCGATGTGGGGGTCGAACTGGCGCGCTGCGTGATCCGCGATCTCCGCCCGGGCGACGGCCGCGGGGTACGGAGCCTTGTACGAACGCGTCGACGTCATCACGTCGTACGCGTCCGCAATCGCGACGATGCGTCCTGCGAACGGAATCGCATCGCCGGCCAACCCCTTTGGGTAGCCGCCCCCGTCCCAACGCTCGTGGTGAGCACTCATCGCGCCCCGCCACTCCCCCAGCCACCCCGCAAGCGGCTCACTCAACGGCAGGCCGGCCATCGGATGTCCCTGCAGGATGCGCCACTCCTCCTCGCTCGGACGCCCGTCCTTGTTGAGGATCTCGGGAGGCACGCGGAGTTTGCCGAGGTCGTGGAGCAGCGCCGCCCAGTTGAGCTTCTCCATCTGTTCAGCGGAGAGCTCGAGCTCCTCCCCGATGAGGGCGGCATAGGCCCGGACACGCTCAGAGTGCCCCCGTGTCATCCGATCGTGCTCGCCCAGCAGCGTGATCAGCTCGAGCATCTGCGCGCTGCGGAAATCGCGCTCGTCGATCGCTCGCCCGGTTCGCCGGATGTCGTCGAGGCGCCGCTGCACCGATCGCGTGCTGAACGATCGCAGAGCGATGCGGTATCGCCGGGGGGCTTCGGCGGGAAAGGCGAGCGACAGCTTGAGAAGTGTGGCCAACGGAGCGAAACGACTCACGATGCGATCCACGCCTCGCAGGACCAACGTCGAAACGGTGATCACGCCGGCCAACCACACCCACCGATTCACCCCGATCCGATCGGCGGGCGCCAGCGAAGCGAGGGCCAGAGTGGTCGCGAACGCCGCGCACAGGGGCGCGCCGAGGATGGCCCCGCGCACGAGCAGCGCAAGACCTGGACGCCCGATCCAGCTCTCGCTCTGGCCGTCCCTCTCCAACCCGGTCTGTGTGGGACCGGCGACGGTTCCCATGGGTGTCCATCGGCAGAACACCGCGCCGCGATGAGGCCCCCGAAGACTTTTCCGCCGTGGTCAGCCCACGGGCCAGCGCACCACGCCGTTCTCGACGCGCGGGTCGGCGGCGTCGTAGTCGTGGTCGTCAGGCCACGCGATCCGATGTGGACCCTCGACCCCGTAGCGGACCCGGATCCACTCGTCGTCGGTGGCCGTTGCTTGCGCCGCACTGGCCATGGCCTCAGCGACCGACTCGAAGCGCGTCAGGCGGTGCAGCATCGAGATCGTCGGCGTCATCATCACCATCTCGTCGGTCTCGTTGGCGGCGATGGCCTCGGCGGGGCGTATCCACTCATGCTGGACGGCCTCGTCGTTGTCGTGGAGGGGGATCTGCCCAGACGGCATTGCGGTGACGAAGAATCGGGCGTCGTAGCGTCGCGGTGGGCCGAGCGGCGTGACCCACTGGGACACATAGTGCACATCGCGGCCATCGAGATGCAGTCCCTCTGCCGCCACGGTGTCGACGAAGTCGAGCGAGCCGGCGTTCACCCCGTCACGGTGCTGTGAGAACCGACGTTCGACATCCGGTGCCGACAGATCGACCAGCGTTGTCGAGCCGGAGGTGCGGGCCAGCAGAATGCCCGCCTCTTCGAACGTTTCGCGGAGCGCCGCGACCCAGAATGCGATCCCACCCGATTCGAGTCCGAGAATTGCGGAGGCCTCGCCATCGGTCAGCCCGTCGACGAGCGCATCCGCCTCGGGGGAGGCGTCCTCGGGGTCCACGGCACCGCCGGGGAAGACCCACATGTCGCCCACGAACACCGAGCGGGCGTTGCGTTTGAGCATGAGCACCTGCAGGTCGGGCCGTTCGTCGAGGATCAGCACAGTCGCAGCCGGCCGGATCCGCACGTCTTCGGGCACGTAGTCGCCACCCGAGCCCGGGGACTTCGAACCCCCAGAGGCCGGGGGACGATTGGCGTCGGCCATCAGTAGTCGATGCCGGCACAGACGAGGCAGTCCTCGCCCTCGTGCTCGGCATGGGCCGCCGCGGCGTCCTCCTCTGTCTGGTACTGGGGGGTTTCGTGGCGGAGAACTCGATCGTCGTCGTATCCAGATGACGGTGAGGAGTCCCCGGCCACCTCGCCACGTTCGACAGGCGCGAACACCTTGTCTTTCCAGTTGTCGGTGGACGACCAGCGATGGTTCAGATGCAGCATCGATCCGGGCTCGGTGAGCGTTTCGAACGCTGCCAGCGTCTCGCGCATGATGGTGAGGTTGAGCTCGGGATCGTGTGGGCGACCCGAGGTGTGGCCCAAGGGGAAATCGAGGTAGACCGACCGGGCCGGGCCGGCCGCGCGGGTGATGTCCCTGGCGCTCGACATCGACAGCGTCGAGATGCCGGCGGCTTCGAGAGCTCGTGCGATCAGACCCACGGTCTGATGGCAGACAGGTCAGACGGGCACGAGCAGAACGACGTCGAGCTCGTCTTCGAGGCAGCGTTGCACGAGCTGGGGGATCAGCTCCTCCCGAACCCGACGCATGCTGTAGATCCCACCCATCAAGGTGTATGCCGACGGACCGAGCTCACCGATCTCGCCCTGTGCCACAAGAGTTCGGAGGGCATCGATGGGGAACACGACATTGATGTCGTCGCGGGCGTCAGTGAGGTCGTACGCGAAATGCGTGGCGCGCAGATCGGGGGTGCCGACGTCGGTCGGGATCGCCCGATAGGTCGTGTCGTCCTTGTAGTGAAACGCGGTCTGCCCAGACGCATAGATCCCGCCGGTTGCGATGAGCCCGAGTCGGCTCTCGCGCAGCGGCCGCTGCACGGGGGTCCACTCCGACGGCTCGTCGCTGTGCAGCCACTGGTACTCGCCGTATCCCAGGCCCGAGTACTGCGCGGTGATGCGCGGGATGTAGTCGATGGGTCGCTGACGTTGTTGCAGCGAAGCGTCGGCCCCGGTCATCGTGTTACCCCCTGGCGCAATTGCGCTGATCCAGTCGCGTCCACTTGCGCGACTGCTGCCGCGCTCTCCTATCCTGGACAGCTCCTGGTGATCGTAGCTCAGTCGGTTAGAGCGCCAGTTTGTGGCACTGGAGGTCGGGGGTTCAATTCCCCTCGGTCACCCCATCGGGAATGAGGGCCCTGGCGCAGCCGGGGCCCTCTCTCATTCCTGGTCTGTGCCGGTCTCGCCGCCGGTCGCCGGCTCGCGCAGGTGCTCGACGAAGGCCCACAGTCCGAGGACGAAGGGGTCCCAGTCGCCCTCGATCCCTGTTCCCTCTGGTCCCTCCATGTCGAGGGGAACCGCGTCGGGATCAGCGTTGTGCCAGATGACGAGCCCGTCGTTGAGGCTGAACACCATCGCGACGAGATCCTCGTACGACACGCCGTCTCGGAGCTGGTACTCGAGCCGCTGGTCGGCGAGGCGGTAGACGTCTTCCATCGTGCTGCGAGCAGCTGTGTCTGCTGAACGGCCGGCCGCTGCGATCTCCTCGTTGTGCGACAACGCGGCGAGCAGGACAGTCATGTCGACGGCGTCGTCCTCGAGGCTGGTGGCGAACGACACCCGTCCGAGATCGTGGACCAGCTGCTCGAGACCGAAGCCTTCGGTGGCGAGCTCGACGATGTCCTCGGCGAGTGTCTCGTTGTGCGCTTCGGACTCTTGCCTGGCGATCTCGAGGATGGCGGCGGTGTGGAGTTCTTCGAGACTCGAAAACTGGCGGTAGACGCCCGACTTGGACATCCCGGCGTCCTGCGCGAGGTCGGCGGACCGCAGGTGGACGAATGCGTCGCAAGGTGGCAGGTCGCGGGCCATCTCTGCTCCGGCCTCGAGCATGCGACGTCGGGCGTCCGTCGCCGATAGGTACTTCCCGCGGGTGCTCACTGTGGCACCAGTTCGGTGCAGCGGGCGATGATCGCCTGTGTCGCGATCGCGATGCGCGGCCACCGCTCCGGGCTGCCGTCGGGCCCGACCCAATCGAGCTCCTTCGTGGCGCACCCCGGGTCCAGCCGTTCCCGCATGGCCATGCCGAGGTACGTGGCGACGAGCAGCTGGGACATCGTGGCGGCATCGACCCCCGGCCGGGGCCTGCGCCGGGAGGCAGCGACAAGCATCGCGATCGGTCGGGCGAACCGGTCGCGGGCGTCGTTCAACGCGGCTGCGATTTCGGGACCCACGCCCACCTCGTCGCGGTGCGGATACGCAGCGAGGACCCATGTGCAGAAGTCCGAGGCGCTGAAGACCTCGAAGTACGCCACCGATCCGGTCACCAGGAGCTCCGCGGGATTGCCGCCGCGCTCGAGGATCGGCACCACCGCGTCCACGATGGCGCCCGAATCCTGCCGATCGGCGGTTCTGATGAGCTCGACCAGCACGTCTCTGCGGTACTCGTCGAAATTGCCCCACAGCTGATACAGCGTGCTCTTGGGGACCTGCGCCCGTTCGATCACGTCGTCTGCGTTGAGGTCCGGAAGCGGCCGACCGCCCCGCTCGCGCATCGCCGCGGTGCCCGCTGCGATCAGGCGTTCGCGCGCGTTTGTCGACTCCGAGCGCATCGCCACCGCCGTGCCCGACTCCTTCATGCCGCCCGCCAACCTAGTTGCCATGCCGGGCGGAACTGGTAATCTCAAATTTCCATTCGAGGTTACGGCCTCGGTCGAGCCGGTCTGACCGGTGGGAATGGGCGGCGGCGGTGAGTCCCCGGCAGGGGAAGGCCCGCCGCCGCCGGCATTTTTGCCTGCCGCGCCGGCGCCGGGGCTGTGCCGGCTTCCCCGAATCGAGTTGTGTCGCATTCGAGAGCGACCGCTATCATCGGTCGCTCCATGCGCCTCTAGCTCAACTGGTTAGAGCATCGGACTCTTAATCCGCAGGTTCTGGGTTCGAGTCCCAGGGGGCGTACACAGCGACACGGTGCGACACGGCACACGACCCACGTCGTCGGCCGCCACTCCTCCTGTCTTCAGGGACGGAGGAGAGGCTGCGGTCCCGGGTGCGGGAGATCGGGACCGCAGCACTCCTGGAGCAGTGGCATCAGATGCGATTCCGCGGTCAGCGCGAACCCGAGGAGCTCACCGATCGGTGGAGCTCGTCAAAATCTCCATCGTCCTCGTCGTCGCCGGAAACGGCTCGCCCCCGAACGCGTTGGGAAGCACATCGGGACCCTCGAGCGGATCGTCGACGTCGATGAACAGCCCGTCGAAGTAGTGGAAGACCTGGGGCTCCTCGGCGAAGATCGCGACGATCGACTCGTCGGGCAGCTCGGCGAAGAGCTCCCGTACCGAATCGATGGTCGGATCGTCAGGGTCCAGCTCTGCGAGAAGATCAGCCGCCTGTAGCCCGGCGGCGCGCAGTTCGTCGATGTTGTCGACGCCGACGAAGGCGCCCGTGTGATCAACCCGATAGCGAACGTGTTGCTTGGGAAGTCTCTGCAACCAGCCCTCTGGGAGCGCCCCGGGTGGTACGACCCCTTCGATGATCGAGGCTCCCGCCGTCCATTTCGGTCGCCTCGACGTCGGTTGTCGGGCCCTCGGCGCCGGTCGGCGGTTCCGCGGAACCGCCGCAACCCACCGCCAGCCACGCGACCGCTGCCACCGACGCCCACCTCGAGATCACCATGTCGGCCGAGGGTACGAGCAGGGTGGTTCAGCCGTCGAGGGCGGCGCGCATCAGCGACACCACGTCGACGAACTCCTGCCGTTCGTCTGCGCTGAGCGCCTCGAAGCCGGGGGCACACGCGATGGTGGTCAGCCGCTCGGCTTCGCGCCGGGCGTCACCGTCGCCGGCTGGGTGAGGCGCCTGCCACCCGAAAGTCTCCGCCCACGACAAACCGCCGCGGATGGGATCGTCCGTCGACATGATCGCTGCGTGGGGCCCGAGTCCGACGGCGTGCACCGCCGCCAAGTGCGCGGCGCCGCGCATCTCCCGCAGAACCTGGAGAACGATCGTCGCATCGCCGCAGGGATCGCCGGGCAGGGGCACGGTTCGCCAGCCTGCAAAGAGCGCTCCGATCGAGGGAAGCGTGGCGTCTGACACCTTGGCACCGAGCTCCGCGCAGCGCGCGACGGCAGCCGGGTCGAGCGAACCGAAGGTCGCGCGTCCCCACCTCGCTGCATGCTCGGCGTAACCGAGCGACACCTCCCATGCGGGCACACTGCGGTCGCGACCCTCCCAGAGACCCATCACCTGCTCCGGGCCCATGAACCCGATCGCTGCCGCGACCGCGGCCGATTCGGCGTCGCCCATCACCCCGGCGCGGCCCACCGTCCAGAGCCCGAACGGCGGCGCCAGCCCGAAGCTCTCCGCCACGGGAGCCACCGAGGGATCCTGCATCCAGGTTCGGCCGATCTCGAGGATGGGACGAGCAACGGCCTCGGCGGCTTCGGCGGGCGTCAACATCGTGGTCATGGCGGCCGACGCTATCTGACCTCCGGCGTCAGGGGCGGCGACCGAAATACCCGGCCAGATGTTCGATCGTTCCCGCAGGGGTCTCGATCGTGGTCTCGAGCACCCCCGGGGCGGTCGTGTTCGGGCTCACCTGGCTCGCAACCGAACCGCAGAAGTACATCGAGCTCATCCGCACCTATCAGGGATCTCCCGTCAAGGGGCGTCCGAAGAAAACGTGAACACCACCGACACCCCACCCGAGTCGAGCGAGCTCTCTCTCGTGTGGCGCGCGCTCGGCGACCCGACCCGCCGCCGGCTGCTGGACGTGCTGCGCATCGGCCCCCACAACACCACGGCCCTGTGTGACGAGGTCGACGGCATGACCCGCCACGGCGTGCTCAACCACCTCAAGGTGCTGGAGGGTGCGGGGCTGATCCGGGTCGAAGCATCCGGCCGTGAGCGCATCAACCATCTCAACGCCACCCCGCTGCAACAGATCTACGAACGGTGGCTCCACCCCTTCGAGCGGCTCTGGGCGGGCCGCCTCTTCGGCCTCGCCCACGCGGCCGAATCCGACCACGAAAGAGAGCCCGACATGGCCCCGACCCCACCGAACCCAGCCGTGCGAGTGATCGACATCGTCCAGGAACAGTCGAGCAGCGCGCCCGCCGCCCGGGTGTGGGACACACTCGTCAATCGCACCGGCACCTGGTGGACCCAGCCCTACCTGGCTCCGGAGTCGCTGGGCGTCACGCTCACCCTCGAGCCGGGCGGCACGCTGTGGGACGCCCGCGAAGACGGCGGATACGCAGTCGGCGTCGTGCGCGGGTACACCACCGACAAAGAGCTGATCCTCGACGGCGACTTCGGAATCCCGGGCGCCCTCCATGGTCGACTGGTGGTCACCCTCACCGAGACCGGCCCCACGTCGACGACCATCCGGTTCGAGCACACGGTGCTCGGAGCGATCGAGCCGGGCGCGGCCGACGGCCACGAACTCGGGTGGGGAGACCTCCTTCGCCGGCTGTGCGCGGCCGCGGCGTGATCGTCGGGTCGTGGAGCACCACGCCCACCACGCCCACCACGCCCACCGCAAGCGATCTTCGAACACCGGCACGGGGCGACGTGGATCCGACGGTTCGAGCGCGAGCCGTTCGGCCATCTCGCGACCCTCGAAGATCCCGACGGCAACTACGTGCAGATCGTCGAGTACGCCTGATCCCGGATCAGACAGTGGCACCCTCGATCGAGACGGCCGCCGGCTCCGCGACGGTCTTGGGAGCGCCTGGTCGGTCGGCACGGCGATTTCGACCACCGTCCCAACACCGCGGCAGGCGACCGATGCCACGGCGGTCGCTCGCGCCAGCACCGATGGGCTGTCCGGATTTCTTCTCGCAGGTCGCTTCGACGGTGGACTGATCCACCACGTGTCGGGCGACGAGACGGCCACACAGCGTCTGTCTTCGCTGCTCGAAGCCGTCGGAGCACAGGCAACGACCCCCGACTGGGTCTGACGTCCCGGTTCGGGACCTTCGGCCCTGCCGGATCGTCGGCCGGGCGGCCATCGTGGACTCCACCGAGTTGGAGGAACCACCCCCATGAGCGTCACCCACGCCGATCCGAAGGTCCAGCGCATCCGAGCGATTCCCATGTTCGCGGACGCCAGCGACGCCACGCTCGAACTCCTCGCGCAGTCGACGGACGAGGTGAAGGTGCAGCCAGGAACGCACCTCGTCACCGAGGGTCACCTGAGCCACGACGCCTACGTGATCGAGTCGGGCACTGCGGAGGTACTCGTCGACGACACCGTCGTGGCGGAGATCCCCGCCGGAGAACTGATCGGGGAACTGGCGTTCCTCGATCCGGGCCCCTCGACCGCAACGGTCCGAGCCGCTACCGAGCTCGACGTTCTCGTGATCCCTCACAATCGGCTCGACGCCGTGGTGCACGCCAGTCCCGAGATGCTGCGAAACATGGCGACGGAGCTGGCCGCCCGCCTTCGTCGGATGGACCAGCGCCATCGCGAGGACACCGAACAGATCGTCAGCCTGTCCATCGAGACCGTGCGCACCGTGTCGCCACCGATGCTCTACGCACGCCCGCCAGACTGATCACGAGCCCGGGCCCCTCCCGGATCCGCTCCCCCCAAAGGAGCGTCAGGCGTGGGGCGAGGCACCCACACCCAGCCTCGCCCCACTTCCTGACCCTGCCGCGACCTCCTCGGCGCCACGGACGACTAGGAAGTGAGGAGCCGGAGGTCACTTTGCCTGAGTTGGAAGCAGTCGGCGCTGAGTTCGCGAGCAGCGCCGCACACATCGTGAAGGTCGAGCGCATCATCGACGCGACCCGACACGACATCTGGGACGTGATCACCGAGACCGCAACCTGGACCGCCTGGTTTCCCACCATGTCGCGAGCGGAGTCGGTGAACCAGCGGGCCACCCTCGGGTCGACCCGCACCGTCAAAGTCGGGCTCCTGGTGGCCGAGGAGCAGATCGTCGTGGCTGACGAGCCTGCGCGATGGGGCTTCACCGTCGTCCGCACCAACCTGCCAATCGCGACCCAGATGCTCGAGTTGCTCGACCTCGAAGACGTGGGGAGCCCGGAGCGGCCGCGTACACGCGTGATCTACACCGGCGCCTTCGCCCCGACATGGTTCACGCGCCCCCTCTTTCGACTCACCAAGCGCAGCGTCGCCACGACGTGGCGCCACGGGTTGGACGGGCTCGCCACCCACCTCGCCGGCTCCGGGCAGTAACGCAGCCGCCGGACCAGCGCCGGCACCGGCGGCACAATACGCTGCGCCGATGGCAGTCGTCGAAACCTCCGTCGCCGACCACGTCGCTGTGGTCACGCTCAACCGCCCCGAAGCGCGCAACGCCCTCGATCCCGAGTTGATCGTCGCACTCGCCGAGACCTGGCGTTCGGTCTCGGAGGACGACGAGGTACGGGTCATCGTCGTCACCGGCGCCGAAGGCACCACGTTCTGCTCGGGGTTCGACCTCGGTACGACGATCCCGCTCATGTCGGGGAGCCGCGAGCCCGAGAACGACCACGAGCGGACGGTCGCCGGCGATCTCGGCCTCCTCGGGGTCGCCACGATGCGCGACTTCGATCCAGGCAAACCGGTGATCGCCGCGGTCAACGGCCACGCGATCGCAGGGGGGATGGAGCTCATGTTGGCGAGCGACCTGCGGGTCGTCGCCAGTGGAGTCCGCCTCGGACTCTCCGAAGTCGCGCTCGGTCTGATCCCTGCGATGGGCGGCACGGCACGGCTGGCTCGGCACCTCCCGCAGGCCGTGGCGATGGAGCTGTTGCTGACCGCGAAGCCGGTTCCATCCGACGATCTCGCAGACTCCGGGCTCATCAACCGGCTGGTTCCGGTCGAGGACGTGCTCCCGACGGCCCTCGAACTGGCCGCGACTCTGGCCGGCAACGCTCCTCTGGCTCTTCGGGCTGCCCGCGAGGTGATCAGGGCATCGGCTGAGATGTCCGAGCAGGAGGCGCTCGCTCTCGAGAGCCGGCGTTCGGCTGACCTGGCAAAGACCGCCGACGCGCGGGAGGGGCCGCTCGCTTTCATGGAGAAGCGCAGCCCGGTGTGGACGGGTCGCTGATCGATGGTCCTCTACGACACCCACGTCGCGGAGATCGACATCGCTACGGACGACGGCACCATGAACTGTCACGTCGTCACCCCGGAGATACCCGGTCGAACCGGACCGCACAGAGCCGTGATCGTCTACATGCCGGCGTCGGGGATCCGACCCGAGCTCGTCGAAATCGCCGCGCGCATCGCTGCCGCCGGCTATGTCGCCGTGTTGCCCAACTCGTTCTACCGGTTGGCTCGCCACGTCGACATCGACGCCAACCGACTGGGCGACGGCGACTACGTCGCGGTCCGCAACTTCATGATGGAGCTGGCGGGCAACATCACCAACGCTCGCGTCATCCACGACACCGGCAAGATCCTCGAGTGGCTCGACCAACAGGACGACATCGACGCGTCCAGCGTTGGCGGGGTCGGATACTGCATGGGTGGGCGGCTCGTGATGGCAGCGGCCGGCGCATTTCCCCAACGGATGGCAGCCGCGGCGAGCCTCTACGGCTCCGGCATCGTCACCGACCAGTCCGACTCGCCGCATCTGCGGTTCGCTGAGATTCCCGGCGAGCTCTACTTCGGTCTCGCCGACAACGACATCTACGTGAGCGACGAGGAGATGGACGCCCTTCGAGCGCACATGACCACCGTCGACGTCGAGCACACGATCGAGCTCTACCCCGACACCGAGCACGGCTTCGTCTTTCCGGAGAGGTACTGCTTCTCCCCCGCCGGGGCGGCCCGCCACTACGAACGGCTCGCTGAGCTCTTCGGTCGCCGCTTGGACTGAGCACCAGGAACGACGTCGAGATCAGCCGTTCGGCCGATGTCGGGATCGCCTGCGAGTCCTTACCCTGGGTCGTGTGCGGATCAACCTGAAGACCCTCATCCCGCTCTCGTTCGCGCTTGCAGCAGCTGTTGTGATCGCAGCCTGCTCCGACAGCGACGGCCAGCCGACGACCGCTGGCGGACCTGGGACGCAATCGACCACCACCGAGCCGGTCGAAGGCTTCGCCGGCGAGATCCTGGCCCCGATCGAGCAGACCTGTGCGCGCTGTCACACCGGCGACGGGCCTGGCACACCCCACCTGCGACTCGACACGGTGGGCGACATCGTCGAGAACGCCGATGCGATCCACCTCGCCGTGAGCACCGGTTACATGCCCCCGTGGCCCGCGTCCTCCGAAAGCGTCGAGTTCGCCAACAACTACGACCTCAGTGACAGCCAACGAGCGGCGATCGTGAGCTGGGCGTCGTTCGACCCGTCCGCCGACGTCCCGCTCGAAACGCCGGTGGTCGCCACGGCAGGCGTACGTCGGCTGAGCGACGTCGACCTCGCGATCGAACCCCTCGGCGGCTACGACGGCGAAGCGGGCCAGCCGGACGAGTACCGCTGCATGATCTACGACCTCGGGCTGACCGAGACGACCTGGATTCGCGGGTACGAGTTCGTTCCCGACCAGACCGAGGTGGTTCACCACGCAATCGGCTATCTGGCGCCGGCAAGTGCACGGGGAACCGCCGACACCCTCGATCGACAGCACCCCGAGCAGGGCGGGTGGCCGTGCTTCGGCGCGTCGGGCGTCGGCGACGACGAGATCTTCCTGGGCTGGGCACCTGGCCAGGGGCCCACGGAGCTTCCCGACGGCAGCGGCATGAAGATGGAGGCAGGCGACTTCATCATCGTTCAGGTCCACTACCACTTCGAGGTGGACGCACCGCTCGACCGCAGCGCCATCGAGCTCGACGTCGCAGAGCCGGGCGAGGTCACCGACGAAGTGCGGGTCATCTCGTTTCTGGCGCCAGCGGAGATCCCGTGCTCCGACGACGAGGTCGGACCCCTCTGCGATCGAGATGCAGCAATGGCCGCCGCGATCGACAAGTACGGCCGCGACGGGGTGCTGGCCGACGACATTCTGCTCTTTTGCCGCCAGCGGCCCACTGACTTCGCCCACATGACCGACGGCGTGGCCAGCTCATCGTGCGAGCTGCCGGCCCGGGCCAGCGGAACGGTGGTCTCGGTCCTCGGTCACGAGCACGAGATCGGGGCGAGCTTTCGCATGACCCTCAACCCCGGCACCGACGAGGAGCTGGTTCTCCTCGACATCCCACGTTGGTCCTTCGACTGGCAGCTCAACTACTACCCGGTCGACGAGATCCAGATCTCGGGCAGCGACACCATTCGTCTCGAATGCAGCTGGGATCGATCCAAGCGCGACGCCGACCTCGAACCCGCCTACGTGCTGTGGGCCGACGGGACCGACGACGAGATGTGCTTCGGGACGATCGTCGTGAGAGAGGGCTGACGGTCGGGCCAGCTCCCAGCCCAGGTCACTCGATGCCGTGCTCGATGGCGTAGCGCATCAGCTCCTGCTTCTTGCTCAGGCGGAGCTTGTCCAGGATGTTGCGGGTGTGGTTCTCGACCGTCTTGGGTGAGATGAACAGCGCCTCGCCGATCTCGCGGTACGTGCGCCCCTTGGCGACATGCTGCAGCACCTCGCGCTCGCGGTCGGTGAGCGCGTCTGCCTCGCTTCGACCGGTGCCGTGAAGACGGCGGAACTCACTGAGCACGAGGGCGGCCAGCGACGGCGAAAACACGGGCTCTCCCGCAGCCGCCCGTTCGAGCGCGGACCGGAGCTCGCCGGGGCTCGTCGACTTGGTGAGGTAGCCGAGTGCGCCGGCCGCGACTGCGTCGAGAACGTCCTTCTCCGCCTCGCTGACCGTCAGGATCACCACCCGCGTCGTGGAGCTGCAGGCGGCAGCGACGCGTCGACCGCCGCCGTTCGGCATGTTGAGATCGCACAGGGCGAGGTCGGGCGATGTGCGCTCGATCACCTCGATCGCTTCGACAGCGTCGGCAGCCTCACCCACGACCTCGAAGCGATCACCGAGGTCGGCGCGGACCCCGGCAACCCAGATCGGGTGGTCGTCGGCGATGACGATTCGAATCAGCTCAGCCACATCTCCACCTCTGTTCCTCGTGACGGAGCCGACGTGATCTCGACGCGGCCACCGAGACCGTTCACCCTGGCGCGGACCGAGTCGCTGAGTCCCCGGCCCGCCGTTGCCTCCTCGGGATCGAATCCTCGCCCGTCGTCTCGAACCGAGCAGTACACACCCCCGGAGTCTGCCGGTTCGGCGTACAGCGAGACCGACGTTGCGCCGCTGTGTTTGGCCGAGTTGGTGAGCGCCTCACGCACTGCTCCGGCCAGCGCTCCGGCCTTGTGTGGCGAGAGCTCGGGGAGATCGTCGGCGATGACGGCGTCGATCGACACACCGTGGCGACGGGCGACTTCGTCGGACGCCAGCCGCAACGCGCGCCGGAGGCTCTCCGGCGGCCGCTCGCCTTCGAACAAGAAGCTCCGCAGGTCCCGCTCCTGCTCGCTCGCGAGCGCCCGGAGGTCGGCGTCTCCGGAGCGGCGCTGCACCACGGCGAGTGTCTGCAGCACACCGTCGTGCAGCACCCGCGCCACATCCTCACGAGCACGCACCGCCGAAATCTCCCGCTCGGCCAACCGGAGGATCGCGGCGATGCGCGCTGCCGCAACAGCTGCGAGCACGAGCAGCGCTGTCTTGCTCGCGGTCGACGAGGTCCACTGCAGTTCGTCGCGCAGCAGCGACTCGCCGATCAGAGACGCCGTTCCGATGAGCCCAGCCGCCGCGAGGGCAGCCGCCACTCCCAACGACAAGGCGACCGCCATGATGCCTGCCGCCGGCCACGCCCAGGCGAGGGACTGGGCCCGAGC
This sequence comes from uncultured Acidimicrobiales bacterium, assembly GCA_964629575.1. Classification (GTDB taxonomy): domain Bacteria; phylum Actinomycetota; class Acidimicrobiia; order Acidimicrobiales; family Poriferisodalaceae; genus JAYPWI01. Next base: position 153,780 of record CAZVUM010000001.1, on the reverse strand, counting down.
CGCGTCGTAGACCGCGGCATCGGCAACGAGAAGCGCACAGCCGACGGCGAGTTCGACGACGAGGATCGAGCGGGCCCACGTGGGGTCGCCGACCCTGCGCGAGGCCAGCGTGGTGACGACCGCCGCGGCGGCCAGCAGCAAGATTGCGAGCCAGAGCCGATCGAGATGGTCTCGCTCGAGGGCCACTCCGGCGCACGCCCACCCGAGCGCCAGCCATCTGAAGGCGACGAGGCCGCGGCGCATCGCGCCGTCGAGGGCATCGATCGGTCCCGTCACGCAGCCGAGGATACGGTCCGGTCCCCGGTGGTCGAGGTCGCTTCCATCATCGCCGCGGCCGCGAGGGCCGAGCACCCGAGTACTGCGAACCAGGCCCATGCACCCAGCCCAACCGTCACAGCGAGCGCCTCGTACACCGCTCCTCCGACGGCGCACGATCCGGCGATGGTGACCGAGGAGCCCTCGCTGGAGAGCGCCGCTGCCAGAGCCAACACGGTCGCCAACCCGACGAACACCAACAGGTGAACGGGTCTCCCGTCGTCTGCCCGTGAGGCGACGGCGAGGGCACCTGCTCCGACGAGCAGCGAACCGGAGGCGAGGGCGGGAGCCACCCCGAGCGACACTGCGGCCCGGGCGGCGAGCACGAGGACGGGCAGGAGGAGCAGGTCCATCGACTGCTCCCCCAACGCATCGACGATCGCCCACCAGGACAACGCCCCAAACGACCACGCCAACCACAGCTCGACGCGTCGATGCGTCACACCGAGCGGTAGCGCCCAGGCCACCATGAGCGCAGCAGCGGCGAGCGCGCCCGGAAGGTTCCAGCCACCGACGAGCAAGAGAACAGCCAGCCAGGCGACGCCGCTGAGCAGCGGTGCTTGCGCGTGGGCGGAGAACCTCAACGCCAGCGCGCCACCTGCGACGAGGAGTCCTCCGAGGAGGGGCTCACCGCTCCAGAGCGCGGCGGACGCCCACGCAGCAAGAGCGGCTCCGGGAACCACGGCGTACGACGCTTCGACGAACGAGCGCGGCTCCGCGCCGCCCAGGGCCGAGCGAAGGCCCAGCGCGAGCCAGGCCCCGCAGAGAACAGCAGCGGTCAGGCTCCACGCCCGTCGATCCAGCCCTTCCCAGTCGAGAAGCGCGAGCCACGCCCAGCGCGCAGCCAACCCCGTCATCACTCCGGTTGCGACCACGAACAGATCGTCGGCGACGAACACATAGGGCCCACGGCAGATCGGGTGCAGCCGCACCAACTGGTACAACGCGAGCAACGTTGCGGCGGCAATGACTCCGGTCGACGCAGGAGGCCGCAGCTCTGCCCAGACGTCGATCGCCGCCGCGACTGCCGTGGCCGAGGCCGCCACAAGCACTCGCGCACTGCGCCGCCGGGTCGACACGACGAGCAGCGCAGCAGTAGCCAGGCCACCCGCGAGCACCGTTTCCTCGACCGAGGCCCTGTCGATGAGCCCGACGTCGCGGAGCGTCCCCTGCCCCATGAACGTCGCATCGCGCAGCACCCTGAACGCTGGGGCGAGGCCGGCGATCACCGCAGCGACCGCTGCCAGGTCTCGATCGCGCTCGAGACAGACGGCCGCGATGAGCGCTGCAACCGCGAGAACCACGGGGCCTGCGAGATCGTGGGTTGCGGCCACGCCGGACGCCGTCGCCACGAGACCCGCCGCGGCCAGCCAGTCGCCGGCTCGACGCCGGCGGCCGCGGTACACGAGCTCACCGAGAACGACGGCGACCGGCCCGCCGACCGTCGCCGCCGAGCGCCAATCCCCACCCGCAGCCAGCGCGATGCCGGCCGCGTCGAGGGGGATCATCACAACGACGAGGCCGGAGAGGGTTGACGCCGTCCGTGGGGCCAGATCGCGCACTGCGACCGCCGCGGCGCCCACGAGGGCCGTGAGAACGAGGAGAAGGGTCAGCCGGCCGCCGGGTCCGACGTCGGACCAGCGCGCGCTCACCAGCGTGAGCCCGGAGATCGCGAGCAGCGCAGCTCCGAGAACACCCACGTTCTGGGACGCGCTGTCGGGGATGAAACGACTCACGACCGCACCTCCGAGATCAGCGCGGCAGGCGCCTTCGGGAGGCCTCGCAGCACGACCATCCAGACGGCGAGCACCCCGACCAGACCCGCCGACAGTTGGGGAAGCGAACCGCCGGCCCACAACTTCACCGACAGAGAGATCAGCGCCGCCGTCGCCAGGACGCTCCCGGTGCCACCCCGCCAGCGAACCGGCGGCGACAAGAGGGCGCGCCGTTCATGGCCGCACACCGCGCTGACGATCGCTGCGAGCGCGAGGAAGGACACGATGAAGACGGGGATCTTCTGGAACCACCACAGCGGCGACCCCACGGAGGCGGTGGGGAGGAGACCCAGCGACCAGAGCACGACGCTCCCGACCACGGCGGCCGTCATGTGCCAGAGATACACGGACATCGCGATGGCGTTCGCTGCGACCGCCGCGCGCCAGGCAGCCTTCGAGCCACGGCCATCGCCTGCGAGCGCAGCCGTCACACGCGGGGCCGCTGCGATCGCCAAACCGCTGTACCCGAACCCGAAGAGAAGGAGGGCGATCGTCGGGGGCTGGGTAGGCGAGTGAGCCAGCCCGGGGAAGTGCACCATCGCCACGGGCCACGGGCCGACGGCGACAGCTGTCACCGCTGCCCCGAGGAATCCGATCGACAGCGCACACACGGCGCGACCCGACGGCAGCAGGCCATCGCGCCACGCGAAACCCAGCACCTGGAAGATCAACCAACCGAGCACCCAGTTGAGCTGCGGCAGAACCGGCACGCCGGCGAGCCGGATGAGCTCGATCACGACGAACGCCCCAACGAGCAGCGCCGGAACGCCCACAGGATGGCGGCGGAATCGCGGCAACACGTGCGGCGCCAACGCTGTGTCGATTGTGTAGTTCGCCAGGAACCACAGCGGGATCGCCGCGGCAAACGCGGCCGCGATCACGAGGGAGGCCTGGCCCGCCACGACCCCGAGGCCGATCACACCTGTCCACACCGCCGCCAACACGACCGCGGGCGCCATCATCCGACGGAGTCGCTGCGCCACCCAGTCGCACGTGCGCCGCCCCTGCGCAATGTGCGAGTCGAGCGACATCGCAGACGCGAAGCCGCCCACGACGAAGAACAGCGGCATCACCTGGAACAGCCAGGTCAGCCAGGCCATGCCCGGGGCGTACTCCAACGCGTTGCCAGCCCACAGCTCGCCGTTGGCGTCCGTCCCTACCGCGACGGCCGCCCAGTGTCCCAGCGCCACGGCGATCATCGCTCCGGCGCGATAAGCGTCTACGGCACGGTTGCGGTCCGCTGCCGCCGCGCCGGCGAGGTCACCGAGCCGAGGTGTGTTCCCCGGCGCCAGCGCGCGAGATTCCGTCGATGTCGTCATGAAGACCATTCAGACGACTTCCGGAGCTCACGTCTGCCCGGAGAATCCCCCATTTCCCCCTGGGGGTCCCCAGTGGGAGTCAGCTCGGGGGCGACGTCAGATGAAGGGCAGCTCGGTGATCTCGGCCGCCCGAGCTCCCTGCGGCGACTCCACGATGACGGTCGCGCCAGCCTCCACGACCTCCCGGGCGATCTGCGCGATACCGATGGTGCGTCCGAGCCGGGGCGACTCCACCACTGCCGAGAGGGTGCCGACCTGGCACTCGCCGACCCGAACCGCAGTGCGCTGCTCGAGCGGCCACGCGTCGGCGATCGAGTCGGCGGCGTCCTCGAGGATCAGACCGACAAGGAGCCGCTCTGGACCCTCGGCGGCGACCTTCTGGAGGGCGCTCTTGCCGATGTAGTCCGCCTCACAGTCGACATCGACAAAACGACCGAGCCCGCACTCGAACGGGTTGGAACCAGGCGTGTTGTCGCCGCCCCACGCCAGCAGACCACTCTCCACCCGCTCGATGTGATTGGGTGCGCCAGGGCCGACGCCGTAGCGCTCGCCGGCTGCTGCGACCGTGTCCCAGAGTTCGACACCCCGCGACCCGTCCTGGAGGAACAGTTCGAACCCGCCCTGCTTGCTCCAACCCGATCGGCACAGGGTCAGCGGGATGCTGTCGAGCTCGGTCTCGACGAACCAGAAGTACTTGAGCGCGCGCACATGGTCGCCGAAGAGGTCGGCGATGAGGTCGACCGCCAGGGGGCCCTGAACAGCCAACGGCGACACATCGGGCTCTGTGATCGAGACCTCGAAGTCCCGCTCGAAGGCAACCGCGCGACACCACAGCAACACGTCGCTGTCGGCGATCGAGAACCAGTACCGGCCGCCGCTCAGCTTCATCAGGATGGGATCGTTGAGCAGCACTCCCTCGTGATCACACATCGCGACGTACTTGCCCTGTCCGACCTTCATCGAGGACAGATCGCGTGCCGTGACGTACTGGACGAGGTCGTCGGCGTGTGGGCCAGAGATCTGGACCTGCCGCTGACACGAGACGTCCCACATCGCCACGCCTTCGAGAAGTCGCCGATATTCGGCCTCGAGATCCCCGTAGGACGTCGGCATCAGCATCTTGTTGTAGACGGTGGCGTCGGTCACTCCGGCCGCCACCACAGCGTCGTGAAACGGCGACCGACGGATGCGCGGCGTCGCAGTGATTTTCAACACAGCAAAAAAGTACGACCGCGGGGCTAGTTTTCGTGCATGAACGAACGTGTCATTCCCTCATCCATGCAGAAAACGTACGACCGGTTTCATTTCGCCCCCGCCGTCAAGGTGGGCGATCTGCTCCTCTGCTCTGGGCAGATCGGTGCGGGTGACGATCCCGCCGAGCAGTTCCGTTCCGCATTCGCGCTCGTGCGCGAGGTGCTCCAGGAAGCCGGCGCGGATCTCGACGACATCGTCGAGATGACGACCTTCCACGTCGACATGGGCGAACACCTCGGCACCTTCATGGGCATCAAGGACGAGTTCATCTCCGAGCCCTACCCGGCGTGGACGGCGATCGGCTGCACCGAGCTCGCGATGCCCAACGGTCTCGTGGAGATCCGCGTCCAGGCGCACACCGGATGACCGACGGCGGCTCGGTCGAGCCGCTGGCCGTGAATGTCCTGGGCGCACGCACCCGCGATGGGGGCGAGGGGCCCGGCCATCGACTGCTCGTGCTCATCCACGGGTACGGCGCCGACGAACACGACCTTGCGCCCCTCGCCTCTATGTATGACCCCGACGGCAACTACTTCGCCGTGTGCCCCCGGGGGTCCAACACGGTGCCGCCGTGGGGTGCAGGGTGGTACGAGCGGGGCGCGTCCGGCGAGATCGACGGGGCCGCATTCGCCGAATCGGCCGACCGACTCGATGCGACCATCGACTCGGTCTGTGACACGCATGGGTACGACCGGCGAGAGGCGGTGTTCGTCGGGTTCTCCCAAGGCTGTGCGATGACGCTCGCGATCACCCTCCGGGAGGGTGCGGTTCGCCCCGCGGCGATCTGTTGCCTCTCAGGGATGCTGCAAGAGGTGGACGAGCTTCGCTATGAGTGGGAGGCCACAGATCTTCCGCCGACCTACGTTCAACACGGCACGATGGATCCGATGGTCGAGGTCGCCCGCGGCCAGCGCATTCGCGACACGTTGGACGCCCACGGCGTCGCAGTCGACTACGACGACTACCCCATGGGCCACGAGATTCGCCCCGAGTCGATCGCCGACCTCCGCGCCTGGCTCTCCCGCACCGTCCCGGTGCCTGGCACCTAATGTTACGAATCGTCACACGAAGTGCCAGGCACCATTCAGGGGCACCATTCACGTTCGGTGGTCGGACGCCATGACCACGCGATGCATCACCCGGCGATGTGGGAGGTAGTCGTTGACGGCGTAGTGCTGGGTGCCGCGGTTGTCCCAAATCGCGACGGCACCGGGGGTCCATCGAATCCGTAGGTGGAAATCCGGCCGGTTGATGAGGTCGAAGAGCTCGGTGAGCAACCGGGCACTCTCCGGCGCCGACAGACCCACGACGAAGCGCGTGAAGGCCTCGCTCACGTTGAGGTACGGCCGACCGCTGACCGCATGCTCGGCGATCATCGGGTGAACCGCGGCACCCGTCGCCCCGACCGCCGCCTCGAGCCCGTCCTCGCCCCCGGTGATGTACGCACTGCTCCTGAACGAACCCAGATCGTGGATCGCTTCGAGGCACGCGAGGTCAGAGCGCAGACCCGGCGGGAGTGCATCGTGGACGGCGAACATGCTCGCGAAGAGCGTGTCTCCCCCACACGGCGGCAGCTCCACCGCCTGAAGAATCGTCCCGAACGGCGGATCCTTCCGATATGTCATGTCGGCGTGCCATTCGGCTGCGTCGGGTTTCGACTCGCCGCCCCACTCCAGCACGACCACATCGCCGTGATCGGGGTGCGGCACATACGAGTGGTGCGGGGGCGGTGGCGGTCCGAGCGACGCGCCGAGCTCCGCGAGCCGCCGTGGGGTCAGATGGGCGTCGGGAAACAGGAGCACGTGATGCTCGATCAGAGCCGCGTGGAGACAGGTGGCGAGATCCTCGCTGACGCCGTGTGTGAGATCGAGGCCGCGCAACTCAGCTCCGAGTGCAGGGGTGAGACGTTCACATGAGGAAGTCAACGCAGCGGCCTCGGCTCGGGTTCTGGACAGTCGTCCGCGTCGATGATGGACTTTCACGAGTGTACTGGACGTTCGTCCAGTCACCCTGATTTCGGACCCACGAGCCCCAAACGAGGCCCCCCAAGAACCTTCGAGCTCAGAGAGCGGACTCGAGGAACGGTGCCACCGTCTCGTAGAGGGCATCGGGCCGCTCGTAGTGGATCATGTGGCCACACTCTTCGAGCTCCACGAACCGGTGGTCGGCGAAACAGGCAAGCCGCCGCTCGAGCTCCTCTGGAGTGAACCCCTGATCCCTGCCCGGAATGTCAGGCGGGAGAGTCTTCGACCAGAAGCGCTGGGCTGCTTCGGCGCCCAGCACGACCAGAACCGGACAGTCGACGCCGCGCCAGAGTGCCTCGGCCCGATCGTGATCGTGGGCGATGATCCAGTCCCGAGTGAGCGGGTCGAACTTCCACTGATAACCACCTTCGGCCGGGCGAACGAGCTTTTCCACCAGCGGATCGAGCAGCTCGGCGGGGAGGTGAGGGTGCTGCCGGGCGAAACGCGCCCGTGCATCGCCGATCGACTCGAGCACCCGCCGGCGGGGCGCCTCTCGAGCGGCACTGATCCGACCGGCGGTGATGCGTCGCCACTCCGCTTCGTCGACTCCACCGATGGTGGGCGGGCCCAGGCCCTCCACCAGGACGAGCCTGCTCACGACGGAGGGAAACGCCCCGCAGAACTGCGACGCCGTGTGCGCCCCCAGGCTGTGCGCCAGCAGGGCGGGCCGTTCGAGGCCTGCGTGCTCGATGACCGCCGCGAGGTCACCGGCGAGGTGTTGGACCGACGGCGCTCCTGTCCCGGAGTCGCCGTGGCCGCGCAGATCCAGGGCGATCACACGGTGGCGCGCCGCGAGGCGCGACGAGATGTGATGCCACGACCAGGCGCTGTCGGTGTGACCATGCAGGACGACGACCGGTCGAGCCGCCGGGTCCCCGCCGTCGTAGTCGAGGTAGTGGAGATGCAGGGTGCCGGCGTCGAACACGACGCTCCGCGGCTCGGACACGGGCGCCACCTGCTCAGCGGGGCTGGTCGGGCGGGGT
>CAZVUM010000001.1:133843-146010 GCA_964629575.1 uncultured Acidimicrobiales bacterium | reverse complement strand
CCCTCGAACCGTGCCCCCAAACGCTCGATGGCCCGTCGCGATCGTTCGTTGCGCTCGTCTGTGCGGAACGCGACCCGGTGGACCTCCCACGTCTCGAAGGCGTGTGTGAGGAGCAGCAGCTTGCATTCGGTGTTGCACCCCGTTCGCTGGACCGACGGCGCGAGCCACGTCGCCCCGATCTCGCATACATCGGGCACGCCGTCGCGCTGGTGCTCGCTGCCAGCGGGCCAGGCCCAGACCTCGGGCGCCAGGTAGCTGGTCGACCCCACCACGCCACCACCGAACTCGACCGCGAACGGCAGCCGCCACCCCGTCTCGACTCCCGCGAGCGCGGCCTGGATGTAGGCCTCGGCGGACGCGAGGTCGCCGGGCACGGGCGTGAGGCCGCATGTCGTTCGGTCCTCGGCTCCTGCCTGGGCCAACGCCGGAGCGTCATCCCCGGAGAGCGGCCGAAGGGTGACCACGCTCCCCTCCAGGGTCGGAATGTCCATGGGTGCGGCCCTCAGGCGATTCCGATCATCTCGGTGTCGGAGTGAAGAACCACGGTCTTCGCCGCGTCGGTGAAACGTTCGAAGCCGTCTGGGCCCACCGTCGTCACGAAGTCCTTCCACGTTTCCGTGTCGGGGAAATAGAGCTCGGCCATCCCCACAAACGGATCGACGTGTGGCTCCATGCTGTGGCTCACCACGTAGCGGAACCCGCCGACCTTCTCCATCACGCCAACCACGTTGGGGATGTGCTCATCCAGCCAGTGGTCGAAGAGCGCTCCCGGATCAGCGTCGTCGCGCGCCCCGACGAGGAATGTCACCTTCTCGAACCCAGAGCGGGTGCAGGGAAAGGGCGGATTGAGGCTGTTCGGCTCGAATGCGAGGTGTTCGGCTCCGTCCAACACCACGTACTCGAGGGTCGGCCAGGGCACGTAGGTCTCGGCTTTCTGCTGGAAGGTGTCCGTGGGCTCGGTGCCGTGCGGGGTGTCAAGCCGCGGGAGCGGCGCGTCCCACCACAACTGAGCCACCCCGTCGTAGGCATGCACCCCGTCACGATCGGGCCCGAACAAGGTGGCGAGGTAGCGCCTCGCTGCGGGTCGGCCCCGGTCTGCGGCTCGTTCGTTCGCTCCGATCACGAGAGGCATGTGATTGGCGAACCAATGCGCGACCAGCTCCTCGCGCGACGTGCCCGCTCGACGGGTGATCAGGTACTGCATCTTGGCGCCAGGCGTGGGCGCAGGTCGTCGGTCCGACATCTCGACCCCCTTCGGACAGAAGCGACCCTACTCAGGGGCCGGCGCCCTCGTGCCCGAACCGCGCTGTTGCAGTAGCTGGGTGAAGCGCTCGTTGGCGGTGCTGAGCCAGGGCCACCGCGCCTCGACCTCCGAGGTCGCAGCCGACTCGTCGAGGCCCGTCCCCTCCATCAGCCACGCCCGGAGCGCCAAGCCCGTCCGGGAGACTCCGTGATGGCAATGCACGAGTACCTGGCGTCCTTCGGCGCGAAACGCGGCGATCGTCGCGAGCAGCTCATCGACGACAGCGGCGAGTCGAGGGTTGGCGCCCCGAGCGGCGACGTCCTCGATCAGAAAGGTCCTCCGCACCGGATGACCGTCGAGCGCATCGCCCATCGGACACATCGAGATCACCGCGCCCTCGGGAAAGCGCGCGCAGAACGACGGCACCCTGTGAGCGTTGGCGGCCCACACGCCGTCGAGGACTTCGACCGGCCCGATCCTTCTGCGGGGATCCGGTGCGTGGCGGACCTCGTGCCCCACCAACCGGTCGGCCAAGCGCACGAGGTCTCGGTGGCGGTGCGTCCGGCGTCCACCCGGGCCTTCGACGTAGGTGAGCCAGCGGCTGGGGATCGCGGTGACGCCCAGGCGAGCGCCGGCGAACGCTCCCGCCAGAGCGGCTGCCCGGGGATCGCTTCCGGATCGACAGGTCTCGCGGACCGCGTCCTCGAAGGCGGCGGCGAGAGCGGCCTGGGCCGCGATCGCAGTCACGCCGTCGCCCTGCGGTGAACACGACCCGCTACGGATGAGATCACCGATCATGCCATGCACCTCAGCGGCATCGGGATCGGTCAGGAGTGGGGCTCCACTCCCCACCAGAGAGTCGGCGATCGCGGCGGCGACAACCCCGACAACGCCGACGTCGAACGGCGGTGCTTCTCCGCGCGCGACCGACTCGCCCACGGCGATGAGCTGCGCGACACCACTCCCCCAGGGGCAGGTGAGCTCTCCGGCCCCGCCCATGACCGCGTCGGGCCAGCCGCCCTGCTCGATCGCGGTGAGCGCCATCGCCTCACCAACCGCTGCGCCGACGACCGCGCCTCTGGCCGCGTGCACTGTCTGATGAGCGACTCGGGGCATCGCCACAGGAAGCTACCCACTCGCCAGGCGATGAGGGCCCCTACGCTCCGCGTCGTGGCGACAACACCGACGACCTCCAACGACTTCGGCGTGATCGATTTCCGCTTCCGGCCCATCGGCGCCCAGAGCTGGACACGCGAGACGACCTATCACTATCTCGAACGGATGGGTCTGGAGCCCACGCCGTCGTTCGAGCAGCAGTCCGTGGAATTGATGTGGGACGAGATGGCGGCCGCCGGCATCGAGATCGGCGTTGTGGGCGTGCCGGGTCCGACCTCGATCCGCGGGCTCGATCCGAAGGGCAGCGACGGCATCAGCGACCTCATCGACGCTCATCCGGATCGCTTTGTGGGCTTTGGTTCGGTCGAGCCGAGCGACGTCGATGCCGCCGCGGCCCGCATACGAGAGCTCGGGGAGGCGGGCATCCGAGGCGTCACGATCGACCCTTCCACCGCGGAGGTCCATCGACGGTTCGACGACCGCGACCTCTACCCCCTCTATGAGGAGGCACGCGACCAGGGAATGCTCGTCACGACGACCCAGAGCTGCCTTCTCGGTCCGTACATGGACGACTGCCGTCCGGAGTACGTCGATCACGTGGCGACCGACTTCCCCGACCTCACCGTCGTGATCCAACACGGTGGCTGGCCCTACGTGCACGAGGCGATCGGCGTTCTCTACAAGCAGCCCAACGTCTTCATGGTCCCGGGGCAATACATCCACTACGACTTCCCCGGCTCGGCCGAGTACGTCCACGCACTGCGTCGGCAATGCAGTGATCAGATCCTCTTCGGGTCGGTGTACCCCAACTGTGGTGCCCTCACGGACCTGCGGGAGATCGTGCGGTCCTGGGACCTACCACCCGATGTCGAGCGCCGCTACCTCCGCGACAACGCCGCGCGCGTCCTCGACCGCTGAACGTCAGCCGAGCGCGACCAGCGGATCGACGTAGTCCTCGCCGATCGAGGCGGCGACCTCGGGCTCGGTGACCGCACCGCGGTACACGTTGAGGCCGTTGCGAAGATGCTCGTCGGCGCGAAGCGCATCGAGGCCGCGATCAGCGAGCGCCAAGACCCGGGGAAGGGTCGCGTCGTTGAGGGCCCTGGTCGAGGTCTGAGGCACGATGCCTGGCATGTTGGCGACGCAGTAGTGAACGACGTCGTCGACGAGATACGTCGGCTCGGCATGGGTGGTCGGGCGCGATGTCTCCATACAGCCGCCCTGATCGATCGCGACGTCGACAACCACAGAGCCCGGCCGCATCCCCTCGACCATCTCCGCGGTCACGAGCTTGGGGGCCTTGGCTCCCCTCACCAGCACCGCGCCGATCACGAGGTCGGCGGCCAACACCTCGGCCTCGATCGAGACCCGGGTCGAGGTGACCGTCGTGACCGAGGCACCGAACCGTTGCTCGAGGTGGTCGAGCGTCCACGGGTCGATGTCGAGAACCCGCACATCGGCGCCCATGCCGATCGCGATCTCGGCAGCGTTCTCCCCGACGACGCCGCCCCCGATGATCGCCACACGGGCCGGGGGAACGCCGGGCACCCCACCGATCAGAATGCCGGCGCCGCCGTGAACCGTCTCGAGCGCGGACGCTCCCGCCTGAACCGACAACCGCCCCGCCACCCGCGACATCGGCGCGAGCAGGGGGAGCCCGCCGCGCGGCCCGGTCACCGTCTCATAGGCCACGCATGTGGCGCCCGAGGCCATGAGATCCCGGGTCTGCTCTGGATCCGGAGCCAGGTGAAGGTAGGTGAACAGCACCTGACCCTCCTGTAGTTGAGCCCGCTCGCCTGGTTGGGGCTCCTTCACCTTCACGATCATGTCGGCGTCGCTCCAGAGCGTGGCCGGATCGCTCACGATCTCGGCACCAGCCGCCGCATAGTCGGCGTCCGTTGCGAGGATTCCGCGCCCCGCTGCAGACTCGACGAGCACACGGTGTCCGTGCCCGACCACCGTGCGCACGCTCGCGGGCGTGAGCCCCACCCGCCGCTCTGCCTGTTTGATCTCCTTCGGAAGCCCGATCAGCACTGCGGCAACCCCCTCGACTGGTTGTGGCCAACGTAGCGGGCCCGCGCCGACCGCAATCGCGACGGTCAGAGGTCCGCGATGGCCTTTTCGACCCGCTCGATCAGCACCGCGATGTCCGGCTCCGGGATGCCGGCCAAGCGCATCTGGAGAACTGCGGTGTCGCGCTCGGCAGTGTCGGTGAAACGGCCGTCGACGTACCGTGTCACCGCCGCGTTGAGCGCCCGCCGACTTGCGATCTCCAAGAGCCGCGCGTCCTGGTCGGCAAGCTGACCGCCGTCGATGGCCATCTGCAGAATCGCCACCCGCTGCTCGACGCCTTCGGCATCGCGCTCGCCCGAGTCCGGTGGCGACATCTGGTCGACGTACTCGGCCAGACCGCTGAAGTGGTTGTAGAAGGTGCCGTGCGCCACCTGGGCTTCGTCGAGAACGGCCGAGACGCTGACCTCGTCGCCTCGTCGCAACAGCTCGACCCCCGCCGAAACCAGCTGGCTGCGGGTCTCGAGCCGGCGGCGCGTCCGGCCATCCATCAGCTGTGGATTTCCTTCCACGGGCCGGAGTCGGCCTTGGGCTCCTTGGGAAGGCCGAGCACCATCTCGCCGATGATGTTGCGCTGCACCTGGCTGGTTCCGGCGTAGATGGTGCCCGCGCGCGCCGTGAGGAAGGTGTCGGTCCAGGACCGGATGTTGTCCACGGGGACACCGGAATCGTCGGCGCCGAACGCGCTGCTCGGTGCCTGGCCATCTGGGGTCAACGCGGCCGCGCCGAGGATGTCGATCGACAGCTCGGTGGCCTTGAGGTGGTACTCACTCCAGTACAGCTTGGTGATCGCCGCGTCCGGTCCTGGGCCCTCGCCCTGCAGGAACTTCGAGAGCGTGCGCATCCCGAGATAGCGCATCATCTCCACCTTCTGATGGCACCAGGCCAGGCGCTGACGGATGTTGGGATCCTGATCTGCGCCGGTGTGTCTGGCGAGCTCCATCATGCGGTCCAGCTCGGTGCGGAACTGGATGGGCATGGTCGCCGCTGCTTCGCCACGCTCGAACCCGAGGAGGGTCATCGCAACGGCCCAGCCGCCGTTGACCTCGCCGATCACGTTCTCCCTGGGGACGCGGGCGTCGGTGAAGAACACCTCGTTGAACTCCGACTCGCCGGAGATCATCTGGATCGGCCGGACCTCCACACCGGGCTGGTCCATGGGGCACAGTAAGAAGCTGATGCCCTTGTGCTTCGGGGCATCGGCATCGGTGCGGCACAGCACGAAGATCCAGTCGGCCAGATGCCCGGCAGAGGTCCAGATCTTCTGCCCGTTGAGCACCCACTCGTCCCCGTCGAGAACCGCGCGGGTGCCGAGGTTGGCGAGGTCCGAGCCAGACCCGGGCTCCGAATAGCCCTGACACCACGTGTCCTCTCCGGAGAGAATCCGTGGGAGGAAGTGCTTCTTCTGGTCCTCGGTACCCCAGCGGATGATGGTGTTGCCGACCATCTGGATGCCGAACGGGTCGTTGGCTCCCCCGAGGGGCACGCCGACCTTCGCGAACTCTTCGGCGACGATCACCGCCTCGAGCGACGACAGGCCCGGTCCGCCGTACTCCTGTGGCCACGAGAACGCGAGGAGGTTGTTCTCGTAGAGGGTTCGCCGCCACTCGGCCACGAACTCGTCGCGGGCGGCGGGGTCCAGTGCTCCGATGCCCTGCCAGTTGCTCGGCAACTTCTCGGCCAGGAACGCCTGGATCTTCTCGCGGTACTCATCAGCTTCGAGGGGGTAGGTCGGCTGCATGGCGTGAACGCTACCCAGTGGTAACTCGTGGCATGAAAAGACCCGATCGTTCAGGCGTCGCGAGAGCGCAGGATCGAGAGCGCCTCGTCGGCATGGGTCTCCATGTTGGTCTCGCTCGAGATCTGTCCGAGGAGACGTCGATCGGTGTCGATCACGTAGGTCCGTCTGCGGTTGGGCAGCAGGCCCATCCGCTTTGCCCCGAACGCACGGGCCACCGAACGTTGTGGATCGGAGAGAAGCGGAAACCCGAGCTGGTTCGCCTCGTCGAATTGCCGTTGCCGATCGACCTGATCGGCGCTGATTCCCACCCGCTGGGCCCCGAGTTCTGCGAACTCGGCCGCCAGGGCGCGGAAATGACAGCTCTCCTTGGTTCAGCCAGGTGTCATCGCCTTGGGGTAGAAGAACAGCACGACCGGACCCGCCTCGAGCAGCGACGACAAGACGACCTCGTCGCCGTTCTGGTCCCGGACCGTGAAGTCATCGACGAGATCGCCAACGTTCATGGCGGCGAGTCTACGATCGCCTGGCATATGAGGGGCCACCCCGATCTCGATTCCCTCGGCCCTGGGCTACCGCGCAGCCAGTGGACACTGGTCGATGCCGTTCGTACCCAGGCCGCTGCCCGCGGTGACGCCGATTTCTTGTCGTTCGAAGACGGCGGATCGCTGACGTACTACGAATTCGACGAGCTCACCGATCGCCTCGCCACAGCCCTCGCCGACCTCGGGCTCGAGGCCGGCGATCGTCTTCTCGGCCTGCTCACCAACAGCCGCGAGTTCATGCTCCTGATGGTGGCGGTGCACAAGCGGCGCGCCATCTTTGTCCCGATCAACACCGAGCTGCGCGGGTCGTTCCTCGAACATCAGGTTCACAACAGTGAACCGCGCATCGTCGCTGTCGACCACGCCCTCCTCGATCGGTTCGCTTCGGTCGACACCTCAGCCGTTCGAATCGAGAGCACCGTGCTGGTGGACGATGGCGAACCAGCGGCGACGCTTCCCGACCCGCTGGCCGGCACGGCGAGACTGGATTTCGATGCCCTCCTGGCAACCGAGATCCGGCCCGAGGCGCTCGCTCAGCCCCACCCGAGCGACGTGTGCACGATCATGTACACCTCGGGCACGACCGGTCCGTCCAAGGGCGTTCTGATGCCCCAGGGCCACTGCTACCTCTTCGGACTCTCGACCGTCGGCGCCATGGAGATCACCGCAGAGGATCGCTACTTCTGCTGCATGCCACTGTTCCACGCGAACGGGCTGTTCATGCAGGTGTGGGCAACGCACCTCGCCGGGGCATCCGCGCATGTCGCCAAGAGGTTCAGCGTGTCCGATTGGCTCGACACCGTAATCGACGAGAAGGTCACGCTCACCAACGCGCTCGGCGTGATGCCCGAGTTCATCCACCGCTCCCCGACGAGCGAACGTGACCGCGGCCATCGCCTGAAGAAGATCATGGCCATCCCGATCGCCGAAGAATGGGGTTCGGACATGGAGAAGCGCTTCGACGTTCAGCTCGTCCAGGGCTTCGGGATGACCGAGGTCAACATGGTGTGCTTCAGCGACCTCGACGATCCCGTGATGCCCGGGTGCGCCGGCCCTCCCCTCACCGACTTCTTCGACGTGGTGGTCGCCGACCCCGACACCGACGTCGAGCTCCCCCGCGGGGAGACCGGCGAGATCCTCGTCCGACCGCGAGTTCCGTTCTGCTTCAACGTCGGGTACTTCCGTATGGAGGAGAAGACGGTCGAGGCGTGGCGCAACCTGTGGTTCCACACTGGAGATGCCGGGATCATGGACGAGGACGGCCGACTTCACTTCGTCGACCGACTGAAGGATCGCATCCGCCGGCGCGGCGAGAACATCTCGAGCTACGAACTCGAGCAGGCGCTCAACGAACACCCGCAGGTGGTGGAGAGCGCAGTCGTTGGCCTGAAGGTCGAAGGCGCAGGCGGCGAGGACGAGGTGAAGGCGGTGCTGGCCGTCGACGGACCGGCGCCCGACCCGGTCGCGTTCCTCGACTGGTGCATCCCGCGCATGCCCCGCCACACCGTCCCCAGGTACCTCGAGTTCGTCACCGAGCTCGACAAGACGGCGTCGGGCAAGATTCGCAAGCAGGCGATCCGCGACGACGGCGTCACCTCGAAAACCTGGGATCGCGAGTCGGTCGGATACGTGGTGGCCCGCTGATGGCCGCGGCCGAGGCGGTGATCGTCGAGGCCGCAGGCCGCGAGGTGCGGGTGACCAACCCGAACAAGGTCTTCTTCAGCAAGCGAGGCGAGACCAAGCTCGATCTCATCAACTACTACCTGGCCGTCGAGGGGCCGCTGATGGCCACGATGGCCGACCGCCCCACGCTCATGCAGCGCTTCCCCGACGGCGCAGGGGGAAAGAGCTTCTACCAGAAGCGGGTTCCCAAGGGCGCCCCCGAATGGCTCGAGACCACCACCGTTTCGACTCCCAACGGCACGACCTCCACGGTGATGGTTGCCGCGGACGTCGCCCATCTGATCTGGGCAGTCCACATGGGATGCCTGGGCTTTCACCCCTGGCCGTACCGTGCTGCCACTCCAGGCGTCACCGACGAGCTCCGCATCGATCTGGACCCGCAGCCCGGCACAGGCTTTGCCATGGTTCGTGAGGTGGCGCTCGAGGTGCGATCCGTTCTCGACGAACTCGGTATCCGGAGCTTCGTCAAGACCAGCGGGAGCAAGGGCCTCCACCTGTGGGTCCGGCTCCAACCCCGATGGGACTCCTACTCGGTTCGCATGGCCTGCGTCGCGCTCGCACGCGAGATGGAACGACGCCGCCCGGACCTCGTCACGGCGCGGTGGTGGAAGGAGGAGCGCGGCGAGCGAATCCTCGTGGACTACAACCAGAACGCTCCACACAAGACCGTCTTCGGGCCGTGGTCGGTCCGGTCGCGGGTCGGGGCCCAGGTCGCCTGCCCTGTGTTCTGGGACGACGTGCCGGCCTTGAAGCTCGACGACCTCACGATCGCGTCGGTCCCGGCGATGGTGGCCGAGCGAGGAGATCCCTGGGCCGAGCTCAACCAGCACCCCCAGTCGATCGAACCGCTGCTCGAGTTGGCCGCGGCGGACCGCGCCGCCGGTCTGCCCGACGCGCCGTGGCCTCCCGTCTATCCCAAGATGCCCCTCGAGCCACCGCGGGTGAACCCGAGCCGCCGTAGGGACACTGCCTGACGGATCCTCACGTCGACAGGTAGTCTCCCCACGAGGTGACGGCGTGAAAGCCACCGTCGACCACGATCGTCTGGCCGGTCACGTACTTGGCGTCGTCGGAGGCCAGGAATGCCACCACCGAGCCGATCTCGTCCGGAGTTCCCCAGCGCCGGAGCGCGATGTGGCCCTCCAGGCCCGTGGCGAGCCCAGGCGTCTCGCGGCCCTTGGCCCACATCTCGGTGATGATGAGGCCGGGCGCCACCGCGTTGACCCGCAGCCCACGGGGTCCGTACTTCGCTGCCTGGCTCCTCGTCAGCGAATCCAAGGCGGCCTTCGTCGCGCCATAGGTGGGCAACTCGGCCACTCCAGCGGCCCCGGCGACCGACGACATGTGGATTACCGAGCCGTGGCCCCGCTCGATCATCGAGCCGGCGAGCGCCCGCGTGGTCTCGAGCGGAGCGAGGTAGTTGAGCCTCAGAACCCCCGCGTCGTCGCCCCGCAGCTCGCCGGTCCCCGCGTTGTTGACCAGGATGTCGACACCGCCGAGAGCTTGGACCGCTTCGGCGGCCAACGCCTCCCCGGCGCCTTCGGCGCTCAGGTCCGCTTCGATAGCCACCGGGTCGTTGGGGAGCTCGCCGACCAGTCGCTCGAGATCGTCGACGCTGCGCGCCGCGAGGGCGACCCGTGCTCCCTCCGCGGCGAGCGCTCTTGCCGAATGCTCACCGATTCCTCTGCTGGCGCCCGTCACGAGCGCGGTCCGTCCCTGGAGCTTCATGGCCGGAGGTTAGGTGCCCTCAGACCAGCAGCGCGTCGGTGACCACCTCGACCAGCGCCGGGCCGTCGTGGGCCATCGCCGTGGCCAGCGCCTCGTCGAGCTCCGACGGCTCGGTGACCCGGATTCCCAGGCCTCCGCACAGAGTCGCGAAAGCGGCGAAATCCGGGTTGTGGAGCTTGGTCTGCCACACATCCCACTCTGCGGCGCGCTGCTCTTTGGAGATCTTGCCCAGCTCGCTGTTGTTGAGCAGAACGTGGCAGATCGGCATTCGGTACTTGACCGCCGTCGTGAACTCCATGGCGTATTGCCCGAAGCCACCGTCTCCGCTGATCGACACGACCTTGCGGTCGTCCCCGACAGCCGCCCAGGCGCCCATCGCAGCCGGCAGCGAGAACCCGATCGACCCGAGATAGCCCGACATCAGCACGTCCTGGTGGTCCACCTCGAAATAGCGGCCGAAGCTGTAGGTGTTGTTGCCGACGTCAGCGCAGATCACGGCGTCAGACGGCACCGCACGAGTGAGGGCGTCGAAGAGCACCGCAGAGCCGATTCCCTCGCCCCTGTCGTCGCTCTTCCTGCGCTCCTTCTCGCTCCTCCAGATGGCCCAGCGCTCGACGATCTCCGGCCGGTGGTCGACGCACGCGATGTCGTCGCGCCCGGCGAGCGCGACGCCGAGAGCCGTCGCCGTGACACCGACGTGACCCAACAGCGGCAGATCCACCGAGTGGAAACGGCCGAGCATCATGGGGTCGAAATCGACCTGAATCGTGGGCTTGTACTCGGCGATTCCGGTGTGGTTGGCGAACGACACGCCCCAGGCGACGATCAGGTCGCACTCGTTCATGAACCACGACGCGATCGGCGTCCCAGAGCGGCCCAACACCCCGCAGCCCAGCTCGTGCTGGTCGGAGATGAGGCCCTTGCCCTTGAAGGTCGTCACGACCGCGGCACCGAGTTGCTCGGCAAGCGCGACG
Source organism: uncultured Acidimicrobiales bacterium (assembly GCA_964629575.1). GTDB lineage: Bacteria > Actinomycetota > Acidimicrobiia > Acidimicrobiales > Poriferisodalaceae > JAYPWI01. Next base: position 134,913 of record CAZVUM010000001.1, on the reverse strand, counting down.
ACCCGCGCCCGCTCGTGCCGTGCCCCATTGCCCAGGACGAAGAGTGGTCGCTGCGCTGCGGCGATCATGTCAACCGCTGCGGCGAAGTCATCGGTGGGCGGCGCGGCTTCGCGCGAGCCCATCCGTCCTTCGGGGGTCGCGGCAGAGACCGCTTCGGGCGCGGGCAGGTCCTGAACCTCGTCGGGGAACACGAGGTGAGCGACGTCTCGCTCCACGAGAGCGGTCTTGCACGCGATGCTCATCAGCTCCGCGTGTCGGCTCCCCGCCTGCACGGTCTGGGTGTACGCCGCCACGTCGGCGAACGCTCCTTCGAGCGCCACGTCCTGAAACGCACCCCGACCGCGTGTCGAACTCGGGACCTGGCCCGAGAGCGCAAGCACGGGCGCCCGATCCGTCTTGGCGTCGTAGAGGCCGGTCAGCAGGTTGGTCGACCCGGGTCCGGCGATCCCGAAGCACGCGGCGAGCCGGCCGGTGAGCTTTCCGTACGCCACGGCGGCGAAGGCGGCTGCACCTTCGTGGCGAATCCCGATGTAGGTGAGATCGCCGCGTTCTTCCGCCTCGCGCATGGCATCCGCGAGACCGAGGTTGGAGTGGCCGACCATCCCGAAGACGTGGCTGACACCCCAGTTGGTCATCGTGTCGACCATCACGTTGGACACCGTCCTGGAGCGAGGAGCCTCCGCCGGCAGCGCGACGTACACGCCGTCGTCGCGCACCTCGGTCTCGAAGCACGCTGGCGCATCGTCGAATCCCTCGGGCGGCTGGCCCGTCAACGGGTCGTAGTCGTACCCATGCCACGGGCACCGCAGCCACCCGTTCTCGATCGAGCCCTCGCCGAGGGGGCCTCCCTGGTGTGGGCAGCGATTGTCGAGGCAGCCGACCTCACCCTCCTGGCGGGTGACAGCAAAGCTGCGATGGCCGACCCACACGGTCGTCACGCGGCCCTCCTCCAGATCGTCGACTCCGGCGACCCTGTGCCACTCGACCTCGTCGCTCACCCGCTCATCCGTTCTGTCGCTGCGGCTCCGCCGCAGTCTGTCGCTACGGCCCGTCACCGCAGTCTGTCGCTA
>CAZVUM010000001.1:84312-133743 GCA_964629575.1 uncultured Acidimicrobiales bacterium | reverse complement strand
CCGCTCCAGCTGACCAACTGGGCGGGCCGACCCGTCGGCGAAGTGAAGATTGCTCACCCATGATGGCACCCTCATCGATATTGGTGCCATGCACTGCCGAGACAAACGAACACTGATTCAAATCTGAATTGCGCTCTACAGTGACCAGAGCGCGGTGTGAGGGCGGCACCTTGGAGTCACGCACCATGGATGCGAAGAGCGAGTCACGAAGCGAGCGGCGCAAGCGTGTCACCCACGCGACCCTGGTCGACGCGACAGCAGAGCTCCTCCTCGAGGTGGGCCCCCATGGGGTCACCTCGCGTTCGGTCGCCGACCGCGCAGACGTCGCCGTCGGCACGTTCTACAACCACTTCGATTCGATCGACGACGCCCTCGAGGCGGTACTCGCCGACACGCGAGAGTGGGCCCGTTCGCACGCGGCCCGGATTCTCACCGCCGACAACTACCAAGACGCCGTCTCCGCCTGGGTCGCCGACTTTCTCCGTCGCCTCGAGGCGGACGGCCGAGAGTTCCGTCTGGCGCGCGCCGCGGGCCTTCCGGTTCTGGGCAACAACGAATCGGCGCACATCATCGCAGCGATGCGAGACCGCTGGGGGTCGATGTGGGCGGACCGAGGCATCAAACCGGGGACAGCGGGCCCCGTGATGCTGCGCATCATGTGTCTGTGCGGCGATCTCTACGGTGGGCAACCGATGTCGGAGGGAACCGCAGAACACCTCGCGCGCATCCTGCACGCTACCAACACCAACGACGCCACCAGCGTGGATGAGCAGGTGAGGCTCACGCTGGCGCACTGGCATCGCCTCGGTGCACGCGAGACTGAGCCCGCCGCCGCGGGCCGATGAGCGATACCGGTTCTTCGCGTCCCTCCCGCACCGAACGGCGCCGTCAGGAGACCCACGACGCCCTGCGCGACGCGGTGGTCGATCTGCTGCTTCTCGACGAACAGCCTCGCCTCACCTCGCGTTTGGTCGCCGAGAAGGCCGACGTGGCCGTTGGCACCTTCTACAACCACTTCGACTCGATCGAAGACGCGATCGAGGCATCCCTGATCCCGTTCACCGAGTTGATCCTGACCTCAGCAGAGGACGCTCTCGAGATGGACGATCCCATCGAGGGTCTCGGGGTCCTGATCGCCCGTTTCATACACGATCTCCAGACCAACCCGCGACCGTGGGTCGCTGCACGGCGTGCCGGGTTCACGGTGCAGCCGGTTCGGGAGGGGCTCATCGCACAACGGTTCATCGAACTCGGAATCGGCGTTGCGGACGACCGCGGTGCCGCCCGGCGAGCCGCCACGATCACCGGCCGAGTGATGACGATCCTGATCGATGAGTTCACCGACGATGAGGCTCGTCCTCGGCTGCCCGAGCAGGCCGGTCGCATGATCGGCGCGGGCCTCATCACCGACCCCGAGGCACTCGAACACATGGTGGCAGCGGTACGCGACGAAACCGCCCGGCTCAACGAGGGCTGAGTCGATCGGCCGACGCCGGAGGCGGCGCTTCGAGAGCGTCGATCGGGTCGTCGAAACCCTCGGAGTCGAGCACCCACCCGAGGTCGTCGTCTGGGGCGAACCGCCACCACCGCTGATCGCGGTCGAGCCGGAGCTGAAAACCGGCTCCCGATACGACGTTTCGGGAGACACGGGCCCGCACCCCCCGTCTGGCCGACACCGCGAGTGCCGCCTCGTCGAGTTCGTGGCGAGGGGCCTCCCAATAGAAGCGGGCGGCTCGAAGACCTGCTCGACCTCCGACCCTCCATGCCGCCAATGCGGCGCCCGCCGCCTCGACCCTCCAGCCCAGCTGCTGGGCGAGCAGCTCGCTGTCCGTCTCGCCGCTGGCTGCGGCCCGACGAATCACATCTTCTTCGAGGTCGAGATCCAGCGCCGAGCCACCGTCATCGGCCAGGAGAGCCACGGCGCGAGCAGCTGCGTCGTCCACCAGAGCTGCGAGGGCAGGGGCGGAGAGGCCGGAATCGATGGGCGGATGGGGAAGCGCTGGCGGAGAACCCGCCTGCCAGGGCAGTGGTGCCGGTCGCGGGAGCGGCGCTGGGGTCCTCATGAGCGCCTGGCTGGCATCGACTCCGCCATCGTGCCGCTCGGCGGTGGGGTCCTCGTCGCCGCGGAGCTCGCGAACCGAACCCTCGACGTCGGCCCTGCTCGAACCGCGCAGAATGAACAGGGCGAAGGGATCGGCCTCGATCAGGTCGTTGAGATGCCACACAGCAGCCGCCTGGTGCTGGCACACGCGCACCCACTCGCCGCAGGAGCAGTCACCGGACCACTCCCCGACAGGCGGAACCAGCCGGCCTGCGAGCTCGGCCGGTAGCTGCCCGGTGACGAGTCGCGCTCCGAGGGCGGGATCATCGACGATGCGCGAGACGAGCTCGCTGATGTCCGCATCGCCGAGCATCGGAAAGCCCACGTCGACGTGCAGCGGTTCGGCGGCCGTCCGATCTTCGATGCGGCACACGAAACGGCCGGGCGACACCTCGGCATCCACGACCCGCCGGGCCGCTGACCCCGGGCCGTCCGACGACGTCCATTCCCGCACCTGGCGTGTAAACAGCTCCGCGGTCACGCCGACACCCCCTCATCGCCGAACAGCACGAGGCCTGCGAGCTCCTCGTCGTCGAGTTCGCCGATCCACCCCTCGCCCGACACCACGCGATCGGCGAGGTCGCGCTTGTCGGCGAGTAGCTGGGCGACCCGATCCTCGACCGTTCCCTCTGCGATCAGTCGGTGGACGGTGACCGGCGCCGTCTGCCCGATTCTGTATGCCCGATCGGTGGCTTGGTCCTCGACGGCCGGGTTCCACCACCGGTCGTAGTGGATGACTTGGGTGGCCGCGGTGAGGTTGAGGCCGGTACCGGCCGCTTTGAGCGACAGGACGAGCACCGGCAGCTCACGTGCCTGGAAGCGGTCGACCAGGTCCTGACGCGCGGCCACCGAGAGCCCTCCGTGGAGCAACGCGGCGTCGAGGCCCCGTGACCGCAGGTGCTGGATGAGCAGTTCGCCCATCGCGACGTACTGCGTGAAGACGAGCGTCGATTCGCCGGCGCGAGCCGCCAGATCGATCAGCTCATCGGCTGCCGCGAGCTTTCCCGACCGCCCGGCCAAGGGACCGTCCTCGCCGAGGTGATGGGCGGGGTGGTTCGCGATCTGCTTCAGCGCCGTGAGCAGCTTGAGCACCAACCCGCGGCGCCCGATACCGCTTTCGCCCTGGATGGCTGCGAGCACCTCGGTGGTGGTCGCCCGGTAGAGGCTGACCTGCTCGGCGGTCAGACGAACGGGCACATCTCGCTCGGTCTTGGGTGGCAGCTCGGGAGCGATACCCGGATCCGTCTTGCGGCGACGGAGAAGAAACGGGCCGAGGCGCCCGGTGAGGTCCTTCACCGCTCGGTCGTCACCCTCGCGCTCGATCGGCACCACGTAGGCCAGCCGGAAGGACTCCTGCGTCCCGAGCAGACCAGGGGCCGCCCAATCCATGATCGACCACAGCTCCGAGAGCCGGTTCTCCACCGGAGTTCCGGTGAGGGCGAAGCGCGATCGGCCGGCCAAGAGCCGCATCGCCCTGGCCGAACGAGACCGCGGGTTCTTGATGTTCTGGGCCTCATCCGCGACGACGAGATCGAAGTGCAGACCGGCGAGCTTCTCTGCGTCGGAGCGCACGACCCCGTACGTCGTGACCACGATGTCGCCATTGCCTGGCTCAGGGAGCCGCCGGTTGGCACCGTGATAGCGGGAGACCCGGGCGCCGGGCACGAAGCGGGCCGCCTCGCGCTCCCAGTTGCCGAGCAGCGACGTGGGGCAGACCACCAGTGTCGACCCGCCGCGCAGCGCATGAAGAGCCAACACCTGGATCGTCTTGCCCAGACCCATGTCGTCGGCGAGGCAGCCACCGAGGCCGGTGGTGGCCAGGGCGTCCATCCACCTGACGCCCTCGACCTGGTAGTCCCGAAGCTCGGCCTCGAGACCCGCGATGACGAGGGGGCCGCCCGGCGACAGACGTCGTTCTGCGTCACCTGGCGCCGACCGAAGGGCCGCTGCCAGGGCGGCGACCGCGCCGTCGAGGCGAACGTCGGTCGCGCTCACGGTGATGCCCGCGTCGAGCTCGACATCGCCCTCGGTGACCGCAGCGAGCAGCGCTGCGGGACCCAGCGACGGTGGCGACGCCGCGAGATCGCGTCGGTCGCGAGCGCTGACCCGCACCCACCGACCTCGCAGCGGAACGATCGAGCGCTTCGAGTCGGCGAGGACCCTCAGCTCCTCAGGCGTCAGGGCCGTCCCATCGAGCAGAAACTCCCAGTCGACCTCGAGGAGCGACTGCAGATCGCCGAACGACGCAAGTTCGCTCCCCACGCTCGGCGCGCTGATCGTCAACCGTCGCTCGACCTGCGGCGCGGCGACGTCGGCAGCCCACAGCACCGTGACTCCGACCTGCGCGAGCTCCTCAACGGCGTCGAAGAGCTCATCGACGTCGCTGTCGTCGACGATGAGCTCGTGAGGGCGCGCGACGTGGAGAGCGGGCGCGAGGACAGCGCATGCATCTGCAGCCTTCTGGAGGCCGAGAAGCAACTCCAGCTCGGGCGCCCCATCGAGGAGCCGCGCTCCGTCCGCCGACAACACCTCCTTGGCGTCCACCCAGAGCGACGCATCGCGGCGGCTCCTGAGCTGAAAGACGAGCCGCCACTGTCCGGCAGGGTCTGCGCCCGCGTCCTCAGCCGGGTCGACGACCTCGGGTGGATGGGCGCGAATCACAAGATCGCTCGACACGCAGTGCGGCGTCGCAACCGCGGTGGCCCAGGGCCGGAGATGTCGCACCCGCGTCGGAGAGCGGGCGGCGTAGAGGTCGGATCCGTGGGCGGCTGCCGCGCCCGCTGTCCGGATGAACGAGTCGGCGAGGGCGTCGTAGAGCCGCCGCACCAGCGTGGTGGGATCGCCGACGAGATCGGGGTTGCCATCGATCGGCGTGCAGTGCCCAGTGCCGGGCAGTGCGGCGGCCAAGGCATCCACGAGATCGAGGTCGGCGGCGTCGAGGGGGTCCAAGCGCCAAGCGTCCCAGCCCGCTGGGCTGACGGAGGGAAGCGCCCGCCCCTTGGCCAGAACGCCCAGCCCCGTCCGCACGATCGCGCCGAACACGTGAACCGTCGCCGACGCCGTCTCGGTTCGCCGCAGCGAGGCCAGCGCCCCGGCGGCGTCTCCGAGCGGCCAACGACGTGCCGCGACTGTCCGGATCTCGGGACCCCGGTGCCCCACAACGACGATCTCCAGCTCGGCGACCGCGAGGGCGTCGAGGTGCGGGCCGCCGGGCGGCAGCATTCCCCCGTCGTCGGGATCCCACACGGCGAACCACGACGCGCGCGGAGGATCGGCGGCGACGAAGGTGAGTTCGCAGCCGAGAGTCTCCGGCGTACGAGGGAGGACCGACAACGACGGCGAGCCTACGGGCGGGGTGGGACGCTCACGCGCTGGTGGGGACGAGCATGACCCGGCCCGTCGTGGCGCGCCCATCGAGCGCGACGAGGCCGTCGATGAGCTCATCGAGCGCCAGCTCTCGGCTCACCAGCGGGTCGAGAGTCCCCGCGGCGACCAGGCCCCACAGCTCCGAGTAGCACTCGTCGAGGATCTCGCCCATACGCCCTCGATACCCGCCCATGTGGACGCCGACGATCGAGTAGTTCTTCACCAGGAGGTGGTTGGCAGGCGCCTGGGGAATCGTCCCGCTGGCAAAACCGACCACGAGGAGACGACCCTCCCACGCGACGAGGCGACGAGCGATGTCGAAGTACTCCCCGCCCACGGGGTCGTAGATGACATCGCACCCTCGGCCATCGGTCGCGTCCATGACGCGCGCGTAGAGGTCTTCGGCCGCGTAGTCGACGACGACATCGGCGCCCAACGATCGGCACACCTCGACCTTCTCGGCGCCGCCGGCCGCTGCGATCACCCTGCAGCCATGCACTTTGGCCATCTGGACTGCAGCCGATCCCACGCCGCCCGCCGCGGCGAGGACGAGAACCGTCTCGCCCGGCTGGAGTTGCCCGCGGCGATGGAGGGCGAACCAGCCGGTGCCGTAGATCACGTTCATCGCGGCGGCCGCGACCAGCGAGACGTCGTCGGGGACGCGGCGAACGCCCCGCCCGCGCACCAACGCCTGTTCGGCGAAGCCTCCCCATCCCCCGGTGGTCGAGCTCAGAACGCGGTCACCGATCGCCAGGTCGCAGTCGGGACCGACTGCGACGACCGTGCCGGCTGCCGACATCCCCGGGGTGAACGGCGGATCGATGCGTTCTTGGTAGGAGCCCTGGCACTGGAGGATGTCGGCGAAGTTCAGGTCTGTGGCCCCCACTTCGATCCGCGCTTCACCTGGACCGGGGGCCGGTTCGTCGACCTCCTCGAGTCTCAGCACATCCCAAGGATCGCCGAGCTCGTGCAACCGCCACGCCCGCATGGTCCCTCCCTGTCGTCGCGGGGCACCGTAGCAAGCCGACCTCAGGACCGGGCGCTACCGTCGCCGTCATGGCAGGTCCCAATCCCCCCATCGCCATCGTCGGTGCCGGCATGGCGGGGGTGTCCGCCGCCATGCGGCTCGCGGAGCTGGGGAGAGAGGTCGTGATCCACGAGAGTGGCGACCAGGTCGGCGGGCGAATGGCGTCGACGCTCCTCAACGGGCGCAGATACGACCATGGCGCCCAGTTCTTCACGACGAGAAGCGCCGAGTTCACGAGCCTCGTGGAGGAAGCCGTCGCAGACGGTGCCGTGCACGCCTGGACCTCGGGCTTCGAGGATCCGCCGGACGGCTACCCCCGCTGGGCGGGCACCACGTCGATGGTCGACCTCGTTGAATGGATGGCACGTCGCGGTGGCGTGGTGACTCGGCTCGGGAGCTGCATCGACGACCTCCACGAGCTCGAGGCAGCAGCTCTGATTCTCACCGCGCCGGTGCCGGAGTCGCTGTCTCTGCTCACCAGGAGCGACATGCTCCCCGAGCCCGTCCTCCATCACCGGCTGGCCGCGATTCACTACAAGCCGACCATCGCCGTGCTGGCCGCGACCGACTCGTCGCCGGACGCCTTCCCGGCGCACGGTGGGGTCCAGTACCTCGACCATCCCGACCTCGCGTTCGTCACCGACAATGCCCGCAAGGGCATCAGTGACCAAGCGTGCCTCACGATCCACCTGTCCAACTCGCTGAGCTCCGAGCTGTGGACCGCACCCGACGGTGCGATCGTCGAGCGCGCACGCGCCCTCACGGCGCTTCTTCTCGGGACCGCCTCGATCCGTGAGGCAACCGTGGTGCGCTGGCGCTACGCAGGCCCGGTTGAAACAGACCCCGAGCGGTGTGTGATCTTCGGCGCCGCGCCGATCATCGGGTTGGCGGGCGAAGCCTTTGGGGGGCCCAAGGTGGAGGGTGCCTTTCACTCGGGACGCGCCGCGGCAGAAGCCATCGACGCGGCGCTCTCCTGACCCGCCCGCATCGCGCCGCGACCACGTTGGTCGCGCGCCCGGGGTTCGGTGACAGAATGCGCCGATGTCCCAACCCAAGAAGCTCACCAGTGCGGAGGCGCTCGAGGCGGCCTACGCCCTGGAGACACCGGACGACAACCGGGAGCTCTACCGGGACTGGGCTTCGACCTACGACAGCGAGTTCATCGACGCCACCGGCTACCTCTACGCAGGCCACGTGGCTGCTCAGCTCCATGAAACAGCGCCGGCGGATTCCGGCCCGGTGCTCGACATCGGGTGTGGCACAGGAGGAGTAGGGGTCGCGCTGCGCGCCCTGGGGCGGTCCATCGTCGACGGCATCGACATCAGCCCCGAGATGATGGGGATCGCCGCCTCCAAGCGCACTCGCCACGACGAGCCGGTGTACCGCAACCTCGCCGAAGCAGACCTCACCTCGCGTGTTCCGATCGACGATGGTGCATACAGCGCAGTCGTGAGTGCGGGCACATTCACGTTCGGCCATCTCGGACCAGATCCGCTCGACGAGGTCCTGCGAGTCTCGGCTCCCGGCGCGACTCTGGCAATCGGCGTCAACAGCGACCACTACCGGGCCGACGGGTTCGAGGCGCGCTTCGCCGCCGACGTCGAGCGCGGAGCCATCACCGCGCCGCGCGTCGTCGAGGTCCCGGTGTACGCGGGCGACGTCGGCGAGCACAGCGACTCGACCGCCTACGTGGTGCTCTTCACCCGGCTGTGATCACGCACGGGAGCCGTGCGAGTAGGGAGGAGACGCTCAGGCGATCATGGCCGCGCGTCGGCTCGTCGGACCCCTTCTGGCCGGCATCGTTCTCGACGTGGCGGAACCCTGGGTGCTCGCGACGCTCGCGGGAGGGCTCAGCGGCGCCGCCGCGCTGACCGTGGGCATCGTCGGTCGTTCGTCCCCTAGCGTCTGACGCCGGCGAACAGAACGGGGAGTTTGGATGAAGATCGGCTGGGCCACCATGGCCGACCTGCTGCGCGACCCGGTGACCGGCACGCTGATGTCGCAGGCCGAGCGCCACCGGATGATCGTCGAGGGCGCCGTCGCCGCTGAGCGGGCCGGTTTCTGGTGCGCCTCCGTCGGCGAGCACCACTTCTGCGACTACGTCGTCTCCTCGCCCCCGGTCCTTCTCGCCGCGATCGCGGAGCGCACGTCGACCATCAGGGTCGGGACAGCCGTGGCGCTCGGCACCAACAACGATCCCATCAGACAGGCCGAGGACTACGCGACCCTCGACCTCCTGTCCGATGGGCGGGTCGAACTCGTCGTGGGGCGGGGAAACCTCTATGAGCACACCTTCACGGCGTTCGGCCAGGATCCGGCCGTGTCGCGCGAGATGTATCAGGAGAAGCTGCAGCTTCTCGTCGCAGCGCTGTCCGAAGAGCAGCTCGACTGGAGCGGCGACCACCGACCGCCGTTCCGGAACTTCACCACCCAACCCCGGCCCCTTCAGCAGAACATGCCCATCTGGGTTGGGGGCGGATCATCGATCGAGTCCGCGGAGTTCGCAGCCCAGGAAGGGCTTCCTCTCATGCTCCCCGGCGTGTTCGGCCCGCCGTCGATCTTCATTCCCATCGTCGAGCGCTACCGGGAGCTGTGGGCAGACCTGGGACACCCCGAGGAGAACTGCCGGATCGGAACGATCGCCCACACCTTCATCGCACCCACGAGCCAGGAGGCCTTCGCGATCGCTGCGCCCCGCTTCGACGTGTACATGAAGTGGGTCCGCGACCTTCTGCGGATGAGCAGTCCGCACCTCGGCGACATGATTCGCGAGACCGACCTTCGGGTCATGACCGAACGCGGGCCAACGGTGTGCGGGAGCAAGGAAGAGGTCATCGAGAAGATGAGCCTGTACCGCGACCTCCTCGGCCTCGACGTCTACCTCTTGATGTGCGACCTGGGCGGCATGCCGGCCAACGAGCTCGACGAGTCGCTCGCCATGTTCGGCGAGGACGTCGTGACCCACTTCCACTGAGTCGGCGAAGATGACCGACCGCGGCTTCGACCACGACGTCGTCATCATCGGGAGTGGATTCGGCGGCAGCGTCGCCGCCCTACGGCTCGTCGAGAAGGGGTACCGGGTCGCGGTGGCCGAGGCGGGCCGTCGGTTCGGTTCGGACGACTACCCACGCTCCAACTGGAACCTTCGTCGCTTTCTCTTCGCGCCGCGCCTCGGCTTGCGGGGCATCCAGAGAATGACGCTCCTCGGCGACGCGCTCGTGCTGTCGGGCGCCGGCGTCGGAGGGGGCTCGTTGGTCTACGCCAACACGCTGTACGAACCGCTCCCGGCCTTCTACGAGGATCCGCAGTGGAGCGCGATCACCGACTGGGAAGACGAGCTCGCGCCCCACTACGACCAGGCGAAGCGCATGCTCGGAGCCGCGACCGCCCCGGACCGATCGCCCAACGACTCTGTCCTGAGGGGCATCGGTGAGCGCCTCGGTGTCGCCGACACGTATCGGCCAACCGAGGTGGCGGTGTTTCTCGGCGAGGCCGGGGTCCGAGTCGACGACCCCTACTTCGGTGGCCTCGGGCCCGATCGTCGCGGCTGTCTCGAATGCGGTGCATGCATGATCGGGTGCCGGCACGAGGCCAAGAACAGCCTCGACAAGAACTACCTCCACCTGGCGGAGACTGCGGGCGCCACCGTCTGGCCCGAACTAACCGTCGTGGACCTCGAAGCCATCGAGGGCGGCTATCGCATCACGACCGAGCATTCCGGGGCCTGGATTCGGCGACGGACCCAGACGGTCACCGCCGAACAGGTCGTGTTCTCCGCCGGCGTCCTCGGGACCGTGAAGCTGCTCGCGAGCCTGCGCGAGCGCGGCCGGTTGCCAGCGCTCTCACCCCGCCTCGGGGAGCTGGTGCGAACCAACAGCGAGTCGATCGTGGGCGCCACCGCGAAGCGACCCCAACCGGACCTCTCCACCGGGGTTGCCATCTCGTCGTCGATCTACCCGACGGCCGATACCCACATCGAAGGAGTGCGGTACCCGGCGGGATCCAATGCCCTCGGCCTTCTCGCAACCATGTTGGTCGACGGCACCCAGCGGCGCGCGTGGTGGTCGCGGCTCGTCCGGCCCGCCAGATTCTTCGCGACGGTGTGCCGACACCCCGTCCGGTTCGTGCGGAGCCTGTCGGTCCGGCGCTGGTCGGAGCGGTCGGTGATCCTGCTCGTGATGCAGAGCCGCGACAACAGCCTGCGTCTCATCTGGCGAAAGCGGCGGTCCGGTCGCGTTCGCCTGCGGTCCCAGCAGGGCACCGGCGAACCGAATCCGACGTACCTCCCCGTTGCCAACACCGCAGCGCGCATCGCGGCCGACCTCGTCGACGGCGACGCGATGGGGGCCGTCAACGAAGCCATCCTCGACACCCCGGTCACTGCGCACATCCTCGGCGGCTGTGCGATCGCCAGCGACCCGGCCGACGGGGTCATCGATCCGTACCACCGGGTCTTCGGCCACCCGGGCCTTCACGTCGCAGACGCATCGGCGATCAGCGCCAACCTCGGCGTCAACCCATCGCTCACGATCTGCGCGCAGACCGAGAGGGCCATGGCGCTGTGGCCCAACAAGGATGACGTCGACCCCCGGCCACTCCTCGGGGACGCCTACGAGCGCATCCCCGCTGTCGCCCCGCGACGCCCGGTCGTTCCGCCGCAGGCCCCCGCCGCGCTCCGCACGTCGCGCTGAGCATCCGGACGCGGGCAGTAGCGTTCGACGATGACCCAACGAGCTGCGATCGACGCGACCATCGACCGCTACTACGCCGCGTGGACCGCGCACGATCGGGAGCTCTACCGGACCGTGTGGGCCGAGGGAGCCACCTTCGCCGACCCGCCCCAGGACGGCGTGACGCCACCGACAGGCTTCGAGGAGATCGCTGCCGGGATGGACGACGTGTGGTCCCGAGCGACCTCGATCACCTACGACCACCACATGATGTGGCATTGCGGCTCGGTGGCCGCCGTTCACATGACCGTGACCATGGCCACCGAGGGGTCCACGCTTGCCGTTCCGCTGATCCACGTGTTCAGGTTCGACTCCGAGGCACTCATCACACGCCTCGAGGCCTTCCTCGACCTCTCCCTGGCGTCGGTCGTTGAGGGCGAGCGCCCCGCCTGGATGGACGACTACCCATGATCGATCGGGACGAGCACATCGCCGGACTCGACCTCGCTCATCTCACGCCGGCCGACATCGACTACTTCTTCGGTACTCTCGCGGACCGCGTGCCACGACGCGTCCACGAATCACGCGTCGAGACGCTTCAGGTCCTGCGAGGGCGGCTCCAGCAGTTGGCCGTCGATCTCGGCAAGGTCACCGCGACCTCTCTCGATCCCGCGGACACCGACGCCACGATCGCGTCACTGATCGAGAGCGTTGAGGGAATGAAGCGGCGGCACTGGCGATCCAAGATCGACGGGCGACGGGTTCTGGATCACGTGCGAGAGCAGGTCGGTGAGATCTCCGCTGATCTGCGCGAGATCCAGGCCTGAACCCATCGGGTCGGGCGGTTGAGCCTGCCGATCGGTCAACCCCTCAGTTGGAAGATCGCCTCGATCTCGACGCTGATGTCGAAGGGCAGCTCGGCCATCCCCACGGCCGAGCGCGTGTGAACACCGTCGTCACCGAACACGTCGTGGAACAGCTGCGAGCATCCGTTGATGACAGCGGGCGTGTTGTTGAACCCCGCTGCGCAGTTCACCATGCCGAACACCTTCACGACCCGCCGAACTTCGTCCATCGAGCCGAGCTCGTCGCGCACGGTTCGCAGGATCTGAAGCCCCGTCAGCCGAGCGGCGTCCTGCGCCCCCTCGAGGTCGACTGTTCCGCCCACCTTTCCCGTGATCATCGACCCGTCGCTTCGAACAGGCCCGTGTCCGCCGACGTTGAGCACGTCGCCGACCCTCACCGCGCCCACATACAACCCCGCCGGCGGGTATCCCTCCGGCAACTCGATCCCCGCAGCCTTCATCCGCTCTTCGTGGCTCACCCGATCACCCTAGATCGACGCCGCCGCCTCGGCTCCTACAGTTCGGGCGTGGCTCCACCGTCCATCGATCTGTTGTCCCCCTCCAGCTATGCGTTCGACCAACCCCACGATCAGTTCGCGCGGCTGCGCGAGAACGCGCCGGTGTACCGCCACGACGAGCCCGACGGACCAGGCTTCCGGGCGATCACCCGCCACGAAGACGTGCGAACCATCGGGCGCGATCCCGAGACCTTTTCTTCCGAACCGACGATCATGCTGGAGGACCCCGACGGCGACCAGAGCGCTGCTCTCGGAGACCACAAGATGATGCTGATGGCCGATCCTCCGCTTCACACGCGGATGCGTCGGTTGGTGTCGCGGGACTTCACGCCTCGGGCGGCCCAGCTCCTCGGAGGCGCTTCACTCGTCGCGCGACGCCGTCGACCCGGGCGTGCGGGCGCATGCCTTCGCGACGATGTTCGAGTACAGCCAGGAGGTCTGGGCGTCGAAGCGGGAGAAACCGACCGACGATCTCGCCTCGATGCTGGCCCACGCCGCGCTCGACGACGAGGAGCTGGACGCCATCGACTTCTTCTTGTGGTTCCTCCTCCTCATCGACGCCGGCGGCGACACGACCCGCAATCTCGTCGGCGGAGGCATGTGGGCCCTCTTCGAGCGACCGGACGCGCTGGAGTGGCTCGCGGAGAAGCCTGAGGAACGGCTATCGAGCGCCATCGAAGAACTCCTGCGCTGGGTCAGCCCGGTGATCTACATGCGCCGGACCGCAACTCGTGATGTGGAGCTGCACAGTCAGCCGATCGCGGCCCGAGACAAGGTGATCGTCTACTACGGCGCGGCCAACCGCGATCCCCGAGCATTCGATCGCCCCGATGAGCTGGATCTTTCACGATCTCCCAACCCCCACGTCGCGTTCGGTGGTGGCGGCCCCCACTTCTGCCTCGGCGCGCACCTCGCGCGGATCGAGATCGCCTCGCTGCTGGGACAGATGCTGTCCCGACTGCCCGGCGTGCGTCCGGCCGGGCCACCCGCCTGGATGGCGAGCAACTTCATCTACGGCCCGACCACCCTGCCTGTCCGTTTCGACTCCTGAGGGGTCCAGAAACCGCCCCGCGAGTGATCGACGGTGTGACGCACGTCACAGTGGAGCGATGTTCCGGAGCTGTTATTACTTGATTACATAGTTACTTGCTGCGAAGCGGGATCTCCACCCACACCCGAGGACTTCACATGACCGCACGACATCGAGGAGGACGGCCCGGCCGGGGCATGCGCCGCAGAGGCCCCGGTGGCCGACGCGCCCCCGAGCCACCGCTGACCACCACGGACGAGCTCACCGCATGGTTCACCGGGAGCCTTCCCGACGACTGGTTCGATTCAACGCCCGACATCACCTTCGACCGCGATGAGATCATCGTTGTCGGAACAATCCCGGCTCCGAAGCTCGCGGGAGATACCGATCGCTCCGTCGCCGAGGAGGCACGCATCACCACCTTCCGGGAGGACACGCGTACCCAACGGGTGTCGGTCGCCGAACGGGCCGAGGCCCAGTTCGAGCGCCACATCACGTGGGCGGTGCGATGCGGCGACACCGAAGCGACGTTCACCTCGGCGAACGTTCCGGTGATGACGCGTCTCCGCTTCCACGAGCGGCAGGTGCTCGACACTCTGATCGCCGCCGGCATCGCCCGCAGTCGAGCCGAAGCACTCGCGTGGTGCGTCGGGCTGGTCGGCGACAACGAGAGCGAATGGATCGACGAGATCCGCGAGGCCATGGAAGCGGTCGACGACGTACGCCGGCGAGGGCCGACCTCGAGGCAATAGCCCTGTTCAGCCCGCGATGCGCGGGGCATCGCGTCAGCCGGTGAACCAGCCACCGTCGGGATGAATCAGCTCACCCGTCACGAAGCTGGCCTCCTCCGACGCCAAGAACAGGGCCACGTTGGCGACCTCGTCCGGTGTCCCCTTGCGCCCCATCGGGGTGCCACCGAGCACGACGGCGCTCAGCTCGTCGACCTCGTTCATGACCGCCGTCATGTTCGTCTCGATGAACCCGGGACCGATCGCATTCACCCGAATTCCGAGCGGCGCCAAGGTGCGCGCCGCGTTCTTGGTGAGCATCCACACGCCCGCCTTCGACACGGGATAGCTCGGTGCACCCCACAGAGGGTCGACGGCGGCGATGGACGCAATCGTGACCACTGAGCCCCCCTTGTGCTGGTCGAGCATCACACGGACCGTCGACTGGATCGCCAGCAGTGTGCCCGTGAGATTGACGTCGATTACCCGCCTGAAGTCCTCGACATCGAGCTCGGTCAGAGACGCCGCCGGATTGACGGCCGACGCCTCTGACGCCATCCGCACTCGCTTGCGATCGTTCTCCATGTCGCCGGAGAAGTAGTCCGCACTGCTCACGCCCGCGGCCGTGACGACCACGTCGATGGTGCCGTAGCGATCGACCGCCTCTGCGGCCATCTCCTCATTCGACTCACCGCTGGCAGCGTCGAGGTGCACCGCTGATGCGCGACCTCCGTCGGCCTCGATGCCTTGGGCCACCGCCACCGCATTCGTCGTCTGCACGTCCGCGACGATCACTGACGCGCCCTCCGCAGCGAAGCGCCTGGCGCTCGCGGCACCGATCCCGTTGCCGCCGCCGGTGATGACGGCGACCTTTCCCTCCAGTCGACCAGCCATGACCTTCTCCTCAGCTCTCGTCGCGAACGCTACAGCGTCGCCTACCGCCGCAGCCCCTGTGGAACAGTGGCCGGATGAAGCGACGCGTCAGCCTCCTACTCGCCCTGGTGGTGGGCTTGTCGCCGGCCGCGATCTCCTGCGGCGATGCTGACGCGCGCGATGACTCGCCACGCGCCGACGTTTCGGGCGTGCGGCTGGGTGAGACTCATCCCGAGGTGACTGACGCGTCAGCCGAACCCTCCACAGACGGCTCCTGGACCTTCAGCGTGACGATTCGCAGCCCCTACGACAGCCCTGAGCGGTACGCCGACGCGTGGCGAGTGAGCGACGCCGATGGAACCGAGCTCGGCATCCGCATCCTCACCCACCATCACGCCGATGAGCAGCCCTTCACCCGTTCGTTGGGTGAAGTCGTGATCCCCTCAGACGTGAAGACGGTTTTCGTGGAGGGTCGTGACCTTCAGAACGGCTGGAGCGGGCAGCGCTACGAGCTGGTTCTCGGCGCCTCTGACTGACGCGCGCCCGTCGCGCCGACGCACTTCCTGCGGGGCGCGCTCTGTAGGAGGCTGCGCGTGAGTATGTTCAGCACGGTGCGAACCCTTCTCAGCCGCAGATTGGCCGCCGTAGCTGTCGGCGCCCTCATCATCGCCTCCTGCGGCTCCGACGACCCGCCTGACGCGTCAGCCGAAGATGAGGCCACGGATCTGACGACAACGTCGGGACCAGCTCTTCCCGACAGTTCCGCTGACGCGTTCGACACCGCCGGAATTCTGTCTGGCACCGTGCCGACCGTGGACGGCGCATCCTTCGATCTCGCTGACGCGCGCGACAGCGACCTCGTGGTGTGGTTCTGGGCGCCCTGGTGAAGCTCGTGCAACGACGAAGCCTCTGCGGTCGCAGAGGTCGCAGCCACCTACCGAGACAGGGTGACATTCATCGGGATCGGGAGCCGCGCCGACATCCCCGAGCTGGAGGAGTTCGTCGCCCGCCACGAACTCGCGCACTTCGTCCAGATCCACGACGAGGACCAGGCCCTCTGGAATCGCTTCGGAGCCAGCGGTCGATCGACGTTCCTCTTCCTCAACGACGACGGCACCTTCAGCCGGACGGGCTATGGCGAGGTCAACCACACCACTCTCGTGGAGCGGATAGAAGCGCTGATCTCGAGTTGACAGCCGCGCGTCAGCCGGCGGCGGCCGTCTAGATTTCGGAAGATGTCCGACAACGCGGTGCGCCACTTCATCCTCGAGCCCGCAGAGCGCGACCCCGACGGCATCGCCCTCATCGACGGCCCCACCGGAGCCGAGACCACACGCAGCGAACTCGCCGACGGAGTGCTCAAGGCAGCCGCCGCGCTGGAAGACCTGGGGCTTCGCCGCGAAGAGCGCGTCATGATGGTGATGGCCGACCGGCCGGCCTTCCTCGAAGTCTTCTGGGGCGCGATGGCCCACGGCGCAGTGCCGGTGCCGGTCTCGACCATGCTGCCGACGAAGGACTATCGGTTCCTCCTCGAGGACAGCCGCGCGTCAGCGTGCATCGTCTCCGACTTCTTCGCAGAACAGGTGATGCGTGCGACAGAAGGACAGCCGTTCCTGCAGCACGTCGTTGGCGAGGGCTCCCGGGCTCCGACGGACATCCCGAATTGGGCCGACCTCCGGGACTCTGCCGGCCAGGGGCGACTCTTCCCAGCAGACGGAGAGGACATCGCGTTCTGGCTCTATACGTCGGGGACCACAGGCTTCCCGAAGGGTGCGCTCCATCGCCACAAGGACATGGCCTTCCTCACCGAAGTGTACGCGCAGAACATCCTCGAGATGACCTCCGAGGACCGCGTGTACATGGTTCCGAAGCTCTTCTTCGCCTACGGGCTCGGCGTCAACTATTTCGCTCTCGGTACCGGCGCAACGCACGTTCTGTTCGACGGCCGACCCACCGTGCCCGACGTGGTCGACCACGTGACACGTCACCGACCGACCATGTTCTTCGGGGTGCCGACCTTCATGGCCCAGCTGCTCGCGTCGGACGTACCGGACGGGACATTCGACCCGGTGCGAATCGCCATCACCGGCGGAGAGACCCTTCCCGCCGACATCTACCGGCGGGCCAAGAACGAGCTCGACCTCACCATTCTGGACTGCGTCGGCTCGACCGAACTCGCCCACATCTACGTCGCCAACCGGCTCGACCGGCAGATCGCAGGGTCGTCGGGATGGGTGGTTGACGGCTTCGAAGTCGAGCTACGCGACGCCGAGGGCAACGTGGTTCCCGACGGCGAACCAGGCCAGATGTACGTCGCAGGCGAGTCCGTCACCCCGGGCTACTGGCGCCGCACCGATCACAACCGTCGGACCTTTCATGGGCGCTTCATGGCCACCGGCGACACGTTCATCCGCAACGCCGACGAGAGCTTCACGTACCTCGGACGCGAGGACGACATGATCAAAGCTGGCGGGATCTGGGTGTCACCCGCAGAGGTCGAGGCGGCGATCATCGAGGTGCCTGGCGTCGTGCTTGCAGCGGTTGTCGGCGCAGAAGACAACGATGGACTCCTCAAGCCCAAGGCGTTCGTTCTCCTCGAAGAGCCAGCTGACGCATCGCCGGAGTTGGCCGCCAAGATTCAGGATCATGTGAGATCCACGCTTGCCGCATTCAAATACCCACGCTGGGTCGAGTTCGTCGATGAACTTCCGACCACTGCGACAGGCAAGGTCAAGCGCCACCTCCTTCGGGACGGCTGACGCGTCAGCCGGTTGGTTACGCTCGAGGCCTGATGGGCGACGCAACAGGTACCGAACGCGACGAGGGCGCACTCGCGACGCTCACCGACGAGATCAAAGCCGTGGCCCTGAAGGGCGGCGCGACGGTCGCGGGGGTGGCCGACCCAGCCGCCTTCAACGAGTACGTGCCCGAGGGACACCGCCCTTCCGATTTCATGCCAGGGGTGCGCAGCGTCGTCGTCATGGGAGCCAAGGGTCCCTCGAACGCCGCCTGGCGCTCGCCCAACAGACGCCTCATGGAGATCACCGGATACGACTTCCGCGAGAACGTTGCCTCGATGGTCGTCTCCGAGCACATCGAGCGAGCTCACGGGCATCAGGCCATGCCAGGACCGGCCTTGCCGACCAGCGGTCAGCACCCCCCGATGTCCATGATGCTCGCCGCCGTGCTGGCAGGCCTGGGAACCCGGTCGATCGCAGCGAACATCATTCTCCACCCCGAACACGGCCTCCTGTACTACGCCGCTGTCTTGACGACGCTCGAGCTCCTGCCAGACCACCAGCTCGAAGAGAACGTCTGCCCGGCACGGTCGTGTGTCCTGCTGTATGAGAAAGAAGGTCGCACCCCCTGCATGGCCGCGTGCCCCGCCGACGAGGGTGGTTGCATCGACGCGACGATCGAAGATGGCGAGATCACATCGTCGTTTTTCGACCGCGAGCGTTGCTCGACACGCGCGATGAACTTCGGGATCCGCGGCCACATCAAGCAGGTCGAGATCCTGACCAACATCGACGACGCCGATGAGCGGCGAGCCCTCATCTACTCCGACGACTTTCGCCGAAACCTCACCTCGATCGGGCGCTACAAGGAGTCGGTCGCGCAGTGTTTCGAGTGCATGCGAGTGTGTCCGGTCGGCCGCTACGAACGGAAGCTGAAGTGACCGCTGAGCCAGACTGGCAGGAGGTCAAGGCAACACTTCTCGCAGCTGCTGTGCGGCGCGGCGCGTCAGTTGCGGGAGTCGGCGATCCGGCCCTTCTCGACGATCAGCCCGAGGGGCAGCGCCCTGCCGACCTGCTTCCGGAGGTGCGCTCGATGATCGTGCTGGGCGGCGCCGCACCTCGCGCCGGCGAGTGGAACAGCCCTCGCCCCGAGGTGCTCGAGACGCTGGGAACCGCCGACCGTATCGGCGTGACCGCATCGGCAGTGGCGCGTCAGATCGAGGACGACCTCGGGTACTACGCGCTCTCTGTCCCCACGGGCACAGACCAGGGCGACCGGGCGTTCATGTCCTTCGCCGACGCGGCGGTTGCTGCCGGAGTCGGATCACCGAGCCTGGCCGGACCAACGCTGCATCCCGAGCACGGCTTCCTCTACCTGGCCGTCATCCTGACGTCACTGCCGCTCCCCTTCGATGGACCATTGGCCGAGCCGGCATGCCCCGCGCCCTCGTGCCTGGACATGTACGCGTCAGAAGGGGTGACGCCGTGCACACAGGTCTGCAACATCGACGACGGCGGCTGCCTCGGCGGCGAGATCCAAGAGGGATTGGTCATCGGACGCAAATACGACGCAGACCGGTGCCGCGACCGCGTTTACCACTACTGGGTCCCCGGCTATCAGACGGCGCTCGAGCAGGCACTCAGCGAACCTGACGCGCGGCGACGCAAGATGATCCTGTACGGAAGTTTCTTCACCAGGACCATGTGGTCGATCACTTATTCGAACGTCAGCCAGGGTCAGTGCTTCGAGTGCGTACGCGTCTGCCCGGTCGGAGGCGACCGGAGGGCCCTCAAATGACCGCTGACGCGTCGGACGGCCAGCCTCGAGGCGAATACTCGGGATTCCATGTCGTTGATCCGGACCTCTATGACAGGTACCGCCACGAGATTCTCGAGCTCGGAAACAGCCATCAGCGCAACATCAACGAGTTCCTCCCCGATGACACCCGTGGCCGAGCCTGGACCGACGCGGAGATCGCTGAGCATCTCGGGCTCGACATACGCGACGTCACCGAGATTCGCGTGGTGGCCGAGCACGACAAGTACGGGATCGAGGAGTACGAGGCATCGGCCCGGTTCAAGGATGCCGCGTCTGCCTCGTATCGCTCCGGTGGCGTGAAGAATCTCTACGGCGACAACCCGCCGCCCACGCGTCAGTAGCCACGACTCCGAGCCCAACATTCACAAGCCGGTGGCGGCGGTGAGCCAGCGCTAGGTTCGGCCCATGGCAACCGGACGACTGGCCGACAAGAGAGTCCTCGTCACGTCTGCGGACGCGTTCATGGGACCCCCGATCGTGGAACTGTTCAGGGCGGAAGGGGCAGACGTCACCGCTGACGACAGCCTCCTCCTCGGTGCCGACGAGCCGCAGCAGCTCGTCGACCGTCTCGGCGATCTCGACGTGATCATCGCGAATCTCGATCTGGCCGCCTATGGAGCGAAGGTGGCAGACATCGAAGATGCCAAGTGGCTCGAAGGCTTCGATGCGATGGTTCACCCGCTCATGCGACTCGTGCGTGCTGCAACGCCTCGAATGGTGGAGCGTGGTGGCGGCAGCATCGTTGTCACAGGGTCGAGCTCGCCGCTGCGCCGGATGCGGCCGCAGGCCCCGAGCTACGTCGCTGCCCGCGCAGCGCAGAACTCGTTCGTCCGGTCCGCCGGCCACGAGCTTGCGCGTCACAACATCCGGCTCAACGCCATCGCCCAGAACTACGTGGCCAATCCCACGTACTACCCGCCCGAGCTGATGGAGAACGAGCGATTCCTCGAGCGTCTGAGTGCCGAGGTCCCTGCTCAGCGCCTCGGTCGATCCGAAGAAACCGCAGAGCTGGCGCTGTTTCTGGCCGGCGACTCGTCAACGTTCATCTTCGGTCAGCTGATTCAGCTCGATGGCGGGTGGTCCTGACGCGGACGCGTCGCCGGCGCGTCAGTCGGCGCTGGGGTAGTCCGGATAGCTGTCCTTGAAGACCCCGTTGTGGAGCACGACCTCCGCGGTCGCGACGTCGTATTCGACGTCGACGAGGGTGCTGCGCGTCCAGTAGGACTCGGTTCTGCGGCTCTGGGCGAGCCCGATGACTTCGCGCTCGATTCGGTACTCGCGTCCAACCAGAACCGGGCGACCGAGGACTCGCACCTCCAGGTCGATGAACAGACCCACCGACGGCTGCCGCACGTTGAACCCCGAGCCTCGTGATCCCGCTCCGGCCAGAACGCTGAACATCTCCATGGGCACCACGGCAGCACCCCACGGGGTCTCCGCTCCATGGACGGGGTCATGCCAGCGGAGCGACTCCGTGATGGTGTCCAGCTTCCGCTGCAGCGTGAACGGATACATGTCGCCGTAGTGCACGTCGGCAGAGGTTGAAACAACGTCGGCGATCTCGCCCCGCTGGCCGAGACTGAGCTGGTCGAGGATGACCAGATCGCTCGCAGGTTGGTCCCGAGCCTTCGTGATCCGCGGCTGCAATTCGGTTTCTCCGTGCTCTGGCCCGATCGAGGCCGTGCCGGTCAACACGGGTGTGCCGTCGGCCTTGGCAGCGTCAATCCGCGCCGATGTCGCGCCAGGACCATCGAGAGCCACAGTTGCCTGGACTTGCTCGCCCTCCACAACCATGTTGAGGAAGTGAGCGCTGAGGCACCCATCGCTGAACCAGCGCTCCCCCCACAGAGCGGCCACCAGTGGCTCGAACTGGCTGAAGTGAGTGGGACCCTCAATCGGCGCACCAGCCAGCCCGAGTTTGTCGGCCATCTCGTCGTCGTGGACGCTCACATGACCGTCGTAGGTCTGATCGGCCAACAGCTGGCGCGGCGAACGAAGCGGTCCCGTCAGGGTGATCGGCGTGTCGGAAAGCGTCATGGATCCCTCCAGTTGGTGCAGCGAAACTACCGAGCTTCTTCGGCTCCGCGTCGGCCGGACCACGGTGGGCCAGTCTCGAGCGGGACACCTATCAGATCCAGGTAGCCGGCGAGCCGCTCGCACGTGCCGTCGACGAACTCCAGCGGCGGATCGACGTGGCCCCGTGAAGCCCACGCGGCGAGTACATCGGCCAACTCGTCCAGGGCCAGAACGCCGACGAGGAGAGGGATCGCATGCCTCTCCTCGGCGCTCAAACCCGAGGAGGATTCCTGATACCCGGCGACGAGCGCGTCGGCGGACGCCGGCAGAATCCGGACCAACCGAGCGAGATCCGCGACGCGTCCGTCGGAATACGGCCGTTGCGCGTCAGGTAGACGGCCCGCATCGACTCGAAGCGACCAATCGCAGATCGCCAGGTGTGCTTCGAAGCCTCGTTGAAGGTGCGAGAGCGCGTAGTCGCAGCGGCGCATCAAATCGAGAACCGCGCCTGCGCGGCGAGGATCGGGCTGGGCAAGACGCGTCAGCGCGGATCGCAGCGACCAGTCGCCCTCGCGCAGCACCTCAGCATGATTGAGGAGCGAGCCGTTCCGATCGAGGTCCGCGGGTCCACCGGCTTGATGTCGCTCAGCCAGCTGAGCTCCGAGGGCCGCGCCGTCAATCACACGCGTCAGCGTACGGCTCGACGACCCGGGGCGGACCGTACGAATACCCTGGGGCCATGGCAGCAACCAGCGACATCGAGACGGGCCTGATCCCGGTCCTCGACCTTGACCCCCTCCTGTCCGGAGACGCGTCAGGAACTGAGGCGCTGGCCCATCAGCTCAGCGCGGCGCTTGAGGATGTCGGCTTCTTCTTCATCGTCAATCACGGCGTTCCCTGGTCCCATGTCGAGGCGATCTACGGCGCAGCTGCTGCGGTTCACGCCCTTCCCCAGACCGAGAAGGATGCGATGCCCCTGACGCGCGTCTGGGGTGGGTACCTCGGCGTCGGTGGTGGCACGTCGTACGCGTCGGAGATCGCGGGCGAAGTCCGCAAGCCGAACCAGAACGAGGCGTTCTTCATCCATGAGGGCGGATACCGCGAGGGCAACCACTACCCACAGATCGATGGGTTTCGAGACCTCACCGCGAGCTACATCGGCCAGTTGAGTGGCCTGGGCCTCGAGGTCATGCGCCTCCTCGCGATCAGCCTCGACCTCGCACCGGACCACTTCTTGCCCGACTTCGACGTTCCGTCGGTGACCCTTCGGATGTCTCACTATCCGGTGATGGAATACGACGACAACGAGTGGGGCCTCGCTCCGCATACCGATAGCTCGATCTTCACGTTTCTCCCGACCAACGACGTGCCCGGGCTCGAGATCCGTCCGGCAGGGCATGCGTGGATCACGCCGCCAGTGATCGAGGAAGCCTTCCTGGTGAACAGCGGCGACATGCTGAAACGGTGGACGAACGACCGGTTCCGGTCCACGCCGCACCGTGCGCGCAACGCGTCGGCTGGTGAGCGATACGCGATCCCGTTCTTCTACGGGGCACGCGACGACGCCGTCGTCGACCCGGTTTCGACGACCGTGTCCGATACGAATCCATCCCGCTACGAGCCGATCACCTACGGCGACTACCAGCGGTGGTTCCTCTCCCGGAACTACTCCAACGTCATGGGTGAAACAGCGAGCGCCGAGGCTCCGTGACTGTCCCACCCGGTTTCTAGGATGATCCCACAGCTCGCCCGCCTGCTGCGAAGGCGTGGCCACAGTTCAAGCAGTCCGCACTCACGCGGACGATGGAGCCAGCTGTGAACACAGAAGAGACTCCGCTCACCGCGGGCGATGTGCTGAGAGAAGCCATCGACATCATCAACCGGTCCCACTACCGCCTCGTGACTGTGTCGGCCACCTTCGCCTCGTCGGACGAGTGGATTCTGGCCGGATACCCCACCGCGGCCCACTGGATCGCAGAACACATCGATGTCTGCGTCTCCACGGCGCGCGAGTGGATCCGTGTCGGCCGGAAACTCATGGAGCTCCCCGAGCTCGATGAGGCCTTCGCCAAGCGCAGTCTCAGCTACTCAAAGGTACGAACGCTCAGCCGCATAGCGACTCCTCAGACGGTGCAGGAGTTGATCGATCTCGCGATCACGACCCCAGTGGATTTCCTCGGCCAGGCCCTCGCGGGATGGTCGAAGAGGAACGAATCCGACGAGGTGCGAACCAAACGGCATCGCGACAACCGGCGGCTGTCGTATCGGGTTCAACCCGATGGAATGATCTCCGGGCGATTCCATCTGCCACCAGCCGAAGCGGGGATCGTGATGGCCGCCATCGATGCTCTGTTGATGCGTCGCCGCTCGCTTCGCGAGGCCGGGCGAGACGAAACCAACGACCCGGGGTCCGCGGCACCGTCGCTCGCACAACAGCGCGCTGACGCGCTGGTGGACATCGCCGCCGGCTCCGCCGACCGCTTGGTCACCGAACTCGTCCTCCACGTGCGCGCCGACGGCTGCACCCTCGACGATGGAACGCCGGTGTCGGATTCTGTGGTGGCGTCACTCGTTCCCAGCGCGCACATCCGTGCTCTGATTCATGACGCCGAGTCCCGGCCGATCGACGCCTCGGGCCGACGTCGAGTCCCCACGACCCGACAGAAGCGAGTCGTTCAAGAACGCGACCGCCGTTGTGTCGACTGCGGTTCGACGGAGCTCCTCGAGTACGACCACGTCCCGTCATTCGCTGAGTCGGGTCGAACGATCGTCGACGAACTCGAACTGCGCTGCGCCATGTGCCACCGCGAACGTCACGGTGGCACCGCAGCCTGAAGGCGTCGGGCTGAAGAACCGGACCGCGCGCGCCAAGCGGCCATCGGGTAGGCAGTGAGCATGGATCTCCGGATTTTCACCGAACCCCAGCAGGGCGCGAGCTACGGAACCCTTCTCGCGACAGCACTCGCGGCCGAGGAGGCGGGATTCGATGCCTTCTTCCGGTCCGACCATTGGCTGGCCATGGGCGACAGCGACGGGCTTCCCGGACCGACCGATGCTTGGGTGACCCTCGCAGGCCTCGCCCGCGACACAACGCGGATCCGGCTCGGCACTCTGGTGAATTCCGCCACTTTCCGGCTACCAGGGCCGTTGGCGGTGGCGGTGGCCCAGGTCGACGACATGAGCGGTGGCCGGGTCGAGCTCGGGCTGGGCGCCGGCTGGTTCCTGCAAGAACACGAGGCGTACGGAATCCCGTTCCCCGATCTGGGCGAGAGGTTCGAGATCCTCGAAGAACAACTCGCGATCATCACCGGGCTCTGGAACACCAGTGAGGAAGAGCGATTCTCCTACCAGGGGACGCACTACCAGGTCAGCGGGTCTCCAGGGCTGCCCAAGCCAACACAGCTCGGCGGACCTCCTGTGATCGTCGGCGGTGGGGGCCCGCGACGGACGCCGCGGCTCGCCGCCACCTACGCCGACGAATTCAACCTGCCGTTTCGCAGCATCGACGACTTCCGCGCCCAATGCGAGCGGGTGCGGACTGCGTGCGAGCAGCGCGACCGTGACCCCGACAGCCTCGTGTACTCCGCCGCCCTCGTCGTGTGCATGGGAGCGACCGACGACGAGATCAGCCGACGCGCGGCCGCCATTGGGCGCGAGGTCGACGAGTTGCGTGAGAACGGGCTATGCGGGCGCCCGGACGAGATCCTCGAACGGCTGGTCGTGTGGAGGAACGCCGGCGCAGAGCGCATCTACCTCCAGGTGCTCGACCTGGCCGACCTCGACCACGTCGGGCTTCTCGGCGAAAGCCTCGTCGGAAAGATCTGACTCGCCCGACGACGCGTCAGAGAACCCGGTAGATGTCGTAGGACACCGCATCACCGGCGGACTGCCCGATCCCGACGGCCTGCAGATCATTGAGCCACGCGTAGGTCTCGGAGCCGGTCTCGAACAGCGGAGCGCTCCGGATCTGGGTGGTCCCGTCCTCCTGGGGCCGGCCGATGCCCTGGTACTCCATGAGGATGTGCTCGCCGTCGTCGGTCACCAGCTGGAGACGAACGTCCAGTTTGATGACGCGATTCTGACGCGCATACACCCAGTCGCCCGCAGGCGCGACGATGCGTCCGCGAATGTCGGGACCCTCAAAGGATCCACCGACGACCGGAGCGATCAGCCTTGTGCCACTGGGACCGTTGGCAATCAGCGCATGGTCGAATGACCCGACTTCCGCGGTGAGCCTGAAGAGGAATTCGACGTCGATCTGTGTTTCCGCCATCCGCGCAACCTAGCGGCCCGACTGACGCGTCAGCGGTGCGAGCTCACTCCAGGACCCCCGCGACCGCAAGCTCGGCGAGCTTGTCAGCGTCATAGCCGAGAATGCCCTCGAGCACCTCGAATGTGTGCTGGCCGTAGCTCGGCCCCGCGTCGGTGATGTCGTCCGTCGAGCGCGACATCGAGAAGCGCGTCCCTTCGACCCACATGGTGCCATTGGTCATGTGAGCAACCTCTCGGAAGTGGTTGCGGTGCTGCAACTGCGCGTCAGCTGCGCAATCGGGCGACATCTGCACCTGGTGTGCCGCGACGCCAGCCGCCTGGAGGGCGTCCTGCGCGGCAGCGCCGCTGCGCGCCGCCGTCCAAACCGCGATCGCGGCGTCGATCTCCGACGCGCGTCCGCGACGCGCCACCGCGTCAAGACCCGCAAGCTCGGCGGGCAGACCGATCACGTCGCAGATGGCGGCCCATCGCTCGTCGTCTTGACAGGCGATCGTGACCCACCGGTCCTCGCCTTCCGATGGGTAGGTGCCGTGGGGCGACATCACGGGATGCGCGTTGCCGACCTGTGGCGGCATGGCGCCATTGACCCGGTAGTCGAGGACCGCAGGGGTCAAGAAGTGCATGGCCGCCTCGGCCTGGGACACATCGATGTACTGACCTTCACCGGTCCGATCCCGATGATCGAGAGCCGCCAAGATCGCCGCCGTCAAGAAGCGGGGCGACACATAGTCCGTGTAGGCACCCATCACCCCGGCAGGATCCCGGTCGGGCCAGCCCGTCATCGCATAGAAGCCCGACATCGAAGCACCCATCGTGCCGAACCCGGCGAGCGACGAGAGCGGACCGTCTTGGCCGAAGAGACAGCTGCTCGCCATGATGATCTTGGGGTTGATCGCCTTGAGGTCTTCGTAGCCGAGGCTCCAGCCGCGCATCGCCTTGGGCGAGAACGATTCACACACGACATCGGCCCACCGCACGAGGTCGCGGATGACGTCATGTGACTCGGGCTTTGACAGATCCAGGGTCAGGCCCGTCTTGCCCGCATTCATGTTCTGGTAGAGACCACCGTTGTCGGCGCCGCCTTCGTCGTTGAGGAAGGGCTGGATGGTCCGTGCCGTTTCGACCCGATTGGACGACTCCACGCGAATGACGTTCGCGCCCCAGTCGGCCAGCACCCTCGTCGACGCCGGACCGGCCATCACCCACATGAAGTCCAGGACGTTGACATCCGACAGCGGGAGCGCGGTCCCATCGGATGTTTCTTTGACCGCTGCTGCGGGCAGCGACCTCGCAGCTCCGAGAATCTCGTCGTTACCTTCGCCCAGGGCCGGCGGCGGCGATTCGATCCGCAATGGGGTTTCGCTCATCTTGGCCGAGGGTCCGGGGAACTGCACGGGACCCGTCCCATCGATGTCGACCGTGCGCCAGAAGTCACGGTCGACGTAGTGCGGTTCGTCAGCGACATCTGACACCTCGGCGATGGGCACCATCAGCAACCGACGGGCGAGGGCCTCCTCAAGCAGCTCCTTCTTGGTGCGCCGGGATGTGAACTGGGCGGCAACGTCCTGAATACGGTCGTACTCACCCATCCCGATGCGGCCCGTCATCACGCCGTCCACGAACCCGATCCAGTCGATCTCGAGGTCGCTGTCCTCGCACTCGCCCTCGGAGTGAATCCACTCGAAGAGACGCTTGCCGAACGGGCCGATGGCCTCGCCGAACAGGATGGTCGTCGAGACGTATCCGTCCGCGGCAGGCGACCGCAGGCGGATCTTGAAGGGGCCCAACTTGGCGCCGCCGCTCAGTCGCCCCGCCTCTGACGCGTTGTACAGGTGGGCGAGGCAAGTGGACTGGGTGGCGAGCATCATCGCCTGCTGCGCGCTGACGTCGATGTGTTGGCCCATCCCACTTCGGTTGCGTTCGTGGAGGGCGATGAGCGTGGCCGCGCCAGCTTCGGCGGAACCGTGGAGGAAGCTCTGGTCGAGAGGGATGCGTAGCGGTGCCCGGTCGTCGTCGCCCTGCAGACCCATCTGCATGCCCGCTGCTGCGACAGTGATGTCGGTCGCTGCCCAGTTCGCCTTGGGCCCGGTCTGACCGAATGGTGAGATCGACGTGTAGATGAGCTGCGGGTTGCGAGCGGAGAGGTCCTCGTAGCCGAGGTTGCGGCTCGCCATCTTGCCGACGTCCGACGACTCGATGACCACGTCGGCAGTTGCCGCGAGGTCGGCGAAGGCCACCTGGCCCTCGGGCGAGTCGAGGTCCAGCGTGATGCTGCGCTTGCCACGGTTGTACGACCAGAACCACAGAGACCCGTAGAGGTCGTCTTCACGCCCATCGGCGAACGGTCCGACGCGTCGAGATCGAGATCCGCCAGGGGGCTCGACGAGGATCACCTCGGCTCCGAGATCAGCGAGCATCATGCCAGCCAGCTGTCCCCGCTCGTCGGTCACGTCGAGCACGCGGTACGAGTCCAACACAGTTGCGGTCCCCTTGATCGGTTGTGCTCGAACGGTACTCCGGCGCGCGCCCGCCAGCGGACGTGCGTCGGGGCCACGAGTCAGGCGCGCTGACGCGTCAGTCGCCGCCCTCGAGGAGCGGATCCCGCTGGGCGGCCTCGTAGGCGCGAACGATCGACTGACGCGTCGCGACGCCGAGAAGTCTGTCGTTCCAATCCACGACCGGAAGCACTGTGGCGCCGTCCTCGAAGAGCTGCATCCCGTGTTCGAGCACATGGTCGGGACGGCCGACGGGGTGCTCTGTGTCCATCACCGACCGCAGTGAGACGTCGCCGTCGAGTTCCTCGAGTTCCTCGAGCCACACCAGGCCCTTGAAGGCCCGATCGGGTGTGACGACGATGGCGTAGTCCTCGCGGCTGGCGTGCATCAGCCGCAGCGCGTCGGCTGCCGCGCGCGTCACGAAGATCGACACGTACTTGGCCTCGGCCGCCCTGGCGAGCGGAACCGAGGTCATGAGCGACGGTTCGAGACCCTCGTCGATCGAGACGTGCTTCCTGCGGATCTTCTCCATGTAGATCGAGTTGGGGTTCGCCGCCGTGTAGACGAAGGTCGACGCGGCACAGGCGAGCATCAGGGGCATGATCAACCCAAAGTCCGAGGTCATCTCGAACACGATGAAGATCGAGCTCATCGGTGCCTGTGCCGCCGCGGCGAACACCGCCGCCATTCCCACGACGGCGTAGGCCCCTGCGTGAGCGGACGAATCGGGGAACAGTTCCACGATCACGTCGCCGAACGTGGCCCCCAGCAGAGCGCCGATGAACAGGCTGGGCGAGAGAACACCGCCCGACCCGCCCGACCCCAAAGTGAGCGAGGTGGCGAGTATCTTGCCCAGGATCAGAAGCAGCAACGCGCTCCTGGCGAACTGGCCCGCCAGCGCCTTGTCGATGCCTTCGAGGCCGGCGCCGAGGACGTCGATCGACGCGATCCCGACCGCGCCGACGGCGAGTGCTCCGACCGCTGGGCGCAGTTCGGGACGAATCGGCGAGGCCTCGAACCAGTCCTCGATGACATAGAGAACCCACACGAACACCAGCGCGACGAGCGCTGCTGCGATCCCGAGCACGCCGTAGAAGACCAGCTCGATCGGGTCCTCGAGTTGGTACACCTCGGCGGTGAGGACCGGGTCGTCGCTGACGAGCACACGCCACACCGCGTTGGCTGTCACCGCTGAGATCACAACCGTGGAGAAGCCGCGGGCGGTGAAGCTCCGCAACACGACCTCGAGCGCGAAGAACACCCCGGCGAGCGGTGCGTTGAAGATCGCCGCGACGCCTGCAGCCGCGCCGGCGGCGACGTAGGTCCGGCGGCGTCGATCCGACATCCGGAATGGCCGCGCGACGAGCGAACCGATCGCCGAGCCGATCTGCACGATCGGCCCCTCACGGCCGGCCGATCCCCCAGAGCCGATCGTGATGGCAGACGAGATCGCCTTGACGAGCGGGACTCGCGCTCGGACTCGGCCGCCGCGCACGGCGACCGCCTCGATCACCTCGGGGACGCCGTGGCCCTTCGCCTCGCTGGCCCACCGGGTCACCATCGGCCCGACGAGAAGTGCGCCGATCACCAACGTGGGAACGATGGCACCGCGGCCGAGCCCACCGACCGCATCGGTGAGGCGGCCGAACACGTCGTGGGTCAGCAGCTCGATCAGCTCGTGGAATCCGACCGCGGCGAGACCGCCGGACAGCCCCACCGCCACGGCCAGAAGGGCGAAGAGCTGATTCTCGCTCAGACGCAGCCGACGCCCCCCACCCCGCTGACGGAGCGCGGGCAGCCGAGGCTTGGACCACAGGTTGGCGACGCTCGCCCGGAACCGCGCCACAGCTGACCCCTCATCGCGACTCGGGGCGACCGTATCTCACTCACCCGCGCCGAGCCCGACCCAGCTGCGAACTCGCAGAGCAGGCATTTGTCAAGGGATATCTGGACAAATGTCGCTACGCTGAATTCTCGTGACATCCGTCGGAGATGCAGCGCGTCGGATCATCGACCACCTGAAACGCCACTCGCCCACCACCACGCCGCAGATGGCCGAGACGCTCGGCGTGAGTCGGCAGGCGGTCTCCGCTCAGCTCGACCACCTGGAGGAGCGCGGCCTCGTCGCCGCGAACACTGGCGCACCCAGCGGCCGCGGCCGGCCTGCGACGCAGTGGTCGCTCACAGAGCTGGCGACAGACTTGTTCCCGGACCGCCACAGCGACCTCACGATCGAGTTGATCGAGGCGATCCGCGCCTCGGTCGGCGACGAGGGGCTCGCAGCGGTGCTGGCCGAGCGCGACCGCAGCCAGCTCGCCGAGATCCAGGGTCGAATGGGTCTTCGAAGCGAGCCGGCCGCGCGGGCCGAGCGCCTCGCCGAGCACCGCAGCGCACAGGGCTACATGGCAGAAGTCGTGCCCGACGGCGAGGATCTCCTGCTCATCGAGCACCACTGTCCGGTGTGCGATGCCGCCGCCTCCTGTCAGGGTCTGTGTGCGGGTGAGCTCGACCTGTTCCGTGAGGCGATGGGCCCCGATCTCACCGTCGAGCGGGAGGAGCACCTGTTGAGTGGTGACGAGAGGTGCATCTATCGGATCCGCTCTGCGACGTCGAAGAGCCGAGCCCCCCGCACCTGAGTAGTCAGCCGGTGTGGCTGTTCTCCCACAGCGAGCGGTTTTCCTGCGCCCAGACGGCGGCCTGCACCCGGTCGCCGACCCCGATGTGGCTGTACACACGCGTCAGGTGGGTCTTGACGGTCTTCTCGGAGATCCCAAGCGCCCGCGCAATCTGCTTGTTGGTCATGCCCAAGGCCAGCTTCCCGAGCACCTCGACCTCTCGATCTGTCAGGTCCACCCGCGGCGCTCGCCGAGCATCGAGTAACGCTCTCGCCGCTCGCGGATCCAGCGGGGCCTCGCCCGCAGAGGCAGCGCGGACCCCCGCGATGAGCGCTTCGGGATCGGAGTCCTTGGCGAGGTACCCCAGCGCTCCGGCGTCGAGGGCCCGCATGACCCGCTCGGGTTCTGTATGCGCCGTGAGCATCACGACCCGCGCTTCGGGCCGAGCGGCCAGCAGGAGCCGAGTCGCCTCCGCGCCATCCATTTTGGGCATCGACAGATCCATCAACACGATGTCGGCGCGAATCGTGCCGTCGAGTTCGAGGGCCTCCTGAGCGCTGCCGGCGACGGCCACGACGTTGAGGTCGTCAGCCTGTTCGAGAAGCCGTTCGAGCCCGACCCGGACCAGCTCGTGGTCGTCGACGAGCATCACCGTGATCATCGAGGAACCTCCAGGGTCACGGTCGTTCCGGAGCCGGGCATGGACGCGATCGACAGAGTGCCCTGGGCTTGCTCCGCGACATCGCGCATCAACCGGAGCCCGAAGTGGCTCTCGGGGGACGGAGCGGCCGGATCGAACCCGCACCCGTCGTCTCTGACGCTGGCGTGAATGCTGCCGTTCTTCGACGAGACCGCGACGGTGATCGCCTCGGCGTCCGCGTGCCTAACCGCGTTGCGGACGGCTTCCTGGGTCACCCGGTACACGAGCCCCGCCACCGGAATGTCGGGCTCGTCTTTCACCTCGTACTCCACCTCGGCCTGGACTCCGCCGGTCCGAATCGGTGCGATGAGGTCGTTGAGGGCCACTTCGAGTCCATGCTCGGCAAGGCTCGGCGGGTAGATCTCGACGAGGAGGGAGCGAAGCGACTGCAGGCTCCGGAGAACGCCGGTCGACGCGGTCGACAGATCCTCGGAGAGTCCCGGCGAGACGTCGGCGGCCGATCGCGACGCAGCGGTCAACGCGTATGACGTCCCGACGAGCTCCTGCACAGCGCCGTCGTGCAAGTCCGCCGCGATGCGCCGTCGCTCAGCGTCCGAACTGTCGAGGGCACGCTGGAGCAGCACCTCTCGTTCTTGCTGGCCCCGCTGCAGCCGACGGCTCATCTGCCAAGCCAGAAAGAGGTGGAGCAGCTGCAACCCTGCCAGAGACCCGATAACGATCGGCGCCAGGGCGCCAAAGATCCGACCTGTGGATTCCTCGACGCTGTCGATCTTGAAGTACGACTCGTACAGCAGGGTCTCGCCGTTGGGTCCCCACACCGGCAGGTAGACCTCGAGGAGGTCCCCGAACTCGGTCTCGAATCGGTTCTCGTCCCCCTCGAGGGAGCTGACCTCCGAGATCACTGCGAGAGTCTCGAAGACCTCGCGCTTGTCCCCTTCGAGGTCGTAGACCTCGCCGATCAGGCGGGCCTCGTCCGAATAGACGATCCGCCCGCTGTCGTCCCACAACTTCACGCGCACGGTGTCGTCGGCGAGGACGCGCTCGCGCACGATGGCGTCGAAGCGCGCCTGTTCTTCGGGATCGCCCTGGATCACACCATGGGTGAGATTGGGCTCAAGGACGGTGTGCGCCACCACGTCGGTCAGGACGCGCACGTCCCTCTTGGCTTCTGCCTCGCCCGCGCGCCTCGACGCGAAGAGGCTCGCGCCCGCCACACCCAACAGCCCCGCCAGTCCCAGCACCGCGGTCTGGAGAAAGGGGCTGGTGCGAAGCCGTTGGCGCAGCCCGGGCGAGGGGCGCGATCCCGCGGGTTCGAGGCCACGAATCTGTTGCCTGAACATGTTCACGAGACACCTCCCGGCAGCATCAAAGCGACTCCAGTCAAGTCCCGAAACGCAGCCGAAGCCAACGCGCCGTCCGCCATCGCCTTTCGACGCATCGGCGTTCGGTCGACGCCGTGGGCCCCGGGTGTCCATTCGCACAGGCCGACCGCGATGGTCGCCATCAGCCGCCTTTCGAGGTCCGGCCTGCCCGCGAGAAAGCCCTCGCACAGCGCTTCGACGCCGAGCAAGGCGGCCTCGACAGCTTGGGAGTGGAGCCCCCATGCGAGAACGTGACCGGCCAGGCGTCCGATGTCGAACGTCGGGTCGGCCCGAGACGAACTGCATTCGAAGTCGATCACCCCTGCGCCGGGTCCGACCCTGACGTTGGAGGGCACCAGGTCGAGATGCGCGAAGGTCGCTTCGACGCTGGTGTCTGCGCCGAACCCGACCCGCTCCATTCGAGCGACGAGATCGGGCGCGAGCGCCGCGGCGCGAGCCGTGGTGGCTTCGAGCGTCCGGTGCCACGCCGCGAGGTCATCATCTTCGCTACCCCACAGCGCTTCGTCTGGTGTGGCGGCGGCGCACCGCGCGATCCACCGCCCCACAGAACCCAGAGCGAGTGTGTCGAATCGGCCTTGGGCCAGTTGGTCTTCCAGCGACGTCCCGCGTGGGCACACCGCCGAGACCACGAGAGACCGACTGGGCCGGTGGCGCAACAGTGCCTGCGGAACGTGGACCTCAGCCGACCGCTCGCGAATCCAGGAGAGCGCCTGATGTTCGGCCTTGATCCGTCCTCGCGGCTTCATGTCGACGCCATCGGGGGTGTTGCGCACGGTTCCTGCGGCGCTCTTCACGTAGACGGTGCGCCGGTCGGCCAGGTCGACCTCCACAGCTGCATCGAGCCCAAGCCCAAGCGGTCGAGCGGCGTCCACGTCACCGACATGGGTCGCCACCAGCTCCCGGGCCGCGTCCGCGGCGAGTTTCGAGGCGGAGACGACGGAAGATTCACACAGAGCCAGGACACTCCGACGCTGGCGAGAATCGAGGTGCTTAGGTAGCGCTGCCAAGAAGGCGGAACGATCGCGCGACTCGGGGTGGATCCACCGCCGCATGTCGCGGCTCGCGCACTCGATGACGTCGTCAGCGCCCGCGACGACCTCGACTTTGCCCGGCTCGTCGTGCACCGCCTCGATCCGGCGCAAGGCCTTTGCGAAGCGACCGGTGCCCCCGAGATAGTCCTTCTGTCCGACGCACAACCTGAACCGGTGATCGCTCGCCGATTCGATCACGATTCGGGTCGCCTCCTCGACGGCTCCTCCCTCGGCCACCGTGACGCGGACCCGCGTCTCCGCACCGAGAAACTCGCGCCACACAGCCTCGCTGACCTGCGAAGACATCGCGAGGCGCCCTCCGGGCAGCGAACGCGGCCGTCCGGACACGATCACGATCACCTCGTCGACATCGTCGCGGCGCAGCTGCTCGGTCACCGTCTGGTAGTGGTTGACGTGAGGGGGTCGAAAGGCACCCGGAAAGAGCGCCGTGGTGTTGGCCCACTCGCTCACAGAACCTCGATCCCCTCGGCCGGCGCAAGGCGCCGAGTGCAGTCGAGTACGAGCGGCGCGTGCTGCCGCACGAGATCGAGATCGAACGCCGAGTGATCCACCACGAGAACCACCGCATCGGCAGCCTGCAGCTCGGGAATCGAGAGGCGTACAGCGTCCGCGCACACCGGCACGGCGCTGGAGGCGACGTGGGGATCGGCGGCCACGATCTCGGCCCCGAGCTGAGACAGCAGTTGGATGATGCGAAGGCTCGGCGCCTCACGTGTGTCGCCGGTGTTTCGTTTGTAGGACAGACCGAGGATGAGAACCCGTGCCCCATTCACCGACCGCCCCGCTTCGTTGAGAAGCAGGGTCAGTCGGCGCACGACGTAGTCGGGCATGTGCTCGTTGATGTCGTTGGCCAGCTCGACAAAGCGGAAGGACCGGCCGAGCGAGCGACGCACATCCCACGAGAGATACGAGGGGTCCACCGGCAGGCAGTGGCCTCCCACGCCGGGCCCGGGGTTGAAGCGCATGTACCCGAACGGTTTGGTGGATGCAGCGTCCAGAGCATCCCAGACATCGATGCCGAGGTCGTGGGCGAACATCGCCAGCTCGTTGACCAGTGCGATGTTGACGTGTCGGAAGGTGTTCTCCATCAGCTTCGCGAGCTCTGCGACCTTGGTTGACTGCACAGGAACCGTGCTGTCGATCATGCGGCCGTAGAACCGCTCGACACGGCGCAGCGATTCGGCATCGATGCCGGACACGATCTTCGGAATCGTGACGAATGTGTTGACGGTGTCGCCGGGGTTGATGCGCTCGGGGCTGTAACCGACGAAGAAGTCGTGTCCGGCTTTGAGGCCCGACCCGTCTTCGAGAATCGGCGTCAGCAGTTCTTCGGTGGTCCCGGGGTATGTGGTCGACTCGAGAATGACGGTGGCGCCTGGAACGAGGTGGGGGGCCAGATCGCGCGCCGCATCTTCGATGAAGCCGAGCTCGGGGATCCCATCGCGCAGCGGGGTCGGCACCGAGACGACGGCGATGTCGAAGTCGGCGAGGCCGTCGCGGTCTGACGTCGGCCGGTAGCGACCGCTCGAGAGCGCCGAAGCGAGGACCGCCGCGGGGACGTCGTCGGTGAAGGACCGACCACGGGCGAGGTCGCGCACTCGACCCTCGTCGACGTCGTAGCCGACGACCTCGAAGTCGCTCTCGACCGCCCGCATCGCGAGCGGCAGGCCCACATACCCCTGTCCCATCACGACCAGGCGTTCGTTCGGCCCGGTCGCAGAAGGGATGGAAGGTGTCGTTGGAGACGGTTCGACCATGGGGTCCTCCGGGGGTGGGCTTCCATCGGGCCACCAGCCCGACGCTTCGTGCTCAGCCAGGGCCGAGGGATCTGAAACCAGGCGCCCGCCGATTAGGTGATGAACTGCGTCCATCCGGGCCGCCAAGGCGGGTTCGTGGGTGATGAGAAGCGTCGTTCGCCCCTCCATGAGGGACTCGAGCTCCTCCCAGACCCGTTCTTTCGTATCGGGGTCGAGGCCGGTGACCGGTTCGTCGAGGATGAGGATCCGGGCGTCGCGAAGAATCGCTCGTGCAATCGCAACGCGCTGTCGCTGGCCACCGGACAGCGTCGACCCGCGCTCCCCCACGATCGTCCCGTATCCCCGCGGCAATTCCATGATCTGGTCGTGGATGCCCGCCTGCCGAGCCGCGGCGACGACCTCCTCCGGCGATGCGTCGAGACGTCCGTACAGAATGTTCTCGCCGATGGTGGTCGCGAACAGCACCGATTCCTGGAGCACGAAGGCGATCTGATCGCGCACACCGGCGGTGTTGAGCCCGGCGACATCGAGTCCGTCGAGCTCCACTCGCCCCGAGTCCGGTGTGTAGAGCCCTGCCACGAGCCCCATCAGGGTGCTCTTGCCGGAGCCGGTCTCACCGAGCACAGCGACCCGCGCACCGGCCGGGACCTCGAGCGAAACGCCGGACAGGACCGGTTCGTCTGCGTTGTAGGCGAAGTGCACGTCGCGCAGCGTGACCCGGCCATCGAGCGGTGGCACCAGACGCCGGTTCTCATCCTGCTCGTCGATCGGCTCGGACAGAACCTCCCGCACGCGATCCCACCGCGTCTCGGACCGGGCGAGCTGACGGAGGCCGCTCGACAGCTCTCGCAGCGGGCTCTTGATGCCCCTGAAATAGGCGAGGAAGATCCACAGATCCCCGGTGGAGATGGCGCCGGCCCTGACCCGGAAGATGCCGAACGTCACCACCACCACGACGCCGACCTGAACGAGGAACTTCACCGTGGGAGCGAAGCGGGCATCGAGCTCGGCGGCAGAGACCTTGGCGTCCCGATCGGCTTGATTGGCCCGTTCGAACAGCCCGTCGGTGAATCGCTCGCGGCTGAACGCCTTCACGACGTCGACGGCCTGCAACGACTCCTGGGTCAGCGCCGTGAGATCGCCCTCGGTCGCGCGCTGCGCCTTCGCCTTGGTTCGGGTGGCCGCGACGAACCAGATGATGACCTTGTAGAGAACGGGTGGCAGCAGCACGATGCAGACGAGTGCGAGCCGCCAGTCCAGCCACAGCATGATCGCCACCATCGAGGCGAACGTGCCGATCACCTTGATGAGTGTCGGAACGCTGTTGGCGATGAACTCTTCGATGTCTTTGGTGTCGGTGACGACTCGGCTCGTGAGCTCCCCCGTGCGCTGCCCTCGGTGATAGGTGAGCCCGGTCCGCTGCAAGTGGCCAAACGCGTCGCTTCGCAAGCTCGCACCGATGTCTGCGCCGAGGACCCGGCGCCGGTACTTGCCGATGTAGGCGACGATGCCGTCGAACAGGGCGAAGATCAGCAGCGTTGAGGCGGCGAAGATGACGAACGCCGCCACGGATCCCGATGCGAATCCTGGGATCGCGACCTGGGACTGCGGGTCGCCCCCTTCGACCGCGGTCAGGTAGTCGATGACGAACTTGGTGGGCCAGGGCTTGAGCAGTTCGCCGACCACCTCGAGCACCAACATGAAGACGACCAGCGCGGTCGCACCCTTGTGGCGGCCGAGCTGAACGCGGAGCATCGTCCGAAAGTCGGGAGCGGGGCTCATGCGACCGTCTCCGCGCCTTGGAGGACATCCATGGCTTCGTCGAGATGGCGTGTGACCCTTCGCTCTACGTCTGGGCGAAACGAGCGGGCGACCCGGTAGGCCTTTGCGATTCGCTTGTGGCAGCGATACAGGTCCAGGCGCTTCGGGTCGAGGGCGCCGTAGGTGTCGCAGTACCCAGCGACGAAACCTTCGATCACCGCCGGGACGTTGGCTGTCGCCTCGTCGGTGTACTCGCCGACGAAGGTCGCAACGTCGAGCTCGGGATCGGCCCATGAGAACCGGTCGAAATCGACCAGGGCCAGGTCATCACCGTCGAGGAGCCACTGCGACATGTGCGGGGATCCGTGGGTGGGTCGCAACGGCCGCTCGGGAAGGCGTCCGTGGCGAACGCCGAGCTCGAACACGACGCGTTCGAGTCGGGGCGCGACCGCGGGAATCAGTGCGGCGATCTCGACCGCCCTGGCGCACGAACGGTCGAGCTCATCGCCGTGCCGCACGGCGCTGCGTGGGACGAGTGGACTCACTGCGATCGAAGCCGCCGCCGATCCGAGTCGCCGCGCGAGCACCCCGCCATCACGACGCAGGGAGCCAGCGATCGAAACGCCGTCGACCCGGGCATGGGTGAGGGCACGAAGCGCGGGCTCATAGGAGATTGGACATGCGACGTCGACGTCGATGTCACGGCGGGCAGCCCTCCAGAGGGCCTGGGCTTCCTCGAACATCCGAGCGCCGCGCCCGTCGTTGAAAACCTTGACGAAGGGAGCCCGATCGCTCCCCGAGAGCATGCAGCGCTTGCCCGGGCGGTAGCGAACGACCGAGAGGTTGGGCGCCCGCCGTAGGACACGGGCGAGCGTGTCCAAGCGGGGGTCGTCGGTGAGCCGGTAGATGCTGCGGGTCGTCGGGTGCAGCGAGCCCCAGGCCTCGATCACACACGTGGGGGCGCATGGGGCCGTGTACACCGCCTGGACGCGGCCGCTCGCGGCATCGACGACCCGACCCCAGTCGAAGCTCCAGCCATCGACCGCATCGGCGCCGGTCGCGCCGCGCAACAGGGGAGCGACCGCATCTGGGTTCCGGAGGGCCTCGAGCAGGCCGCGATTGGCATCGTGAAAACAGGTCACGCCGCCACCGATCCGCTCAAAGCGCCGCCCATCGACGTGAGCTGCACGCTCGAGACCGACAACAGGAAGTCCAGTAGGGCCCCGATGAGCGTGCGATCGAACGCATCGTGCACCGCGTGGTGGAGCATGAACCCGAACGGCCGACCGCGTGGGTGTGAGGTGAGCGCCGCCGCGATCGCCGCATCGAGTTCGTCGCGGATCTTGACGACATCGACAGAGATCGGGAGCTCCATGATCTCTGGCTGTTCGAGCCCCGCCGCGGTCCGGTCGCGACTCAGGACCG
The DNA here is from genome assembly GCA_964629575.1 of uncultured Acidimicrobiales bacterium. Classification (GTDB taxonomy): domain Bacteria; phylum Actinomycetota; class Acidimicrobiia; order Acidimicrobiales; family Poriferisodalaceae; genus JAYPWI01. The sequence goes on along the minus strand of CAZVUM010000001.1, from coordinate 94,592 downwards.
TGAGATCGCAGATCAGCAAGGCTGCGGCGATGTCTCGACGACACCGATTCCACGGCGGGGTGAAGATCGGCTGCACGCGATCGCCGAATCGCTCGACGAGGATTCGACGCCCTTCGACAATGTCGCGCGTCACGTCGGACAAGAGCCTCTCGTCGCCGAACTCGGATTTTCGGCCCTTCTCCTGGTGGTTCACGTGAGCGAAGCCATGCTGGTGGAACGACAGGTCGGCCCGGTGACGAAGGAGGGTCTGCGCCAAATCGCGCGAGCAGCTCGCGGGAATCACGGCCAGATCGAGCGGCACGCCGCGGTCTGCAAAGACATCGCACAGAGCCAGCAACCGATCGTCTCCCCAACCTGCGTCGTCGTCGCGGAAGAACACATCGAGCCGCCCGTGGCGGGCCAGCGCGGCGCGGGTGGCCGGGAAGTAGCTCATGGCGTCGCGACCCCCGTCAACGCATCGGCCAGAAGTGCCGCGGACCGCTGAGCTCCTTCGAGCGACCAGCCGACGCGGGCCGGTGGCGCGTCGAGCGCGGCCGCAACAGCCTCCGCGAGTCTGGGTCCCGACGCCTGTTCGGCAGGCAAGTGCACGGCGACGCCCAGGTCGGCCAGACGCGCAGCGCGGCGAGGCTGCTCGTTCTCCCGCTCGTCGTCGCCGTAGGGGACCACCACCGCGGGTACCCGCGCACGCACCAGGTCGAGGGTTGTGTTGTAGCCGCACTGGCTCACCGACGCCGCGGCATCGGCCAGAACCGCTGCGAGGTCGGGAACAGACCTCACGCAGCGCGTGGTCCCATCACCGGAAGCGCGCCTGCGCAGTTCGTCGAAGGTGGCGTCGTCCACCAGCGGTCCGGTGATCAGGGTGGTCTCGAGTCCATGTGCTTCGGCGATGCGGGGAGCTGCGTCGAGGGCCGCAGTCATGAGCGCGGAACCCACCCATCCCCCGCCTGCGGAGACAACCACCGTCCCTGCCGCAACGTCCGACCCGATGGCTCCCACCCCGGCAGACCGGCGGGCTACGAATCCTGTCGGGACCACCGGCACAGACACGGGCACGCTGGGCGACCATGAGTTCTCGAGCGAGACGAACTCGGGGTCGGCGTGAAACAGGACGAGGTCGAACCATCTGTCGAGCCAGCCCGCGGCCCGGTCGTCGTGATTCTGTTGGTCGTGGCGGCCGGTGACCAGGATGTCCCGAACGCTCGACGCCACCCGGGGGCGTCGCTCATCCTCACGCGCCCGGTCCAGCAGCGGGGCGAGCTCGGGGAGGAGCTTCTTGCGACCGAAGGGAAACAACTCCACGACGATCACGTCGGGGCGAAGGGCGTCATAGAGCGACAAGAGGAGGTTCGTGCGCTCCTCGAGGACTTCGAGCACCGAACGGCCCGCGACCTCACTCACCAGGGCTCGATTCGCATCGAACCCGACCGGTGGAAGATCCACGACGTGAACGCCTGCGGGCCGCGCGAGGCCGGCGGGGAGCCGTCCTCCAGATGCGATCGTGACCTCGAAGCGAGCTTCGAGTGCTTCGGCGAGAGCGAAGGCCCTGACCGCGTGGCCGAGGCCCTGAAAATGCTGAACGTGGAACAGAAGCTTCGGCTTCACGAGGCAACCTCCTCGCCGCTCTGCAACAGCCCGAGGGCCATTTCGATCAGTTCGGGTACGACCACCAGAACATCTGCCCGCAGCTTGTTGACAGCGCGGAGTGCCCGTTCGGCGACCAGCGCGGCCGCGGTGAACCATGCGAGGTCGGAGCCAACGACCAGTCCTCCCTGCCTCTCGTACCCGTCGAGGAACGTTCGGGCCTCTCTGCGTCCGTTGTGCCCGCCGTGCACCGCGTCGTGGCAGAGTCGCTCGGCGAGCGCACTCCCGAGATCCGCCCCGACATGGCCGACGCCGGCCTGGTCGAGGTCCACGAAACCGACGCCGTCGGGCCCTCGAAGCACGTTCTTCGGATGGAGGTCAGCGTGGAGAAGCGCTACCTGCATCCGAGGTCGCAGCTCAAGTGTCGCCAGGGTCCCTACGAGCTGGTTCAGCGGGTCGGCAACGTCGGGGCAGGCGCGTGCCACGACCTCGGCCGCAGAGCGCACCCTGGCAACCGAAAGGCGGCCATGCGGCCGAGCAAACCCTGGCGGTGGAACCGAGTGAAGGATCGCCGTCGACTCGCCGAGCAGCTGCCATGCCGAGCAGCCCGCGTCCGATCCGAGTGGATCTCCGGGAACGACCGAGAAGAGCACGGCCCGCGCCCCCTCGTGCGTGTGTATCGGGACGGGGGAAGCGATTCCCGATGACCCGAGATGACCGCCGATCCACGTGTGTATGGCCGCCGATGGTTGTTCGCCCCCGTCGCCGTAGAACTTGAGGTACCCAAAGGTGTCGCCGGCGTGTTCACAGCTGAACGTCGCCCGCTTCTCGGGGGCATACGCCGCTCGGCGAACGACATCGACCTGCCGTCCGCAGATCCTCTGCCTCACGTCCGCGTCGCCGACGAAAGCTGCCATCGCGGGGAGCCCCCTGTCGTCGGGGTACCGCCAGAATCCAGCCCCGAGATCGGGGACTCGCACCCATGGAGAGTCCCGCCGGTTGTGCAATGAACCTGGGGCGCTTGCGCGACAGCTGACGAGCCCCGCCACGCCGTCGATCGATCCGTCGTACAGCACACGGAGGCTCTCACCGAAGCGGTACTTCACCTTCCTGACCGCCTCGACCTCTACTTCGCGTCCCGTCCGGCGAGACAGGGCAGCGGACACATCCTCGACATCGAGAAGACGATCACGGGACGTCAACACTGGGTCGCCCGCGACGAGCAGGTCGAGCGAGGTGGCGACAGCCGTCACGAGCGCCCCCACGAGAAGGCGTCACGCCACCGCACGCGGTCCACCCGGGGCCCGCGGGCTACCTCGACGACATCGTCGTTGGTCGCGAGAACCTCGGGCGTGGCGTCCCCTTGTGCCACCGGAATCACCGCGGTGAGGAACAGGGCCGTGGTGTCTTCGATCACGAACGAGACCACCGGCGCCGGTACACGGCGTCCGTACTCCGGGGCGACCCACCCCGGCTCCAGCGAGAGCGACGCGGGACGGCAAGCGAGCAGCGCGAGCCCGGGAGCGCGCACGACGGACGTTCCCTCCGCCGTGATGTCGTTGATCGCTTCGGGGTGCAGGTGGAATCGAAGGTCGTACCGATGCCGCACCAGTCCCGTCAAGCTGTCGATCACCAGCCACCACTCGTTGGATACGAATCGGATCTCGCGCCGGTGGATGGCGTCGTAGTTGGGACTCACCACCTCGGCGGCACATCGTCTCGATCGTTCCGAGTCACGGACCGGGAGCCGCCGAGTGTGGGACGTCGCCCCCTTGTTCTTGCCGCGATGGTAGGGCGACTGGTCGAGCGCGTCGACGGTCACGGTGTTGTGGGCCGCCGTCGACTTGAAGGTGCGCCGCCAGTTGACCGGCCCGGCCTCGTTGTAGGTGTAGCGCCCCGGGTCGACGAGAAGTGGGCGTCCCGCGCCATACACCTCGATGTGGAGGGCGTCGTAGTGACCATGGCCGCTGGCCCCGATGGCACCGCAGTCGAAGACCAGATGCCGCTCGGCCGCGAAGGGGGCGCCCCCGTCGCCCCACCCGCTCCGCTGTACGACGTAGCCACCGTCGGGGAATTCGGCCGTGGTTCGCTCCGGTGCCCGCCCCTGGCGACCTCCAGAGGCGATGTAGCGGAGGTCCTCGCGCCCGAACAGCGCGGCCGCGGTGGAGAGGAGCCCCCGGTAGTCGCCGTCATCAGAGTCGGACAGCCGCGGCAGCGTCCCATCGGGTCGGATCACCGATGCGAGGAAGTCGGCCGCCCGCTCCACGCGGTAGGGCAGATCACGGGGCAGATCGACTCCGAATCGCTGCGCGTTGACGAGAAGCCCGACGAGGCTGCGCAGAACGATCGCGTGATAGTGGGTCGACAACTCGCGGTGAACGCCGTCCGGGAGGATGTCGAGGCAGACGTTGCGATACAGCTCGTGTGCGGCAAAATCCACGAGATCGTCAGCCGGGTCGGCCTCGGGCAGGGCGAGCCCGACCAGGAAGAGCGCGTAGAGCTCGAGCGTGCGGTGGTTCCGTTCGGCGCTCAGGTTGCGAACCAGGTGGTCGGTCTGGGCGGCGATCGAGGTCAGCAGCTGTTGCTCGAGGTCCACCGGGACAACGCCGAACCCTTCAGCCGCTTCGAACCGTTGCCACGCGTAGACCCAGTTCTGGACGCGGCGAGCGGTCACGTCGGCGCTGTCGTGTTCGGCGGGTACCTGGTCGATCCAACTCTCCACCAGCGCCCGCCAGACATCGAAATAGACGTCCGAGCCCGTCACCTGTCTCGCATGAGCGAGATCGAGCCCGAAGTAGAACTTGCTCCACTCGATCCGCCACTCTTCGTCGGTGGGGAGCTCGAGCGAAAACCAGTCGGGGGGCAGGCTCAGCTGGACGGTCTCCCCGCCGTGGGTGAATCGGCCCTCGGCGACCGAGTTGGCGGTCTTCAGCGACCGGAACTCGTCGTCGATCACGCAATAGACATCGCGACGGCCGCTCATGAGCGGACCCTCAGCTGCTCGTCGAACAGCGCGACCAGCCGTTCGGCCTCGGCCACGGCGTCGAAGCGTTCGGCGACGGTGTGACGCGCTGCGACCGCCAGGGTCTGCCGTAGATCGCGGTCGGTTGCCAGCTCTTCGAGGACCTTGGCGAGCTCGACGGGGTCCTCGGGTGGGACGAGCATTCCGTTGTGTCGGTTCTCGACCATCTCGGGAATGCCCGAGATTCCCGTCGTGACGACCGGTAGACCCACCGACATGGCCTCCATCACGACGTTGGGGATGCCGTCGCGATCTCCGTTGTCGACGATGCGACACGGGAGGCAGAACACGTCGGCGGCGAGATACTCCTCCAGCAGATCGGCCTGGCTCATCGACGGTACGAACGTCACCGCGCCGTCGAGCCCCAATTCCTCGACCTGTCGCCACAGCGACCCGGCCGCGTCTCCGGCATCGCCCACGACTCTCAGCGTCACGTCGAGACCCGCCTCGATGAGAGCGGCCGTGGCATCGAAGAGGGTGTCGAAGCCCTTCTTCTCGACGAGCCGACCGACGGACAGGATCTCGAAGCGCTCCCTGGCTCGTGCCGCGGCTGGAGGAGCCGGTGTCGATGCCAGAAGTGCGGTGAAGTCGACGTTGAGCCCGTGGTAGATGCGGTGGACGTCGGTTGCGGGAGCGAGGGAGTGGAGGTGGCCGCGGTTGGCCTCGGTGCAGGTCACCACGAATGCCGCGGCTCGCATCTTGCGGGCCAGTAGCCCTGTCGGGTTGAGCGAGGGGAGGTAGATGTCCTTCGCGTGACCGGTGAAGCTGAACGACCGCCCCGAGAGCTCGGCCGCCCACCATGCGACCGTCGTGCATCCGTGTGCGAAGTGGGCGTGGAGGTGGAGGACGGAGCGATCGCCCGCCACGCGGTGAGCGATTTCCGCGGCCTGGAAGAACTCCTTCAGATAGACCTTGCGCGGCCGCCACCCGCGGCGGGCGCGGATCGACTGCGCGACAGCCAGCCCGCCCACCCGGACGAAGCGGATCGGGTGGCGCGTGGCAGTCGCCGAGAGCGCGGGACCGAAGCCACGGAGGTGGCCCGCTGCCCACCGCCAGGCCGGCATTCCGGAGATGGAAGCGCACGGCGGGAGGTACTCGGGGACGGCGTGAATCCGATCGGCGACCTGAGGGCGGAGTGCCTCGTCGCCATGCTTGATGACGAACAGCCGGGGCCTCCTCCCCGCCTGCTCCAGCCGGTGGAGCTCGCTTGCGATGAAGATCTCGGACTGGCGGGGATATCCCTTCACGACGTAGGCGACCCGCTGTTCTGCGAGCGCCTCGTGCACTCGAGCGGCGGATCGTTCCGCGGTCCATGAGCGCTCCACCTCGGCTCGTCCGGCACTGCCGAGTCGGTGCGCCAGCCGTGGATCGGTGATGACGCGCTCGAGGGCCCGTGCGAGCGCTCTGGGGTCGTGTGGTGGAACGAGCAGACCGGTGTGTTCGTTCGAGACCAGCTCGGGAATGCCCGACACGGCCGTCGTCACGACGGGCACGGCCGACGCCATCGCCTCCAGGAGCACGTTGGGTATCCCGTCGCGGTCGCCGTCGTCCAGCACCCGGCAAGGCTGCGCAACGACGGTCGCGTTTCGGTACTCCGCGACCACCTCATCGCGGGTCACGGTGCCAACGAGGGAGACGACCTCGCCGAGACCGAGGTCGCGAACCATGTCGCGCAGCGCCTTCTCCTGTGGCCCGTACCCCACGATCCGCACCCGGTGGGGAACTCCCGAGCGGACGAGCTCGGCGCTGGCCTGAAGCAGCGTGTCGAAGCCCTTCTTCTCGCGCAGCCGCCCCACCGCGAGAACCACCGGCACATCCGTGGGCTCCCGATCAGGCTGCGGGGCGAAGCGGGTGACGTCGACGCCGTGATGGATGCAGCGAACGTCGGCGTCGGCTCGAAGACGCCGCAGCTCGTCCGCATTGTGGCCGGTGCATGTGGTGGTGAACGACGAGTCGGCCAGCTTTGACGACACCTCATCTGGAGGCGTCAGGTAGATGTCCTTGGCGTGCGCGGAAATGCTGAACGGAACTCCCAACGCTTCCGCCGCGATGCGCGCAACCGTCGCCGGTTGGCTGATGAAGTGGACGTGCACGCGGTCAGCGCCGAACCGGGCGGCATGGCCCGCGAGGCGAAGACCGGCCCGAACGGTGGACGGATCGTCGCCGCGTCGGCGAGCGCGGTGCACGGCACGAAGCAACCGAATCGGTCGACGCAGCAGCCGAGCCCGGCCCGCCAGAGTGAGCCCTTCGTCGAGGACGGTCGAAGACGCTGCGACCTTCGCCACCTCGGGGTGCGTTCGCTCATCGGTCGGCCCCTGCAGCGAGAAGATGTGCAGCTGGAGCCCGCGGCGTTCGAGTCCGAGGACCTCTTCGAGGATGAAGGTCTCGGACAGCTTCGGCCACGTCTTCACCACGACGGCGATGCGCGGACTGGCACTCTCCGCTTCAGCCATCTGCCAGCAGCTCGCTCATCTCGCGCTCCGCACGATCGAGCCCACCCAGATCGATGCCCATCTCGCTCGGCGGGGATGCGGGATGCGTCGTCTCGTCGCAGACCGCCGCCGCCAGGGACTTCGGGCTGACGTCGTCGGGGTGCACGAGCCGCGCGAGACCGCGGTCGGCAAGGAGCTGCGCTCGAATCAGCTGCTCGCTCACGGGACGGGTCCGCGGCACCATCACCGCCCGTCGACCGGCCGACAGGAACTCGCAGACGGTGTTGTACCCGCCCATCGAGACGAGCAGGTCGCTCGCCCCGACGTAGCTCATCATGTCGTCGGTGAACTCCATGGCGGTGACTCGCTGCGAGCCGTCCGACAGCGCCATCAAGAGCTCACGCTGCTCTGCGAGCATTTCGGGGCCGCACATCAGAACGGTCCGGTGATCGAGGTGGCGCTCTCTCTGAAGCGCCTCGAGGTATGCGCCAGCCAGAATGTGCCCGTCCTCGCCACCGCCGGGCGTCACGAGCACCAGGGGTTCGTCGCCGTCCACCCCCAGCTGGTTCCGCATCTCCTCACGGCCGACGCGACCCGGTTGGCGACGGAGGTAGCCGCAGTAGACGACCTTTCTGGCGGTGGACTCGGGGAATCCGTATCGCGAGACGACGTCGTACACCGACTCACTTCCGAGCACGAGGACGCGGTCGTAGTGAGCGGAGATCGCGTCGTGGTAGTGGCGCTTGTCCCAGATCGCCTGGGTCACCTTCGGTGAGTCGAGGATGTCCCTCAGCACGAGCGCCACCCGGGGCCGGTTGGGGAGCGCGGCGACGAGTTCGAGAGCGGGCCGCAGTTCGTCTGCGACGCCGAAGGGCTTCTTGTCCACCAGCACGAGGTGGGGTTCGAAGTCGCTCATCGCGGCAGTGATGAGCGAGCTCCGCATACGAAGGGTGGCGTCGTAGGTGATGCCGAGTGACTTGACGCCGTAGGAGCCATCGGTGCGGCGACTCAGGCAGGGGAGCTTCACGTAGTCGATACGGGGCGACACCCGGAAGGCGTGGAGCATCGGCGACCCGGACACGAGGAGGATCGACACGTCCTCGCGCACATCGATCATGTGCTCAGCGAGGGCGAGGATTCGGCGAATGTTGCCGAGCCCGTAGGTGTCGTGGCTGTAGACGAGGATCCGCTTCACCGGTCTGCGCTCACCAGCGAGTGGGCGGACTCGATCTGAGGACGTCGCTCGACAACCCAGTCGAGCTCGCTTCGCAGACCGGTGAGCAGATCCACATCAGGCGACCAGCCGAGTCGGTCCCGCGCGAGGGTCGTCTCTGCGCCGGTGCGCCTGACATCACCTGGTTGGTCGGGGCCGCGCTCGACGTCGAGGGCGTTCCCGGCCAACACTTCGATCATTCCGATCACGTCGTTGAGCGACGCCTCGGTTCCTCCCCCGATGTTGAGGACCGCCCCGGGGTCGGGGCAGGTCGCCGCCCGAACGGTTGCGTCGACGGCATCGTGGACGAAGGTGAAGTCGCGGGTCTGGGCGCCGTCGCCGTTGAGGACGAAGCGAGGGCCGCCGGCAGCGGTCTCGCAGAGTCGTCGCATGGCCATGTCGGGGCGCTGCCGTGGCCCGTAGACGGTGAAGTACCTCAGACCGACCGTTTCGATTCCATGGGAGCGGTAGATCGCGGCCAGGTCCTCACACGCCCGCTTGGTGGCGCCGTAGGGCGAGGTCGGTCGTGCCGGCGTGATCCCCTCGATCGTCGGGTAGGTGTCTGCGTTGCCGTAGATCGACGAAGACGACGCCCACACGACGCGCGGGCAGCCAGTGGCGACAGCGGCCTCGAACACCATCTGCGTGGCTTCGATGTTGTCGTGGACGTACCGGGAGAAACCATCGCCGAAGCTGCCTCGAACCCCGGGCTGCGCCGCCAGGTGGAAGACGGTCGGCCGATTCTGCATCCACCCCGCGAGCGACACGGTGGCGACGTCGACGGTCACGAGCTCGAAGCGGGGTTCGTTCCGAAGCGCCCGGAGGTTGGCGTGCTTGTCGGCAGGTGCGTAGTAGTCGGTGAAGGCATCCACGCCGGTCACCCGCCATCCGTCACCGATCAGCCGCTCGCACAACCACGACCCGATGAAGCCGGCGCATCCCGTCACTAGTGCGTCCATCGCGTCCCTCCCAGGCCCATGCTGCAGGTCGGTCAGGTGATCCCGCAGCGCGTGCTGGTCATCATCGACCAACCAACGACCCCGCCGACATGGGACATGTGTCCTAGGACCGGACACGCCTGCCGCACCACGTTGTGCAGGCACAGACGCCCGGTTCGGTGACCGCGACCGTTCCAGGCGAGCCGACTTGACGTTCGCTTAGGGTTGACCTGTGCGCGGTTTCAGGTTTGGCGCCCTCCGGGTGGTCGCAGGGTCGCAGCCGAGGACCGGGCCGGCCCTTCGATCTCGTCGGGGTCCTAGGACCCCGAGGGGCAGATCAGCGGCCGCGGAGGGTCAAAACCGCCTCGGCTTCGGCCACGACGAGGGCCACATCGGTGACCATCACGAAGGGCTCGAGGACTCCCGAGTGGCCCGTCGACGCGGACCACGTGACCTCCCACTCGACCTGCACCGCGGCGGGCCAGCGACCGTCGGGGTGGTGCGCCGACACCCATTGATAGGTGTAGCTGCAGCTCGTCTCGGCGTCGTTGGTCCACGGTTCGCCGGGACCCGGGCAGGTCACCGCTGCCGAGCCGTCACCAGGTTCGAAACGCAGCAACACCGGCGTCGCCGTCGCGGTGACCGACACGGTGCCCGCTTCGGCAGTCGCCTCGACGGGCGCCCAGTCCGCCTCGGGAACCCAGAACCACGTGTCCACGCCCACGAGGGTGCGCACGCTCGCCGCGGGAGGCGAGAACTCGGGCGACGGGAGGGGCAAGACGAGCGACTCCCGCGCCTGGAGGACCAGCGGGCGCAGCCCCGGCACGTCGTCGAACCATCGATACTGGGTGCGGGGAACCTGATCGGGGCACGTGCGGACGTGGAGGGTCTGAACGAAACCGCCGAGGTCGCGGGTGAGCCGGTTGTCGCCGGGCTGGAGGCCAACAGCAAGCTCCGGCGGCACGAGCCCGAGCCCGGAGAGGGTCACCGCATCCCAGAACGAACAGCCATCGGTGCCGTCGGCCGAACCGCCAGGAGTGGACTCCTCGGCCAGGAGATCGGCGCCATCCTCCGACGTCCGCCGCTCGACTGTG
>CAZVUM010000001.1:75736-84212 GCA_964629575.1 uncultured Acidimicrobiales bacterium | reverse complement strand
CCGCTTCAAATGCGGCGATCACTTCGAGCTGCTCGTCGGTCCAGGGCGAGATCGTCGTCGTGCTCGCCGGGGCCGCGGTCGTGGACGTCGCGGGAGGCTCGACGGTCGAGACCGGCGGAGTGGAAGCCGCCGCAGTCGTCGTCGACGCCGTGCTCTGCAGTGGCCGCACCTCGTCCGAGCCGCTGCTCCCACACGACACGCTGAGTGCGAGCCACAGACACATCATCCACCGAACATTACCGAAATTCCGCACGATCGCAGCCTCGCCCACACGCACTGCGTTCGTCAACTTCGCTGTCCCAGCCTCTCACTACGTTGATCCCACTTCCCCGACCCCGTTGTTCAGGGCGCTGCGCCCACATCACAGGAGTCGGAACATGACCCCGCCCATTCCCATCCCCACCGAACCGCTGAACCTGGCGGTCGTCTACGGCACGTTGTCGAGTGACCCGGTCGAGCGTGAGTTGCCCTCCGGCGACGTCGTGCACAACTACGAGGTCACGGTACGCAGCGAGGGCCTGGCCGACACAGTGCCGGTCGTCCGCTTCGCCAACGGTCGGGTGCCCGCACTCGCCGAAGGCGACGCGGTGATCGTGACCGGGCGAGTTCGTCGCCGTTTCTTCCGCGCCGGCGGCGCCACAGCGAGTCGAACCGAAGTGGTCGCCGACGCAATCGTCCCGGCGCGTCAGACCGCCACCGCGGCCAAGGCCTTTCAGCGCGCCCTGGCGCCGCTCTTCGGTGATACGTAGACAACTAGCCTCGCAGCGGTGAACGACCGGCGAGTTGCCTGGAGTTTCGTCGCTCTTCAGATCGTGATCCTCGGTGGGCTGCTGCTGTCACCGACCGGCGACCTGTGGCCGCGGCCCTCATGGCTGGCCCGCGCAACCGACATCGCACTCTGGATCGGCGTCGGGTACTGCGCCCTCGCTGCGATGTGGCTGCGGCGCGCGCTCACCCCGAGCCCGCTCCCGCGCCAGGGCGCCCAGTTGGTCATCACCGGGCCGTTTCGCCTGAGCCGGCACCCGATCTATCTCGGCGTGCTGGTGGTTGTCATCTCGCTCGCTGCCCGGCGCGCCGGAGTCGTTGCGCTGATCCTCGCCCTCGCGGCGATCGTCTTCTTCTCGATCAAGGCCCGCTGGGAGGAGCGACGGTTGACAGCCACGTACCCGGGCTACGCGGCCTATGCCGCGCGGACCGGGCGCATCGTGCCCCGCTGGCGATGAGAGGCTGCGTCGAGCCGCGTTGAGTAGCTTGCGAGCCTGAGCAGGGGGAACGCGATGACCGATGACTCATACCGCACGACGGCGGAGACCGCCGCTGCGATCGCCGCGAAGGAAGTGTCGAGCCGAGAGTTCCTCGACGCAGCGCTCGACCGAGTCGATCGGCTCGATGGTCCGGTCAACGCCGTGGTGGCCCTCGACGCAGATCGGGCTCGTACCTGGGCCGATGCGGCCGACGCTGCGGTGATGCGCGGCGACGTTCTGGGCCCCCTGCACGGCGTCCCGATCACCATCAAGGACTCGTTTCAGACCGAAGGACTCGTGACGACGTCGGGTGCGCCCGAGCTGGCGGACTTCGTTCCCGAACGCGATGCCGATCCCGTCGCTCGCTACAAGGGCGCAGGTGCGGTGGTGTTCGCCAAGACCAACCTGCCGATCTGGGCCGGCGACATGCAGTCCTACAACAAGGTGTACGGAACCACCGGCAATCCGTTCAACATCGACCACACGCCCGGCGGGTCATCGGGTGGCTCAGGCGCTGCCCTCGCAGCCGGATACACACCCCTCGAGTTGGGCTCGGACATCGGCGGCTCGATCCGGATCCCGTCGCACTTCTCGGGGGTCATGGGACACAAGCCGAGCTATGGCCTCGTGTCGGCACTCGGCCAGATCCCGGGGATGCCGGGCACACTCAGCCAGGCCGACATCGCGGTCGCCGGCCCGATGGCCCGAGACGTCGACGACCTCGAGATGGCCCTCGACATCCTGGCCGGACCCGATGCCTGGAACTCGGTGGCCTACTCGGTCGACCTGCCACCGGCTCGACACCGCGAGATCGCGGACTTCCGGGTCGCCGTGTGGCTCGACGAGGAGACCTGCCCCATCGACAGCCGCTACCGCCAACTTCTCGTCGGCGCGGCCGAGGCACTCGAGGGCGCCGGCGCCGTCGTCGACCACGACGCGCGGCCGAGCTTCACGTTCGAGAAGGGTGTCGACACGTTCTTCCATCTGCTCAGCGCGGCCGAGGCCGGAACGTGGACGCTGGCCGAGTTGGAAGAGATCGCCACCCAGTCGGAGCCCGAGGGCGAGCTCGGCATATGGCATGCCGCGATGCGTCACCGCGAGTGGCTGGGGTGGAACGAGCGCCGCCTCCAGCAACGGGCCAAGTGGCGGACGTTCTTCGAGGACTGGGACGTCGTCCTCCTTCCCGTCACCCCGACTGCTGCGTTGCGCCACGACCACTCGCGACCGCCGACCGCCAGGACGGTCGAGGTCAACGGCGAGACACGCCCCTACTTCGACGGCATCAAGTGGATGGGTCTCACCGGGGTCTCCTGGCTCCCGGCGACGGTGGTGCCGATCGGGCAGATCGATGGGCTTCCGGTGGGTGTACAGATCGCCGGGCCCTTCCTCGAGGATCGGACAACGCTTGCCGTCGCTCGCTTCTTGCAGGAAGCACTCGGCGGTTTCCAACGACCCGACGCGTTCTGATCGGCGCGACGTACAGCGAACGTGACTGAGGACCGCTATCTCGAACTGCTCGGCCCCGTCGACCGCGCGCTGCTCGACGAGGGCACAGGCGGCGACGGAACCGGAGCGCGCTTCTCGGCAGATCCGACGTCACTTGTCCACGCGCTCGGTTCGGAGGAAGCGTTCACCTTCGTGTTCGGCGAGACCGACGAGGTGGCAGCGGTGTCGCCGATGCTGCTGTTCGCCGTCGTCGTTCACCGGGGCGCGACCGAAGTCGCCACCTCGGGCCACGTGACCGAGCGAGTCGGCGGGCGAATGCTCGTGCCGGTGTTCGACTCCGGCAACCTGGCGGCGTTCGCTGCAAACGAGTGGAACCGTCTCTTCCTCGTCGAGCTGCTCGGCTCTTTCACCAAGGTCGCCAGCGGCGCGCGGTACGAGCGTCACGGCGGCCGACTGCGCAAGCGGAAGTTCAGCGAGCTCGACCCCGCATCGCTCTCCGAACTGCTCCTCTCGGCTCCTGCGCCCGAACGCCCCGGCCTGTGGCGGCGACTCGGCGACCTGGCCCTGTTCACCACGGGTGTGTTCCCCGACCACGCGATTCGCCACACGCTCGGCCCGCTCGAGCTCGAACGGATTCTCAGATCGGTCCCGCGACAGGACCGCCTGCAGCTCGCCGACCAACTGGAGTCCTTCGACGCGCTCGACCCGCTCCTGCGCGCGTTCGGCCCCCGCTGGTATCGACTCACAGCCGACCACGCCGTCATTCCCGGAACCGGCGACTTTTTTCGCGGGATCAGCGACGACTTCGACACCGCTCGCCGCTTCCTCGCGTTCCTCAGCGACCGCTACCTCTTCAACCGCCGCACCTGGCTCTTCCCCTGGAACGGATAGGTGCCTGGCACTTCGTGTGACGTTTCGTAACACAAAGTGCCAGGCACCTTTCGCGTCTCGGTGGGTGGGGGCCGGCGGCCCAGCGATCGAGCCTTGTGGGACGAGCGAGCGCAGCGAGCGAGGCCCAGTAGCGAGTGAGTGGCCGCCGGGCACCACCCACCCCCAGCTACACATGGGTGCCTTGGCCCCCGTCCACGCTGATGGCGGTGCCGTTCACATACGAAGCCGCGGGTGAACACAGGAAGGCGATCACATCGGCCACCTCCTTCGAGGTGCCGTAGCGCCCGACCGGAACAGACTTGCCGTTGTTGGTGATCACGTCGTCGGCCGTCGACCCGGACGCCTCAGCAATCTCCCCTGCGGCGCGCTCCCACATGGCCGTATGGATCAGCCCGGGGAGCACCGAGTTCACGAGAATCCCATCCCGCCCGTACTTGCCGGCCAGCGCCTTGCCGGTCGCAACCATCGCGGCCTTGGTTGCCGCGTAGTCGATCAAGGCGGCACCGGGATAGAAGGCTGCCCCGGTCGCGATCATCACGACCCGGCCCCACTTCTGCTCACGCATTCCCGGAAGGAACGCCCGCGTGCAGCGCACCGCCGACAGCAGGTTGAGCTCGTGCAGGTCCTGCCAGTCCTCGTCGCTCATGTAGAGGAAGTTCCGCGACGGTGAGGCGCCGACGTTGTTCACCAGGATGTCCACTCCCCCACCCGCCAACACTCCGTCGATGAACCCCTGGGTCGACTCCGCATCGCCCATGTCGGCCACATGGCCGCTCACCGAGCCGGCAGCGGATTCGGGCGAGTAGCCAGCGAGCGCATCGACGCCCTGCTGGCCTCGAGCGCAGAACTCGACGGTCGCCCCCAGGTCAGCCAGCCCCATCACTGTCGCTTCGCCGATGCCCAAGCTGGCACCCGTCACTACGGCCCTTCGGCCCGTCAGATCGAGTTCGATCATGTCCCCTCCCCGGATCGTCACGCTGATCCTGGCACGTTCGGCGACCCTGGCGTCCAGCCCGACCCCGCCGAAGTTCTAGATTCTGCCGACAATGGCGAAGGAACTCCCCGACCGGGCACAGGTGATCATCGTCGGCGGCGGCATCGTCGGCGCGTCGATCGCCTATCACCTCACCCGCCGCGACCTGACCGACGTGCTGGTCCTCGAGCAAGGGCAGCTGACCGGCGGAACCACGTGGCACGCCGCCGGCCTGGTGAGCCAGCTCAAGTCCACCTATTCGCTCACCAACCTCGCGACCTACACCGCGCGCCTTCTCGAAGACCTCGAAGACGAGACCGGTCAGGCCACCGGCTATCGCACGCCCGGCTCGATCAGCGTCGCAGCGGACGAGGAGCGATGGGAAGAGCTGAAGCGCGGCATCTCGATGGCCAGCACCGTCGGCGTGGAGATCCAGGAGATCGACCTGGACGAACTCGAAGAGCGGTGGCCGCTGATCCGCGCCGACGACATCGTCGGCGCCCTTTGGATTCCCCGCGACGGTGTGACGTCGCCGGTGGACTCCACCATCAGCCTCATCAAGGGGGCACGAAGCCGCGGAGCCACCGTCGTCGAAGGCGTCGCGGTCGACCGCCTGCTCACCAACGGCGACCGGATCAGCGGCGTCCAGATGGAGGACGGGCGAACGATCGAAGCTGAGACGGTGGTCATGGCCGGTGGCATGTGGACCCGTCAGCTCGCAGCGACGGTCGGGGTCAACGTGCCGCTCCAGGCATGCGAGCACTTCTACATCGTCACCGAGCCGATCGAAGGGGTGGAGCGTGGCCTTCCCACCCTGCGCGACCCCGGCAACTTCACCTACTTCAAGGAGGAGACCGGCAAGATCATGGCCGGCTTCTTCGAGCCCCGGGCGAAGATCTGGAACCTCGGCCACATCCCCCGCGACTTCTGTTTCGGCACCCTCGGCGAGGACTGGGACCACATCGGACCGATCTTCGAGCGCTCGATCCACCGGGTCCCGGCTCTCGGGGAGGCCGGGATCCAGCTGTTCTTCAACGGCCCTGAGGCGTTCACCCCTGACGGCGTGTTCTATCTCGGCGAGTCACCCGAGGTCGATCGCTGCTTCGTCGCGGCGGGGTTCAACTCGGTCGGCATCCAGAGCGCCGGAGGCGTTGGCTTGGTGCTCGCCGACTGGATCATCGACGGGCATGCGCCCCGTGATCTGTCGGCGGTCGACATCCGCAGGGCCTTTCCATTCCAGAGCGCAGAGGACTACCTCGAGGACCGCATCTCCGAATCGCTCGGCCTGCTGTATGCGATGCACTGGCCGTTCCGGCAGTACGAGTCGGCCCGCGGAATCCGAAAGAGCGCGCTCCACGATCGCATCGCGGCGGCCGGTGCGGTGTTCGGAGAGACAGCCGGGTGGGAACGGCCCAACTGGTACGCCGACCACGGCCACGAGAAGGACTACGTCTACTCCTATGGGAAGCAGAACTGGCACGACAACATGCGCGCCGAATGCGATGCGACCCGCAACGGGGTCGGACTGTTCGACCAGAGCTCGTTTGCCAAGTTCAACGTCATCGGCCCTGAGGCTCTCGCTGTCTTGAACCAACTCAGCTGCGCCGACGTGGACGTTGCTCCGGGCCGCGGCGTGTACACCCAGTGGCTCAACGAGCGAGGCGGCATCGAAGCCGATCTCACGGTGCACCGCATCGCAGACGAACACTTTGCAGTGGTCACCTCGGCCGCTGCGCAGACCCGCGACTGGGCACGGTTGAGGCGGGCCGTCCGAGGCCACGCCGCGGCCATCGAGGACGTCACCGACAACTACACCGTGCTCGGCGTGATGGGGCCCAACGCACGCACGCTTCTTCAGCCACTCACCGACGCGGATCTGTCGAACGGAACTTTCGCGTTCGGCGACTTCAAGCAGATGGTCGTCGCGGGTGCAGAGGTATGGGCGCTTCGGATGAGCTACGTCGGCGAGCTCGGATGGGAGCTGTACATCCCGGTCGACGATGCAGTAGCCGTGTACGACGCCATCGTTTCGGCCGGCGGTCCCCACGGCCTGCGCCACGCCGGATACCACGCGATGAACTCGCTCCGCCTCGAAGCCGGCTACCGCCACTGGGGCCACGACATCACCGACGAGGACACGCCGCTGGAGGCAGGGCTCGGGTTCACCGTCGCCTGGGACAAGCCAGGCGGATTCATCGGCCGCGACGCGTTGCTCGCACAGCGCGATCAACCCCGGAGCAAGCGCCTCATCCAGTTCCGCATCGAGGACCCCGACATCATCAGCTACCACGACGATCCCATCTACCGCGACGGTGAGATGGTCGGTCGAACCACCGGCGGTATGTGGAGCCACGTCGAGGACCGCTGCCTCACCATGGCCTACCTCAACCACGATGCCGGGGTCACCAAGACGTGGCTCGACGAGGGCTCGTGGGAGGTCGAGGTCGCCACCCGGCGCATCCCCGTCACGCCATCGATCCGCAGCTTCTACGACCCCCGCAACGAGCGGGTACGGATGTAACCCCCACGCTCTTCCTTTTGGGCGCGCCAGCGCCCGGATCCCGGGCGCGGGTGCTCCCGAAACGGAGACCGACGGGCGTTCGTGCGCCCAGAACGGGGTGCAGCGCAGGCCAGCTGTGCGGGATTGGCGTCGATTCGATGACGATCCGACGCCGCGAATTCACGACCGTGAGGCGGTCACCTACCGTCGGCGTATGGAGGGGAAGCGGCGGGCGTTGGTGGCGCTGGCTGCGACCGCGCTCATCGCCTCGGCCTGCTCGACGACACCATCGGCTCAGCCGCCCGGCACCACACCACAGGCCACCGATCTCGGCGCAACGACCCAAGCGCCAACTCCCGCTACCTCCCCGGGACAAACAACCGTCGTCACAGAGCCTCCTGCGCCGGTCATCTCGCCCGATCAGCCCTTCGCCCTCGCCGCACTCGACCGCGACCAGCTGTTCGCCGAGTGGGCGGCCCAGCGTGCCGCAGCGGTCGAACGAATCCGCGAGGCCGGCTGGGGCGTCGGAGACGACCGCATCCTCCGCGGCCCGGGCGGGCTGGAGCTGGATCTCGGCTCCTGTCCCGGCGACTGGTCCGACGAGGGTCCGGCCGGCGAAACCGTCGAACTCCTGTGGTGGACGTCGTTCGACCTCGGTCCACGCCACACCAGCGCCCAGCTCTACATCGACTGGCTGGGCGACGAAGCGCGAATCGCCGACGGTCGGCCGATCGAAGTGACGAGCGCCTTCCTCGATCCGTGGGACCCATACGACCGCATGACCGCCGGTGAGATCGAGACCCGAGAGGAGGAGCTCGCCGGTCGTCTGGACGAGTTCGCCGGACGCGCGCTCGTGGCCGTCGGCCCAGCGCTGCCACGGAACTCGTTCGGGGTGGCCGACCACATCGATGGCGCTTGCCTGCCGACGCTCGCGCCATTCCACTCACACGCCAGGACGCCGGGAACGAATCCGTGGCTCGGCCCGACGCCAACCATCGATCCGGCGGTCGAGGCCGCCACCTGGGTCGACGCCGCAGCGGAGACACACCCCGGCGCCCGCATGGCGGTGATTGCCATCGACGACTTCGGCGACTCGTACACCGACTCCGTGGCACGCCGGAGCGCGGAGATCGGCACCGACATCGACTGGGAAGTCTTCGAGCACGACAACGCCGGCACAGACCTCGATCGAGCGATCGACTCGGCGCTCGCCCTCCGACCAGAGCGGGTTCACCTCGCCACGGTCGGCGCGCTGTGCCTCGAGGCGGCGGAAGCCATCCGCGCCGCCGATCCCGCGATCGAGATCGTCTACCCCTCGCACTGCCGTGCGATCGACACGTGGGTCACCCCACTCGCCGCGGAGGGACACGGCCTTCGGGTGTTCCTCGCCGAGGGCGCGTCGGCCGAGTTCCCGCTTCACTC
>CAZVUM010000001.1:66714-75636 GCA_964629575.1 uncultured Acidimicrobiales bacterium | reverse complement strand
CGATGGGTTCTCGTCGGAACCTCCAACGCTTCCCGAGTCCACACCCGCGACCTCGACCGCGACGAGCTTCTGGCCCGCTGGACAACAGAGAGGGAGGCGATGCTGCGTCGCATCGACGACCGGGGCTGGCGGAAAGAGGGCGACCTGCTCCACGGACCGTGGGACGAGCCCCTCGACCTCAGTAGGTGTCCGCCGAACTGGGTGGACGGAGACCCGACGGGGGAGGGGCAGGTCGTGTGGTGGTCCTCCGCCTACCACGATTCCACGGACGCGAGCGCCCAGGCGTTCTTGGAGTGGCTCGGAAGCACGGCGCCGGTCGGCGACGGCGAGATTCGCCTCCACGGCGTCCTGTCGGAGCCCGTCAACCCGGACTTCACGGACGGGCGCCTCATGGTCGACTCGCTCGGTGGGCCGCTCGACGCGACCCTCGAGCTCGCGGAGTTGGGTATCGCGATCGCCGGGTTCGGTCTGAGCGATACGACGGGGGTGGCACTCTCTCAGTTCGACGAGACGTGCCTGCCATCGATGGGCATCCGCAGCTTGGTCCAACGCCCCACCGGCGAGCATCCGTGGTCGATCCCGTGGCCCAACCATCACATGCAGACCGACGGCACGCTCCTCGGAATCGCGGCCGACCGGTTGGCCGGCGACAAGAGGGTGGCTCTACTGGCGCCGACCGTCGAATGGTTCGACCCCGCCGTCGCCGCCGTCACCCGAGCTGTCGGAGCCGACCGGCTGGAGATCATCCGATGGAACTCGGGAGATCCGGTGGCCCCACTGACTTCAGTACGAGATGCCGCGGTGATCGCCGTCCTCGGGCAAGGCGACCTGTGCACCTTTGCCCTGCAGGAGATCCGAGATCTGACGACCTCGCCGATCGTTTCGTCCCAGATCTGTCGCTCGAGCGAGACCTCCTTCGGTCAGGCCGGGCCAGAAGTCGACGACGTCTACCGGGTGGTCAGCTTCTACGACGCCGACGACCAGCAACTTCGGGACACGCCTCTCGCTGCCGACGCCAATGCAATTCCGGACGAGCCGCAAATCGGGGAGATCGACGACCACTGGGTCCACACCTGGCAGGCCGTGCAGATCCTCAAGGTCGCCGCCGAACTCCCCGGAGGGCTGACCCGCTCGAACATCGTTCTCGCAGGCTGGGCGTTCGGCGGAACCCACCCCTTCCTCGAAGGCGGGGCTGTCTCGGACTGGAGCGACCCCAGCGCCGTCCGGGTGGGGCGCGTCCACGAGTGGGACCTCGACGCGGGTGTCTGGCGTCCGACCGACGAGCTCGTGTACACCGAGACTCGGCCATGAGGCGCTGCCTGGCGGCGGGGCTGAGCGTGGCGCTCCTGGCTACCGCCTGCACCCGGGCTGCCAACGACGAAGCCGTCCCCACCTCCTCCCCGCCCGCCTCGTCCGCCCCGACGACGGCGCTTCCCGACCAGAGTCACGTCACCACGACGACAGGGACCGCTCCCGATCCGCACCCAACCACGACCGAACCCGCCCCGCTCCCCGTCGCTCATCAGGACCGCGAAGCGCTTCTGCAAAGCTGGGCCGAGGACCGCGCCGAAGCCGTCGAACGCATCCTCGCCGGCGGCGAAGCACCCCAGCTGGACCTCGAGGACTGCGGACCCGAGTGGTCGAACACGGGCCCCGAGACCGGCCCGATCCGACTGGTGTGGTGGCACTCCTATCACCACTCGCCCGGTCCCGAGAGCGTCGAGGCCTACCTCGCATGGCTTGGCGACGAGGCAACCGCCGGTGGCCGACCGATCGAGATCGCGTGGGGAGGAAACGAAGCGTGGGATCCGTGGGACACCCTCACCGAGGAGCAAGCAGCGCAACACGTCGCGGCCAACCGTCAGATGGTCGGTGAGCTGGCCGACCTCGGGATCGCCGTCCTCAACTTCCGGGAGTTCACCAACAACAGGAGCTTCCCCTTCCTCTTCGACGATGCATGCCTCCCACTCCTCGGCGTCGGATCAACGTTCCCGCGAGAACCGGCGTCACATCCGTGGGTCGCACCGTCGATTGAGAGGGGCCCCGCTGCAGAAGGGGCCGCATGGGCGCGCCATCACGCCAGGGCCGAGCCGGGCACGAGCGCCACGATCCTCGCCATGGACAACGGGTACGGCCACCGCTTCGTCGACGGATTCGAGTCGGCCTCGGGACCGCTCGGCGTCGACTCAGTGGTCCACCTCCACGACCCCGCCGCCCCCGACCTGAGTGAGCTCGCCGCCTCGATCGCCTCCCAGGGCCCCTCGACCGTCTATCTCGCCACTGCCGGCAACGGGTGCCGGTCGGCGACGTTGGGGCTTCGGGCGGCCGGGTTCGACGGGCCGATCGTGCTTCCGGCCTCGGGTGCGCTCTTCCGGTGTACGTCGATGCCATCGATGGACACAGGCCTGCCCGGGGTCGTCGGCCTCCACACCTTGGCCGGCGACTGGACCTCGCTCGAAGGGCCGTTCCCCGACTCCGAGTTCAGCCAAGCCGCGCTTGCCCTGACGCCGGCCGATCAGCTGCCGTGGAGCCGAATCGATACCGACTGGTTCATGGCCTGGTACGCCGTCGAGGTCCTCAAGATCGCGGCCGAGCTCCCTGGCGGGCTGACCCGGTCCAACATCGTGCGGGCGATGTGGAACTTCGACAGCGAGTTCCCGCACGCCGCTGGTCGCTTGACGGTGCAGTGGCCCGACGACGTCGAGCTGGTGGAGAACTTCGCCCACCTCGTCTGGGACCCCGACCAGGCGCGGTGGCTGCTCCCAGATGCCCAGGCCGACTCGAGGCCGACGAGGGAGCTCGACCGCGAGGCACTCCTCAACCGCTGGGCTGACGAGCGCGCCACGACGGTCGCGCACATCCGCCGCAACGATTGGGGTGTCCGCGAGGGCCGGCTCGTCGGGCCAGACGGCCTTCAAGTCGATCTGCGCGAGTGCGAGACGCAGTGGACGCCCCCTCAGCAAGGAGAACCGATCGAGCTGGGCCTCTTCGACTGGGATCAGCATTGGGCAGCCGACGGCGGCTTCCGAGAGTTTTTCGACTGGATGGGCGACGCGGCACGGGTCGCCGATCGGCATGTCGTGCTGACCAGTCTCAGTCAGGCAGTCGGTCGCGAAGACGTCGTCGGCACCGAGGAGGGATATCGCCGGATCGACGAGGACCTCCTGAGATACGCCGGCGATCATCATGCGGCTGTTGTGCGGATGACCACGGTAGGACTCGACCTCACTCGTCACAGAAGCGATCTACTCGACGGCCTGTGCCTTCCCGTCATCGGAGGTCACTCCGCATTCGCCGGGGACGAACTGACAACACCGTGGTTCGCTCCGGCGACCGACCTGAGTCCATCCGTTGATGCCGAGCTCTCCCTGAAGACCGAGGCCCTCCGTTCGCTCGGCCACGACGATGTGCTGGCGGTACTGGCGAGTGACATGGACTTCGGTCACCGAATCGTGGACTCGCTGCGGGGCGGTCTCGACGGTTCGGGTGTCACCGTTCAGGTGGTCTTCCACGATCCGGCGGCACCCGATCTCACCGCGGATGTCGAGGAACTTCTGCGCCGCGATCCTGCAGCGATCGTCATCGCCTCAGCTGGAAACGCGTGCGTGGTCGCCTCCGCAGCGATCGGCGCGGCCGACGGCGATCTACCGGTAGTCGCCAGCTCCGCGTGCGGCGGCACCGAATGGGAGCCGGAGGGGCGATCCATCCAACAGCTGGTCGCGACATACGGCGCTGACGACCACCACGTCGACGACACGCCTCACGCCCTCGTCCCAGGCGCCGATGAGGAGGGCTGGATTCAGGCCTGGCACGCCTTGCAGGTTCTGCAGGTCGCGGCCGAACTCCGTGGCGGGCTCACGAGAGCGAACATCCTTCTCGCCGCCTGGACACACAGGGCCACCCACCCGTTCCTTGAAGGTGAGGTCGATCCAGCAGCCGACCGACGCGCCGCGCTCACCAGCGCACGGGTCCACGAGTGGAACCCCGCCGCCCGCACCTGGCTCCCCACCATCGAGGTCGTCTCAATCAGGTCGAACTGACAACGCGCCACGGCGCGCGGTCCGGGACCCCCGACTCCAGCGTGAGGTTCCGGGCGCGCCACCGCCCGCCGTCTCCCTTTCTGGGCGCGTGGGCGCACGGAATCCGGGCACCAGCGCTCCCAAAAGCACGCGGTCCCCCAGCCCCGCTTTTGGGCGCGTGCGCGCCCGGGAACCGGGCGCTGGCGCGCCCGGAAGGGCAACCCTCGGGCGCTGGCGCGCCCAGAACGGCGACCCGCGAGCGCTCATACGCCCAAAAAGGGAGCGCCGCGACGCCCGCGCGGGCTCCCCGAGCTACGACGAGTAGAGGCTGGTGAAGTTGTCGTGCCAGAACGCCTGGGCCTCGGCTGCACCCAGCCCGGAGTCGCTCAGGCTCGAACCGAATTCCTCGATCGGGTCCCGCCCACCCTCGGGGTGCGGCCAGTCCGAGGAGAACAGGAACAGCTCCGGGCCGCACTCCCGGATGAGCCAGCCGGCGTCCTCGAAGTGCCACGGCGTGAACCGCACGTTGCGCCGGATGTAGTCCGACGGCTTCATCGTGAGCTTCTCGAGCTCGGGCTCGTGACGACCGAAGGCCCTCACGCTGAGGTCGAGCGAGCGCATGAGGTTGGGTACCCACCCCGCGCCGAGCTCGATCACACCGCACATCAGCTCGGGGAACTGCTCGAAGATCCCGTCGAGCACCATGCACGACAACAGGTTCTCGGCGTCGTGGAAGAGGTTGAGGAAGTCCTTGGAGCGCAGGTTCTCCCCGCCACCGACGAAGTCCTTGCCCGGGTTGCGACCGTTGTTGTGGTACGTCTTCGGCAGCTGGTTGCCGCCGTTGGCCCCGAGGTGCAGCACCATCGGGATGCCGGCGTCCTCGATCGTCTTCCAGAGCTGGTCGTAGTCCGGATGCGTGGGGCTCGTGTCGGTGGGCACGCCGTGCGGAATCCAGATCGCGCGGCACCCGACCTCGATCGCCTCCCGCGCGCACTCAACGGCGCGCACCGGATCGTTCAGCGGGACGAACCCCACAGCGAGGAGCCGATCGTCGATCGAACAGAAATCGGCCATCCCTCGGTTGTGGGCCGAGGCGCCTCCGTACACGAGATCGATGTCGCTGCTGCGCTGGAACTGGCTCGGCGAGAACGTCGAGAACACCAGCTGGCTGTGGAACCCGAGCTGGTCGAGCGCCCCAATCCGTTCGTCGGCGTCCATCGACCCGTAGGCGAAGTAACCCTTCGGACCGTTGACGACGTCGGCAGCGAGCTTCGCCGTCTCCTCGGGGTCGTTGCGGCGCTCCCAGCACTGATCGACGAGGTCGTTGGTGGCCTGGCCACCTCCGCCCAACAGCGACAGGTTCGCGAGCTTCGCTGCGGTCTCGGGATCGGCGTAGGACGCGAGCCAGTCGTTCGGCTCCATCAGGTGGCTGTCGGCGTCGTGAATCGCAATTTGCCCGGCGTACGACGTGCCAGGCCCCCACTTCGGTGCGACGTCGGTCATGTGGTCCCTCCCAGACGAATCACCCCATTGTCGCAAATTAGGTTCCAGGAGCGCTCCTGGAACCTAAATCAGCGGGTGGCGAGGCCGGCCGAGATCCGTTCGGCGGCAGCGACGAGGGCCCGTTCGGCCGACGTGCGGTCGCGAGCGGAACCGGGAAAGCGGTACTCGGGGCCGTACGCGGTGATCGCCCCGACGACCCTCGCATCGCCGACGCGCACCGGCGCGGCCAGCCCGTTGATCTCATCGGAATACTCCTGAATCGTCCAGGCGAACCCGCACGACCGCACCTCGCCGACGCGCCGCTTCAAGCCCGCCACGGTTCCCACGCTCTGCTCGGTCGACTTCTCGAGCCCACCCGCTGCGTAGCGCGCGACGTCGTCGTCCGGCCACGTCGACAACAAGGCCAGCCCGGCAGCGACGACGTGCAGCGGGAAACGAACGCCGATCCAGTCCTGCACCTGTACGACCCCCTCGGCGGCCGACGTTTCGACGAACAACACCTCGTCACCGTCGAGAACGGCGACGGCGCACGCCTCTCCGAGAGCAGCGCTCAACTCGGCCAGCTCCGGCCGGGCGAGGTCGCGCATCAGCCGGACGGGAGACGCGTTGGCCGAGAGCGCAGCTAGACCAGCCCCGATGACGTAGTGCCCGGCAGCGTCCAGACGGTCCACGGCACCCTGTTCTTCGAGCGCGACGAGGGTCCGAGACACGGTCGACTTCGGGAGCTCCGTGAGCCGGGCGATCTCCCCCACCGACACCGACGAGGAGCGGCCGGCGAGCGCCCGGAGGATCGCAAAGCTTCGTTCCAGGGCCTGCACGAAATACACTGTATCCCACTGGCTGATGCGTTCCACTGAATGGAACAGTCCTGGACGAACGTCCAGGAGGGGACCCGATGCGCAGAGGGCCAGCGCTGGAGCTGATGTGAAAGACGAGTATCAGGCGGTGATCGTCGGTGGCGGTGCCATGGGTGTCGGCCTCCTGTATCACCTGGCCCACGAAGGGTGGACCGACATCCTTCTCATCGAGAAGGGCGAGCTGACCAGTGGTTCGACCTGGCACGCCGCCGGCCTGGTCCCCCACTTCATCGGCAGCCTCAACATGGCGAAGGTCCACGCCGAGGCACCGGTTCTCTACGAGAAGCTCGAGGAGGAGACCGGCCTCAATGCCGGCTGGCACGGCACGGGCGCGATCCGGCTCGCACTCAACGACACAGAGGTCGACTGGTTCCGCTACGTGCAGGGGATGCTGAACCTCGTCGGTGTCGAGAGCCACCTCATCGGCCCCACCGAGATCCTCGAGCACCACCCGCTGCTCGACGTCAGCGACGTGAAGCTCGGGTTCTGGACGCCCCATGACGGTTGGAGCGACCCAACCGGCTCCACCAACGCCATGGCTCGTGGAGCCCGTCAGCTCGGCGCCGAGATCGCCCGCCACACGCTCGTCACCGACATGAACCAGCTGCCCGACGGACGCTGGGAGCTGGCCACCGACAAGGGCACCGTGATCACCGAACACGTGGTGAACGCCGCCGGCTCCTACGCGCCCCAGCTCGGCGAGATGGTCGGATACGACGTGCCGATCGTGTCGGTGATCCACCAGTACCTCGTGACCGAAGCGATCCCCGAGGTTGCGGCCCTCGACTTCGACCTGCCCGTCGTTCGTGACCCCCGCGCCTCTTGCTACTACCGCCGCGAGATCGACGGCCTCATCATCGGCCCGTACGAAAAGGAAGGGGCGGTCACCTACGGCGTCGACGGCATCGACTGGAACCTGCACTTCTACCTGACGCCGCCCAACCACGACGTGCTGTTCCCGTGGCTGGAATTGGCCGCCGAACGCATTCCCGTCTTCGGCGAGGCCGGTATCAAGACAACCGTCAGCGGCCCGATCACGCATACCCCCGACTCCGGCTACCTCATGGGACCGGCGCCAGGCCTGCGCAACTACTGGGTCTGTGCAGGCGCCTCGATCGGGGTCACCCAGGGACCGGGCGCCGGGAAGTACCTCGCCCAGTGGATGGTGCACGGGCAGACCGAGATCAACGTGGCCGAGATGGATCCGCGCCGCTTCGGCCCGCACACCTACCCGAAAGGCGACTACGCGGCGATCAAAGCGATCGACGAGTTCCACGAGATGTACCAAGTCCGGCCACCGGGAGAGCAGCGATTCGCCGGCCGGCCGGTCAAGACCGACCCGATCTACGACCGCCTCGGCGCCCGGAATGCCCAGTGGATGGAGATCTTCGGCTGGGAGCGACCGCAGTTCTTCAGCCCGGACGGCTCGCCCGAACACCACAGCTTTCGCCGCTCCGACGCCTTCGACATCGTGGCCGCCGAATGTCAGGGAACGCGCGATCGCGTGGGGATCGCCGATCTCACGGCCTTCGCGAAGTTCGAGGTCACCGGCGCCGACGCCGCGGCCCTGCTCGAAAGACTCGCCGCCAACAAGCTGCCCGTGCGAGACGGCGGCACCCGCCTCAGCCACATGCTGACGACGTTGGGCGGCATCGAAACGGAGATGACGATCACCCGGCTCGGCGACCAACGCTTCTACCTCAACAGCGCCATCGCAGGTGAGCTCCACGACCTCGACTGGCTCCGACAACACGTCAACGACGGCGAGGACGTCACGGTCACCGACCTCACCGATCAGCGGGCGATTCTCGCAGTCGGTGGGCCTCTCGCCCGCGAGGTGCTCCAACCCCTCACCGACGCAGATCTCTCCAACGACAGCTTTCGCTGGCTCACGGCGCAGGAGATCAGCGTCGCCGGCGTGCCATGCATCGCGTTGCGCGTGAGCTACGTCGGTGAGCTCGGCTGGGAGCTCCACCACCCGATCGACCAGATGCCACAGCTCTACGACGCGCTCGTCGAAGCGGGAGAGCCGCACGGTCTGGTCCACTACGGCGCCTACGCCATGAACGTGATGCGCATCGAGAAGGGCTACAAGGCGATGGGCTCGGAGTTCACCACCGAGATCAGCCCCGTCGAGGCCCGCATCGAACGCTTCATCGACACCTCGAAGCCCTTCATCGGCAGCGATGTCGTGGCCGAGAGGCTCGCCAAGGATCCATCCGAGCTCGACATGGTGCTCGTCTACTGCGAAGTCGATGCCACCGACACCGACTGCCGCGGCAACGAACCCGTCTACGACGGCGAGGACCTCGCCGGAATCACCACCTCGGGCACCTACGGCCACACCGTCGCCAAGAGCCTGGCGTTCGCCTACGTCGCGCCCCACCTCGAAGAACCCGGCTCCGAATTCGACATCTTGCTCATGAGCGAACGCAGACGGGCGAGGGTCCTCGCCGAACCAGCGCACGACCCCAAGAACGAACGCCTCAGGCAATGATCTCTCCGCAATCGTCACTCGGCCCTGACGGGCCTCCCTCCTCTGC
>CAZVUM010000001.1:61798-66614 GCA_964629575.1 uncultured Acidimicrobiales bacterium | reverse complement strand
CCGCAATCGTCACTCGGCCCTGACGGGCCTCCCTCCTCTGCGGAAGCGGCTTCCCCACCGCGGAAACGGCGCGCCGGGGGGCGCAACGCCCGGGTCGCCAAGCGCATGGCACCCCCTCCACCCGAAGCGCGGGCCATCCACCCCGGCATGCCCGGCGGCGCATTCCGCCCGCTCGACGAAACCCAGCTCCAGGCCGTCTTCGACACATCGCTCGAGCTCCTGGCCACGGTGGGCATGGGCCAAGCCACCCCCGAGATCCTGGAGCTGGTCACCGCGGCCGGCGGTTCGATGAACGGGGACCGGCTTCTGTTCCCGGAGGCGCTGGTGCGCGGCGCCATCGACGCCGCTGCGAAAGAGTTCACCCTGCACTCCTTCGACGACGACAGCCGATCGGTGCGCATCGGCGGCGACCGCGTGCACTTCTCCACGGCCGGGGCCGCAGTCACGATGCTCGATCCGGGGAGCCGAGAGTTCCGCGAGAGCACCGTGCGCGATCTCTACGACGTCGGGCGCCTGGTCGACACCCTCGACAACATCCACATCTTCGTGCGCACCGTCGTGTGCCGCGACATGGAAACAGCGCGCGAGCTCGACCTCAACACCGCCTATGCCGTGATGAGCTCCACCAACAAGCCGGTGGGGACGTCGTTCTTCCAACCCGAGCACGTCCACGAGGTCGCAGAGATGTACGACCTCGCCCTCGGGGGACCCGGCGAATTCCGCAAGCGACCCTTCTGCATCGCCAACAACACCTTCGTCGTGCCGCCGCTGCGATTCGCCGAAGAGTCGGCGCTCTGCCTCGCCGAACAGGTGCGCATCGGCATGCCGATCAACCTTCTGTCGGCTGGCCAGGCCGGCGCGACATCGCCCGCCGCGCTCGCGGGCTCGCTGACCCAGGCTCTGTCCGAATGCCTCGCCGGGCTGACTTTCGTCAACCTCCTCGCTCCGGGTCATCCCTGCACGATGGGCATGTGGCCGTTCGTGTCCGACCTCCGCACCGGCGCGATGAGCGGCGGATCGGGCGAGGAGGCGGTGCTCAACGCTGCAGCTGCTCAGGTCCTCAACTGGCTCGGGCTCCCGTCAGGGGTCGCGGCGGGAATGGCCGACTCCAAACTCCCCGACCACCAGGCGGGCCACGAAAAGGCCCTGACCGTCGCGCTCGCTGCGCACAGCGGAGCCAACGTCATCTACGAGTCGGCGGGAATGCTCGCCAGCCTTCTCGCCTGCTCAACGGAGGCGCTCGTCATCGACAACGACATGCTCGGCGCGGTGATGCGCACCGTGCGGGGGATCGAGGTCGACGAGACAACGCTGTCGGCCGACGTGATCCGCGATGTGGTCGACGGCCCGGGCCATTTCCTCGGGCACCAACAGACCCTCGAGATCATGCAGTCGGAGTACATCTACCCCGCCGTGGGCGACCGCCTGAGCCCCGACGACTGGGCGGATGCGGGCCGGCTCGACACCCGCGAAGCCGCCGCCAAGGTCGTTGCGGCCACCCTCGCCGACCATCATCCGACCCACCTCAGCGGCGAGGCCGACGCCGAGATCCGCGCCCGCTTCCCGATTCGTCTGGAGCGATGATCGACCGCTGGTTGATCGCGCTTCGGGTCAGGCCTGAGCGCGCAGTTCGACAACACCCTTGAACGGAGAGCCGTCGGTCATCGTGACCGGCTGGTCGGGGTCGAAGTAGGGCTCGTCGCCGATGATCGTGACCCGCTGAGCCGTCCGCGTGTGGGGGTGGTAGTCGGACGAGGCGTAGTGCTGGCAGGCCCGGTTGTCCCAGAAGGCGATCGAGTTGGGTTCCCACCGAAAGCGGCACTGGTACTCGGGTGTGGCGGCCTGCCGCTGCAGGAGGTCCAGCATCGCTCGACTCGTCTCCGGCTCCCAACCGACGATTTCCTGGGTGAACGCAGCGTTCACGTTGATCGAGCGCCGGCCGGTCTCGGGATGAGTACGAATCACCGGATGGTGAGGATTGGGATACTCGCGATCGAAGTCGGCGAGCTGCTCGTCGGTCGCGCCGTTCGCCTTCATCCGCCTGCGAAAACCCGGGAAGTCGTGGCGGGCCACAGCGCCGTCGACTCGCTCCTTGACCGACTCGGGAAGGCCGTCGTACGCCGCGCCCATGTCCGCGAACAGCGTGTCACCGCCGATGGGCGGCACCTGTGAGACCTTCAGCACCGACCCGAGCGACGGCGCCAGCCTCCACGTGACGTCCGAATGCCACACGTTCTCGAAACCCGGGTGCTCTGCATCGTGGCTGATCATCAACACCTCGGGATGCTCCGGGTGACCGGCGGCGAAGGGATGCACCTCCAGCTCCCCGAACTTCCGACTGAATGCCAGATGTTCGGGCGGGTCGAGGTCCTGGTCCCGAAAGAAGAGCACCTTCCATCGCAGCAAGGCCTCGCGAATTTCGGCGACCACGTCGTCGCGCACGTCCTCGCGGAGGTCAACGCCCTCGATCAGAGCGCCGATCGTCGGGGACTGCGGCGTGATGGTTATGGTCGACGTCTCGGTGATGGTCGACGTCTCGGCGATGGTCACCGCACCAGTGTCTCACTCGCGTCGTTCAATCCGACACCGGTGAATCCTCGTTCTCGAGCGTCGAGGGGTGTGCCGGCGGTGCGGCCGCCCAGAACCAGCCCGCTCCCAGGCCTGCGCCCGCGGCGAGGACCAGGAAGCCGGTGGTGAACGACCCGGTCGCATCCGCGAGCACCCCGGCGACGATCGGCCCGAGGATCATCCCCGACATGATCACGAGCGACGAGAACCCCATGATCTTCCCGAAGTCAGTGGCCCCGAAGTAGTCCGCTCGCATCGCCTGCTGCAGTGGGCCTCGCACGCCCCACGCCATCCCGTGCACCAGCACGAACAGCCACACCATCACCGGCCCGTCCGCGAGCGCGAGCAAGACGAGCCCGCACGAGTGACCGAACATCGCGACCGTTGTGAGCTTCCTCTTGTCGTAGCGGTCGCCGAGGGTGCCACCGACGACCTGGCCGACCCCCATCATCGCCGGCAGCGCTCCGACGACGAAGGCGATGTGCAGGCCCGAGAGGAAGATCTCCTCCTCCAGATACACGGCGAGGTGGGCCATCGCGGCGCCCACGACGAGCAGTGCCGACGCGTGGCCGAGCGAGATGAACCAGAACGCACGCGTTCGCATCGCCTCGGCGGCGGTGAAGTGGATCGCCGTCGGGACGTCGGCCGTCGTGGGTCGAGGAGGAAGGGCGTGGTCGGGGTCGTCGGGGTCGATGCCGTCGACGAACTCCCCCACCTCCGACGGTCGCCTGTCGAAATGCCGCGCCATCGGGAGAATCACCAACAACACGATGACGGCCGCGATGCGCGAGGTGTCGCGCCATCCCAGGCGGTCGATCGACAGGCCGACGCCGGCGGCGAGCACCCCCCCGATCGCAAACCCCATCTGACCGATCGCGAGCGCGCGGGCCCGTTTGCGTTCGAACCAGTTGACGATGCAGACGGTGATGGACAGGAACCCGGCGAGTGACGACCCCAGCGCGACGAGCAGATAGAAGAGGTACAGCTCGGTGAGCGAGTCGACCCAAGCGAACATCCACAGTCCAGCGGCCATGACGACGGCGCCGATCCGCAGCACGACCCGCGGACCCCACTTGTCCGTCATCCATCCCTGGAGCGGACCGAGAAGACCCGACTCCGCACGGTTGAGCGAGAACGCCACGCCGAGCTGGCTGTTCGACCAGCCGTACTCGTCCTTCAGTTCGGCCGAGAACAGGCTGAACGAGTTGAACACCAGTCCGCTGTGCAGCACCTGGATGATGAGTGAGGAGCGGACGATCCGCCATCCCTGAAACGTGGACCGGCCGCGCCGGGAACCGGAACGCGCCACGTCAGCTGTAGCTGACCGGCGTCGCCCACCGAGGGTCGCTGTGCGCGTCCCAGTAGGCCGTGCGGAGTTCCATCGTGACCGGGCCAGGGCGGCCGTCGCCGATCGGCGATCCGTCGACCGTCGCCACAGGCATCACCCCGCCGGCGGTCGAGGTCATGAAGACCTCCTCGGCCGAGCGGAGTTGCTCGACGCTCAGTGAGCCGAGGCGGGCGGGAAGGTGACGGTCGGCGGCCAGGTCGAGAACGGTCCGGCGGGTCACGCCTTCGAGGACACCCGAGTCGGGAGACACGAGCTCGCCGCCAACGACAGCGAACACGTTGAAGCCCGGGCCCTCGGTGACGTTCCCCTCAGCATCGGGGAGCACGACCACGGTTCCGCCCCGCTCGTACGCCTCGAACATTCCCCGCACGAGATCGCCCCAGTGGAAGTTCTTCACCGTCGGATCGACCGACGTCTCGGGGATCCGCGTGGTCTGCCTCGCGATCACGAGGTCCGAACCCACCACCTGATCATCGGGCTGCACGATCCACACGTAGGGGATCGCGTAGGCGTAGAAGCGGTTGTCGTAGGTGCGCGGGTCGCGACTCCCCCGCGGCTGGCCACGGGTGGCGATCATGTCGACGTATGCCTCGCGCAGGCCCGAACGAGCGACACACTCGTGCAGGATCGAGGCGAGTTGGGCCCTGGTCACCCCTGGATCGAGGTGGAGTGTCTTGCACGACCGTTCGAACCGATCGAGGTGGTCGTCGAGACGAAAGAAGGCGCCGTCCCAGACCCCGACGACGTCGTAGGTGACGTCGGAGCGGGCGAACCCGGCGTCGAGCAGCGAGATGCGCGCCTCGCCGATGGGGACATACTCACCCTGGACAAAGGCGCAGCCGTCCGAGAAGTCAGCGCAGCCGTCCGAGAAGTCAGCGCAGCCGTCCGAGAAGTCAGCGC
>CAZVUM010000001.1:0-61698 GCA_964629575.1 uncultured Acidimicrobiales bacterium | reverse complement strand
GAGAAGTCAGCGCAGCCGTCCGAGAAGTCAGCGCAGCCGTCCGAGAAGTCAGCGCAGCCGTCCGAGAAGTCAGCGCCGTCACGAGCCACGCTTCGAACCTAACGCGCTCGGCGCGGCTTGTCTGAGGAGACCGCTCGAGTTGAGCAACATTGGGGTTGAGCAACCCGGTGTCAGGCACCATGTTGCTCAACTTCCTGAGGGGGAACAGCCATGTGGGCAGCGGTGTACGACGAGACGGGCGGACCAGAGGTCCTGAGGTATGCCGAGGTTCCGGACCCAGAGCTGCGGGGCAACGGCGTCCTCGTGGCGGTCGAGGCCGTGGGGATCCAGGGGGGCGACACCCTCAATCGGCAGGGCGGGCTCATGGCCTCGACGCCGCACATCGTCGGATACCAGGCAGCGGGAACCGTAGTCGCAGGCGGCGCCGACTGCGACGGGTTCACCGAGGGGCAGAAGGTCGTGGCCACGATGGGCTATGGCTCGCACGCATCGATAGTCAGTGTTCCGGCAGGTGCCTGCTACGCGGTTCCGGACGAGCTCGACATCGCCCACGCGGCAGGGATTCCGATCGAGTTCGGGACCGCGGACGACTGCCTCTTCGAATTCGGCGGACTGACTGCGGGCGAGACCGTGCTCATCCAAGCCGGGGCGAGCGGTGTCGGAATCGCCGGGATTCAGCTGGCGAAGGCAGCCGGGGCAACGGTTCTGGCCACCGCATCCAGCGACGACCGCCTTGCGCGCCTGCACGACTACGGCCTCGACCACGCCATCAACTACCGGACCACAAAGGTCAGTGACGCTGTGAGGGAATTGACCGACGGCCGCGGCGTCGATCTGATCGTCGACTCAGTGGGCGGGGCGACCCTCGAGGACGGAATCGACGCCCTCGCCTATCGCGGTCGCATCAGCTGGGTAGGGCGTGCAGGGCGCGCTGAGACGCCCGCTGACGTCTGGCCGATCATGCAGAAGAACGGCACGCTGACCGGCGTCTTCCTCGGAGCGGAGATGGCCATGAACCCGCAGCGCACCCGACCGATGATCGAGTCGTTGATCGCCCGATGTGCGTCAGGCGAACTGACGGTCGTGATCGACCGCGAGTTCGCCCTGAGCGACGCCGCCGAAGCGCACGCCTACATCGAGGGCAGGGAGGCGTTCGGCCGGGTGATCCTCAGACCGTGACGACGGCGCCAGTCGCTGTCTTGAACGACTCGGCGAAGCGTTCGGGCTTGGCCGCTCGCACGATCTCACCTTCGGCCGTGCTGCCGTCGGCGAACGTCAGCTCTGCGCGGTGGGTGAGCTTCTGCTTCTCGAGGTGAAGTTCCTTCACCTGATCGTGACTCCACTCGGCGACCACGTCCTTGGGGGCACCGCTCATCGCGCTCTGGCTGAAGAGAATGATGCGCTGGCTGGTGACGGCGAGGATCGCCTGCTTGCCGTCGAACGCTTCCGCCGCGCTCGCAGCGGGCTCCTCGGCCTCGTCGTCCTTTTTGTTGCGGTTCGCAGCTGCGTACACGGCCGCGCCGACGAGGCCTCCCGAGCTGAAGGCCACCTGCTTGCCGAGACTGCCGGGACGTTGCCACGGGACGGCCGCGACAACCTCTTCACCCGGGTGGAGGTGCTCGGCACCCTTCTTCTGGACCTTCTTGGCAAAATCGACCATTCGGGGGCTCCTGTGTCTGCGCGCTCAGCGCGGCTGGTGCTGTGACACTGATCGGCGCGTCGGCTGCCGGTCTTGACTCCAACCGCGTACGCTCGCCGCCATGGAACTCGCAGGGACCGTCAGCATCGTCACGGGAGCCGGGTCGGGCATCGGTGAAGCCATCGCCAAGGCCTTCGTTGCAGAGGGGGCCAAGCACGTCGTCGTCGCAGACGTCAACGAGCGCAACGCGCAGCGCGTGGCAGACGAGATCGGTGCAGCGGCGAGCGCTGCCGCCTTCGACGTCGCCGACGAAGCGGATGTCCGCCAGGTCGTGGCAGACACCGAGAACGCCCGCGGACCCGTCGACGTCTTCGTCTCGAACGCCGGCTACGGCCTGGGCGGCGGACTCGAGCTGCCGGACGAAGAGTGGACCCGGATGATGGACGTCCACGTCTGGTCCCATCTCTACGCAGCGCGGGCCGTCGTCCCCGCGATGGCCGAGCGCGGCAACGGGTACATCCTCAACACAGCGTCGGCGGCAGGCTTGCTCACCCAGATGGACAGCGGGCCATACGCGGTGTCGAAGCACGCAGCGGTCGCCTTCGCCGAGTGGCTGTCGATCAACTACGGCGACCAGGGCGTCAAGGTGTCGGTGCTGTGCCCACAGGCGGTGCGCACCAACATCCTCGGCGACCGGGGCGACTTCGCCGACGCGGGCGCGCGTCAAGCGGGCCAGGACGGACTGCTCGAGCCCGAGGACGCCGCCACCGCGTGTGTCGAAGCGATGCGCGACGAACGGTTTCTGGTCCTCCCACACGCCGAGGTCGAGACCTACTTCCAGCGCAAGGCCGGCGACTACGACCGCTGGCTGAACGGGATGCGCCGGTTCCGGCGGCGCCTCTTCGGCGACTGAGCCGCGCCCCGTTGACCGACCATCAGAAGGGTCTTCTCCTCGTCTCCCTCGGGGTCGTGGTGATCATTCCCGACGCCACTCTGATTCGGCTGATCGACGCGCCGTCGCTCACCACTGCGATGTGGCGAACCGGCCTCACGTCTCTGAGCATCTTCGCCTACCTGGGCTTTCGCTACGGCACGCGCCTGCCCGACGCCATCCGGGCGATCGGTCGGTGGGGCGTCGTGTCCAGCGCACTGTCGGGGATGGGAACGATCCTCTTCGTGCTCGCGGTGGACAACACGTCGGTCGCCAACGTCGTCTTGATCCTTGCGCTGACGCCGCTGTGGGCAGCGATGATCACGCGGCTGGCACGGGGCACCCCGATCCCGCGCCGCACCATCGCGGCGATGCCGTTCGCCTTTGTCGGCGTGGCGATCGCCGTGGGCGGCTCACTCGACGGCGCGCTCAACGCAGGAGATGGGTACGCACTCTGGGCCAGCTTCGGACTCGCGCTGAACATGACGATCATCCGTGCGCGCAGCCACGTCGACATGGTGCCGACGACCGGTATCGGTGGCGTCATGGGTTTCGTGACCCTCGCGGCGATCGGAACCAGCACCGAGCTCACACCAGGCGACCTCCCTCCCCTTCTGGTGCTTGGACTCGTGGTGATGCCCGGCGCGATGGGACTGATGACGGCCGGCGGACGACACCTCGCCAGCTCCGAAACCACGCTGCTGATCCTGGGCGAGACCGCGCTGAGCCCGGTCCTCGCGGCCATCGCTGTCGACGAACCACTGGGCGCCGCCGCTCTCACGGGCGGGGCCCTGGTCCTCATCACTCTGTTCCTCCACGGTTGGCTGGGACTTCGCGAGAACGCACCTGCCAAGATGCCGGCGTGACCGACCATCTCAACGCCGTTCAGCACGCCGGGAGAGGTGACGGCGCGCTCCTTCTCCACGGAGCCCTGGGCAGCAGGAGCTACTGGGACGACAACATCGAGGCCTTGAGCGAGGTCTGCCGTCCGCGGGTCCTCGAGCTCTGGGGACACGGGCGTTCGCCGAGCCCTTCGGACCCGAAGCGGTACGAACCAGCCGGCTACGTCGAGGAGTTGGATCACCAACGATCCGAGCTCGGCGGCGACCAGGTCTGGCTCATCGGCCAGTCGATGGGGGCGGCGCTGATGATGCACTACGCACTCGCTCATCCCGAGCGGGTGATCGGGCTGGTGATCACCAACTCGTCTTCAGCGTTCGCCAAGCCGGAGTGGTGGCAGGAGCGCAACCGCACGATGGTGCGGGAGCGCGCTGACGAGGTCGAGGCCAATGGTCCGGAGGCGCTCCGGGACAGCTGGATCAACCCCGGCCGGTCCAAGCGCATCTCTGAGGCGATTCGACGCAAGCTCGCCGACGAGTTTTCAGAGCACACCGGACCCGGGCTCGTGAACTCGTTCCTCGTCACCAACTACTCGCTCCCCCTCGGCGAGGGGCTCCGCGAGATCGCCGTTCCGACGCTGCTCACCAACGGGGTGCAGGAGGAACAGTTCCAGGGCCTGCTCCACCGGGTGGCGATGGTGCCCGGCATCGAGATCGTGGAGTTGCCAGGCGCCCACGCCGTGAACGCCCACGACCCGGCCGGATGGAACGAGGCGGTCACGTCCTTCATCCGCCGCCACGCCGAAACTCGCTAGCGTTCCCTCGGCTTTCGAAGGGAGACCCATGGGGACGGGCCCGCTGGCGGGGATCAAGGTCGTCGACGTGTCTGGCGCGGTCGCTGGGCCCTGGGCGAGCACGCAGCTCGCCGAGCAGGGAGCCGACGTCGTGCTCGTCGAGAAGGTGGGCGTCCCCGACGTGATGCGTTTGACCGGCGCAGTGATCGGCGACCAATCCGGCACGTGGGTGCAGCTGCACCGAAACAAGCGCGGAATCGACATCGACGTCCGTCAACCGGAGGGACGTGACATTCTCATCGCGCTCGTCGACGAAGCGGACGTGTTCATCCAGAACTTCCGCCCGGGGGTCGTCGAGAGGCTGGGCATCGGTTACGACGATCTATCGGCCCGCAACCCCGAGCTCGTCTATCTGTCCGTGTCGGGCTTCGGGCCGGACGGGCCATATGCCGACCAACCCGTCTACGACCCGATCATCCAGGCCAGGACCGGGATGGCCGAGGCGCAGAACGGCGACTACGTGAAGGCGGTCGTGGCGGACAAGACCGCGGCCATGACCGGTGCGAATGCTGTTCTCGCTGCCCTCGTGGCGCGGGCCGGTGGCGCGGGTGGCCAGCACATCGAGGTGAACCTGCTCGATTCGATGGTTTCGTGGCTCTTCGTCGAGTCGTTCTGGAACCTGACCGCCCCCGAGGCTGAGCCCACACCGACCTACAGCGAGTGGTATCGACCCTGGGACTGCGCGGATGGTCAGATCGCCGCCAACTGGACCAACTTCCGCCAGTACCAGGGCGCTTGCCGGGCGGTCGGGCGACCGGATCTCGCCGACGACCCGCGCTTCACCAGCCGGGAGGCGCGCCTCAAGAACAGCCAGGCGCAGCGGGACGAATTCGGTGCCGCGCTCGCGACGATGACCGTCGCGGAAGCCCTGGCCGCGCTGAAAGAAGCCGACGTCCCGAGTGCGCCGGTTCTGTCACGTGAGCAGCTGCTCGACGACCCGCAGGTTGCGCACAACAGAACGATCATCGAGTCGACCCACCCGACGGCGGGGCGCATTCGAACAGCACGGCCACCAGCCCGCTTCAGCAAGACGCCCACCGCGATCGAGAGACACGCTCCCGGCAAGGGCGAGCACACCGACGAGATACTCGGCGAACTCGGGCACGATGCCGCGGCCATCGCCCGGCTGCGCGAGGCGGGCATCGTCGCCTGATGCGCCATCCCACGACCACCCGGGTCGGGAGCACCGACGGCGTCGAGGTGGGAGTCCACGACTACGGCGGCGAGGGTCCCTTGGTGTTCTTCGTCCACGGGACGGGGATGGTCTCCCGCATGTGGGAGCCGGTCATGGCCGAGCTCGGAGCGTCGGTGAGACCGGTGGGGATCGACCTCCGAGGCCCCGGGGTGTCGAGCTTTCCCGCAGAGGTTCGGTGCGACGATTTCCGGATGGTGGCCGACATCTGTGCGGTGTTCGACCACTTCGGGGCAAGAGACGCCTTCATCGTCGGTCACTCCATGGGAGGCGGGACCGCGCTGCTCGCCGCGTTGGCCCGCCCTGGAGCCATCGCGGCGGCGTGGGTCTACGAGCCGATCATCTTCGAGCGGGCAGACGACCGTCCGGAGGGCGCGACGAACTTCATCGAGATGACGCTGCGGAGGCGGGCCGAGTTCGGTTCGCGAGCCGAGGTCATCGAGCGCTACGGGTCGCGACCGCCGCTCGACGAGATGCATCCCGATTGCCTCGCCGCGCCCCGTCGCTTTTGGGCGCGTGAACGCCCGCATTCCGGGCGTGGGTGCTCCCGAAAGGAAGGGTGACGGGCCCCTGTGCGCCCAGATGGGGGAGGTCAGAAGCGTCAGAAGCGGGCGAGGCCCTCTTGGCCGCAGCTGGCGATGAGCCGACCGTCCTGCCACATGCGCGAGTGGGCCAACCCTCGAGCACCGGTGGCCACTGCAGGCCACTGCTCCACATAGACCCAGTCGTCGACCCGGCCGGGCTGGTGGAACCACATCGAATGATCGAGGCTCACGAGCGTGGTGCCCTCCGATCCCCACGTCTTGCCGTAGGGAACCAGCACCACGTCGACCAAGCAGTCGTCGCTCATGTACGCGAGGACAGCCTCGTGGACCCGCGGGCTGTCGCCGACCGATCGACGACACCGGAACCAGTAGTCGATCCCCCCACGCTCCGAGGGTCCCGTCGGCGCCCACGGCGCATGCGCGATCCGGTACTCGGTGGACCGCGGCGAGAGCGACCATTCGTCCCCGAAGATCGGTCCGACCTCGGCAATGCACTCTTCGAACGACGGCAGCGACTCGGGATCGGCGAGCCCGCCCGGCATGTCCGGGCTAATGAGGCCGTTGCCGTCCTCGGGCGTGTGGAACGACGCGACCGCCATGAAGATGTCCTTGTCGTCCTGCACTCCGGTCACCCTGCGGGTGCAGAAAGCCCGCCCGTCGCGGATCCGCTCGACCACGTACTCCACCGGCTGTTCACCGTCTCCGCCACGCAGGAAGTGGCAGTGGATGGAGTGCAGCTGCCGTTCGGGCTCGACTGTTCGACCCGCCGCGGCGACCGCCTGACCCATCTGGTGGCCGCCGTAGAGGCCGTACTCCACGTGCCCGGACGAAGCGCCGAGGAAGCGGTCGTCCCCAGCGTCGTCGAGATCGAGGGTGGCCAGCAGGTCGTCGAGTGCATCGCTCACGGCGCACAGGCTGGCAGATTCGAGCTATGGCGCGCCCGTCTAGAACGAGAGGAGCTCGGGCGGCTCTCGAAGGTGACCGAGCTCGTTCATGGTGAGAACGACCCGCCGCTCATGCCTCGCGAGCACGCGGTGGACCGAGGCGTGCGCCGGGCGGAAGAACATGTCGGGCTCGAGCCGAAGGAAATCCGCGATGTACCCGTTGATCACTCCGCCGTGGCAGGCGACCACGACCGTCTGGGCCGGGTGGGCCGCCACGATGCCCTCGAGCGCATTTCCGATACGTCGGCGAAAGTCTGCGCTCGTCTCGGTGAAGGGATACACGTCCCAGCGACGCTCGCGGGCGAAGCGACGGCGCGCCCCTTCGAGCTCGGTCTCGGTCATCACGTCGAGCGGCCGCTGTTCGGGTTCGAGGTACCCGAACATGTGGATCTCGGCCAGGTTGTCGAGCACCGTGACGTCGAGGCCATGGTGGTCGGCCACGGCCTGACCGGTCCGGTGAGCGCGAGAGAGCCGAGACGAGTACACCGCCGCGACGTTCTCCCCTGCGAGAGCCGCGCCCGCGGCGGCTGCCTGCTTCTCGCCGAGATCTGTCAGAGGCGGATCGCGCCAGTCCTCGACCGCGGCCTCGGGGCCGGGGAACTGCTGTTGGCCGTGACGGACGAGGATCAGCTCGGTGCGGTCGGGATCGTTGGTGATGAAGGCACGATCGATCGGTGTGCGGGGAGTTTCGTCATCGGACACGCCGGCGATGGTATGCGGCCCGGAAGAGAGAACCCCGTAGGCTCACCGGAAGCCACTCACCTGGGGGAATGCCATGGCAGCCGTGCACGACGCGATCCTCGACCTTCGCCGCACCACCGGTGCCGTCGTCCTCGTCACCTACCGAGGCGATTGGTGACCGTATTGCTGCGGCCAGCTCGTGCGGCTGGCGAAGGACACGGAGCGGATTCACGGTGCGGGCGCCGAGGTAATCGCCATCTCGGTGAACGAGAACGAACGCCAGGTCGGCATGCGCTCGCGGTGGCGCCTCGATGACCAGTTGCTGGTGTCCGACCCCGGCGGGGAGACCTACCTGCAACCGCTCGGCCTCTTCGACCCCGAGGAGCGCGGCGGGATCGCGCTTCCGGGACTCCTCGTCATCACCCCAGACGGCGGCGAGGCCTACCGCTACCAGGGGCGCGACTTCGCAGATCGGACGACCGATGACGAGATGTTCGCTGCGCTCGAGGGGCTCGACCTGAGCGCCGTCGACGCCCCCGCCGGCGGACCTGCCGGCGAGG
The DNA here is from genome assembly GCA_964629575.1 of uncultured Acidimicrobiales bacterium. GTDB lineage: Bacteria > Actinomycetota > Acidimicrobiia > Acidimicrobiales > Poriferisodalaceae > JAYPWI01. The sequence goes on along the minus strand of CAZVUM010000001.1, from coordinate 53,513 downwards.
CGCCCGACGACATGCGCGGCTTCTTCACGCCGGAGATGTACGGCCCGTACTTCCGGGGAAACATGTTCGCCTCGATCGCCATCAGCCGTCGAGTCGACGACCCCGAGGCCCGCTCCACCGCGAAGCAGCACCAGGCCATGGCCGCGGCCACGGTCGAAGCGTGGGATGAAGTCCGCAAGCGCTGAGTTGGGTGGCGCAGGTGTTCAGCCGGCCCGAACCCTGATGACCACACCGTCGGCGATGGCGAAGTTGTAGCGATTGGGGTCGTGATCCATCGTGAGCATCTGCGGCTCGCCGTCGATCTCGCTGATCCGCCATGGATGCCCGCGCTCCTCGGCGAGGGCCCCCGCCTCGGTTTCGGTCAACCGGATGTAGTCCGCTGCGTCGTCTGGTTGATCGGCGGCATCGGCGTCACCGGGTTCGCTTGTGTCGGGCACTGTTTCCTCCTCCGGCTCCTCTGGCGTGTCGACCGCGGCGAGGGTCCCGGACGGGACCAACCGCACCGAGAAAGCGCCATCAGCGCTAGCGAGAACGCGGGCGTCGCCATCGGCCGTCACGTTGGACGCTTCGGACAGGGCCGTCAGGAGGTCGAACCAATCCACCGTGTCGAGGCACCCGATCTCGGTGATGGCCAACTCGCCGACCTCGATGCCGTCGGGAGTGCTCGACCACTCGCCGAAGAAGCGGTTGCACCCCGCATCGCCGCTGATGCCGCCGGGTTCCACCACGACGGTGGCAGGGGCAGGGTTGGGTGGTGGCGAGTCTGCGCTGTCCACGGCCACCGCCTCGACGTCCCAGGACCCGAGGATGTCCGGTGCCAAGCCGGCGCCGTTCCCGTCGGGAGCATCGACAACGCCATCGGCGGAGTCGGACCCCGCAAAGGTCGAGTCGCCGTCGCCGCACGACACCAGAATCAGCGCCAACGTCGCCACCACGAGCAGCTTCTTCATTCGAGTCACCTCACCGATCGGTGTTCATCCGATCACTTGGACGATCGGCAGCGCCACCCGGTTCCCTGAGGATCCACCGAAGCTGGCTCACACCTGGGCCAGGGCATCACCGATGGCCTCGAGGAAGTGGTCGACATCAGCGTCGGACGTCGCCAGGTTGAGACAGCCCATCCCGTACCCGCTGAAGTACACCTCGCGCTCCAACAGCCGGTGCTGGAGCGCGGCCATGGTGGCTGCCTCGTCCGAGCTGTGGTGCGTGTCGCGGTAGTTGCGGATCCGACGTCGATGCGGGTGGATCCGAAACAGTGACCCGGCCCCCGTGACCTGCCACGCGACCCCTGCGCGTTCGAAGACAGCGGTGAGTCCGCGGCGAACCGCTTCGCCGATCGCGTCCAGGCGGTCGAACGCCGGACCGTCGAGCTGTCGCATACAGGCCACGCCGGCGACCATCGTGACGGGGTTCGCCGTGTAGGTGCCGCCCGAGGGCACCGCCGCTCGCTCCCCGGCGACGGCCTCGAAAACCGACATCACTTCGGCCCGCCCCGCCACCGCGCCCACCGGGAAGCCGCCCCCGATGATCTTGGCGAGGGCGGTGATGTCCGGCTCGATGCTGTGGATCGCCTGGCCACCGCCTGGCCCCAGGCGGAAGGTGATCACCTCGTCGAGGATCAGGAGCGCCCCGACCTCGCGGCATGCGTCCTGAACTGCGGTCAAGAAGGCGCGATCGACGCTCGGCATGCCGACCCGGCTGGGCATCAGGTCGAGCAGCACGGCGGCGCAGCGCGCTCCCACGGAATGGATCACGGCGCGAGCAGCCTCCGCGTCGTTGAAGCCGATCACCACGACCTCGTCGCTCAACGATTCGGGCGCGCCCGAGGCATAGGGCACGGTGTGCGGGGCCGCGTTCTCGCCCCAGTTGGAGGGATCAGAGCCGAGGCTCGCTTCCGCATGGTCGTAGGTGCCGTGGTAGCTGCCCTCCACCTTCACGATCGCCGGGCGGCCGGTGAACGCCCGAGCCGCCTTGATGGCTCCCATCACCGCTTCGGTCCCCGAGTTACAGAACCGGACCCGATCAGCCGCGGGCAGTCGGTCCGTCAAGATCTCGGCGAGCTCGATCTCGGCTTCGGTCGCGAGCGAGAACGCCGTGCCTCGTCTCAACTGGCTGCGGACGGCCTCGTCGACACCCGGGTCTGCGTGGCCGAGGATGATCGAGGTGAAGTTGTTGTTGAGGTCGAGGTAGCGGCGCCCGTCGACATCGGTCAGCCACGCGCCCTTTCCTTCAGCGACGTACACCGGGTGCGGCCGTATCAGAACGGTCGACCGGGACGCCCCATCGGGAATCACCGCTCGCGCCCGCTCATACAGCTCCGCCGACCGCGACGTCGAGTCCGGAAACGGATTCACCATGGGCCGAGTCTGGCACCCGCTCCCCCGCCCCACTCGCCCGAGTCGTTCTGCACCGTTTTCGACGGGCAACGACTCCACCCCCCATGTCGAGTCGTTCTGCACCGTTTTCGAGGAGGACCGGGCTGCGCTCGAGAGCATCGATGGATCCGGCCCATTCGGGCCCGAGGATCGCCCGATGAAGGAGTACGTCGCCGTGCCGAGGGCATGGCGAGACGACGAACCCGAGTCGCTCGACGAGTGGGTACACAAGGCGCTCGAACACACCGCAGCGCTTCCCGCGAAGAAACCCAAGGAGAAGGCCCCCAAGAAGTAGGTCGCCGAAACAGGACATCTGGACGGGCTGGGCGCGAAGATCTGGGGGTCTTCGAGGGGGTCGTCGCGATGAACACTGCCAGCCCGGGTACACCGACGGCGCCGTGGCGCATCGGGGTCGACGTCGGCGGGACCTTCACCGACCTCGTCCTCGCCGACGACACCGGAGCCACATGGGTGGCCAAGGTTCCCTCGGTCCCGAGCGATCCGAGCCGCGGGGTTCTCGCTGCGGTCGAACGGGTCGCCGTCGACCTCGGCATGCCGACCGAGGCGGTGCTGGCCGATTGCTCGCTCTTCGTTCACGGCTCGACCGTCGCCACCAACACGATCCTCGAAGGCAAGGGTGCGACGGTCGGGTTGATCACCACCGACGGGTTCCGCGACAGCCTCGAGATCCGGAGGGGCCTGCGCACGGACCAGTGGAACCATCGGGCGCCCTTCTCGCCGGTCCTCGTTCCCCGCTATCTCCGCCGCTCGCTTCCGGGTCGAATCGACGCCGACGGCACCGAGCACGCCGAACTCGACCTGAGCGGCCTCGACGACATCCTCGAGATCTTTGCCGCCGACGGCGTCGAAGCCATCGCCGTGGCCCTCATGAACAGCTACGTCGATGACCGCCACGAGCAGGCGGTGGCCGCTGCACTACGAGACCGCTGGGACGGTGAGTGGATCAGCACCTCGGCGGCCACGTCCCCCTTGATGGGCGAGTACGAGCGCACCTCCACAGCGGTCATCAACGCCGCGCTGTCGCCACGCATCGTGGCCTACCTCCGTTCGCTCGAGACCGAACTCGGCCAGCTCGGCCTGGCCAATCCGCTCCTGCTCGTGCAGTCCAACGGCGGAGCAGCGTCGGTCGGCCAACTCGCTGACCGACCCGTCAACCTGCTGCTGTCGGGGCCCGCAGCCGCCGTCGGCGCCCTCAACCTCTACAGCCGCGCCATCGACGACGCCGGTGTCGACGCAGGCGATGAGGGCAACGTCATCTCCATGGAGATCGGCGGAACGTCCTGCGACGTGCTGCTCATGTCCAACCGCGAGGTCGACACCAAAGACGACATCGACATCGCCGGCTACCACGTGTCGTCGCCCGCCATCGACATCCACACCATCGGCGCAGGCGGCGGCACCATCGCCGGCGTCGACGGCGCCGGGATGCTGTACGTGGGGCCCGAAGGCGCAGGCGCCGACCCCGGACCCGCCTGCTATCGCCGAGGCGGCACCCTTCCCACCGTCACCGACGCTCAGCTGGTGCTCGGTCGACTGCGCCCCGGCAAATCGTCGGGAGGCACGCTGGATCTCGACCTCGATGCAGCGACCGCCGCCGTCGAAGAGCACGTGGCGACGCCGCTCGGCATGACGGTCCACGAAGCCGCGGCCGGAATCGTCGAGCTCGTCGAACAGCACCTCCTGTCGGCCGTCGAGCACATCTCGATCGAACGCGGGCACTCGCCGCGCCGTTTCACGCTCGCGGCGGCCGGCGGTGCGGGCCCGATGCACGGCGCATCGGTCGCCAACGGTCTCGGCTGCCGGCGGGTGTACATCCCCCGCGACGCGGGCGCCCTCTGCGCGATCGGAATGCTGCATGCAGATGTCCGCCAGGACTTCACGCGAGTCCTCATCGGGTCGCTCGACCAACTCGACCCAAATCGTCTCCACGGCGCGTTCGGGGAGCTCGAGGCGCAAGCACATGAGGTCATGGGCCACGAAGGGTTCGAGCCGAGCGACGTCACGCTCACCCACGAGCTGGAGCTCCACCACCCCGGCCAGCTGTGGAGCATCAAGGTCCGCGTTCCGGCCGGCGAAGTCGAACGGGCGACGGTCCGCGCGGCTTTCGAAGCGGAGTACCAGCGGCTGTATGGCCACGTGCAGGATGGCGGCACGATCATGGTCTCGTCGCTGCGCCTGATCGCCCGTGGCTCCACTGGTTCTGTACGCCTGGTCGGAGGTGGTTCAACCTCGGACGCGCTGGAGCCCCTGGAGACGCGGCGGGTGTGGCACGACGAGTTCGGCTGGCGCGACACCCCCGTGTTCGATGGGGCGCTGGCCCGCCCAGGTCATCGCGTCGAGGGCCCCGCGATCATCGAGGAGTTGACCACCACCGTCGTCGTTCGGCCGGGCGATGTGCTGGAGGTCCACCCCAACGGTGACTTCATGCTGACCCTCGCTGATGCTGTGTCGGCGGTGGAAACAGATGGAGCCGGCGCGCGAGTCGACGACGGCTCTGGGTCCGAAACCAGCCTCGATCCGATTGTGCTGGCCCTGATGCAGAACCGGCTCGATCAGGTCAGCAAGCACATGGGTTGGGTGATGACGCGGACGGCTCGGAGCACGATCTTCAGCCAGAGCCACGACTTCAGCTGCTTCATCACCACTCCAGATGGAACCCTCGTCGCCAACGCCGACGGCATCCCGATCCACACGGGAGGCGGCGGTTTCGCAGTTCGCGCACTCCTGGGTCGCTTCGCCGGTCGGATCGAGCCCGGCGACATCTTCCTGCTGTCCGACCCGTATGTGGCGGGCGGCAACCACCTGCCCGACTGGGTCATCGCACGGCCGGTGTTCGTCGGCGACGAGAATCCCGTCATCGCCGGGTTCTGCTGCAACCGGGCCCATCAGAGCGACATCGGCGGGGGCCTCGCCGGGACCTACAACCCCGAGGCGACCGAGATCTGGCAGGAGGGAATCCGGCTGCCGGTGCTGAAGTTGGTCGAGAAGGGCGTCGTGCGAGACGACCTCTGGGAACTTCTGCTCATCAACTGCAGAACACCCGAACTGCTCGACGGTGACCTGCTGGCGATGATGGGCTCGACCCAGATCGGTGCCGAGCGGGTCTCGGCGCTCGTCGACGAACTCGGCGTGGATCCGTACTTGCGGTATCTCGACGGCGTCCTCGATCATGCCGACCGGCGGATGCGCGCTGCGGTCGCCGAGCTCCCGAACGGGGTCTATTTCGGCGAGGACCACAGCGACAACGACTGCTTCGTCACCACCGACATCGCGGTGCGGGTCGAGCTCACCGTCAACGGCGACGAGATGACCCTCGACTTCTCGGGGTCCGATCCCCAGATCGACGGATTCAAGAACAGCTCGCTGGCCAACACTTACTCGTCAGCGTTCCTGGCTGTGTCATCGTTCTTCGACACGTCGATTCCCCGCAACGAGGGCACGTACCGAGGCCTCACGGTGATCGCCCCCGAAGGCACGATCGTCAACGCCCGCCCGCCTGCCCCGATGACGATGAACACCGTCTATGTGGCCCACGAGATCGTGATCGCGGTGTGGCAGGCGTTGGCCCAAGCGGCCCCGGATCGGGCGTGCGCAGCATGGTCGAAGACCATGCATGGACATGTCGCCGGCAAGCGGGACGACGGGACCACATGGGTCATGTACCAGTGGCATGCGATGGGGACGCCCGGCGCCACGGCCGAACGCGACGGTTTCGTTCAGATGGGCCACCTCATCAGCCTCGGTGGCCTCGACATGCCCAACCTGGAATTCCACGAGCAGCAGTACCCGGTTCGTTACGTCCGCCACGAGCAGCTCACCGACAACGCAGGACCGGGAGCGCACCGGGGAGGAACCGGCGTCCGCTATGAGGCCGACATCCTCGAACCGGCGATCTGGTCGTTCCGAGCCGAAGGCCTTCACACGGCATCGGGGCATGGCGTCCAGGGTGGCGGCACCGGCGGTGTCGGCCATGAGTGGATCGCCCCCGTCGACGAGAATGCCGACGGCCCGATGTTCGAGCCGCCGAAGTACGGGGTCACGCGCCTCGGCCCCGCTCGAATGATCGCCGAAACACCGGGCGGCGGCGGCTGGGGCGACCCGCTCACCCGCGAACCATCGCTGGTCCTGCGCGACGTGCGGGACGAGATCCTGTCTGCGGAGGCCGCTGCTCGGGACTATGGCGTCGTGATCGCCGACGACGGGCGAGCCGTCGATGACGCGGCAACCGCACGAGCCCGAGGTGACCGATGAACGATTCCCTTCTCACCGCGGTCGATCAGTCGCAGTGACCCGCATCGTCCAGCTCGCAGAGACGGATACCTAGCAAGCCGGTGTTCAACAGAGCACCTGCTTCATCGTCGCAACAGTCCCCTGAGATGACATGGCTCTCGAACCGCAGGTCGAGGTAGCGGCTGGCTTGCGAGCCGGTCGCCTGATAGCCGACGATCGTCACCGCCACGATGCCCTCGACGTGGAACGAGGAGTTGGCACCACTGCCGGTCGCGACGTCAAAGACAGGCAGGTAGACCGTTTCCCCGACAATGGTGTGGATGTCAAGTGCGTTCGAGAACGCTCCCGGGTCGCCGTCGTGCCATGCGGGAACCGAAACCACGCCCGGATAGCCGTCGATGACCCAGGATCGGAGTGTGTTGGTTGAGTTCGACCCCCCATCGAAGTCCAGCAGACCCCAGTTTCCCGGCACAGCGGTCCCGCAGTCCTGAGGCGAGGCCTTGGTGTAGCTGACCCTGAACACCTGCGTGCTGGAATGACCAGACGCCTGCCACGCCAGGAAGGCCGGGCTCGCTGTACAGAGGCCGAACGGTCGTAGCCCGGTGGACGAGCGCAGCGGCCCGAACTCCGCCTCGCTTGCGGCACGGATTGTGACCGTGTTGCGCCCGAGGATGGCCGCAAACATCAGGGGAACGTCGCGGGTCGCAATGACCTCGACCTCGCGGTCGTTGTCGTAAGGATTGTTGTCATACGGGTCGATGGCATCGTGTTGACAGTCCTCGAGCTGAGCCTCCGGCGAGTTGGCAGTGAGGTAGTCCAACGCCACCGCCGGACATCCCGCAGATCCGCGGGCGACCTCCTGCGCCGCTGCGAGCGCTGCAGCATCGCTGGCCTGGCTGAGCTCACGCTTGGCGACATAGACCGCGCCCATGTCGACGACAAGCGCCAGGAAGCCCACGAGCGCCAGGATCGCTGCGGCAACCAACACCGAGACAACGCCGCTCTCGTCCTTCACCCGGTCTCGCATCGAAACTCCGCTCGCGACGTGAGGTCCGCATTGCGACTTCCGAGTAGTGGGATGTCGATGGACTCGGTGGCGCTGACTTCGATGATCACGCGATCACCTGGGCAGCTCGCTACGACAGTGCAACTCGCCGTCCCTACGCTCGCGGTCTCGAGGCTCTGCGTGACGCGAGCGCACTCCGCTCCCGGCTCCACCGCACCGACTCGCGCGCCTTCGCGCGCCGCCGACTGCACCGCCTGGTACCGATAGAACGCCTGGCCGAACTCGACGACACCAAAAATCAGAAGACTGAGAAGCGGCAAGACCAGCGCGAACTCGGCTGCCGCGGCGCCGTCGTCGCCACCCCTTTCGCGCCATGGCATGGCGTCCCCCTTTCGGATTTCGCGATGCTCGGCCCTCGCCCGAGACCCGTTGAACGGCATCGAGAATGAGAAACATGAGAGCTTTCTAAAAATTTCAAACGACTTCTCGCTATCTTCTTCTGGTGACCGATCCCGTTCTCGCGGCCGCCGACGCCACTGGTGTCGAGCACCAGGTGATCGACTGCGACCCCGAGCTCGCCGACACAGCGGAGTTCTGCGAGCACTACGGCTATCGGATGGACGAGTCGGCGAACGCCATCATGGTGGTCGGCAAGAGCGACCCCCGGGTGTACGCGATGTGCATGGTCCTCGCGACCACTCAGGTGGACGTCAACAAGGTGGTCCGCAAGCGCCTCGGGGTGAAGAAGGCCTCATTCGCTCCGCCGGACGAAACCGCCGACATCACCGGCATGACGCTGGGCGGCGTGACCCCGTTCGGCCTGCCAGCGGATCTCCCGCTGTGGATCGACGCACGGGTGATGGCTTGCGAGAAGGTGATCGTGGGCGGCGGCTCCCGCGACCGCAAGCTCTACCTGCCGCCCCGCGGTCTCTCCGCGCTGCCCAACGCCGAAGTCGTCGAGGACCTGGCCAAAGAGCGCCCGCCACCGCAGGGCTGAGCGCCTGCGGTCAGCGTCGAGACACCCAAACCCGTGGCGTCGGGGCGTCCGCAGGACACACCAGCTACCGTCACCCCCAACGAGCACAGCGCAGCGAGGGGGCCGCCATGTCTGTCGTACTGGTTCACGGGAATCCCGAGACCGACGCCATCTGGGGTCCCATGCGGACCGAACTCGGCCGAGACGACGTCATCGCGTTGTCGCCACCAGGTTTCGGCGCCCCGATTCCGGAGGGATTCGGTGCCGCGAGCGATGAGTACCTGGCCTGGTTGGTGGCCGAACTCGAACAGCTCGACGGTCCGACCGACCTCATCGGGCACGACTGGGGCGGCGGCCACGTGATGCGTGTCGCGATCGAACGGCCGGACCTCATCCGCAGCTGGTGCACCGACATCGCAGGATGCTTCAACGCCGAGTATGAGTGGCACGACGCAGCCCAAGGGTGGCAGGGGCCCGACGGCGAGGCGATCGTCGCCGGAATGGCCGCGACGCCTACGGAGGACATCGCGGCGATGTTCCGCGGACTCGGGATGGGCGAAGTCGTCGCGGCACAGGTCGCGCCACACGTCAACGAGGACATGGCGGCGTGCATCGTTCCGCTCTACCGCAGCGCCGCGCAACCCGTGATGGCCGAACTCGGCGAACGACTCGGCGAGGCTGCTGTCAACCCCGGCCTGGTCGTGATCGCCACCGAAGATCACTACACCGGCGGCGAAGCCCTGGCCCGCAAGACCGCTGAGCGGGCGAGCGCAGAGGTCGCAATGCTCGAGGGTCTCGGGCACTGGTGGATGTGCGAAGACCCCACCCGAGGGGCAGACATGATCGCCAAGTGGCTGGAGACGGTCGAGTCCCGATGAAGACAGTCGACGTCTCGGTCATCGACTACCAGGCTCGCGTCCACGTCGGCGGCGAGGGGCCGCCCCTCGTGTTCCTGCACGGTGAGGCCAACACGTCGGCATGGTCGGAGATCCACGACCGCCTCGCCGAGCATTTCACCGTCTATGCCCCGATCCACCCCGGGTTCGGCGGCGAGGAGATTCCCGCCTGGGTCCACGATGTCACCGACATCACCTTCCACAACGCCGGGCTGCTGAGGGCCCTCGAACTCGAGCGCCCGCTTGTTGTAGGCGTCAGCCTCGGTGGCTGGATGGCCCTCGACCTCGCAGCGCACCGTCCCGATCTCGTCGGTGCGTTGCTGACCGTTGGCACCCTCGGGCTCCGGCCCGACGAGCCCATGCCGGACATCTTCATCAAGCAGGCTCCCGAGGCACTCGGGTACCTGGCCGAGTCCATCGACGGGTCTGTGGTCGACCCCCTGACCGGCGACATCGACGCTGCGACCGACCTGTGGGTCGAGCTCGCCGCGCAGGCCCGCCTCATGTGGGAACGCCCCTACGACAAGCGCCTGCAGCGGCGCCTTCACCAGGTCGACTGTCCGGCCGTCGTCGTGTGGGGGGCCGGCGACCGGTTGCTTCCGCCCGAGCACGGGCGGCGCGTCGCCGAGATCTTGGGCGCGCCGTTCGAGGTGGTTCCCGAAGCGGGCCACATGGTGACGATCGACGCTCCTGCCGCCGTCGTCGCCGCCGCGGTGAAGCTGCATGGTGAGCGAGAGGAGATCTGACGTGGAGATCTACGCCTTCCACCTCATGCCCTGGCCCAAGATCGACCCCGACGTCGTCGAGAAGTACACGTCGGCATGGGTCGTCTACCCCAACAGCGAGTACGACCCCGAACTCGGCCAGCAGCTGTATGGCGAGTACCTCGACCAGCTCGTCTTCGCAGATGAAGCCGGGTTCGACGCCATCTGCGTCAACGAACATCACCAGAACGCCTACGGGCTCATGCCGTCGCCCAACATCATGGCTGCCGCCCTCGTCAGCCGCACCAGCCGGGCCAAGATCGCCATCTTGGGCAACGGAATCGCATTGCGCGACAACCCGCTGCGCGTCGCAGAAGAGGTCGCGATGCTCGACGTCATGTCCGGCGGCCGGATTCTCTCCGGCTTCGTTCGTGGCATCGGCGCCGAGTACCACTCCCTCAACATGGACCCCACCCGGTCGCGCGACATGTTCTTCGAAGCGCACGATCTGATCCTCAAGGCGTGGACGGATCCGGGACCATTCAACTGGGACGGCGAGCACTTCCAGTTCCGGTACGTCAACGTGTGGCCACGCCCACTGCAGCAGCCGCACCCCCCAATCTTCGTGCCTTCGCAGGGGTCGGCTGAAACACTCGAGTGGGCCGCCGAGCGCCGCTACCCGCTCGCATGCACGTTCGTTCCGATGGAGCGGCTCAAACAGTTCTACGGCAAGTACCGGGAGTACGCCGAAGGGTTCGGCTACACCGCGGGACCCGAGCAATTCGGCCTCACGTCGGTCGTGCACATCCACCCGGATGGGGAGGAGGCCGCCATGGCCTCGCTCGAGCCGCACGTCCGCTATTTCCAGGAGCGCTGCTTCACGCTGCCGCTTCCCACCTTCTTCCCGCCCGGGTACACCGCGGCGAGCTCCTACCGCACCCGTCTGGAGATCGCCCGGGAAATGTCCGGCGCCGGCGGTCCGGCTCTGTCGGCGGGCGAGCCGCTGGTCGGAACGGCCGAACAGGTCGGCGAGCGCCTCGTGCGCAACATGGAAGAGGCGGGCGCGGGCAAGCTGCTCGCCTGGTTCCAGATCGGCGACATGCCCCACGACAAGGCGATGTACTCGATGGAGCAATTCGCGGAGAAGGTGTTGCCACACATCCCGCGGGGTTGACGTCTCTTCGCGGCCTCAGCGGCGGAGGTGGAACGTGGCATCGATGAGGGCCGTCGCGCCGGCTGCAACCGCCTCGGTGGTTTGGGCGCGAACCTCGTCGGCGAACCTCACATGGGCCATCGGGCCGAGGGTCGACTCGTGCTCCAGCGGGTCGCCGAGCACGTAGTCGTTCACAAGCGCGAGCGAGCGTTCGACGAACTCGTCGTAGAGCGAGGTGAACGTGCCAGCCGCCGAACGCTCGCTGGACGCGCCCGCTCCCACCGAGCCGGTGTGATGAAGTCGAACGACCGCGACGCGATCAGATCCGCAACGGTTCCATGGCCGGCGCGGATGTTCGAGAACAGCCCGTCGGGCAAGCCCGCTGCGCGAGCCGCGGCATCGAAACGCTCGCCCGCAAGAAGAGTCTGGGTCGCGTGCTTCAACACGACGGCGTTTCCGGCGACGAGCACCGGGGCGATCCTGTTGATCGCGGTGAGGCACGGGTAGTTCCACGGCGCGACCACGAAGACAACGCCGATGGGCTCCTTGGCGATGTAGCGCCGAAAAGCGTCGCGACACGCTCAGCCAGGTCCGTGCGCGGTGATGTGCAGGTGAGCACTGTGGCCTCGCGTGGTCGGTGCGTCAGCCGCGCCAGCCGGAGATGTCGGCTGACGCGTCGAGGGGGACGAAGATCTGCAGCCGCGGGCCCTCGATCTCGCGGCTGATGTGACCCTCGCCTGTGGTGTCGTCAGCGAGGAGCAGCTCGCCTGGCCCGAATCGACGTTTCGTGCCGTCGCCTACCTCGATCTCCGCGACCCCTGAGAGGTGGATCACGAACTGCCGGCGCGGCGCGACGTGGAAGTCCCAAACATCGGGCCCCGCGTCAGCGGTATCGCGGAAGAACACCGAGTCGGCCGGAATTCGGCCCGACATCTGACCCACGCCCTCGATCGTGGTCAACGGGATCTCGAGGTCCTCGAAATGTGAGCGACCATCGTCGCCCGTGTACAGGCGGGTGACCTTCACCTTCAGTCCGCGACCAACTCGACGCGCTGGCCGTCGGCATCGGCGGGGAGGTGCTGGCGATCGGCTTCGGTGAAGCCGTCGTGGGTCCAACACGCGAACTCGAGCAGGACACCGTCGGGGTCCCAGAAGTAGACCGAACGGACGAACACGCCGGGGTGCAGCTCCTGCGACACCGTGGACTCGCTGTTGTCGTGGTTGAGCACCATGCTCACCTCGACGCCCTTGTCCCTGAGCCGGTCGACACAGTCGTCGAACTTGTCGGCCGGCACGTCGAGGGCGATGTGGTTCATCGACCCGTGGGCGGAGACGATGTTGCCGCCGCCCGGGAGCTCACCGGCCGATGCGACGCCTGGCGCGGCCTCGGGAGCGCCGGGGAACCAGAAGAAGGCAAGCGAATCCCCGTTGCCCGCATCGAAGAAGAAGTGCTGGCCGCCCCCGGGAATCTCGAGCGTCTTGATGAGCGGCATCCCGAGCACGTTGGTGTAGAAGTCGACCGTGCGGGCCATGTCCTTGCAGACGAGAGCCACGTGGTTGAACCCGCGGAACTCGAACTCGGTGTTCTTCGGTGTCTGTCCCATCTCGACGGACCCCCCTTGTCGTTGGATTGGGCGCCCTTACAGTATGCGCATGCCACGGACACAACAGATCCCTCGCGCTGACGCGCCAGACAGTGTGTTGCCCATCTACGAGCGCTTGTTCGGCGATCGCGACCCCGTCGCCGAGCCTGGGACCGCAACGGGGACTCCGGGCAACTGGTGGACGGTCTTCGCTCAGACGCCAGAGCTGCTCGACCACATGGTCGCCGGATTTGCGCTGTTCAACAGCCCCAACCGATCGCTCGACCCGCGGCTCCGGGAGCTCGCGCTGACGCGTGCGGGCTTTGCTGCGGGCAGCCAGTTCGTGTTCAGCCAGCACTGCAAGGCGGCGCGGCGCGAAGGAGTGACCGACGAGCAGCTCGCCGCGGTGCCCGCATGGTCGGTGGCGGACCTGTGGACCGGCGAGGAACGGGCAGTGCTGGCGTTCGCCGATGAGCTCGTCATGGGCGGCGGACGCGTCCAGGACGCCACCTATGACGCGTTGCGCAGCCACCTCGACGAGGAGCAGATCATCGAGCTCACCTATGCCACGTCGATGTACATGCTGCACGCCACGATGTGCCGCGCCCTGCGCCTGGAGTACGACGACGTCGACGAACGGATCGTGGAGATCGCCGCTCCGGGATCTGGCGACGACGACGTGATGGGCACCATCTCGATGCGCTGACGCGCCGGCGGAACGCGGAAGGGCAGCGGCGCGTCAGCGGCGCGGCAGGTTCGCGCCGCCGTCGGGATGCAGGACGCGTCCGGTCATCCCCCTCGCGCCCTCTGACGCGAGGAACGCGTAGCTCGCAGCGTGATCAGCAGGGGTGAGAGCGACTTCGAGGCGTGTTCTGGCGCGCAGGTCCTCTTCGCGGCCTGACGCGTCAGCCATCGACCGATCGGATTCACCGAGCGACCGCAGCCCGCGCAGGTCGGTGTCGAGGGTTCCGCCCGGAGCGACGCCGTTGACGCGCACATCTGGCGCCATCTCGTCCGCGAGGGACTCGACGACGCCGCGCAGGGCGAACTTCGATGCCACGTACAGCACTCCCCCACGCCCTGACGCGTAGCTGGACGTCGAAAGCGTGAGAATCACCGAGCCCTTCGATTCGCGCAGTGCAGCGGCTGACGCGTGCACCCCCACGAGGTGACTCCGGACGTTCGTTGCGAAGATCTCGTCGAAGCCGGCGTCGAGCTGCTGACGCGTCAGCTCCCCCAGGCCCCGGTAGTAGTCGAACACTCCGACGCACTGCACCAAGGTGTCCAGTCGCCCGAAAGCGTCGATGACGGCCTCGACGGCCGAGTCATTCGCATCCCATTCCGACGCGTCCCCCCGCACGACGGGGCCGATCCCGCCGACGCGCGTCAGCGACTCGCATTTCGTCGAATCCAGCTCGAGAACACCCACTGACGCGCCCTCCGCGAGGAACCGCTCCACGACCGCCCGTCCGATGCCCGATCCACCGCCGACCACCAGGCACCTGCGACCCTCCAGCAGCGTCACAGGAAGACCGCCAGGTTCTGCGTTCGGAGAACCGCTTCGTCCACCTCGATCTCGCGTCGGGCCAGGCGTAGGTCCCCGCCGACGCGCCGCAGGATGTCGCGTCGGCCCGCGCTCAGAAAGTCCGGAGCCTGCTGGTCACCGCGGGACCGAAACACCATCACCGCCGACTCGACCACAAGCGCGTCAGCGTCCTCCCCGGCGAAGGTCCGGACGTTCGTGATGTGGTGCCGGACCCGGCTCTGGGGATCCTCCGTCCACGCGTGAGCCGTGGCGAAGCGTTGCACCCTCAGTCGAAGTGAGTAGTAGTCCTCGGCGAAGTGGTCCATGGTCCGGACCGACGCCTCATCGATCGCCTTCACCGCCGTGACGCGCACGGGCATCACGTACTCCACGTCACAGGTCAGCAGACCGAGCCAGGCCTCGAACTGGCCGCTGTCGAGGAGGTGGGCTTCTTCAACCAGGAACTGGTGCGCGTCCAGGTGACGCGCGTCCGTGTACGGAAGCGGCGCGTCAGCCATCCGACGCGTCCGCCCCAAACGCGATCGGCGCGATCGTGGGCGCCTCCTGTTCGAGGAGATCGCACCACTGGGCGAACCAGTGACGCTGGCCGTGCTCGTTGAACCCTTGGTAGCCGACGCCGGGTCCGGCAAACCCGTCGTGCTGCTCGACGAGCGAGCGGTCCTCGTGGTCGAGCCCCATCCGGTTGTTCAGCAACAGCCTGCGGGCCATCGAGCCGCCGGCGGTGGTGGTGATCGACACCCAGTTCTCCACGTCGTCCTGCTCGAACATGCCCGACGTGCCGAAACACATGATGTACGCCTTGTAGCTCCGCTCCTTGAACTCCCCTGACGCGTCAGCCGCGACCGCGAACCACGACAGGCACTCGGTTTCGCTCGGTCCGATCGGTTGCCAGAGGCGGATCGACGTGAAGGGCGCCAGCGTCCCCTCTTCGTCCACAGCGGGCCAGTTGTGGACGAAGCTGAGGTTCGGGAACAGCGTCGCCGCCGAGGGCATGAAGCCGCCGTTGTCCACCAACGCCCGTCGTTCGGCCGGCCACGAGGCGGCCATCGTGGCACGCAGGTCAGCCGGGTACCCGACGTAGCCGAGCCCGGAGTCGAGGTCGCCTTCTGCGGGCAGCTTGTAGGTGGTGCCGCCACCTCGTCCTGCGGTGTAGAGGACTCCCTCTTTGCGTTTGTTGGGACGCGGCTCCCCGAACAACCGGATGTCCACCACGCTCGCGTGGGTGTGGGGCGTGTGATAGCTGTCGCCCATGAAGTTCTCTGCGCCGATCTTCCAGTTGGCGTTGACGCGCCAGCGCTGAGGTCCCCGGAGCTCGATCCCCGCGTCCGTGGGCTTCGTGTAGAAGTCCAGGTAGAAGGCGAAGTCCCCCAGCCACTCGTCGAACGGCGGCGCGTCAGGATCCAGGCTCGCGAAGATCAGCCCGTTGCGGTTGGCGACCGAAGGGACCGCCAGGAGGGCTTGACCTTCCTTGCGGAAGCCCTCCTCGCCGCCGTATGCGTCCTGGTGGAAGGGCAGGCCCGCGAGCGTGCCATCGCTGCGGTAGGTCCAGGCGTGGTACGGACAGCGAAACGTCGAGGCGGTCCCGCGTTCGGCCCGACACACCTGCATTCCACGATGAACACACATGTTGAACATCACGTGGATCTCGCCGTCCACGCCGCGTGTGACGAGGAGCGAGTCGCCGAGGATGTTGCGCACGACGTAGCTGTTGGGCTCGGGGATCTCGGACTCGTGCGCCACGAACAACCAGGCCCGCGAGAAGAGACGGTCCCGCTCGAGCTCGAAGATGGCCTGGTCGTTGTAGACGTGGGCGGGGACGAGCCCGCGGCGTGCTGCGCTCGTCACCTCCGACACGTCCGGCGGCATCAGAGTCCCCATCCGTCTGCATCGAGGCTCGCGAGATGATGTCGCCACAGCACTTCGTGATTGAAGCCGGCACCGAGGTCGGGAAGCTCCGCCCGATCGGCCTGCGAGATCGGCGTCGGCTCGCCACCAGCGTGGACGACGGCCAGCGACAACCGCGCCAGCTCGGTGACCTGCAGCGCGCGCAGCATCGCCTCGACGGGGGTCGTTCCGACCGTCACGAGCCCGTGCCCCGCCAGAATTACCACATCGGCATTCCCCATGGACTCCATCATCTCCTCCGCGAGCTCCGCTCCGCTGATGAGGACCGCTCGCGGGTGAACGGGAATGCCTTCCTCGGCGAGCCTCATCGCAGGGATGTCGTACGCACCGATCCACGGAACGAGGTCGATCTCACTCATCGCTGCGACCACGACGTCGGAGGGATGAACATGTACCACCGACTCCACATCGCGGCGCCGCATGAGCTCCGTGTGGATCGACAGCTCATTGGGCGGCCGGTGTGAGTCGAGTTCGCCTGGCGCGCCGGCCTCGCCGTCGAGGTCGACCAGGCGGATGTCGTCGGGGGTCGTGAAGCGAAGTCCGCGCTCGTCTGCACCGCGACACCGAACGAGCAGGTGGCGGTCGTCAATTCTCCAACTGATGTGCCCGAGGATGTCCGCCACGAGTCCGCGGTGGGCCATCACCCGGCACGCGAGAGCGAGTTGGCGGCGCTGCTCGGCAAGCGGCACCGTCACGACTATTCCCCGTCCACCGCGATCTCGGCGGGGCTCGGAACCTGCACGGCCACACCACCGAACTGGGTGATCTCGAACCGTTGACGGAACATCGTCACATCGCGCAGGGCCTCGACGTTCATCGCCGCGAGCAGGGGCTCGTGATCGATCTCGATCCTTCTGATCCTGCCCGCATCATCGAGCCAGAACTCGACAAACGTCCGCGCGTCGATCGGACGTGTTCCAAGGCCCTGCTCACTGAGCACGTTGAGCGTCTCGCTGGGGAGATAGATCGCCACCTCCGCTGCGTTGGCAGGAACTCGGTAGCGGGTCGCGGCGACTCCGCCGACGTCCTCCGCGCCGATCTCCCCGATCCGTTCGGCCGCGGCGGGCTCGGCGACAAGAGCTGCGCCGAGGACCGCAACCGTGCTGTCGGCGGTTGGGGTCGCCTCGCTCGCGGGGACGATCGACCACGCCGTGTTGTCGAGCCCCAGCACGTCGACGCGCAGAAAGACCTGACGACCGTCCATGACGAGTCGCAGCGTCGTCCCCGGATCGACCGTGCTGTCCACGACGAACAATGAACCGCCGTCCTCGGACTGCTCAGTCGTGACGACGAGGCTGGCCTGATCGACTTCGCCGTCGTACACGCCTTCGGTCGTCTGCTCGAGGAAGGCACCGGCGCCGGTCTCGACGCGCAGCGCCTGAACGAACGCCAACGGGGACTCGGCACGCGTCAGCGAGCCGGCACTCGTCAGCAGAGCGCTGAAATCCGGGCCCGGCTCCTCGTCGCTGCCACATGCGCCCACGAGAAGCGCGATGAGAAGGACACTTCCGACAAGCTGGATCCCCCGTCGCCCTCTCCACATGACGCCGCGCAGCCTAGGGGCGCACAGCGCCGACCAACGAACGGCCCGCCACTAGATTCGGACCCATGTGCCGGAACATCACGACCCTGCGCGGGCTCGAGCCCGATGCGACAGAACAAGAGATCCGCGCGGCAGCGCTTCAGTATGTGCGCAAGGTGGGTGGCATCTCGAAGGTCTCGGCCCGCACCGAAGACGCGGTGGATCGTGCTGTCGACATCATCGCCGCCGCCACGCTCGATCTGATCGCCGAGCTCCCGCCGCGCCGCAACCCACCCAAGACAGAGCCGCCCCTGCGCCGCCTGCAGCGCGCCGGCTGACGGACCGATCCGTTCGATGCCGGAGGACGAGGTCGAGGAGGAGATCGTTCTCCCGTCGCCCTGCCTGGTGATCCTCGCCGGGCCTCCTGCCTCGGGAAAGACGACGTGGGCGCACTCCAACTTTCCGGACGCGACCGTGTCGAGCGATCAGCTCCGCGCCCTCGCCGGCGACAGCGCGGGCGACATGGCTGCATCCGCCGTGGCGCTGAAGCTCCTCGATCAGATCGTGGCCGAACGGGTGCGTCGCGGCCTCACCACCGTCGTCGACACGCTCGGGACCGACGCCGACGCGCGGGCGCAGTGGCGCAGCGTGGCGTCGTCGAAGGGCCTCCCCGTCTTTCTGGTCACGTTCGACACTTCCGCCGCCAGCTGCCGGCGACTCAATCGCTCACGCGACAAACGCGTTCCCGACGAGGTCATGCGCCGAGCTCTCACAGCATGGCCCGATCAACGACAGCAGCTCGTCGCAGAGTCATTCCACGCCGTTCATTCGGTCACCGCCGACGCGCCTGCGCCGGCCAGGGCCCGCACGGTGTCGGCCGAAATCGCGGTCGCCGCCGAGAAGCCGCCGGCCTCCCCACGCCGCGGCCTCGGGTTCGGTTTGCTGTTGGGCCGTTTCCCGTGGGCGGAGGGCGACCGGGACCCTCACGAGTTCGATGAGACCCTCGCAGCGGCCGAGGCGGCCGGCTTCGATTCGATCTGGGTGATGGATCACTTCAGGCAGATTCCTCAGGTCGGCAGAGCCTGGGATCCGATGCTCGAGGCCTGGTCCACGATCGCCTGGATCGCGGCCAAGACCGAGCGGGTGCGGGTCGGTTCGCTGGTGACCTGCGCCAGCCATCGCAACGTGGGCCTTCTCGCCAAGACGGTCGCGACCGTCGACGTCCTGAGCGGAGGGCGGGTGATCTGTGGGCTCGGCGCCGGATGGTTCGATCAGGAGCAGGCGGCCTACGGATACGAGGTCCTCCCGCCCGCCCGGCGCCTCGACGTCCTCGAGGACACACTCGAGGCACTCCCGGTGCTGTGGGGAAAGGGAGCGAAGGCCTACACCGGCCGCACTCTCTCGGTGCCAGAGGCAATGGGCTACCCACGTCCGGTCCAGGACCCACTTCCACTCCTCGTGGGCGGCAACGGCGAACAGCGCACGTTGCTCCTCGCCGCCCGCCACGCCGCCATGTGCAACGTGATGGGCGATCTCGAGACGGTTCGGCAGAAGCTCCAGGTCCTCGACCGGCACCTCGACGCCGAAGGTCGCGAACGCGACACCATCCAGCGCACCGCCTTGTCCAAGGCTCTCGTGGCCCCGGACGCGAGCAGCCTCGCGGCGCGCATCGACCAACTCCGGCCTGCGCGGGTCTCACCCGAACGCTTCGCCACCGCCAGCTCCGCCGGAACGGTCGACGACCACGTCGCCCGCTACAGAGCTGCCTCCGCGGCAGGTGTCGATACCGCCATTGTCGCGCTCGCCGATCTCGGCCCTGAGTCGGTCGAGACCTTCGGCGGGGTCATCGACCAGTTCCGCTCCTGACCCTGACTGCGCCGATCACCATCGACGACTCAGTCGATCAGCACACCCGGATTGAGGATGCCGTTGGGGTCGAGTCGGTTCTTCACCGCACGCAACGACTCGGCGAACAGCTCTGGACGTTGCACGTCGTAGCCATTCGGACGATGCATCCGACCGACTGCGTGATGGTGGGTCGAGGTGCCTCCAGCCGAGACCACCGCTTCGTTGGCCGCATCCTTGATGGCCTGCCACTGCTGGATTTCGCTGCCCTGAGAGCCCATGCCCGACCAGGTGTAGTACGGAGCCGGGCCATCGGTGTACACGTGGGTGAACCGGCAGCTGAGCGAGTGGTGCGATCCGAAGGTGTCCGCGAGAGCCGCACCCACCTTCTCTCGCACCGAGGCATCGAAGTCGGGCCACTGATCCCACGTGATCGCCGTCTCGAACGTGTCCGCCACGAGCCCGAGCGACGTCTCCACCCCGTTGCCCACGCCGATGAACGCATCACGCCACGCTCCGACCGCGCCGCCGCGCCCGGTGGGAGTACCGGTTCCGTCGTCGATCTGGACCTCATCGTCGGGAACGTGCCCGCCCGCCTGTCGAGCGAGGTCCACGGCGGCCTCGATGTTGGCCCGCTGGCTCAACTCGGCGCTCTCGAACGACACGATCACGAGCGAGCTGGTCCCATCGAGACCAGCGGCCCGACCTGCCTCGGCAGGATCGAGGATCCGGAGGTTCGCCGGCCACAGCTTCGCCTGGACGATGGAGCGCACAGCGTCGTAGCCGGCCTCCCAGGTCGGGAAGGTGATGCCGGCGGTGGCCCGGAAGGTCGGCCGGCGCTGGATGCGCATCCAGGCCTCGGTGATGATCCCGAAGATCCCCTCCGACCCGATCACCATGCGATCCGGGCTCGGCCCGGCACCCGATCCGGGCAGTCGCCGTGATTCCCACCAGCCGGCTGGCGTGATCATCCGGGTCGATTCGACGAAGTCGTCGATGTGGGTGTGGTTCGTGGCGTAGTGGCCGCCCGAACGGGTCGCGATCCAGCCACCGAGGGTCGAGAACCGGAACGACTGCGGGAAGTGCCTCAGCGTGTAGCCGGCCGGGCGCAGTTGGTCCTCGAGGTGCGGGCCGAAGACTCCGGCTTGGATGCGGGCCGCACGCGACACCTCATCGACCTCGAGCACCTGATCGAGGCGATCGAGGCTGATGATGACCGTGGGTCCGCGGTCCTCCGGCGGTGCCAACCCCCAGACCACCGACGAGCCGCCCCCGTAGGGCACGGCGATGTATCCGTTCTCGTCACACCAGTCGAGAGTGGCTTCGACTTCGGCTTCGGTCGCCGGATGGGCGACGACGTCGGGCGGGTTGGGGAACTCGAGGTTGAAGGCACGGACCCGCTCGGTGAAGTGGGCGCCATAGGCGTACAACGCCCGCTCGAAGGTCTCGGTGGTGCACCAGCCGGCTACCGAATCGGGAACCGAGATCCGCGACGGTCGAAGCTCCGCGTCTTCGGCGCGCGGCACCGGCTGGGCCGTGATGGCGGTCCCGTACTGCTCGCTCAGCTGCTTGGCGAGGGCGACTCGCTCGGCGTTGGTCGGCTCCTCGGACTCCATGCACCAGGCCCACAGGGAACGTCGATCCGTCATCTCGCGGACCCTACCCGTCGACTGCGCTACTTCTGCCCGAAGCTGGAGGTGAGGGTGGTCCCTTCGAAGCCGCTGGGCACCGTGCCCTCGGTGGCGTAGAGGTACAGCGCTGTCTGGAACACGGCGTTCATGGCGGTCATCACAACGGCAACGGCGATGATCCACAGCACAGCCACGATGAAGAGAGGCCACAGCCCGGTTCCCGCACCGATGGCGAAGACGGCGATGCCGGGGAGCATGGCGACGAAGCCGAGCAGGCCGAAGCCGACCCGTGCGGCCAGGTTCTCGCCCCACGTTCCCTTGAAGAGCTGGGTGCTGCGCTTCACTCCGTCGATCGGGCCTCGGTCCTCGAACATCACGATCGGCACGACCAGGTAGGTGAGCACCTGCCAGGCGGTGTCGAGGAGGCTTCCGAGAATCCGGCCGACGATGCCCATCTCCTCGCGGACCATTCGCAGAAGCAGCCCCACCGTCGCGGTGAGAATTGCCCAGGGGATCAGTCGGTGCAGCTTCGACACCGCTCCGCCGATCGCCGACCCGATGGTGGGATCGCCTCCGGTGAAGCGTTCGTGGGCCCCGGACACCAATGCGCCCTGGAACACCACCGAGATCGCGGTCAGCGTCATGACGAAGAGGATCGCGAGGACGATGAGCATCCCGTTCGCCGAACCGTCGTCGGTTCCCATGGCGATCATCGGGATGACGAACACGGCCCCGACGACGAGGCTCACCAGGCCGCTGATGACAGGGATGACGAGGAGCTCCCTGTCGTGATTGATGACGGCCCATGACGCCTTCGCCATGGCCCAAGTTCGTGACAGCGTTCCCATGTGTCGTCCCTGTTCATGCCGCGTGATCTGCCCGCGGTCGAGTGTTGTCCATCCTGACAGAACAACGACGCGGCGCCGACCACGGTTCCCGCCGGCGGGCTGCATCTCGCCGTGGCTCGCTGGGGTAGTCTCGGACCCGTCATCCACAGCATCACGGACCATTGAGGGGGACGCGACGATGGCAGCATCGGGCTCGATTCTGGGGAACGCGGTACGACGTAAGGAGGACCCCGGCCTCCTGACCGGATCGAACAAGTACTTCGACGATCTCGACCTCGGCGCGGCATCGGTCGTGTTCGTGCGATCGACCATGGCCCACGCCGTTCTCGAATCGATCGACACGAGCGACGCCGAGGGCATGCCGGGCGTGCTCGGTGTGTTCACCGCGGACAACCTCGAGATGCCACCCGTCAACGGCTTCGAGATGCTCGGCAACGACTTCGACCGACCGCCCCTCGCCGTCGGGCGAGTGCGCTTCGTCGGCGACATCATCGCCGCGGTGGTCGCTGAGACCCGCACGCAGGCGGTCGACGCCGCCGAAGCCGTCATCGTCGACTACGACCCGCTTCCGGCGCTCGCCGACATCGAAGCCGCTGCCGCTCCAGACGCCCCGGTGATCTGGGAAGGCAAGGACAACAACGTCTGCTTCGCCATCGGCAACGAGTACGACGGTCCCGACGTGCTCGAAGGTGCCGACACCGTAGTGAGCGAGCGCATCGTCACCCAGCGCCTCGCCGGCGTCCCGATGGAGCCCAACGGTTGCATCGCCGTGCCCGAGGGCGACTCGATGACCTTCTACGCCTCCACCCAGGCCGCGCACAGCCTCAAGGCCGGCCTCGCCCCCAACCTCGGCTACGACGACGATCACCTGCGTGTCCTCGCGCCGTGGGTCGGCGGTGGTTTCGGACCCAAGGCCGCCTTCTACGTCGAGTACGTGATCGCCGGCAAAGCCGCACAGGCCCTTGGCCGGGCGGTGAAGTGGACCGAACAGCGCGGCGAGAACATGTTGTCGATGGCCCAGGGCCGTTCGATGGTGATGAACGCCGAGCTCGGCGTCATGAACGACGGCTCCATCGTCGGCATGCGCTGCAACGTGCTCGCCGACGCGGGCGCCTACCCGGCGATCGGCGCGATCTTGCCGATGCTCACGATGATGCTGAGCCAGGCCGTGTACGACATGCCGCGCATCGACTTCAACGCCATGACCGTGGCCACCAACACCACCTTCATCGCTGCGTACCGCGGCGCCGGGCGCCCCGAGGCGACGCAGATGGTGGAGCGGATCCTCGACAAGGCCGCAGGGGCGATCGGTATGGATCCCGCCGAGATCCGTCGGAAGAACTTCCTGCAGCCCGACGCCTTCCCGCTCACCACGCTCGTGGGCTCCAACTACGACTCCGGCGAGTACGAGAAGGCGCTCGACGCGGTTCTCGAAGCGTCGGGTTACGCCGAGCTCCGAGCAGAGCAGGCTCGCCGCCGCGAGTCCGGCGACGCCAAGATGCTCGGCATCGGCGTGTCGTCCTACGTCGAGGTCACCGCTCCCATCGGACTCCACGTCGAGTACGGCGCCTGCGAGATCCAGGACGATGGATCGGCGCTCATCCGGGTCGGCACGTCGAGCCACGGCCAGGGCCACGACACCGCGTTCTCGATGATCGTCGAGAACACGCTCGGCATCTCGATGGACGACGTCACCCACGTCGACGCCGATACCGCCGAAGTCCGCAGTGGTTCGGGAACTCTGGGTTCACGTTCGCTGCAGGCGGGCGGTTCGGCCATCTACGAGGCATCCCAGGTCGTGCTCGAGAAGGGCAAGGAGCTGGCGGCCAGCATGCTCGAGGCCAGCGTCGACGACATCGTCGTCGGCGAGGGCGCTCTTCAGGTCGCCGGCGTGCCTGCGAAGTCGGTCAGCTGGGCCGATCTGGCGGGCGAGGCGAAGAACCAGGGTGTGGAGCTGAGCCACGAGCTCGACTTCGACGGTCAGGACTCCACCTACCCGTTCGGCTCGCACGTCGCAGTGGTCGAGATCGACCGCGACACCGGCGAGGTCGACCTTCTGCGCCACGTGGCGGTCGACGACTGCGGAACCATCCTCAACCCGATGCTGGTCAACGGCCAGCAGCACGGCGGCATCGCGCAGGGCATCGCCCAGGCGTTGTGGGAGCACGTCCAGTACGACGAGGACGCCAACCCGGTCACCGCGTCGTTGATGGACTACCTGATGCCGTCCGCTGCGGAGCTTCCGAGCTTCGAGGTGTCCAACACCGAGACCGCATCGCCCCGCAACCCGCTCGGCGCCAAGGGGATCGGAGAGTCGGGCACGATCGGCTCGACGCCTGCTGTGCACAACGCCGTGTGTGACGCCGTCGCCCACCTCGGGATCGACCACATCGACATGCCCTGCACCCCGCAGACCGTGTGGAGCGCGCTTCAGAGCGCATAGCTCGATGAGTTGAGCAACTTGGTGTCAGGCACCGAGTTGCTCAACTTCACCGCGCCAGCGGCTAGGCCTCCACCAGCAGGAAGAGGCCGAAGCAGGTCAAGGTCATCATCAGCGCGATGAGCGGGAGCTGACTGCGTTCGAATCGGTTTGGCGGAAGCTCGCTGAGCGCCCGGTCGTGTCCCACCACCACGCCGGCCAGGTGCCCGATGATGATGCCCATCGCCTGCACCCATGCGACCACGGTTGTGCTGATGAACGTGTAGTTGGGCCGTTCGCTGCGGAACCCGAAGAGGTCCCACCCCCGCGCAAACGGGTCGGACGCCTGGATCCACAGGAACTGCCCCTCGAAGACGGCGAGGCTGAAGTAGTGGGCGATCGAGTAACCGACTGCGACGGGGAGCAGGGCCGAGGCGAACACATCGTCGTAGGTCGAGTCGTCGGTTCCCGCCGCCCGCTGCATCATGCGGATCGCTGTGAGGAAGAGCACGAGGAGAACCGAGATCGTCAGCAATAGCCCGATGGTGTTGACCGCAGTCGCGCCCCATCCGACCCGAGTGCCCATGATGTCGCGCCACCAGTCCGTGCGCGTCACACCATCGAAGGTGGTGCCACCGAGCACGATCATGATCGCCAGCGCGATCCCAGGCTGCACCGGCACCTGCGACAGGCCGACGAACGGAGCCCGCACGCCCCACTCACTTCCCCGGACGAAGATCGGACCACCCGCACCGATCAACCGAGACCACACCGCCAGGGGATCCCGCGACCGAAGACCCTCACCGCCGTAGCGAAGTGCCGCGTAGGTGCTCATGACGATCCAGGCGCCGAGCATCCAGGCGAGGATCCTGGCCGAAGCCGAGGCGTGATAGGCCAGCTCGACCCAGTGGAACACGAGGAGCCCAGCTGCGGGAACGAACAGCGTGAGGCGTGAGGCACCGGCGTCGGCCCCACCGGCCTCCTCCCCGACGACGCGGTCGCGCAGTGCGGCCAGGGCTTCGAACGGGCTGATCCAGCGCCAGATGTCGCCGAACACGAAGCTCAACAGCGGAACGATCACCCACAGCAGGACGTAGACGAGCCTCGGTGTGATGTTCTCCCACTGATTGTCGGTGACCCAGATCCCCGCGCCGAGGCCGACGACAACGACCAGCAGCCCGAAGAGCCGCCCGGCCGTGACGAAAACCCGGCCGGCAACTCCGTCCGTGCGGCCGAGGACCCGGCCCGTGGCGAGGCCGTCGAACCGCGGGTGACCCCACGCGACGGTGAGAACGACGAAGGAGATGATGATCGCCGAGAGCGCCCCCACCACGAGCGCTGTGAGCGGCAGGGGCAGATCGCCACGAGAGCCGATGCCGTGGGCCAGCGTGTTCACGAGATCTCCAGCTCCAGGATCAGCTGATGCGAGCCCTCCAGCTCCACCTCGAACACACCAGGGATCTCGGCCGTGAAGGCGAAGTGAGCGCTTCCACTGGCACTCACGGTTCGCAGAATGTCGTAGCCGTGCACATGAACAGTGTCGTCTGTGTCCGAGGTGAGGAGGAACGCGACCACCGAGCCGGCGTCGACCTTCACCTTCTCGGCGCCGCCCTCGGGCTGACCCCCCACCAACGCGATCTCGATCGTCTGAACGGCGTCCGCGACATCGGCATCGAACCGAGTCGGCTCGCCCGTGGAGCCGGTATCGGCTGAGTGGTCGTGGCCGGCCGACGATTCGGCGTCGCCGGACTCGTCCGCCCCTTCGACCATCACCATCACGGTCGCGTCGACGGCGACTCCATCGACGGCGACCACGGAGTGATCGTTGGCGGAGAGCTCCACGCGAATGTCGTGATGGCCCGGCGCAAGCGCAGGGAGCTGGAGCCAGTCCCCATAGAGCCGGGTCACCTTCTCTCCGTCGATGTAGAGGTGCATGTGTCCCTCGCCGTCAACGTGATCGGTGGACACGTTCTCGGGGGCGAGCCGGAAGTTGGTGGGCACGGCGTGCAGCGTCCACCCGCCGGCGGGGTCGGGGATCACCTCGAGCGCGAGAGTCGGCAACGGCTCGGTCGCTTCGATCAGCGCCGTCTCGCCGTGACCGTGACCGTGGCTGTCGCCCGCAGGCTCGGGGACGGCGACCATTGCCTCGGCTTCGATCGGCTCGCCGTCCAGGGTGAGCTGAGCGTGGTCATTGCCGGAGAGCTCGACCCTGATATGACGATCGCCGGGATCGAGCTGCCCGAGATGGAACCATTCCCCGTAGACCCGGCCGAGCTTCACGCCGTCGACATACACGTGCATGTGGCCTTCACCGTCGACGTGGTCGGTGGACACCCGCTGGGGCGCCAGCGTGAAGTCGGTGAGGGTGGCGTGGAGGTTCCAGCCTGACGTGCGGTCCTCGAGCACCTCGATCACCAGGGTGGGAGCCGACGCGGCGTCCACCTCCCGTTGATCTGCGTGATCGTGGTCGGATCGGCCGTCGGTGTGGGACGCCGAGGTGGTGGAGGGGGAATCGGTGGCTGTTGTCGAATCACCATCGCCGCATGCGGCGGCGAGAAGCGTGAGCCCCGCAGCGAAGAGTAGGGCGCGCAGAGCGCGTGTCATGGGGAATCCTTTCGTTCGTGTCTGACGTTTCGATGCCCGCGGCGAGCGGGCGGTGAGGCGTCAGCGAACTGGCGGGCCCCTGCTCGTTGGACGGCGAATGGTCGGCGGGCGGACTTCGACGCGCACCGGAATCGGAACGGCGAGCGGACCCCGCTGGGCCATCGTGAGCGCCGGGCGCACCGTCCACGCCTCGAGAACGCGTCCGGCGGTGCCAGCGGCTGCGATCAGCAACCATGCGATGAGCGGCTGCGCAACCAGCCCGGCAATAACGGGAATGGCTTCGGACAGTTCGGGCGAATGGCCGACGGCGATGCGCTCCCCGACCTCGAGGCAGGCGTAGACCGCCACCATGGCTGCGGTGAGGGTGCGGCGCTCGGCTCGAATATCGACGACGAAGACCTGCGAGAACCGCCAGGCGATGGCAAGCAGGGCGCCGGCAGCCAGTGGAAGCGAGACCATCGCAGCTGGTGACAGGTAGTGATGGACCGATCCGACTTGCCGGGCCACCACCCCATAGCCGACGACATGCCCGACGAGCGCGCCGGCGACCGCGACGAGGGCGACCAAAGTCGATCGCACGCGGGCGTCGGGACCGGCGTTCACTCCAACCACTCTACGTGGTTGTCTGCTACAAGTGAATGGCGGGCGTCACACACGTTTCACCCACCCGCTCCCCACCTCGACGTGGCTGGTCGGGGGGACATGTTGCTTTGACATCCTGTTCCATACCCTTGCGCAAACTCCCAGGTCAGAGGCAGATCGAGCACGTTCTGAGCCGACGCATGAGCTCAATCACAGCGGAAGACCCGCGAGATCCCCGCGGGGCAGCGGCCGTCAAACGCTCCCGCGCCGACGGTCGGAGGCTCAACCAGGAATCTAGAGTCGGGAGAAGACGATGTCACCACGGCCGAAGAGGGGCTTGCAGTGAAGATGTGGCTGACTCGCCTCACACAGGTGTCACTGCTGGCGGTGCTGACGTCCGCCTGCACCAGCGGAGCCGTCGAACAGTCCACTGGGGCCGCGACCACCACCACTTCGGGCTGGGCGACTCGGTCGCTCGATGTTTCGGCCACAGAGGGGGACACCGGTCCAACCGTGGCGCCTCCGAACTCTGGGCCCACCACGACGGCCGAAGCCGACTTCTGGACTTCTCGGGCCGAGACGCCGAAATGGCAGATCTTCGAGCCCGGGTTCGAGCCGTCGCACGGCGTCCATGTGACAGGAAACGGCGATCGGATCGTGATCATCGACGCGGCAGGTGCGGACGGGTCGACGCGGGTGGCGGTCTCCGATGACGGGCTCGCCTGGTCGATCTCGACGCTTCCACCCGCCCCGACCGGCAAACCGCTCGCGCACATCACGACGGTCGACATCCGCGAGGAGATCATCCACGTCACAGGGTCACCGGCGTCGAGCAACGGCGGGCCCGCCGTTCGAGCAACCTGGTCCACGGATGACAGTGCCACGTGGACCGTGGGGCCATCCGAGCTACCCGTCGAGGGCTCGAAGTCAGACTTCGCAGTCGGAACAGACGGATCGGTGGCATGGGGGCATGGCCACTTCGCACCCGGGGAGCTCTGGACCCGCGCCACCACGGGCGAGTGGACCTCGCTTCCGATCGAGGAAGCGGCCTGGAAGTTCGACGGCGGCGTCGTCGATGCACTCACCATGGGGGTCGAGGTCCGGGTCCTCATCAACGACGGGGCTCTCGGAGCGTACGAGATGAAGACGGACGCAGACGGTCGCTGGAGTCGACACGAAGTCGGCCCGCCCGGAATCTGGGTGTCGTCGTTCGCAGTTCATGGGGATGGGCGCCAGGTCGCGGCTGGTCAACAGGGTGCCGGAGAGCCGACGGCCTGGGTGTCAGATGGAGAGACCTGGATGACGGCGGCCGATTCGGCAGATCTCGCGGCGGACGACTGGGGTTCCTTCGCCTGGCCACGCCAAGTCGTCGGTCATGACGGCATCATCGTTGCCGGAGGGCACATCGATGTCCGCGGAGGAGTTGAGTGGTGCTTTGTCGACGCCCAGCGATGTCGCCTACGTCGCGCCGCGGTCCTCGCGTCCGAAGACGGCTCCGACTGGCGCGAGCTCGCCCTGCCAGGGGCCGACGGCCCGAGTCGGCAGATGGCCATGGAGCCAACAGTTCTCCGTGTCGATACCCGGATCGTTGCTGTCTACCCCGCGGGCGGGGAGGTGCGCGTTGCCACACTCGACGAGGTCACCGGGGCCACGAGCTTCTGGAACGAGGAATCACCGGGTCTCCACTTCGAGGTGGCAGAGTCAGGCGATGCGCTCGAGCCGGGTCGCACCTACGGCCTTGCCTTCAGCTCCCACTGCGGTCTCGAGGTTCTCGGCACGTTCAACGAACGACACTGGGGCCTCATCGAGCAGGTCTTTCCTCCTGAGGATCTCTTCACACTCGGGTGGAATTTCTCGGAGGTGTATGGCTTCATCGAGCTGGCCGAAGACGGCACGATCGAGTTCACATTCAACAACGAGGTCATCGCGCGCTACGCGCCAGGAGACCACCAGCCGACACGCGTCTGTTGAACCGTTGTGGCTCGATCGCGCCACTTCCGCCGCGCTAGCAGTCCGGAGTGGTGAGCGTGAGAAGAGCGAGCGACGAGAAGGGCGCCCACCGGCCTCCGCCGATGTCCACCAACTCGATGGACCATCGCGGACGCGATTCGAAGACCGCGAGGTGCTTCGCGTTGTAGTAGACGCCCCGCGTGCGTTCGGGTCGACCAGGCTCCTCCAACCGGTCGGCCAGTCTCGCCAGGACTTCGGAGTCGAACGGGTTGAACAGGAAGAAGAGACTGCCGTCATCTGGCAGATTCTCGACGGCGTCCCCTGCAAGGATGCCGACGTTGGTGAACCGTGCCAGTCGCTCACGAGTCGACGCAGCGACGTCTGGGTCGAGCTCGAGTCCGACCAGTCGATTGTGTGGGTGATTGCGCAGCCAGTAGTTCAGCACTCGGCCCCTACCGCATCCGACATCGACGAGCACATCCTCCTCGCCCACGCGCCCATCGAAGATGCGCTTGAGCGCACCCCAGTCGGAGTTGACGATGTCAGCGGAACCCCGCTCCGGGAAGCGCGTCCTCGCCGATCCCACCACCGGCCGGCCGTAGCGCGAGTCGAGCACCGCGTTGCGGAGCGCCCGACCGCCAAAAACCGCTTTGCGCATGAACCTTGCGACCGAAGTGGGCGCATCCGAAGAAGCCATCTGCTACAGGGTGTAGGAGCCGTTGGTGGGTCGCGTGGCGGCACCCCTGGGCGGCTCAGGCGGAGCGACGAGACGCTCTCCTCCCAATTCACTACAGCGCGTAGTAGAACCGTTCCCATGAAGCCCAGATCCCGCGATCGCCGTTGGGCGGTCGTTCCGCTGCTCGTCATCGTCGCCGCAGCTGCCTGCGGGGACGACGACTCCACTTCGCGCGATCCGTCAGCCACCGAGGACGCGGTCCCCGCGGACCCGATCCGGGACGAAGGCGCCGCTGCATACCAGACGTTCTGCGCGGAGTGCCACGGGGCCGACCTCCGAGGGACAGAGAAGGGCCCCTCGCATCTCTCGATCGTCTACGAGCCCGGCCATCACAGCGACGACGCCTTCCGCCTGGCCGTGTTGCGAGGCGCCCGGCAGCACCACTTCGACTTCGGCGATATGAATGCCATCGAAGGCATCACGGACGAAGAGGTAGAACAGATCATCGAGTTCGTCCGGGCAGAGCAGGAGCGCCTGGGCTTCGAACGCTGAGCGAAGACGTGCCGCGCGCGGTTGACGACGGGCGAATTACTTCTACTCTCTGTAGTTGCTTCGTTCCCCGCTGATCCGCCAGGAGTCCCGTGATTTCGATGCGACGCGCGGCGTGTGCTCTTGCGCTGGCCGCCCTCTTTGTCACTCTCGCCGCGGCGCCTGCAGCGGCCCATGCGGCCTTCGAGAGCTCGGATCCGGTTGACGCCTCACAGGCCGGTGCCCCCGTCGCCACGGTGACCCTCACGTTCACGTTGCCGGTGGAGCCGACAGGTGGTGGATTCGAGGCCCTCGACGACTTCGGCGAGGTGCGACCTCCTAGCTCCGTTGAGTCCGCCGACGGTGTCAGGTGGGAGCTGACGTTCGATCCTCCGCTGCGCGGCAACGTGGGGGTTCGCTGGGAGGTCAGGGCACCCGACGCGCACCCGTTCACCGGAGCGATCGCGTTCGAAGCTGCGATTCCCGACACGCCAGCGTCCGACCTCACCGGGGCTGCGGCGACGACCAATGAGGCGCCCCCTCCCGTTCGAGCCACAGGGCCATCCGGACCGACTGGGGCCGATCTCGACGCCTTTCTCGAGGTCGGCTCGGCGCCGGCCAGCGTGGCGACGCGCCTCGGAACGGTCGGCCGCGTTGTGACCGTGGCATCCTCCCTTCTCGCGGTCGGGGCGCTGGTTTTCGCTGTTGTCGTGATGCGCGGCGCACCGGCCGAGTTCCGCAGAGTGATGTTCTGGCTCCGCCGTTTCGGGTTGGCGCTGGCGGTGGGAACACTCGTCGAAGGAACTTCGGTCGCACTGACCGCCACCAGCGGTGCTGGCTCGTATCAGCTGGCAGCGATGGGCGACGCCCTCTACTCGCTTCAGGGGATCGCCTTGGGCGTGCGACTGCTTGGCGCGATCAGCCTCCTCGGTGCGGCGCGAGTCCCGCTGAGAGCGGCCGAGAGCTTCGGGGATCCCGTCGTACGGATTCGCGAGCTCGTCGGGGCCGGAGTGGAGATTGCCGGGTTGGGGGACCGCCAGCCGGTGGACCCTCAGCCGTACCGCGAATCGGGCGATACCGGCTGGGTACCGAACTTCACTCCCGCACACCCGGTACTGGGGGCGTGCCTCGTCCTCGCAAGCTTTGCCTTCGACGGCCACACGGTCTCGACAGCGACCTGGTCGGCGATGGCAATCCTCGATGTGATCCACGTAGCGGCAGCCGCGGTCTGGGTCGGCGGCCTGGCAATGCTCGTCGTCGTGATGGGACACCGACGAGCCCAGGGGCTCCCCGTCCGGGCGCGACAGCTCGCACTTCGCTTCTCCGTGGTTGCCGCGGCCGCGGTCGCAGCCGCTGGAGCCGCCGGCGCAGCGATGGCCGCGCTGATCCTCGATAGCCCGGCCGAGCTCTTCACCACCCCGTGGGGCCGGCTGCTGATGGCCAAGTCGGCCGCCGTCGCCGTCGCAGGAGGCATCGGCGCATACAACCATCAAGTGCTGCTTCCCTCGATGCATGATGAGCCTGCCGGCGGCCCCGCGTCGGAGCGCTTCCAATGGGTCGTACGCATCGAAGCGGGGCTCGTCCTCCTGGCGGCCGTGCTGACGGGCTTTCTGGTCGCAGCTGCGTCGTGAGCCGGTCAGGTGAGTAGCTTCGAGTCCGTCAGGAGGGACATGCCGCAACGTCGCCCGATGGGCTCGCTCGAAGACGACGTGATGGAGTACCTCTGGGCTGTTGGTGAGCCCGCAACGCCCGCCGAGGTCCGCGAGGCCGTCGCGCCCGATCTCGCCTACACCTCCGTGAACACCGTGCTCACTCGCCTGTGGGAGAAGGGGCGTCTCGACCGAGTCCGCCGAGGACGATCCTTTCGGTACACCGCCGCAGCCAGCGAGGCACAGCACAGGGCCAAGGTCATGACCGAGGAACTCGAGGTCGCCGGCGACCGCCGCGCTGTGCTCAGCCGCTTCGTGGAGGAACTGGGGCCGGACGACCTCGGCGCGCTGCGCTCGCTCCTCCGGCGGCGGAGATGACTCTCCGATGTCGCTGACGCTCATCGCGCCGGCCCTCATCGTCGTTGCGATCGGGCTCGTACTCGCCTACCTGCACCCGCCCATGCGCCCGTCCGCGGAGGCGAGGCTTCTCTGCACATACGCGACTGTGGCTGGACTGACCGGTTTCACCATCCTCTTCGCGCTGACAGCAGGACTCGTGTCCCGGACCGACCTGGGATCGCTGATCGTCTCGGCATGCCCCGCGCTTCCGATCGGCCATGGCGTCGGCTTGGTCGAAGGCCTTGTCGGGAGCGCGCTCTTGGTCGCCGGAAGCGCCCGGTTCGGGCTGACGCTGCGGCAGCGCCGACGCCTGAGCAGGGCGACCGGCGGCCGCCGCTTCGCGGTCATCGACTCATCGCAACCCACAGCATTCGCTGTGCCGGGCCAGCCGGGCTGCGTCGTAGTGTCGCGAGGGCTCTTGGATCGGGTGACGCCACAGCAGCGCCGGGTCGTTCTGGCCCACGAGCAAGCGCACCTGCGCCACAGACACCATCGCCACCTTTTGGCGGGTGAGTTCGTCACGAGTTTCGTGCCCATCCTTCGCCCGCTGGCCGCGCGCATCCGCCTCGTCACCGAGTTGGCGGCAGACCAGTCAGCGGTGAGCGCGATCGGCAACGACGCCGGTCTCGTAGCTCGGACCATCGAGACGGTCGCGGCGCTGACGAGTTCGCCATCCAGCGCCGTTCCTGCATTTGGAGGCAGCGCCATCGACGCTCGGTTGGCCGCCCTGTGGGCACCGCCCTTGGGGCCGGGCAGGAGGATGACCGGGCGCCTCGCCGGAATCAGCGCGCTGCTCCTCGTCGTGGCGACCGCTACGACGCAGGCACACCACCTCGCCGAGGCTGTCTGGCACATCTGCGGGATGTGAAGTCCTAGGGCACCACCAGCACCGGAGTCCCGAGTGGTGCCCAGTTGTAGAGGCGCTCCGCCTGGTCATTGCGCTGCCGCACGCAGCCCGCCGAGCGGTATGACCCGAGCTCGTCGACCGTCTGCATTGGTCGACCGTTGGCGTAGATCGGGATCGAGTGAAACCCGATCGCCAGCGTCTTGCCGTGTGCGAATCGAACCATGTGGTCCATCGTGATGCCATCGTGCGCAGCAAAGGCATTGCGGCTCTTGGAGTACACGCTGTAGTCGCCGGGCCTGGGGGTCCCGGCCTTGCCGCTCACCAGGTAGCTGTCGAACACGCTGTCATCCGCGTTGATCAGCCAGATCCGTTGCTCGGCAAGGGCGTAGACGATTCGTTGCCCCGTCCCGCTGTGCTCCGGCGGCTCTGGACCGAGCCAGCTCGAACCACGTCCCGTGAGCAGCCAGTAACCAGTTCCAGCGCCGGCGGGCACGATGTCGATGATCGGCTCATCGGGACCCGCCAGGGCTCCGCCGAACTGACGAGCAGTGCCGAGTGGGATCACGTGCCCGTTCGCCGCCGTCAACCAAAGACCTGTGTCCCCCGCACTTGCGGCTCCAACGAAGTCGCCTCGGGTCAGCAACGGCGCGCTCCCCACCTGAGGCGCGTCACCGAAGCTCTGAACCGTTCCGCCCCTTCCCACGACCCAGTAGCCGAGATCTCCTGCGCGGACGATGTCGACGGGGTCGATCAGACCTGACGTTGCAAAGTCGCCGAGGTGTTCAGCGTCGCCGAAAGCCTGGATTGCACCGGTGCTGCTGAGCACCCAGTAACCACGACCTGACGCAGTGGACTCGATCGCAACCGCTTTCGCATCCTCCGGCGGTTCATCCCCGTAGGACCAGGAACCCCCATGAGCGAGAACGCGACCACCCGAGGTCAGCAGCCAATAGCCGCGGCCGGCGGCCGAGCTCGCGATGTCCACGACCGGATCGTCCGCCGGGAGGTCCGGCACGGAACTCCCCTCCCGAGCGTCGCCGAAGGCATGGACGGTGCCGTCGTCGTATGCGATCCAATAACCAGCTGATGAGGACGTGACCGCCATCCCCACCGGGCGCCCCGGAGGATCGATGGCCGATGTCGAGCCAACGAAGCGAGCGGCCCCGAACTCGTAGACCTCGCCACCCGGCTTCGCCGCGACGACGTACGCCGGATTGCTCGAGCCGACTTCGTGGGGCAAATGTTCCCTGACGACCGCGGCAGCAGGCGCAGCGAAGGCGGCCAGGGCCACGGCAGCGATAGCAATGAAAGCAGCGCACGTTCGAATTCGGTGGTGTCCCACGCCCGGCCTCCGTTGTCCTCTCCGACCCTAGTGGAACTACGACAGACTGTCGGAGACTCCAGGGAGTCGATCGCTTGACGACCCGGGTGTCCGCTCGCTGAGGTCGCGCAGCACCAGCCGGGCGCACGTTCGAGGGTGTGTGAGGGGCAGCCGGTGTCCCGCGCTCGAGACCTGGACCGCCTCAGCCGAGTCGGCCCCACGCTGGCACAGTTCGTGCACGAACTGCCTGTCGACGTAGTCGTCCCGCTCACCGTGTGCGAGGTCGACGGTGACGTCCAGTTTCGCTAGATCCGCCAACGGGTGGTGCCAATCCATCTCGATGACCAGGCTCGTGACTGCGTCTCGGTACGCGGGCCAGGTGTGAAGTGGGGCCTGACGAGCGAGAGCAGCCGGTAGCCGAGGAGAAGCAAGCGCGGACAACCACCCCGCCAGGCGGCGGTGCCGACAGCTCAGCCGGCATGCACCCGCGGCCAGTCTCCGGTTGAGCCCGAACAACGAAGCCATCGGAGTGCCCGCGACGGCAGTCCGAGCCGCGATCGCGGATCGCTGCACCGGGGCCCCGAAGCAGACCACGCGCCTGACTTCGCTCGGGTGGCGCGCCGCCCACATGACCGCGAGAGCGCAGCCCATGGAGTGCGCGCCGACCACCACGCCGTCGCGGCCAAAGAGATCGAGTCGATCGGCGAGGTGGTCCAAGGCCTCGAGATGTGCCTCCGGTGGAAACGCTGCGCGCTCCGGAGCGAGAGATCGACCGAAGCCGAGCAGATCCGGCACCACCACCCGCTGCTGCGCGGGCATGTTCTTCAGCATTCCACCGAAGACGTCACCGCTCGACAGGAGTCCGTGGAGGAGCACGATGCTGACGGAGCTGTCACCGCGGGACCGCGCCCACAGCTCTCCGTGGCGGGTCCCCGGAAAGGACGGCGGAGTGAACGACCGAACCGAAGGAGACGAGCAGTGCACCGCCCACCACGCAGCGGATGTGGCGACCGTCGCGCGGAGAGATCGCGCCATCCATACGGTCTTCATGACTTCATGTTGGCGAACCACCGATCCGACCGCGAAGGGACCAACGGCCCTTCTCGCCGATTCGCTGGATCGACATCGTGATGAGAGACAACGCACACACCTGGGAGTCACCGATCATGCCCACCCTCTTCGCACTCGTCGCCGACGGCGAGGACCACATGAGCGGGGCGAGGTGACCACCGAGGAGTACCGGGAGCGTGTCACCGAGCTCAGCTGACGAGCCCATGTTGGCCCGGTCACGACGTCGTAGGTGGACGGTAGACCTCCCGCCACGCGCCACCGCCGTTCGAGCTGCTGTGGAGGACGCCGCCCGCAGTGGCCAGCCACCACATCCCGTCGGAGTCGATATGGAAGGTGTCGACGTCCCCCGCTGGTGCATCAGCGATGCGGGTCCACTCCCCTGAGGCTGCGCGTCGCCAGACATCACCGTCCGCGGTGACACCGAGGAGTTCGTCCCGCACCCACTCCACTTCGATGAGCGCGGGGGCACCCTGTCGCGTTGCCCAGGACCGACCGCCGTCGTCCGACAACCAGACCGCGCCGTCGTAGTCGGGCACGACCATCTGCGAGGAGTCCGCCGGGTCCAGGGCGAGGTCCCGGCCCTCTACGGAACCCAACTGACTCCAAACTCCTTCGTTCGTGCGGTGCCAGAGCGATCCGGATTGCTCCAGGGCGTACAGGCCATCAGGCGCGATCAGCAGCGCATGAAAGTCCGCCTGACCGAGAAGGGCCTCCGGGACCCACGACAGACCCTCGTCCAGGCTGCGGGTGAGGCCGAGGAACGGCGGGTGGCCATCGACGCGGTATTCGTCACGTTGAAGATCAGGGTGGCCGCTGACCAGCAGATCATCGCCATCAGCCGTCATCGCCATGAGATCGTGTCGCTCGTCGCCGACCAGCACTGCACGCTCGGGGCCGTCGACCCGGTACAGACCGGTGTGTGCTGCCATCAGAATGGTGCCGTCGGCACGAATCGAGATGTCGTGGATGTGACCGATGTCGAAGCGACCCGCCACCGTCGGCCCCTCCCCACCCCCGCAACCGACCACGAGAACCGCGAGCATCGCGAGCATCGGCAGGAGGAAGCGCCTCATGACGCGTCAGATGTAGTCGTTGATGAGGCCATCGAGCCAGCCACTCGGTACGACGCCGGCCACCGAGTCGACGATCTCGCCCTCGGGCGAGATGAAGTAGGTGGTCGGGGTTGTCGTGACCCGGTAGGACGCGCTGACCGCGCCTGTTCGGTCCATCAGGAACGGATACGACAGCCCGTGGCGTGCGACGAACGCCGCGACCTCGGCGTCACCCTCCTGGACGCTCACTGACAGAACCTCGAACCCGTGTGCGCTGTGTCTTTCGTAGGCCGCCCGCAACTCGGGGGCACTCGCATTGCACGCCGGTCACCAGCTGTGCATGAAGGTGACCGCAACCGGTCTACCGCGGTAGTCGCTCAACGAGACCGTCTCTCCCGTAGGGGTCTCGAGCTCGAAGTCCAGGGCGAGCTCTGTGGTCCGTTCGTCGCTCGTTCCCCCGGTGAATGCGACGTACGAGACGACGCTGATCCCTGCGATAGCGACCAGTAGCGCCGTGACAAGTAGGCGCTGCCGACGTCGCTGGCGCACTCGCTCCAGACGCAGCGCCTGCTGGCGCTTCGTCCGACGGACCTGCTGGTGCTTCTTGTTCTTTCCCATCAACCCTCCAATGAGCCTGTCTTCTCGAGATCGACCTCGTGTGCGTCCGCCGAGTCCGCTCGCGCCCAGGGCCGCCCTGCGAGCAGCGCTACCCCGAGCACCACCGCCACCACGATGAGCCCGCGTCCACCGATCCGCTCGATCCAATCGACGACCCAGAGTCGAACGTTCTCCATGACGTCGACCACCGGGTCCCTGCGGAAGTCTCCGCCGTTCACGGCGAGTTCCCACCGCCCATACCAGATCGCGTATCCACCGGCGATGATCATCATCCAGCCGCCGATCGGACCAGCGAAGCGTGACAGCCTCCTGAGAGATGTCGTCACACTCGAATGGGCGAGCGACGATGCGACGCCGATGACCAGTATCACGAGGCCCATCCCGAGCGCGTACGCGAGATACGCCGCCAGCCCGCCCAGCGCCGACTCGTCGAGCGCCGCACCGGTCGCGGCCAGAAACGGTCCGATGGTGCAAGACAGCGATGCGATGGCAAACGTGATCCCGTAGGCGATCATCACGCGGAGGCTCGTTCCCTGGAGGGAGAACCGTGGAATGCGTAGCCGAAGTCCCGGCTGCCGGCCGAAGACCATCGCCGCGCCGGCGACGATCAGAAGTCCGCCGATCGCGATCGTGACCCAGGGGAGCTTCTCGCGAATCGACCCTGCGATCTGGTCGATGATCACACCCACCCCTGCGAAGACAGCAACGAAGCCGATGGACACAGCGCCGGCGACCAGCCCTGCGCGCAGAAGCCTCCGTGCAACACCACGGGTCACGTCGTCGCCGGCCACGAATGCGCCGATGTAGGCGGGCAGCAGAGCGAAGCCGCACGGGTTGAATGTCGCCACGATCCCGGCGGCAAAAGCGAAGGCGACCGGCCCGCTGATCACTCGCGCTCCTGTCGCATCGACCCAGTCTACGACTGTCTGTCGTAATAACGCACGGCGATCGGTCGACTGTGTGTATTGGCACAACCTCCAGTGCTACGACAGAATGTAGTTATTCAAGGTGAGATGGATGAGCACGAAGACAACCAAGAGGCGTCGACAGAGTCCGAATGCGACCGACCAGCAGGAGGCTCCTCTCTCGATCGGGCCGAGGTGGCCGCGGCACGCCGCCTGCGCTGCTTTCAGCGGAGTGCTCGTTTGGCTCTTCTGGCGCAGCCGACCCGAGTGGGTCGCCGAGATGCGGCTGTGGAAAGCCGTCGGGGACGGCGCATATGTCCTGCTTCTCGCGGCCTTGACGGTCGGGCCACTCGCAAAGCTGGTGCCCAGGTTCAGACCAGCGCTGAAGTGGCGTCGACCGCTCGGAGTCTGGTGTGGACTCACGGCAGGCCTCCACGCCTACCTGACGATCGACGGCTGGGCGCGCTGGAGCCTCCGCCGCCTCCTGGGCTACGAGTTCGTGCCGCAGCTGGGTCGCGAGGCACGTCTCGAGCCTGGCTTCGGGCTCGCAAACCTCGTCGGTGCAGCGGCGCTCGTCGCTCTCACTCTGCTGCTGGCGACCTCGTCGGATCGCGCGCTTCACCTGCTGGGGCGTCGGGCGTGGAACTGGCTCCACCGTTTGGCGCAAACGGTGCTCATCCTCGTTCTGCTCCACGGCGCGTACTTCTTCTTCATCCACTACACGCCGTCGTTCCACAAGGCGGCCCCACCGGATCTCGACTGGTTCCGCGTCCCATTCCTGGTGGCGGGAATCAGCGTTCTTGCTCTCGAGACAGCAGCCTTTGTGCGGGTTGCCGGCCATCGAGGGTGAGGTGGCGGTCGGGGTCACTGGTGAGGGCGGTCTCCAGTGACTCCACCGCCGAGATATCTCCTCCACC
This sequence comes from uncultured Acidimicrobiales bacterium, assembly GCA_964629575.1. Lineage (GTDB taxonomy): Bacteria > Actinomycetota > Acidimicrobiia > Acidimicrobiales > Poriferisodalaceae > JAYPWI01. The sequence continues at coordinate 13,734 of CAZVUM010000001.1, read as the reverse complement.
CGATGACCGGCGTTCTTGATCGCCGACACGATCTCCTGATCACGTGCGTCGCCCACGACCGTCACGCTCTTCGCGTGCACGTCGACCCGAATGTCGGCGATGCCCCTCACCGTTGACAGCGCCGTTTCGATCGTCTCTTTGCAGTTGTCGCAGCTGATGGTAGGCACGCTAAAGGTGCGCGACTCACTGGTCATGGCGGGAGCCTCCTGGTCTGACCTTTTCGGGAAGGGGTGTGGCGCTGAGATCCAGCCGACGTAGGAGCTGTGCGTTGGCCGCCACGACGATGGTGGACATGCTCATTGCGACGGCGGCGAGGGCCGGCGGAAGCGAGACGCCTGCAAACGCGAAGGCTCCCGCTGCGACGGGGATGGCAAGCAGGTTGTACGCCGTTGCCCACACCAAGTTCTGGATCATCTTGCTGTAGGTCGCCCGCGACAGGTGGATGGCGCCGGTCACACCTCGGGGGTCGCTCGACGCGAGGACGACGCCTGCTGACTCGATTGCGACGTCGGTTCCTGCGCCGATCGCGATTCCGACATCAGCTCGCGCGAGCGCCGGAGCGTCGTTGACACCGTCCCCGACCATCGCGACTGTCAGCCCCCTGGCCTGCAGCTCGGCGACCTTCGAGTCCTTGTCCTGCGGAAGGACCTCAGCGAACACCTCGTCGATTCCAACCTCCGCAGCGACCGCGGCGGCTACCTGCGACGCGTCGCCCGTGATGAGCACGCTGTGGATGTCCAGGCGCCGGAGGCTCGCGACAACCTCATGCGACTCGGGCCGTACCTCGTCGGCGAGGGTGAGGGCGCCGACGACACTCCCGTCGCGAACGACGAAGAGCACCGATCCGCCGCCGTCTCTCCACTGCCCAACCTTCGACGACAGCTCAGCGGGCTCCGCCAGACCACGCTCGGCCAAGAGCGCAGGACCTCCCACGGCCACGTCGTAACCGGAAACTACGCCTCGAACTCCCTGACCGGTGAGCGCCGTGACTGCTGTCGCCGATGGCACTTCGGCGACAGCGACGGCGGCCCTCACGATGGCGCGAGCGATCGGGTGCTCGCTCTCGCTCTCCACGGCCGCAGCCAACCCGAGAACCTCCCAGCGGTTCGAGTCGGCCGTAGCGACCACGTCGACGACCTCGTGGTTGCCCATCGTGAGCGTGCCGGTCTTGTCGAAGAGCACGGCGTCGATCTTTCGCATTCGCTCCAATGCAAGCCGGTCTTTGACGAGGATGCCGGCCCGAGCCGAGGTCGCAGTGGAGATTGCGATCACCAGCGGAATCGCCAGGCCAAGCGCATGTGGGCAAGCGATGACGAGCACGGTCACGGTTCGAATCACCCCCTCGGCACCGTCGCCGGCGAGCAGCCACGCCACCAGCGTCACGACTGCGGAGACCGTGGCGACGTAGAACAGGGTCGCAGCCGCCCGGTCAGCGAGCGCCTGGGCGCGGGAATTCGAGGACTGAGCATCGGCCACCAGCCGCTGGATTCCCGCAAGGGCGGTGTCACCACCAACAGCCGTCACCTCGATCCGCACCATCGAGTCGGTCGATACGGTGCCCGCCACCACGCGGCTGCCAGCGTGGCGAGCGACCGGGCGGGACTCGCCGGTGATCATCGACTCGTCGAAGGCCGCCCTGCCGTCGACCACAACGCCGTCGACAGGAACCCGACCTCCTGGCCGCACGAGGACGGTGTCCCCGAGATCGAGCTGGTCGACGGTGACACTCTCGATGGTGTCGCCGCTGAAGCGCTCGGCCTGGTCCGGTAAGAGCTCTGCGAGCGCCGAAAGCGCTCCCTGGGCCTGGCCGATTGCCTTCATCTCCTGCCAGTGGCCGAAGAGCATCACGACGATCAGCGCGGCCAGCTCCCACCAGAAGTCGAGGTCACCCCAGCCCACCGACGAAGCGAGCGAAGACCAGTAGGCGACGGTGATCGCCAGCCCGATCAGCATCATCATTCCCGGCCGTCGACTCCGCAGCTCCGCAAGCCCACCGGCCAAGAAGGGGTTGCCGCCCCACAGGTAGATGATCGTGCCCACGATCGGCGGAATCGCACCCAACCAGTTCGCGCCGATCTCGTAGCCGAACCAGTCTTGAATCTGGTCTGAGAACATCAGCACCGGGACGGCAAGAACCAGGTTCTTCCAGAACAGACGTCGGAAGATCTCCGGATCGTGACCAGCATGCCCACGATCATCGTGGCCCGAGTGATCATGGCGAGTCGCCTCCGACATACTGTCGTTATAGACGTTCCAGCCGACTGGAAGGTCAAGGCAGCTGATCTGGGGAACCAGAGGCTCGACGTCGACGACGACCGGTGCACCCCAGTGGCTCAACCGCGCAACCCAGCATTGGGAGCGCCAGGGGAAACCCGCGCCATCCGCTGATTCCTGCTGATCTCGGCTGACCTACCCGAACGCACCAGATCCGCGTCTATGCAGGTGGACGGCCCTTTCTTAGCCCTTCACCCACCCGCTCACCACCTCGACGTGGCTGGTCTGGGGGAACATGTCGAGAACGTCGACCTGGTCGAGCCGGTAGCCGGCCGTGTGCAGCAGTCCGGCATCACGGCCGAGGGCTCCTGCGTCGCACGACACCAGCAGGACATGCGGCGCTTCGGTACCGGCGACGATGTCGACCCCCTGTTTCTTCAGCCCCGCCCTTGGTGGATCGGCGATCACGACATCTGCCAGCTCGGGGACCCAGTTCTCCACGTTGGACCGGACGATCGTGACGTGGGCGCCGAGGTTGTGTTGCGCGTCTGCCACGGCTGACGCGGACGATTCGATCGCGGTGACCTTGTCGAACCAGTCGCCGACGGTTCCGGAGAACAGTCCCACCCCCGCGTAGAGGTCGAGCAGAGCGACCTCGCCTGCATCTTGGATCTCGAGCCATTCAGCCGCGAGGGCGACGAGCATCTCCGCGCCTTCGGGCGAGCTCTGGAAGAACGAACGGGCGGAGATCCGCCACTCCACTCCGGCTGCTTCCTCGGTGATGTACGCCTCGGCTCCCTTTCGAGCTCGGTTGCGCCCGATCACCATTGCAGCGCCGGGAACCCGAAAGCCCTCGGCCCGCGGTTCGCCCATCACGAGACGGTCCCCCGTGCGTGCGCCGACCCGGATGGTGACCTCGCTCGCCTCACCGAACCAGCCCTCGGCGAGGATGTCGTCCATGAAGGGATGGGCGACGAGGCAATCGTCGACAACCACGAGGTCATTGGAGGAGCGGGCCCGATAGGCAGGGCGGCCGTCCTCAACCGCAACACGGATCGTCGTTCGGTAGTTGATCTGCTCGGGCCCGGCCACGTAGCGCACCTCGGGCACCTCGATGCCCCCCAGCTTGCGGAGCGCGGACTCCACCAGAGCCATCTTTCCTTCAGCCTGGGCGTCCTCGTCGAGATGCTGCCAGTCGCACCCACCACAACCCCGCGCGACGTGCGGGCACGGCGCCTCGCGCCGACCCGTCCCCGGGGTGACGATCTCGGCGATTCGGCCGCGTGCAAAACGGTCCTTCTCTTCGGTGAGCTCTACGTCGAGCTCATCGTCGAGCACCGCGCCCGGGACGAACACCACGCGGCCATCGTCGAGGCGGCCGACGCCGTCGCCGCCGACCGCCAGGTCATGAATGGTCACCCGTTCCGTCGCGGTCACGGCTCCAGGCTACGGTCGGCATTCATGCCCTCCCCCATCGACGCGCGACCGATCGAGATCGTCCCCTCCGTGCTTCCCGCGGACTTCTCCAGGTTGGGGGAGGAGTGCGTGGCGCTGGAGAAAGCGGGCGTCGACCGCATCCAGTGGGACGTAATGGACGGCAACTTCGTCCCCAACCTCACCTTCGGTCCCGACGTGATCGCCGCATGCCGAGCGCATGTGGACGTGATGTTCGAAGCCCACCTGATGGTCGCCAACCCCGACGAGCTCCTGCACACCTACGTGGAGGCGGGGTGCCAGATGGCGATCGTCCATGTCGAAACGACGCCGCACCTCCACCGAACCCTGGGACGGATCCGGGACCTGGGATGTCAGTCGGCTGCCGCGCTCAACCCGTCGACCCCACTCGATACCGTCGCGCATGTGCTCGATCTTCTCGACATGGTCTTGGTGATGACCGTGAACCCCGGTTTCGGCGGCCAGGCCTACATCGAAACCATGGAGCCGAAGGTGCGGGCGCTGAAGGAGATGATCCACGCCAGCGGCCACGATGTCGACATCGAGGTCGACGGTGGGATCTCCGCGTCCACGATCACCGGCGCCGCCGCTGCAGGAGCCAACGTTCTCGTCTCGGGGAGCGCGCTCTACAAGTACGACCAGGGTCTGGAGTACGGCGTGTCGGATCTTCGCCGATTGGCAGAAGAAGCCGCCGCCGGGTGACCCGTCTCCGTCGGATCGCTGCGTCCGCCGTGGCGGCGACCATGTGGTGCTCGGCATGCAGCGCCGACGGGCCCTCGGTGGAGCGCTTCTGCCGTGAAGTGGCCCAGCTGCTCGAGACCGACCTCGTCAACTTCGAGGCGTCCTCGGCCGACGATCCAGCGGTGCGGTCGGGTCTGGCGCGAACGGCGGACCAGTTCGACGACGTGGTCGAGGCATCGCCAGAGGCGGTAAGGCCGAGCGCCGAAGTACTCGCCGGCCTCACGCGAGCGCTCTCCGACGCGGTGAACGACACCGACCCGCGGGATCCCTTCGAGCGGGCGGCGGCCATTCTCGCCGCGCAGCAACAGTTCGAGGACGATCTGCCCCAGGCCCTGGAGCGGTACAACGCCTATGTGGCCCAGAACTGCGCGCCCCGCCCCGGCTAGAGAACTCTCTGGGGTAGCCCAACCGGCGACTCGACGAAGTCGTGAGCCGCTCGACGCGCCGATCCACGCGCGAGGAGTTGCGCAGGCAGAGGCTCGCCAGGGCCGCCGCCGGAGCGGCGAAGAGCCGTGGCAGGTATCAGATGATCTCGCCGCGCTTGACGATCACGTGGTCGCAGAGACCATAGGACTTGGCTTCCTCGGCCGTGAACCAGCGGTCGCGCTCCGAGTCGGCCTGGATCTGGTCGACGTCTTGGCCGCTGTGGAACGCGATGCGCTCGGCCAGCAGACGCTTGATGTAGGCCATCTGCTCGGCCTGGATCGCGATGTCGCTGGCCTGGCCACGCACCCCGCCCAGCGGCTGGTGCATCATCACCCGAGCGTGCGGCAGGCAGTAGCGCTTGCCCTCGGCACCTGCGGTGAGAAGGAACTGCCCCATCGACGCACCGAGGCCCATGCAGACCGTCGCCACGTCGCAGCCCACGAACTGCATCGTGTCGTAGATCGCCATGCCGGCCGTGACGGAACCACCTGGGCTGTTGATGTACAGCCAGATGTCCTTCTCCCGGTCCTGGCCCTCGAGAAAGAGCATCTGCGCACACAGGATGTTCGCAATCTCGTCGTCCACCTCAGAGCCGAGAAAGACGATGCGGTCGTTGAGGAGACGGTTGTAGATCTCGGCGGGGCCAGTCGGCATCCCCGGGTTGAGTCCGGTGATCGACGGCGATGCGTGGGGGGTCGAGGACATGGTGAGGAGGGTACTCCTTCGCGATTCCGATCCGACGCGACCGGATGCGGCCTTTCGGCGGTGTGGAGGTGACGTCGGCCGGGCGGTGGAGCACCTGAGCCATATGCTCCTGCCATGCACGTGGACGAGCTTCCGACGCCGGCGCTGTGGGCTGATCTCGACGCCCTCGACTTCAACCTCGAGACGATGGCCGAACGGATTCCAGGTACCCGACTGAGGCCGCACGTGAAGGCCCACAAGATGACCGAGTTGGCCCGCCGGCAGGCCGAGCTCGGCCACACGGGATTCACCTGTGCAACGGCGAAGGAGGTTCTAGGCCTCGCAGCGGCGGGCCTCGGGGACGACCTCCTGCTCGCCAACGAGATCGTCGACCCGGGCCGCCTCCGCGCGATGGCCGAGTGCGAAGGACGGGTCACCGTTGCGGTCGACAGCCCCGAAACCGTCGACGCCGCTGCCGCCGCCGGCATCGGAGAGGTCGTGGTCGACATCCGGGTGGGCTTCCGCTGCGGGTGCGATGTCGAGGACGCAGGCCCGCTCGCCGACCGCGCTCGGGCCGCCGGCATGACCGTACGGGGAGTGATGGGCTATGAGGGCCACGCGATGGGCGTGCCCGACATCGATGAGCGCCGCGACCTCGTCGAAGGTGCGATGGAGCGGCTGACGCGAGCGCACGAGGCGGTGGGCGGCGAGCTCGTCACCGGAGGCGGAACCGGCACGCACGCGATCAACACGCACCTCAACGAGATCCAGGCGGGGTCATACGTCCTGATGGACACCGCCTACCAGAAGCAGGAGGATCTGCCCTTCCGCCAGGGCCTCTTTCTCCAGGCCTCAGTCGTGTCGGTCGCGCCGAAGTGGGTGGTCTGCGACGCAGGACTCAAGGCGCAGGGAATGGATCACGGCAACCCCTCGTCGCCGGACGGCGAGGTCATGTTCTGCTCGGACGAGCACACCAACCTCAGGCCCCACGGCGACCTACGCACGGGGGCCCGGGTGACCCTCGTTCCAGCTCACATCGACCCGACCATCGCCAAGCACCCGGTGCTCCACCTGGTTCGCAACGGCGAGGTCGTGGGCCAGTGGGACATCGATCTCCGTCACTGGTAGCCGCCGCAGTTCAGCCAAATAAGCCAAATAGGTTCCAGGAGCGCTCCTGGAACCTATTTGATATTTGACGACCTATGCGTCGAGGGCGGCGCGGAGTGCGCGCAGCGAACGTCCCCGGTGACTGATTGCGTGCTTGGCCTCAGAGGACATCGTTGCGAACGTCTCACCGGGCGCCTCGTCGGGACAGAACACCGGGTCGTAGCCAAAGCCGTTGGTTCCGCGCCGCTCGAACCCGATGCGCCCCTCGACCGCTCCCTCCACCACGACCTCACGACCATCCGGCCACGCCAGGATCACCACCGTCCTGAAGCGAGCGGTGCGCTCGTCGGCGGGAACCCCCTCGAGCGCGTCGAGGAGCCTGTCGACGTTGTCGTCGTAGGTGGCGTCGTCACCCGCGTAGCGAGCCGAACGCACGCCGGGTGCTCCGCCGAGCGCGTCGACCTCGAGGCCGGTGTCGTCGGCGACCGCGGCTTGGCCCGCCGCGGCGCAGACGGCGCGGGCCTTCAGCCGGGCGTTCCCCTCGAGGGTGTCGGCGTCCTCGACAACCTCACCGAGACCGACAGGACGTGGGAGCACGTCGAACCCGTCGAGCAGCTCCGCCATCTCGGCCACCTTGTCGGGGTTCGCCGACCCCATCACCACCCTCACCGAAGCGGTGCGTCGAGTGCCGCCTTCTGAAGGTCGACGATCTCAGAGATGCCCTTCTCCGCCAGGGCCAGCAGTTCGTCCAGCTGGCTGCGGTCGAAGGGGTCGCCCTCGGCGGTGCCCTGCACTTCGACGAAGCGACCGGCTCCGGTCATCACCACGTTCATGTCGACCTCAGCGGTCGAGTCCTCGACGTAGGGGAGGTCGAGCATCGGCGTGTCGCCGATGATGCCGACGGAGATCGCCGCGCAGTGATCCGTCAGGGGATGCGAGTCGATGACGCCGTCGGCCAGCAGACGGGAGCAGGCGTCGTGCAGAGCGACATATCCACCGCAGATGGAGGCTGTGCGGGTGCCGCCGTCGGCCTGCAGCACGTCGCAGTCGACGGTGACCTCGCGCTCGCCGAGCGCTTTCATGTCACAGACCGCTCGAAGGGCACGGCCGATGAGGCGCTCGATCTCCAGGGTGCGGCCCTTCTGCTTTCCCTTCTTGGATTCGCGGCCCACGCGTTCGTGGCTCGAGCCCGGGAGCATCGAGTACTCGGCCGTGACCCAGCCCTCCCCGTTGCCGCGCATCCACCGCGGCACGTCGTCGTCGATCGAAACGGTGCACAACACCCTCGTCCTCCCGAAGCTCACGAGCACCGACCCTGGTGTCTGGTCCGTGAAGCCTCGCTCGAAGCTGATGGGGCGTAGCTGATCGGGGGTACGGCCGTCTGGTCGCATGGTTCTCCTGGTTGAGGGTCAGGTCGCGAAACGGGCACCGGTCGCGGCGAGGTGGACCTGCCCGTCGAAGGTCTCGGCGGCTTCTGCGAGGTGAACCTGGCGATCGGAGCCGGGAGGGCAGTGGGTGATGACGAGCGTGCCTGCGCCGACGGCGTTGGCTTCTTCGGCCAGCCACCGGCATGTGACGTGGGGGACGTCGGGATGGTCGGTGGCCTCGATGAGGGTTCCCTCCCCCACCACGATGTCCGGCGCGCCACCGAGCTCGGCGAGCGACCATCCCCGGCCGGTGTCCGACGTGTAGGCGATCGATCGGCCGTCGTGTTCGAACCGCATGGCCAGCGTCTCCACGGGATGATCGGTGCGGCTGAAGCTCACCGCCACATCGCCCACCGTGACGCTCGATCCGTCGCGCACGATGTCCCACATGAACAGGTCCCCGCTGTCACCGTCGGGGTGGAAGACGTCGGTGACCTCGCGCACCCCGGCGGTTGCCACGACCCGCAACTCCTCGACGCCTTCGTAGTACTTGGCCGCGTTGTAGACGACCGGAAGCTCCGCGCAGTGATCGGGGTGGTGGTGGGACACGAGGATGGCGTCGAGATCTCGCAGCGAAACATGCTCCTGCAGCGTCGCCAGCGTTCCCGGCCCGCAGTCGACCCAGATGGTGGTGGCCGCCGTCCGCACGAGGTAGCCACTGCACGCTTCACCGGCGCCGGCATAGCTCCCCGAGCATCCCAATACGGTGACGGAGAACTCGTCTTTCGCGCTCACGAGGTCTCCCATCGATGCTCCTCCGCCCCGAGCAACTCGCGGCCGAAGAGCTGACGCCCGACGCGCTCGAAGGCATTGGCGTCGCCGGAGGATACAAAGGTGTGCCTGCCGCTCCGGCCTGGAGATCGGTCCTCGATCAGGAGATCTCTGATCTCGAAGGCCGTCTCGTCCGCCGACGACACGAGCACCACATCGCGCCCCATGACCTCTGAGATCGTCCGTGCGAGATAGGGATAGTGCGTGCACCCCAACAGGAGCGTGTCGACTCCTGCCTCACGGATCGGCGCAAGCAACCGTTCGGCCAGCAGCCGCACCTGGGGACCCTCGAGCTCCCCTCGCTCGACGAACTCGACGAAGCCGGGGCATGCGGCGACCGCCCACTCGGCGGTCGGCGCCAGCTCCATACCCGCCCGCTCGTAGGCGCGGGATGCAACAGTGCCGACGGTTCCGATCACACCGACCCGACCCGAACGAGTGACCGCCGCTGCGGCTCGCACGCCGGGTTCGATGACTGCGACGACGGGGATGTCGAGCATGTCTCGCAGCTCGGCGAGCGCGACCGCGGCCGCGGTGTTGCACGCGACCACCAACATCTTCATGTCGTAGTTGTCGCGCAGATGCGCAGCGATCTGCAGGCTGTGATCGCGAACCTCTTGCGAACTCTTGGTGCCGTAGGGATACCGCGCTGCGTCGCCGAAGTAGACGAGGTCCTGGTCCGGGCAGAGATCGATCGTGGCGCGAGCGACGGTGAGCCCACCGAAACCGCTGTCGAACATCGCCACGGGCCGCGTCACGACGCCCCATGGTAGGTGCGGTCACCGCCGAGCCGGCACCGGAAACGCTATGCCGTATGGCACGCTCGGGCGGTGCTCGATCGTCTCCCGGCTCCGCTGCGCCGCCCTCTCCGGTGGCTGCGGGACTTCACATCGGAGCTCCGAAGGGAGATGGCGGAGGATCGCCTTCCGGATCTCGCGGCGTCGGTGTCGTTCTTCACCCTGCTCATGCTGCCCGCAGGGGTCCTCGCCTTCGTGGCCTCTCTCGGTTCGCTCGAACGATTCGCGGGAACGACATCGGCCACCGACACCCGCCAATCGGTTCTCGACTGGGTGGCCGACACCTTCGGAGACGATGCCGGGCCGATCACGACGGCCGTCGAAGAACTCTTCGATCAATCGAACGCCGGCGTCGCGACCATCAGCTTCGTGATCGCCCTGTGGGCGCTGTCCCGCGGTTTCGGCGGGCTGATCCGGGCTCTCGACGAGGCGTACGACATCGAGGAACGCCGACGTTGGTGGTGGCTGCGGGTGAGCGCCCTCGGGATGGGCCTGTCCACGGTGGCCCTCGCCGGATTCGCCAGCTGGTTGCGCTACGGCCTGTGGCCCGACCTGCCATCGCACTGGCTGATCCAGCAGTCGATCCAGCCGGCGCTGCTGGCGTTGATGATCGCCTGGGCCTCGATCCTGTTTCACTTCGGACCCAACCATCGCACGCCTTGGCGCTACGACGTGCCCGGGGCGGTCTTCACGGCGATCACGTGGCTCGTTCTCGTCTTTGGGTTCGCGCTCTACGTGCGGGCAGCGTCGTCGACGAATGGCGTGCTCGGCGTCACCGGCGCCGCGCTCGCCGCCTTCACGCTGGTGTATCTGATGAGCCTGACCCTCCTCGTGGGGGCCGAGGTCAACGAGATCCTCAGCAGGCGCGCGGGCGTCGTTCAACGGGCGGGCGCGACACCGCGGCGGCGCCCGGCAGGCGACGAGGCGTCACTCTCCGCAGGCGGTACCGGCGGAGAGGCTGACGAGCGCTGACCCATCCTCGTCGAACGAACCGAAGACATCGCCGCGATCCGTCGAGATCACGACGGACGGCGGGAACGGTCCGTCCGCCGGGTGGAAGACCGCCGCCAGGTACAACTCGGCCACTCGGTCGCGTCCGGTACCGATGCCCGCACCTGCGGGGGTTTGCATGCCGAAGGGATCCGGTCCGAACCAGCCGACAGTCCACGCCATGAAGTGGCGCTCGCCGTCGGCGTAGCCGTCCTCGGCATCACCGAAGAGAGCGAGAAAGCCCGGCCATTCGACCCCTCGGACGATGGTCCCCGGGCAGGTGCCATAGACGCTGAAGGGATCCGTCCAACCGCTGTCGGCCATCGGCTGCCCGAGTGCCGCGGTCAGGAACTCGATCGCCGTTTCGGGGGATGCTCCGAACGCAAGGGGTCCGAGACCGTCCCCGAGGAGCACGAGCCCGTCCGGCCGCTCGTCTGGCGGTGCGGGCGTCGTCGTCGACGCCGAGGTCGTGGACGTGGACGGTGCTGTGGTGCTCGTGGTGGACTCGAGGGACGTCGTGGTCTCGCCGGCCGGGGACGTGCTGGGGGCCGGCACGAAGACGATGGTCGAGCTGCTCGACGTCGAGGACTCCGAGCTCCCGCCACCGCACGCAGCGAGGGCGAACGCGCCAGCGATGAAAACTGCCCGGGTCAGCCGGATACCCACTCGGGGAGGAGCCATGGCGCCAACGGTACGCGGTCGAGCCCGCGCACCCGAGTCGGGGTCAGAAGTAGATGACCTCGTTCGCGCGCGCAGCAGCTTCGTCGAGGTCGTCGGTCCAGGCGCCGGTGCTGAGGTATTTCCACCCGTAGTCGCTGATCACGAAAACGATCACGCCCTGCTCGATGCGGGACGCAGCCTTTCGGGCACCGGCAAGGGCTGCGCCAGCTGACAGGCCGGCGAAGACGCCGGCCCTGGACACGAGCAGGCGAGCTGCTTCGATCGACTCGCGCGGACGAACGATCATCTTGCGGTCGAGAAGGTCCGCGCCACCCCACTTGTCGAAAATCGGGGGAACGTAGCCGTCGTCGAGGCTGCGAAGCCCTTCGACCTGCTCCCCCGCTGGAGGTTCGACCGCCCACACCTCGATCGAGGGGTCGTGGTCTTTGAGGTACGACCCCACCCCGAGGAGGGTGCCGCTGGTGCCGAGACCCGCGACGAAGTGGGTGATGTCCGGCACGTCGGCGAGGATCTCGGGCCCGGTCGTGTCGTAGTGGGCCTGCGGGTTCGCCTCGTTGCCGTACTGGTAGAGGAAGGCCCAGTCGGGGTTCTCAGCCGAGATGTCCTGCGCCCGCCGCACTGCGCCGTTCGAACCCTCAGCGCCCGGGGTGAGAATGATCTCCGCGCCGAACACCTCGAGAAGCTGGCGCCGCTCGATCGAAACGTTCTCCGGAAGAACGATCTTGATCTGGTAGCCGCGCTGGCGGGCGAGCATCGCGAGCGCGATTCCGGTGTTGCCCGACGACGGCTCGATGATCGTCTGGCCCGGCCGGAGAGAGCCGTCGGCCTCGGCGGCGTCGATCATCGCCCGGGCGATGCGGTCCTTCACCGACCCGCCGGGGTTGTGCCCTTCGAGCTTGGCGAAAAGGCGCACATCAGGGTTGGGGCTCAGCTGGCTGACGTCGAGAACAGGGGTGTTCCCGATCAGCTCCGCGATCGACCCGTACACGGCCACCGTCAGCCTCCGGCGACCGCGGGAAGAATCGACAGCTCGTCACCGTCGGCGACCGCGGTCGCCATCTTGTCGAGGTAGCGAACGTCCTCGTCGTTGACGTAGACGTTCACGAAGCGGTGAAGGCTGCCGTCGTCGGCGAGCAGGTTCGGCTTGACTCCGGGGAAACGGCCGACGAGGTCGTCGACCACCTCGGCCACGGTGCCACCGCTCGCCTCGACACGCGCCTCACCGTTGGCGTGCGGTCGTAGGACCGTGGGAAGTCGAACGCTGATGGCCATCGGGTGCTCCAGGTGTCAGGGCGGGATTGCCGACCAATCCAATCGGCATTGTAGGTCTATCGACTCAAACCCGACCACTCCGATCAATATTTCGGTGTTGTCGCCACGGCTGTGTTGTCGCCACGGCTCGTCGCCCTTCGGGCTCCTCGCTCGTGGACACGCCGCCCGGATGCACAAGGCTCCCGACGAACCCGATGCGCTCGTCGCAAGTGGACGCACCGCCCGAGGTCGCCACCGATCAAGAAATCTCCGCACCGGCGGTAGCCTCCTCGGGGTGGTGCAGAAGGGACCGTCGGACAGGCAGACCGTGGCGTCCAACCGTCGCGCGCGGGCCAACTACGACATCCTCGACACCTACGAATGCGGACTCGTTCTAAAGGGCAGCGAGGTCAAATCGCTGCGCGACGGCGGAGTCCAGCTCGGCGACGCGTACGCCCGCGTACGCAGCAACGAGATGTGGATCATGGGGCTGCGCATCGCGCCCTGGGGCCACTCGTCGGCACACAACGGGCACATCGTCGACCGTCCCCGCAAGCTTCTCCTGCACCGCCCCGAGATCGAGCGGTTGCGAGCGAAGACCGAACAAGAGCCTCTCCAGCTGATCCCCCTGTCGGTCTATTTCCGAGAGGGCCGAGCGAAGCTGGAGCTCGCCCTCGCCCGCGGGCGCAGGCAATACGACAAGCGGCAGGCCATCCGCAAGCGGGAGAGCGACCGCGAGGCCCGCCGGGCGATGGCGTACCGCAACCGCTGATTTCCCAAGGGAACCGTCACGAGGGGTCGATACAGTGAGACATTCACCTAGGGGGTGATCGGTTTCGACTTTGACGGTTGACATGAGAGAAGCGAGCCGTGGTCTCCGGAGCCACGTTAAAGAGCCGGAACACTCACAAACGCCAACATCAACACTGATGACATGGCGCTCGCTGCCTGAGAAATCAGACAGTGAGTAGCGGCCGCATCGCCCCAGTCCCGCGGGTGGTGTGGCCCTCATTTGCGGGACTTGCTCGGTGCCCCTGCCGGTGTGGCACCGAGGACACTCAGCCGGCTACGGCGGAACCAGGATGTCGCTGTCCGACCTCCGCCCGACAATTCGCTCAGCGACTGCGCTCGGAGAAGACTCATCGAAACGTTGAAGGACGCGGGTTCGATTCCCGCCACCTCCACAAGAT